>CADAAR010000001.1 GCA_902785945.1 uncultured Prevotellaceae bacterium
GGGGTAGATAGCAGCTACCTCCGAGAACATATAGCTCACGTGAGCCGCAGCCTCGTTACCATCACAGGTGATAAATTTCTTTTCTTTAGCCATTTGTTTTGATAAATATAAAATAAATAAACCTTATTAATATATTACTAACTAGTATAGGAAGCCTAGCAACCAGAGAGGAATCTGATTGCCTCGTCCTATTTCTGTGTTGTAGCGTGCGTAAATCACGTCATCCTGTATCTTCATGCGCTGCATCTGATGGGCATCGATGATGCGGAACTTCAGTTTGCCGTCGACCAGATAGTTGCAGTCGCGACCGCCCGTGTTCACCTTGTGGTCCTTCCACATCGAGTTGACGAAGAAGGTCTCCATCGCCTCCTGCTTCTCTACCTGGATGGGGTAGATGGCATAGAGCAGGTTAGAGTTGTGGAGCATGACCTTGGCGGGCTTCTTGGGGAAGTCTTCGCCGATGGGGTAGATGAGGTTCAGCAATCGGGCATCGGTGAGATACTTGATATAGTTCATCACGGTGGCGCGCGAGGTCTCGATGTCGTTGGCGAGCTTACTTACGTTGGGCGCCTTCTTCGAGCCTTCCTCGGCTATCTGGTAGAAGAGTTTCTTGATCTTCGTGAGATACTTCAGTTCAATCTGCTTGATAAGCAGGATGTCCACCTCGGTCATCATGTTCATGGTCTTCAGCAGGTTCTCGCTGTAGTTGCGATGCTCCTGGAAGAAGGGATAGAAGCCGTGATGGATATAGTCCTGGAAATAGCGGTTGGGTGAGGCATTAGGCAGAATCTGCTTGATAATGCGCTCGTGGTCGCTGAGGATCTCGTCGAGGGTGTAGGGGCGGAAATGGTTGCCCGTCAACAGGTTGATGAACTCGCGGAAGGAGAATCCTCTCAGGTTGTACGACTGCACGATGCCGTTGAGCTCAGGATTCTCATCCTTCAGTCGCATCACGCTCGAACCCGTGAAAATAATCTTGAGGTTGGGGTAGAGGTCGTAACACTTGCGCAGCTCTGAGCTCCAGTCAGGCTGTTTGAACACCTGATCGATGAGCAGTGTGCGACCGCCATGATGATAGAACTCTCCGGCAAATTCGGCAATACCGTGTCCCTGGAAGTAGAAGTTGTTCATGTTGATATACAGACACTGGCGGTCGTTGATATCAAACTTCTCCTTGGCGTATTGCAGCAGGAAGGTGGTTTTTCCGATACCTCTGGTGCCTTTGATGCCAATCAGTCGGTCGCTCCAGTTTATCTCGTCCATGAGGGTACGACGAACTGGTGCATTGACATGCTCCACAAGGTATCTATGTGTCCTGAAAAACGCCTCCATTATGCCATTGATTTGTTCTACACTTTATAAAGTGCGGCAAAATTACTACTTTTTCTTCAAATTGCAAAGTCTAAATTGCAATTTCTGTATTAAATAATGTTATTTTTGCGCTTAATCAAGGATTTGGGGCAAAATTCGGCCTTCTGGTCAGAACTTATAGGCCACATCGAACATAAACCAGCGCCCTTTCTGGGGGATGAGTTTGGTGTTCATACCGCTGCGGTTGTATTGCGTGTTGAAGAGGTTACGCACATTTACTCCGAGGGTCAGGTTGCCCCACTTGTACTCAGCACCGAGGTTCATGATGGCGCGGGCCTTCATGTCTTCCTGATGGATGAGTGTTCCTTTCACCCTCTCCAACTCTTCCGTCCATTCCATCGCTGAATCGTAATACTCATTCTCCAACGCTTCCTCGATGTAGGAAGCGATATTGGTGTATAGAATCATCTGCGTGAGGTCAAGGTTATATGAGGTCTGCTTACTCTCGAACAACACATTTGAGAACAGCTTCAGTCGGGGAGTTGCCTGCCAGGCCAGGACTACATTCGACGTGATGGCCGGCGTGTTGTTGTTGGTATCAATGTTCTTGATAAAGAGGTTCGAATCGAAGGTGCGTATCCAGGTGCAGTTGAATTCTACGCTGTACTTCGGACTGCGGTAGCTGGTCATCACTTCCACACCTGCGGTCTTGTTGACCGCCTCGTTCAAATGCTCGATAATATGCGTCATAATCAGGTCCTCGGCCTTATTGTAGAAGCCGTTGACCTCGAAGGACAATCCCTTTGCCCATTCCAATCCTGCAAAGGTAATCTGGAAGGAATGCACGAACTCCGGGTTTAGGGTGGCATAGTTATCGAGACTAGTGTTCTTTGTCAGTAATGGCAGCAGCTCGTCGGTCTTACGATACAAATAAGGTGCATCGACAAACGACTTCGAGTAGCTGAGCTTGAGGTTCCATTTGGGCTTCATGAGGATGAGTGCCACACGGGGTGAGAACTCATTCAGCGTACGATTGTCGACACGCTTCTTATGGTCGTATCGCAGTCCGGCATTAAAGATTAACGAACGCCACTGGTGCTTCAGTTGCAAGAAGGCGTTATAACTGTTCTCATGACCTTTACCATGTTCTGGAATCATCGGATTTTCCGGGGCTACATTTTCGTAATTATAGCCGAGTGCATAGCGCACGTCGTCGAGCTTGAAATGAGAAAACTCCGTACCGAAGCTCAGGTTGCCTTTATGCGCTTTGCTGTTCACATAGCTGTAGTCGCCTTTCAACTGTACACTGTAGTTCTGCTCCTGACCGTTGATGTATCTGAAGAGTCCGGGGTAATTGAAAATGTTATCAAGGGCATCAACATCAATCCCTAACAATGTGCCTAATGCCGGAAACTCTGTGTCGAGTAGCACCTGGTAGTGTGTCAGGTCGGAGTTGTCGTAGGCGATGTTGCCCTTGAGATAGAGTTGCTTTATCTGTCGGCTGTAGCTCAGGTCTACATGGTGCGACGTTGTCGCAAAGCTGGGTGAATAGCCGTTCATCGATTTATACCTGTCCCAGTCGTAGGTCTTGGCCAGCGTACTCATGGTGAAAGGCGCTACGATCTGTGAGAATCGGGCGTCATAGAGGAACTGCAGGTCTTTCCATTTCAGCTGCAGACCGAAATCGTGCGAGGGCTTGTTGCCGATACGGCCTATCTTGAAGTGGTCGTAGGGCATGTCATAGATGTCTTCGTCGAATCGCTCTTCCGGCACTTTCATCTCCTCACCGTTGTTCTTGTAGAGGCTGCCCCAAACCAACAGGTCGAGGTCGAAATAGCGTTTGCCGAGAATAATGTCGCCGCGCATCTGTCCGTAGTTGCCCACGCCTGCCTTTACTTTCACACCGTCGATGTCAGCACCTTGTTTGGTGATGAGGTTCACCACAGCTGTGAGGGCCACACCGCCATAAAGCGATGAGGCTGGACCGCGCAGCACCTCTATCTGTTTGATCTTCTCCAGACTGACACTGAAGTCGGGTGCGGCAATGTTGGTGCAGTAGCTGTTCAGGCGGTGGCCGTTGAGCATGATGAGTATCTTCTCCTGCCCGTTGCTGTAGATGCCGCGCATGGCGATGTTGATGTCGTCGTTACTGTCAATGATGTTCATACCGGGCACATAGGTCGCCAGCACTTCCTGCAGGTTTTGTGCGCCGCAGTTACGGATCATATCCTCGGTGATGAGGGTGATGGGCACAGGCACCTCGGCCAACGACTCTGCCTGACTGGAGGCTGTGGTAACTTTTGCCGTGAGACCCGAACGGAGGTTCTCCACCATATCGATAAACCGCTGTGGGTCTTGTGGCGAGGCAGAGTAGTAGGGGTCGGCATTCAGCAGATAACGGGTGGCTTGTTCTGCCTTCTCGGTGTCATCGAGTCCGAGCCAGCAGAGGGCCATCAGTCGGTAGGCACTCTCCCGCAGGTTGCCGCTGAAATTCTGTACGTTGCCTTGCAGTAGCAATAGCGCCTGTTCGATGCGGCCGATGTCGTATTCGCTTTCCGCCTGGGCATAGATTTGTCGGGCGGTGTAATCCTGTGCTGAGACAGAGAGCGTCGTCAACAGGCATGCTATTATTATAATAAGGTGTCTTCTTGTGCTCATTTTCTGATGGGTATAGTGAACGTAAAGGTAGTGCCTTCGCCTTGAACCGATGTGAACGACAGGTGTCCGCTATGTTTGTTCTCGATGATGTCGCGGGTGATGCCCATACCGAGTCCTGTGCCTTGTCCGGCGGGCTTGGTGGTGAAGAAGTTCTCGTAAACGCGCTGCTGCACCTCTTCGCTCATGCCTTCACCGTTGTCGGCAATGCTCACCCGTATGTTTCCCTCCGCCGATATCACCTTCACCGACACCTCCGGCATATAACCTTCGCCCATCGTTTCTTGTTTCTTCCACACGGCATAGAAGGCGTTGTTGGTAATGTTGATCACCGCACGGCTCAGGTCCTGTGGAATGGCCATCGTCATGGGCAGCCCTTCCTCATAGCTCTCGTGTATGCTCACGTTGAAGCCTTTATGGTTGGCACGCATGCCGTGATACGACAGCCATACGTATTCCTTCACGAGTTTCGACACATCGGTGGGCAGGAATTCGCCTTCCTTGCCTCTCGACACGAGCAGAATACCCTGTATGATGCTGATGGCGCGTTCGCCGTGCTCCACAATCTTCATCATGTTCTCCTTCAGGTCGGCCACAATGTCGTTGAGGTCTTCGCGGTCGGCTTCGGGCAGTTTATCCTCGTTGTCTGCCACAATCTCCTCCAGATCCTTGAGCAGCTTGTCCGACATCTTACTGAAGTTGATGACGAAGTTCAGGGGGTTCTGTATCTCGTGGGCGATGCCAGCACTCAGGACGCCTAGTGAGGCGAGCTTTTCCTGTTTATGGAGTTGTTCTTTCAACTGTTCAATCTGGTCCATAGTGCTATGATTTTTTATAGGGTAGTGTAATGGTGAATTCTGTATAGTCGTTCTTGACCGACTGCACGCTGATGTCTCCGCCGTGATTCTGTACGATCTCACGACTGAGATAGAGTCCTACACCCGCAGCCTCACCGGTAGTCTTGGTGGTGAAGAAGGGGTCGAAGATCTTGTCGGTGATGGTGTCTTCGATACCGATACCATTGTCGCGTACGATGATCTTCACCGTGTTGCCGTCGGCTTTCGCCTGTAGCGTAATCTCGGGTTGATACTGGGTGTTGTTCGCTTTCTTCACAACGGCATAGACGGCATTTGCCAGCAGACTCATGATGGTCTTGCTCAGCTGCTCGGGATTACCGTTTATCTGCAGATGCGCTTCTGGCAGGTCGAACACCGTCTGTATGTGATGCTCGTCCAACTCTTTCTTGTAGTAGGCCTGCAGCATCTCTTCATCCTGACGTATCACAGCAGTGAGGTCCATCTCTACGATGCCGCCGCTACGGTCTTTCAGCATCTCTTCCATCGCCTTCAGGGTGCGGGTGGTGTTCTGTCCGTGTTCGCCTACCTTCTGCAGGTTACCACTGAGCATGTCGAGCACGTCCATCGTGTCTTCGTAGTTGTCTTCGTTCATCCGCTCCTTCTCGTCTTCCACGTTGGCTTTGATGTCTTTCACCAGACCTTCTGAGAGCTTGGCAAAGTTGTTGATGTAGTTCAGCGGGTTCAGGATGCGGTCGATAAGTCCCTGTGTCAGCTTACCGGCAGTGGCCATCTTCTCCAGTCTTACCACCTCTGCCGTACGGTCCTTGATGACTTTCTCCAGATGTATCTTATCCTTCTCCAGCTTGCGCAGACGGAGCCGGAAGAGGCCGTAGGCAGCGGCAAGCATCAGCAGCATATAGAACAGGTTCATGTACCACCGTTTGTAGAAGGGCGGGGTAATCATGAATCGTATGCTGACAATGTCCGACTGTCGGTTCATGGCGTCCATCGCCTGCACGCTGAAGGTGTGGGCACCCTCGGCGATGTTGGTGAAACTGATGCGGGTCTGCGTCGACCAAGGGCTCCATTTGTCGTCGTCCATCTTGTATCTGTACAGGTTCTTTCCCACGATGGGGCTATAGGAGAGTGAGTAGGTGAAGTCGAGGTTGTCATCTTGGTAACCAAGGGTAGGCAGCACCTCGGGCATCGTGCCAAAGCCGCCCCAGAGCACGCTGTCGCCATTTAAGACAATCGAGCGTATCTGTAGCTTGGGCTTTATGTCCATCATGGGCTCCTTCATGCTGGTGTCGATCACGGTCAGCTGGTTGTCGCTGCCAATCCAAATGTGGTCGTCCTGCACTAATAAGGTGCGGATGGTGGTCTCGTTCAGGGGGAAGAGTATATGGTCCATATCGCCCAATCGCTTGCCGTCCTTCCAGCGGTAGAGGCGCTTTCCCTCATTGTTGGTCATCCAGGTCACACCTTTATCGTCGATGAAGGAGTTGAGCGGGTAGGGGAAGGGCTTCGTGTCTTCGGCGCTGACCACCGTCACCTGTCCTGCAACGGGCACGATGGTCGACATGGTTTCTGCCTTCTTGCCAGTCTTATAGAGGTTAAAATTTGGTTCGCCGGGCTTCTTAAACCAAACGGTGCCGTACAGGCTCTGTGCCCAGATCACGCCATCCTTGTCTTTCAGCAGCTTCCTGACATTCTCCAGGTTGCATACTTTCTTGTGGTTCTGCCCGTTGGCGCTGAGCTGGTAGATGCCGTTGAGCTCGCCACTGTAGATCATCTCACCGTCGGTCTCTACAGCCAGCGAGGTAACGGTTGTCAGATGGGCCACTCGTCCGTCGGGGGCTATCCTGTAGATACCGTCGGCAGTAGCTGCCAACAGGTCGTTGCCGTATTTCTTCAGATTCCAGCAGGCGTGTTTGATGCCGGTTACCCTGACAAAGCGGATGCCTTCCTGCCGGAACAAACCGTCGTCGGTGCCAGCATAGATCTTTCCGTTGAGGGCTTCTAACGACAGCACGCTGCCGATAAGTCCTTCGTTGGCGGTGAAGCGCGAATAGGAAGAGGGCACCTGTACGGCAAACAGTCCTCTGCCGGTCGCTACCCATAATTGTCCTCTGCCGTCATAAGCGCCGTAGGCAAGGTCGTTTGAACAGAGGCCGTTGGCATCGGTCATCGGATAGCTCGTGTTGGTATTGTTGTTGCTGATGATCAATCCGGAGTTTTTCCTCAGATAGGCGGTGAAGTTGTCGCCCAACGGTTCTGTCAGCACGGTGTCGGTCATCGCCACTTCCTTCGCGCCGCTCTCCAGCGCTTCAACGTTCACCACATCGAGCATGCCCATCTTCAGCGACTTCTCGTCAACCTTCTTAAACACGCTCACCTTGTCGTTCTTCACCTCGTAGATATAGCCGTTGCTCACCACAAAGAGCAGCTTGCCGTTTTCCTCGAATATCTCTCTCACCTCGCCGCGGAACAGGTCTTCACTGCCTATTCTCTGCAGGTAGATCTCGCCGTTGGCCTTTCGCTTAATCTTTCCGAAGTAATTATAGCCGCCCACCCATATCTGGTTGTCGCTGGCTCTGACGCACACGATGATGCGCGTTGTGCCTGGCGTGCGGATAATGCGCCATTCAGCATGGTCGTAATACATCAGACCCTCGAAGTTGGCCACATAGATCGTGCCGTTCTCGTCGGTCTCAATGTCGAAGTTCATGTTGTTGGCATGATAGTCCTCCGCCGTGTAGTTACGGAAGAAAGGAATGCCTTGAGCATGTATAAGTGAAGAGTGAAGAGTGAAGAATGAAAAATTTGCTACCGCACAGAGTTGCAGCAATACAATCAGTGCGAAAGACTTGGACACTTTTATGCTTATATTCTTATGTATCATAATCTTTGTCATAGCGGTAGCAAATTCTTCACTCTTCATTCTTCACTTTTCACTAAAAAAGACTCAAAGGGCACTGACTGTCCGATGAAGTAGTTCCATTCCTCGGTGGTCAGGTCGCGCTTGAGTTTCTTCTTCACCTGCTCCACCATGATGGGCACAGAGATGTTCACGGCCGTCAGACCGCCTTTCGCATCACCCATCCAGAAGGTGTTCTTCGTCGAGTCGAAGTTAAAGTGCATAATCCAGTTCTTCGTTTCAATGAGGGTCATGGGCTCCACTTTCTCATTGTCGGTAATCCAGAGGTTCACCTTACCGTCGTAGCTGGCAGAATAGAGACGTCGGCCGTTGAGCTTCATCTTTGAGATACGCGACCGGTGACCTAACAGCCGTTGCCGTTTCCCGTCCTTGAAGATGAGCCAGATGGTGCCATCGCTCATGCCGTAGGCTTCGATGCCGGTGTTCTTCGATTCGCAATAGGCGGTCACGGTGCCCGGTACAGGCACGTTCTCCGTGCTGATGTTGTCGAGACCCGTCACCAGGTGCATCTTGCCCTTGTCGTCGAAGAGCAGGGGCAGACTGTTTTTGCGCGAGCCCTTGATAACGCGGAAGTTCAGCTGTCGGGTGCTGCGTAGGATGTTGCGTTTTATATCGTAGAGCCCCAGACTGTTCTCACCGATAATCAGCAGGTTGTTGTCGCTGATGTCATGCAGTCGCATGGGGTGTTCTATCTTGTCGAGGTCTACCACCTTCACCGTCTTGAGGTCTTGCTGCACCACCACCAGATGGCCCGAGCGACTTGCGGCGTAGATGCAACCATTCGTGCGGTTGATGATGACATCGCGGAAGTCAAAGTCTTTGTTTCTGAAGAGCACCTTCGTCTTGAGGTTGTTGCCTTGTCTTTCGCTCAGGATAATCTCACCGTAGTCGCTCACCGACACGAGTCGGTGGTCTTCGCCCGGCATATATTCCAGATTCGTCACCGCGCCCGTATGCTCCGTCCACGATACCACACTTTGGCTCGAACGCATGAGGCTTTGGAACACGGCGGGGTAGTAGATGTCGCCTCTGTAGCGTGAGGTATAGAGATACGAGGCATAGCTCAGCAGGTTGGCCACGTCTTCGTTGCCCGCCTGTGCCTGGATGGTGGAAATCGAACCCAGTGAACGTCCGAGGGCGATATAGCTCAGTGTGTCGGCCTTCTGCTTCGACATCTCTGCCAGCAGTCGCTGGTGTTCGGCCATCTGTCGCTGACTCTCTGCTATCTCCGAGGCTTCCACAGCTTTTCGCTCCGAGGCCACAGCGTTCCGCTCGGCTATGATGGCGTTCTGCCGCTCCAGTTCCGAGCGCAGGCGCATCTCGTTGGCCACGCGTGTCTGCTGGATGGCTTCCTCACGTTTCTCGTCAGATATCTCGCGCTGTTCGTTGGCCAGCTCCTCCATCTGTTTACTTACGCTTCTGTCTACGGCCGACCGTCGTTCCTGCAGCCGCAAGGCTTCCACCTTTTTCTCCAGGTCTTCCACCTTCTCGCGTTCTGCCTTCCAGCCCAGGAAGCCTGTTGCCGCAGCTCCCGCCAACAGCACCCCCGCAGCGCCTGTTATAATATTTCTAGTCTTCACTGTCTCTTGATTGCAAGGAGCGTAATATCATCACTCTGTTCAGCGCCATTGGCAAACGTCTTCACGTCGGCCTTGATGGTGTCGATCACCTGTTGACAGGTCTGTCCCGCCACCTTCTTCAGGGTCTGCTCCAGACGCGTTTCGGTAAACTCCTCCTCTTGCGGATTGATGGCTTCGGTCACACCGTCGGTGTAGAGTAGGAGGGTGTCGCCCTGTGCCAACTGGCAAGTTGTCTCTGTATACTCGAAGTCGTCGAAGATGCCGATGGCCATATTGCCTGACACGGGCAGCTTCTCCAGACTGCCGTTTGCTTTCAGCACGTACGGGGGATTGTGTCCGGCGTTGGTATACTTTACCTCACCGGTTTTGATGTTATAAATGCCGTAGAACACGGTCACAAACATGTTGTTCACCGATTCTTTCTCCAGCAGCGTGTTCGAATAGTTAATACATTCTGCCGGGCTCACGCCTCTGATGCCCGTCGCCCTTATCAGCGTTCTGCTCACGGCCATGAAGATGGCGGCAGGCACACCCTTACCACTTACGTCGGCAATCACGAATCCTATGTGGTCTTCGTCAATGCGGAAGAAGTCGTAGAAGTCGCCACCCACGTCCTTGGCGGCATTCATCGAGGCGGCAATGTCCATCTGACTGGCATTCTCAGGAAATGGTGGGAAGATTCTCGGCAGGATAGCCTGCTGAATCTCCCGGGCCACAGCCAGGTCGCCCTTGATCGACTCCAGCTGGTTGTGCTCCTGCTGCATCTGTTTGATATAGGTAATCTGCTCGATGGCCTTCTCGATGGTCACACTCAGGTCGTCGAGGTCGATGGGCTTCGTGGCAAAGTCGAAAGCACCGTTGTTCATCGCCTGACGGATATTGCCCATATCACCGTATGCCGACACCATGATGCACTTCAGGGCGGGGTTCTGCATCTCGTTGATCTTGGTCAGCAGCGTCAGGCCGTCCATCTCGGGCATGTTGATATCGCTTAGAATGATGTCAAAGTCTTTTTCCTTCAGGAGCATGGTCAGTGCCTCCAGTCCGTTGTGGGCAAACTTGAACTCATATTCTCCCTTTCTGATCTGACGACGGAAGTACTGTGTCAACAGCAATTCGAGATCAATCTCGTCGTCTACACTAAGTATCTTTACTGGCATAATTTTAAGTATTATATTTTATTTTGTGCAAAAATAGCACAAATAATCCAATCCACCAAATTTTTTCGTGGAAATCTTCGTTGTGTTTTTTTTGTGTGCAGAATATTGCAATAAGAGAGATTTTTATTACCTTTGCACCCGAAAAGATGGCAACACTGCACATTTTTAATCCCGAACACGATATTGCTTTGGCCGCCAACCTCAGCAATTTCACAGCTCCTCATGCTGGGCGACAGCTACGGCACGACTTGGGGTTTTTGCCTGCCATCTGGGCCACTGACGGCTATGTGTTGGTGGAGAATGTGGAGGATGCCCAGCGCGATTTCGCCAGGGTGATGCATCGGCAGTTCGAACGGTTCGTTGAGAAACGACAGTTGGCGAAACTCGACATCACACATGTGGAGCCCTGGGGATGGGATCTGGCCCTGCGCAGCTTTTTGATGAGATATGGCGTTGAGGCAGTGCTCAGCGAAGAGGAGATAGCAGAGATACGCGACTTGTCGCATCGTAAGCATGCTGTCGACCTGTTGAGGGAACTTGAGTTTGAGGGAACTACAGGAAAATCGTGGCGGGCTGAGACGACAGCAGAGGTGAAACAAGCCCTCAGGAACCATCGACGGATAGTGGTCAAGGCCCCTTGGAGCAGTAGCGGACGGGGTATCCGATTTATTGATAATGAACTGAATGAATATCAGGACCGTTGGATACGTAATGTGAGCGCTGCTCAAGGAAGCGTAGTGATTGAGACCTACTGTCATAAGGTGAAGGACTTCGGCATGGAGTTTGAGAGCGATGGGCAAGGGCAGGTTCGCTATCTGGGGCTCTCGCTCTTTCATACGGAGAATGGCGCCTATACGGGAAATATCCTTGCGACGGAAGAAGAAAAGCGAGAAATGATAAATTGCTATATATCAGACGATTTGCTTTGTAAAGTTCGAGAAAAGATTTGTTCATGTCTTGGCGCGCTCTATCGCCATCGCTATGCTGGTCCGTTCGGTGTGGACATGATGGTGGTTCGTGGCGAAGATAACGATACTTTTTTATTAAATCCTTGTGTGGAAATAAACCTCCGTCGCACCATGGGACATGTGGCGCTGGAACTGTCGAAGCAATGTTCGTCAGGCCATGTGATGCGCGTAGAATATTCTGACAACACTTACAAACTGAAATTAAAACAAATATGAAAAAACAGATCTTCTTAACTGTCGCTCTGCCTCTGATGGCGAGTGCCCAAACAAACTACAAATCTGAGGTGTGGTCGCCTGACAATGGCGACGGTACCTACACCAATCCTGTGATCAACGCGGACTATTCCGACCCGGATGTCTGTGTAGGACCCAGCGGTGAGGATTATTATATGACCGCCTCGTCGTTTAACTGTATTCCGGGTCTGCCCATTCTTCATTCGAAGGATCTGGTGAACTGGGAGATTATCGGCTATGCCCTGAAGTCGCTCTATACAGGTGATGCTGAACTGGAACAGCATTTCAGTACCCCTCAGCACGGTAATGGTGTTTGGGCACCGAGCATTCGTTATCACGAGGGCGAGTACTATATTTATTGGGGTGATCCCGACTATGGCGTGTATATGGTAAAGACCAAGGATCCTGCAGGCGAATGGGAAAAACCCGTCTGCGTGATCAAGGGACAGGGCTATATCGATACGACTCCTCTTTGGGATGAGGATGGACGCTGCTATCTGGTGAATGGTTGGGCCAATTCGCGTGCAAAATATGCCAGCGTGCTGACAGTCAGGGAGTTGTCGGCAGATGGTACGAAGGCCATCGGACAGCCTGTGATTGTGTTTGATGGCAACGGTACAGAGAACCGCACCTGCGAGGGACCGAAGTTCTACAAGCGCGACGGCTGGTATTGGATCATGTGTCCAGCAGGTGGTGTGCCCACAGGCTTTCAGTTGGCCATGCGCTCGAAATCGCCATTCGGTCCTTACGAGCATAAGATTGTGCTGGCACAAGGCAAGACCAAAATCAATGGTCCTCATCAGGGTGGTTGGGTGCATACGAAATACGGCGAGGACTGGTTTCTGCACTTCCAGGATAAGGAAGCCTACGGACGTGTGGTTCACCTGAATCCCGTAGACTGGTCATCAGGCTGGCCCGTTATGGGCATTAACGGTGAGCCTGTTACCACTTTCATCAAGCCTCAGAGTAGTTCCGACGTGGTGGTGAATCCGGTGGAGAACGATGAGTTTAATCAGCCTGTAATGGGTAAGCAATGGCAATGGCATGCTAATTACGACGAGAAGTTCGGTGTGCCTACTGCTTTCGGCACCTTCCGCATCTACACCTATAAACTCTCTGGAGGTTGGAAGAACTTTTGGGAAGTGCCTAATTTGCTGCTCCAGAAGACTCCCGCTGATGCGTTTACTGTGACGACAAAGCTGCGTATGACTTCGAAGGCTGACGGGCAGTTTGGCGGTTTGATTATGATGGGACTCGATTATTCCGCCCTTGTGGTGCGTCGTATCGGAAATGCGTTCCAATTGGTGCAGATGACTTGTATTGCTGCTGATAAGGGCAAGGCTCAGACCGAAGAAGTCATCGCCACACTGAAGCCTACAGCCATTGACAAGATTGACTATAAACCCGGTATTCACGAGGATATCTACCTGCGCCTGAAAGTAAAGGATTCGAAAGTACAGTTCGCTTGGAGTCAGAACGGCAAGAAGTTTACCGACTGTGGTCAGGTATTTAAGATGAAAGAGGGCAAGTGGATTGGTGCGAAGTTCGGATTCATTGCTGCCGAGACCGATGCCAAGTGTGATCGCGGCTGGGTGGATGCCGACTGGATTCGTGTGACGAAGTGATGTAAGATGGATGATGTATGAGTAGGTATTTTGTGACATTTAGCTACGATGGTACGCGGTATCACGGCTGGCAGATACAACCGAACGGTGTGTCGGTGCAGGAGAAGTTGCAGGAGGCACTCTCGACGCTATTGCGTGAGCCCATCGTTGTGACGGGAGCTGGCAGAACCGATGCTGGTGTACATGCCAGGATGATGGTGGCACACTTTGATTGGGAGGGTGCTGTCATCGATGGTCAGCAGCTGGCCTATAAGCTGAACAGACTGCTGCCTTATGATATTGCCGTGAGCAAGGTGGAGCCGGTGAGCGAAGAGATGCATGCCCGTTTCTCGGCTAAGTCGCGCATGTACCGTTATTATATTCATACCGTCAAGGACCCTTTCCAACGGGCCTATTCCTGTGAGATACACTATCCGCTGGATTTCGCCAAGATGAACGAGGCGGCTAAGATCCTGACCACCTATGAGGATTTCGGTGCCTTCTGTAAGAGTGGGGCCGACGTGAAGACCACGTTTTGCGATGTGACCAAGGCGGAGTGGGTGCAGACATCGCCGACCAGCTGGTATTTCGAGATTCGTGCCAACCGTTTTCTGAGAAACATGGTGCGTGCGGTGGTGGGTACGCTGATTGAAGTAGGACGAGGTCGTTTGTCGATAGATGACTTTAAGAAAGTGATTGAAGGAAAGCAGCGTTCGGATGCCGGTGAGTCGATGCCGGGCAACGCACTCTTCCTGGAAGATATTGTATATTGAGCGATGTGGTTAATATTGGCATTTATGTCGGCAGCGCTGCTGGGCTGCTATGATTCGTTTAAAAAACAGGCGTTGAAAAGCAATGCGGTCATACCTGTGTTGTTTCTGAATACCTTGTTCTCCTCACTCATCTTCCTGCCTTTCATCGTTATGAGCGGCACCTCAGACTCGCTCGATGCCAGCATCTTCCATGTGGCTAGTGGCGGTTGGGAGATGCATAAGTATATCGTGCTGAAGGCGGTGATTGTCTTATCGAGTTGGATTCTCGGCTATTTCGGCATGAAGCATCTTCCGTTGACCATCGTGGGACCCATCAATGCCACACGTCCAGTGATGGTGCTGGTGGGTGCGCTGCTGGTGTTTGGTGAACGGTTGAACATCTGGCAATGGATAGGTGTGCTGTTGGCGGTAGCGTCGTTTCTCCTGTTGAGCCGCAGTGGTAAGAAAGAGGGTATCGATTTTAAACACGACCATTGGATTTACATGATTGTAGGTGCTGCGGCCTTAGGGGCTTTGAGTGGCCTCTACGATAAATACCTGATGGCGCCTGTGGAAAGTGGAGGCGTGGGACTAGACCGTATGATGGTGCAGTCGTGGTATAACATCTATCAATGTGTCATGATGGGACTGATGCTGTGGCTGCTCTGGTGGCCGAAACATGAAGAGACAACGCCTTTCCATTGGTCGTGGTCAATTCTGGGTGTCAGCCTCTTCCTTTCAGCAGCCGACTTCATGTATTTCTATTCCTTGAGTCTGCCTGATGCCATGATCAGTATTGTATCGATGATACGAAGGGGTAGTGTGGTCGTGAGCTTCATGTTCGGTGCACTGTTCTTCCACGAGAAGAACCTCAAAGCCAAAGCCTTCGATCTGGCATTGGTGTTGTTAGGTATGATCTTCCTATATATCGGAAGCCATTAGTCGCGATAGATCCACGAGAGTAGGGCGTTGATCCAGCGGATAGAACAACGGAACCAGCGTACGGTGCTGACGGGCTTTCCGCCGAAACTCAGGATGAACTCGCGGAAGGAGTTCTTGCGGAAAGGCAGGCCCACATCCAAGAAGTTAATGTGATTATAGCCGTTCTGATGGGCGTATTTGATGGCATGCCAAATGGTCAGCGTGTCAGGATGAAGCATGACATATGTCTTACGACGGAAAGCTGCATACCAAAGGAAAGCATCGCCCTGACTGTAGACACAGGCCGAACAACCTATCACATGCTGATGGTATTTGGTGACGAACAGTCGGCACGCATCGGTTTTGGTGGCCTCGATGAAGAACTGGTTGTCGGGGATATAACGCTTTGGCTTGAACCAATGGTGCTGATGTAGCAGTTTGGTAAAGGCCTTGAAGTCTTCGTCGGTCTTTACTTCGCTCGTGGTGACACCACGGGCATAGGCATTGTCGATGCGCTGCTGCATCTTCTCGTTGATGCGTTCTTCGGGCGTCCGGCTATGAAGTGAATTATGGATGCTCATCCAATGCACGGGGAAATAGCCCTGTTGGCGGAAAAACCTAAAGCCGAAGGTCTTTTGCGTAAGGTTACTGAACTCAATATAGAGTGTCTTGCTGCTCATCTTCCTAGTGATGGCTTGCAGCATCTCGCCAAACAGGTCTTCCTTGCGCCATTCGCTTGAGGCATATACCCCTTCGCCCAGCACGCGACAATGCATGAAGAAAAATGGCGGAAAGATAGAGGCGCGATAACGCACAATGGCCAGCAACTGACTCAACACATTTCCGGAATCATCGGTACACACCACCATGTAAGGCTTCATCCTCGGCGTCTTCGCGCTGATGGCGAATAGCAGTCGGCTTTGGAAGAAATTGTCGTCGCTAATGGCTGGCAAGTCTTCCTGATGGGTGTAAATGGTTGTTTTGATTCCTTTCATGCCGCAAAAATACAATATTTTTTTGTTACTTTTGTTCTTTTGTCTAAAAAAAATAGTATCTTTGCCAAAATTTTAATGATAGAGCATATGACAGATTTCAAAGATTTAGCGCAGTTGCGTCGCAGTCACCGCAAGTTTACCGAACAGGAAGTCGATGGTGACGACCTGAAGTTGATTCTTCGTGCAGCCCTGATGGCTCCTACGTCAAAGGGACAGAGAGCCTGGCAGTTTGTGGTGGTCGACGATAAGCTCGACCTCGAGAAACTCTCCGATGCCAAGAACCTTGGAGGACAGTTTCTGAAAGGGGCTCCTGTGGCCATCGTCGTGTTGGGTGACCCCATGCAGAACGACTGTTGGATAGAGGATGGTGCTATTGCTGCCATTTCCATGCAGTATCAGGCTGAGGAGCTGGGACTGGGTTCCTGTTGGATTCAGATGCGTGGACGCGGTCTGGATGACGGGACAACAGCCGACACCGTGATTCGTGGTGTGCTCGATATTCCCGACAACCTGAATTGTCTCTGTATCGTTGCTGTTGGACATAAGGCCGACGAGCGCAAGCCGCAGAATGAAGATAAGCTGAAGTGGGAGAATGTGCACCTGAACAAGTTCAGGAGTGAATAGTTAATACTGAATAGTGAAAAGTCATGATTAACTACAATCTGAAGAAAATCAAGGCCATCATCTTCGATATTGATGGTGTGCTGAGTGCAGAGACCATCACACTCTCTGCTGAAGGCGATCCCTTGCGTACAGTAAATATCAAGGACGGCTATGCCATTCAGCTGGCCATGAAGCTGGGCCTTCGTATTGTGATACTATCGGGAGCCAGAGTGCCGAGTATCCGTAAGCGCTATGAATATCTGGGCATAGAGGATATATTTATCGGTTGTGCAGTGAAGATCAAGACCTATGAGGATCTGCTTCAGAAGTACGGCCTCAAGGACGAAGAGGTGATGTATATGGGTGACGACATTCCCGATCTGGAAATCATGCGAAGGGTAGGGTGCCCGGTATGTCCTAATGATGCCTGTCCTGAGATAAAGGCTGTGAGTATATATGTGAGCGACCGTATCGGTGGTCATGGTTGTGGTCGCGATGTGATAGAGCAGACACTCCGTGCCCAAGGCAAGTGGGTGATGGACGAGAAAGCTTTCGGCTGGTAAATCAATAGAGAGCCTATGCTTGAGAATTATCACATTATCCTCGCCAGTAACTCGCCTCGAAGACGGGAGTTGCTCGGTGGCCTCGACATCGATTTCGAGGTGAAGGTACTGCCTGATATCGAAGAGAACTATCCGGGTGATCTGGATATCCCGGAGATTCCGGTTTTTATTGCTTCTGAGAAAGCTGCTGCCTATAAAGACCTAATGGCTGATAATGATTTGATTATCACTGCTGATACCGTGGTGGTCTTGGGTCATGAGGTGCTTGGCAAACCTGCCAACCTCGACGATGCCCGTCGTATGTTGCGAGAGTTGAGTGGACAGACGCATCAGGTTATTACGGGAGTATGCCTGATGACCCGTCAGCGTCAGCGTAGTTTTGCTGTCACCACTGATGTCACATTCAAGACACTTTCCGATGAGGAGATAGACTACTATGTGGAAAAATACCAGCCGCTCGACAAAGCCGGCGCCTATGGCATTCAGGAGTGGATAGGTTATATTGGTGTCACCAGTCTCTCTGGCAGTTACTTTAATGTGATGGGCCTGCCTGTGCAGCGAATCTACAACGAACTGCTGAAATTCTGACTAAAAACTGTGTAGTATAACGAACTTAAACTGTTCTAAAATGACAAAAATGATGTTTTAGAGAGCAGTTTTATGCTTTTTTTCTTGCTTTTTAGTTTGATAATGACTACATTTGCACTCGATAACTAGTAATTTTAATCTATATTTATCATTTTCCATTTTTAGCAAAGGGGCTTGTCTGAGAAGATAGGTCTCTTTTTATTTGGTGCCTCTTCTTCGGAACTCGGAACAGGTGATGGCGGTGGCAATGGCCACGTTAAGACTCTCGGCACTTGGGCCCTGATGGAAATTGGGGATAAGCAGACGATGAGTGACACGCTGGCGTACGGCCTCGGAGATGCCGTTGCCCTCGTTGCCCATCACAATAATGCCGTGTTCGGAAAGGGGCTGTTGGTAGATATCGTTGCCATCGAGCAGGGTGCCGTAGACGGGATAGTCCTTTGGCAACTTGTCGAACAATTGTAGCAGGTCTGTATAAATAATATGTACGTGCGCAAGGCTGCCCATTGTGGCCTGTACTACCTTTGGGTTGTAGGCATCAGCGGTATCTTCGCTGCAATAGATGGTGTCGATGCCAAACCAGTCGGCAATGCGGATGATGGTGCCGAGATTGCCAGGATCCTGCACACTGTCGAGAGCAAGTGTGAGGTGTGAGGTAAGAGGTGAGAGGTAAGAGGTTTGCTCGGGAATGGGGAAGAGGGCGAGAACCTGCTGGGGAGTCTGGAGGAAACTGATGCGACGCAGCTCGTCTGGAGATACGGTAGTCAGTTTAGAGTAATCACAACTCTCCACTTCCTTTATCCATTCGTCAGTGGCGAAAATGGCCTTGGGTTGGTATTGCTGCATGAGGTCGCCAACAACTTTGGGTCCTTCTGCCACGAAGCACTTTTCACGCTTGCGGAACTTCTTCTGTTCCAGCTGACGGATATATTTTATCTGATTTTTGCTAATCATTTTGGTTTTTGTTTGCAAAGATAAAGATTTATTTCTATCTTTGCAAGCAAATTCGTGAGATATTGATGTCAAAACACCAAATAGGCCTGTTGGCCACCGCTTTTCTGCTCATGCTCCTGACGGCATGTTCTACATCGCGTGACATCCCTGAAGGTGAAGTTATGCTGAATAAGGTAATGGTGGTGGCAGATGGGAAATACAAGGATATCAACACATCGCAATTGAAGAGCTATGTGCGACAGCAAGGTAACTCCCGTTGGTTTTCTCTGGCAAAGGTTCCCTTGGGCATTTACCGACTGGCAGGAAAAGACAGTACGCACTGGATTAACCGTACACTTCATTCAATCGGTGAAGCTCCCGTGTTGTTTGATTCATTGCAGGCCGGAAAATCGTGTGAGGAGCTGCAGCTGGCCCTCTGCAACCTGGGATATCTGGATGCACAAGTGGAATTGTTTACAACCGTCAAAGGAAAGAAACTCAATGCCTTCTATGTGCTCCATCCCGGAAGTCATTATCACATCAGGAATCTTAAGTATGACATTCAGGATAGTGTGATAGCCGATCTTTTGAATCATGATGTTGAGAAGCGTGGACTTCATGAAGGCATGGTGTTTAATGTGAACGCCCTCAACGAAGAGCGCTCCCGTCTGACCACTTTCCTGCAGAATAGCGGCTATTACCGTTTCCACAAGGAGTTTATCTCCTATCTGGCTGATTCGATTCAGGAGTCGCGACAGGTGGACCTGACCCTGCAGCTGAGACCTTATCGTACGAGCGATTCCAACGACACGTTGCATACTCGTTATACGATCAGAAAGATCAGCTATGCCAGCGGTGATTTGCAGGATAGTGTGATCCATCTGCGTGACCGCGTGCTGCGTGAGAATACCTTGTTGACTGAAGGACACCTGTACTCCGCAGATGCACTCCAGAATACTTACAACCACTTTGGACGTTTGGGAGCTGTGCGATATACCAACATCAATTTTCAGGCGGATCCTGACTCAGCCCTGCTCGATATGGGTGTACAGGTGCAGACCAATAAGCCCTCGACGCTCAGTTTTCAGCCTGAGGGTACGAACACAGCAGGAGACCTTGGTGCTGCTGCCTCGCTGACCTATGAGAATCGCAACCTCTTCCGCGGGTCGGAAACATTCAGCGTGCAGCTGCGTGGTGCTTATGAGGCCATTCGCGGACTGGAGGGCTATCGCAATCAGGATTTTGTGGAGTATAGCGTGGAGAGTCGCCTGTCATTCCCACGGTTTATCATGCCTTTCCTGAGTCGTGAGACGCGTCGGAAGACCATTGCTACGAGTGAGGTGTCGCTGCTGTATGACACCCAGAATCGTCCGGAGTTCCACCGTCGAGTGCTCTCTGCTGGATGGCGTTACCGTTGGAAACCGCAGTCGCGTTATGACCAGTATCAGTTTGACCTCGTCGACCTGAACTATATCTTCATGCCTTGGATCAGCGAGACCTTCAAGAACGAATATCTGCAGGATAACAGTAATTATAATGCCATTCTCAGGTATAATTACGAAGACATGTTTATCATGAAGACAGGTTTCGGCTATAGTTACAACAATGGTCGTGTCGCTATCAAGACGAATCTTGAAACGGCTGGTAACCTGCTTAATCTGGGCAGTAAGGTGTTTGATGCCGAACGAGATGGCGATGGGCATTATCGGGTGTTTAACATTGCCTATGCCCAATATGTGAAGGGTGATGTGGATTTCACTTGTAATCTGATGCCAGCTTATAAGGACCAGTTGGTGTTCCATTGCGGCTTTGGTATTGCTTATCCTTATGGCAATAGTACGGTGTTGCCGTTTGAGAAGCGCTATTTCTCGGGTGGTGCTAATAGTGTGCGAGGATGGAGTGTCCGTAGCTTGGGACCAGGACGCTATAAGGGGCACGACGGAAACATCAACTTTATCACTCAGACGGGTGATATGAAGCTGGATATGAATCTGGAATACCGTACCCATCTGTTCTGGAAGTTTGGTGGAGCTTTTTTCGTGGATGCGGGTAACATCTGGACTATCCGCGATTATGAACAGCAGCCTGGTGGACAGTTCAAATTACAGAATTTACTCAGTGATATGGCTGTGAGTTATGGCTTGGGAATTCGTCTGAATTTTGATTATTTCATCATGCGTTTCGATATGGGCATGAAGGCGGTGAATCCGGCGTATGAATCAGAAGAGGAAGAACATTATGCTATCATCCATCCTCGATTGAGTCGCGATTTCGCCTTCCATTTTGCGGTGGGTCTGCCGTTCTAAACATTAAAAATGTATAATTCTTTGGTTGAACAATGTTTTTTGTGTACTTTTGCAGAAAATATAAACCCAAATGCTGAAATTTATATCGTTTGGTAGCGGTAGTAGTGGTAATTGCTATTATCTCGCAACCGCAACCGACGGATTATTCGTAGATATTGGAGTTGGCTTAAGAACGCTCAAGAAGCATGCAAGGGATTACGGCATCAGTCTCAGCACGGTTCGTAGAATCCTGATTACGCATGATCACGCAGACCACATCAAGTCGGTTGGTGCGTTCAGCCATGATTACAATATACCTGTCTATGCCACAGAGAAAGTTCACATGGGCATAGACCACAACTATTGTGTGCAACGGAAACTGCTGAATGAGCAGAAAATGATGTTGGAGCCTGGTACCGCTGTCAGATTGGGCGATTTCCTGGTAACACCATTCTTTGTGCCTCATGATGCCAGTGAGAATATGGGCTATAAGATCGAGGTCGACGGAACAGTCTTCGTCATCATGACCGATGCTGGTAGTGTGACGGAGGAGATGAAAGGTTATATCGCTGAGGCCAATTACCTGGTGATAGAAGCCAACCATGATATAGAGATGCTGCAGGGCGGTCCATACCCCCAATATCTGAAAGACAGGATTCTCAGCCCGAATGGCCATTTATCGAACAAGGATTGTGGTCAGGTTTTGGCTGAGAACATGACGGAACGGCTGAAGCATGTCTGGCTGTGTCATCTGAGTGAGGAGAATAATCATCCTGAGTTGGCGCGTAAGACGGTGGATGCCATTCTGCGTAGTTATGGCATCATTCCGGGTAAGGATATACAACTGGAAGTGTTGAAGCGGAAAATGCCTAGCGAAGTGTATGAATTAGAGTGAAAAGTGTGAAATAGATACTCTTTAGCGCAAAAAAACGACAAAATGTTTGTTGGTTTCACTAGAAAGTTATATCTTTGCACCCGAAATTAAGATAAAAGAAAGAAAAGATGATGAATCTCAACCTACTTAGCGCCATTATTATTATTCGACTGCAGGGAGCAGCCGGAAGTGATTTAGGTGTATATATAAAATAGGTATAGTAAACAAAATGATATAGAGCCTTTCTCACTTCCGAGTGTGAAAGGCTTTTTTGATTTCAGGCAGATATACAAATAACAACAATAAATATAAAAACAAAAATGAACGACAGACTTTACATTTTCGACACAACACTCCGCGACGGAGAACAGGTGCCAGGCTGCCAGTTGAATACCGTAGAGAAGATTCAGGTGGCTAAAGCATTAGAGCAACTCGGTGTGGATGTGATTGAAGCAGGTTTCCCGGATTTCAACTCTGTGATTGAAATCTCAAAGGCAGTGACATGGCCCGTAATATGTGCGTTGACCCGTGCGGTGGAACATGACATAGATGTGGCCTTCGAGGCTCTGAAATATGCCAAGCACAAGCGTATCCATACAGGTATTGGTACTAGTGACGAGCATATTCAGT
This sequence comes from uncultured Prevotellaceae bacterium, assembly GCA_902785945.1. Taxonomy (GTDB): domain Bacteria; phylum Bacteroidota; class Bacteroidia; order Bacteroidales; family Bacteroidaceae; genus Prevotella. The sequence goes on from CADAAR010000001.1 coordinate 22,392, forward strand.
TTAAATTCAATTCTACCCGCGAGAAGATTCTGGAACAGGCAGTTGCAGCCACGAAGTATGCCAAGCGTTATGTCGACGATGTGGAGTTCTACTGCGAGGATGCAGGTCGTACCGATAATGAATATCTGGCTCAGGTGGTTGAAGCTGTTATCAAGGCGGGTGCTACCGTGGTAAATATCCCTGATACCACAGGCTATTGCTTGCCTCAGGAATATTATGAGAAGATCAAGTATCTGAAAGAGCATGTTGATGGTATCGACAAGGCTATTATCTCAACGCATTGTCACAATGACTTAGGATTAGCAACAGCCAACACCTTCAGTGGTGTGATGGCTGGTGCACGGCAGGTGGAAGTGACGGTGAATGGTATTGGTGAAAGAGCCGGTAACACATCGTTAGAGGAAATAGCGATGATTCTTAAATGTCACAAGACCCTTGAGATAGAGACGAATGTTAATACCACGAAGATTTATCCCATTTCAAGGATGGTATCTTCGTTGATGAATATGCCTGTTCAGCCCAACAAGGCTATCGTCGGCCGTAATGCTTTTGCGCATTCTAGTGGTATACATCAGGACGGTGTGTTGAAGAATGTGCATACCTACGAGATCATAGATCCGAAAGATGTGGGTATCGATGACAATAGCATTGTGCTGACTGCCCGATCTGGACGTGCAGCTTTGAAACATCGTCTGCATGTGAATGGTGTGGATGTGTCTGACGAAAAGAAAATCAACAATATTTATGAGAAATTCCTCGTGTTGGCTGATCAGAAAAAAGACGTGACTGATGCTGACATCATGATGCTGGCAGGTGCTGATACTGCTGAGGCTCATGCTGTGAAACTCGACTTCCTGCAAGTAACCACAGGTAAGGGTGTGAAAAGCGTAGCATCGATAGGACTTGATATTTCTGGACAGAAATTTGAGGCGGCAGCTTCGGGTAATGGTCCTGTGGATGCAGCTATCAAAGCACTGAAGAAGATTATCATGAAGCAGATGACGCTGAAGGAATTTACCATCCAAGCTATTTCGAAAGGCTCTGATGATGTCGGAAAAGTACACATGCAGGTGGAGTACAATGGCAGTCTCTATTATGGATTTGGTGCCAACACCGATATTGTGACGGCTTCAGTAGAAGCTTATATTGATTGTATCAACAAGTTTAAAAAGGCTGACGAATGAATACACTATTTGACAAGATATGGGATAAGCATGTGGTACAGCAGATCAATGATGGCCCAACACAGTTATATATTGACAGACTCTATTGTCATGAGGTAACTTCTCCTCAAGCTTTTGAAGGCATGAGGGCTAGAGGATTGAAGTGCTTCCGCCCTCAGCAGATATTCTGCATGCCAGATCATAATACCCCGACGCATGATCAGGATAAACCTATCGAAGACCCTGTGTCAAAGAAACAGGTGGATATGCTGGAAAAGAATGCTGCCGATTTCGGATTGACACATTATGGCATGTTGTCGAAGGATAATGGTATCATCCATGTGGTAGGACCTGAGAAAGGGTTGAGTTTGCCTGGTATGACTATCGTCTGTGGTGACTCGCACACTTCTACGCATGGAGCAATGGGGGCTGTGGCGTTTGGTATAGGTACCTCAGAGGTAGAGATGGTGATGGCCTCGCAATGCATCCTTCAGCAGAAGCCAAAGTCGATGCGTATCAATATCAATGGTACACTGGGCAAGGGGGTGACGGCCAAGGATGTAGCCCTCTATCTCATGGCCCAACTCACCACTAGCGGTGCAACAGGCTATTTCGTCGAATATGCAGGCGATGTGGTGAAAGCCATGTCGATGGAAGGTCGCCTGACACTCTGCAATCTTTCGATAGAGATGGGCGCTCGTGGCGGCTTTATTGCGCCCGACGAGACCACCTTTGCCTATATAAAAGGTAAGGAATACGCACCTAAGGGTGAGGCTTGGGAGCAGGCTGTGGCAGAATGGAAGACTTTGAAGAGTGGCGATGATGCCGTGTTCGACAAGGAATTGGTATTCGATGCTGCTGATATCGAGCCACGTGTCACCTATGGCACCAATCCCGGCATGGGCATTGGCATCACTGAGACCATCCCTCACGAGAGTGGGGCAGGCTTTGAGAAGGCGCTCAGCTATATGGGTTTTAAGGCTGGCCAACAGTTGCTGGGCACCAAGGTGGATTATGTATTCCTCGGGGCATGTACCAACGGACGTATCGAGGACTTCCGTGCCTTTGCCTCGATTGTGAAGGGTCGTCGGAAAGCCCAGCATGTCATTGCCTGGCTGGTGCCTGGTTCGTGGGCTGTCGACCGTCAGATCCGTGAGGAGGGCCTCGATGCTGTTCTTACAGAGGCTGGCTTTGAGATTCGTCAGCCTGGCTGCTCTGCCTGTCTGGCAATGAACGACGACAAGATTCCTGCAGGCAAACTCTCGGTCTCTACTTCTAATCGTAACTTTGAAGGGCGTCAGGGTCCTGGCGCACGTACTGTCTTAGCATCGCCTCTGGTAGCCGCCGCTGCTGCTGTCACGGGTGTCATTACTGATCCACGCACATTATTATGAAACAAAAGTTTGACATCATCACATCGACTTGTGTACCCCTTCCTTTGGAGAATGTGGACACCGACCAGATTATACCAGCCCGTTTCCTGAAGGCAACGACGCGTGAGGAACGTTTCTTTGGCGATAACCTGTTCCGTGATTGGCGCTATCAGGCCGATGGTACCTTGAATCCCGACTTCGTGCTGAACGATTCCCGATATTCCGGCTGCATCCTTGTGGCTGGCAAGAACTTCGGTTCCGGCTCTTCGCGTGAGCATGCGGCCTGGGCCATTGCCGGCTATGGATTCCGGGTGGTTATCAGCAGTTTCTTTGCCGATATCCATAAGAATAATGAATTGAACAATTTCGTGCTGCCTGTGCAGGTGAGCGAGGCTTTCCTCGCCGAACTCTTCCAGAGTGTTCAGGATAATCCGGATACTCAGGTGAAAGTCGATCTCCCCAATCAGACGGTGACGAATCTCTCAACTGGCCGTTGTGAGTCTTTCGAGATCAATGCCTATAAGAAGCATTGTCTGATGAACGGCCTTGATGATATTGATTTCTTAGTGCAGAACCAAGACAAAACCATCACATGGGAACAGCAGAGAAAGTAAACAGTTACAAGCGTATCCAGCCCTTTGTGGAAATCCTGGATTCCACCTTGCGCGACGGCGAGCAGACCAGTGGCGTATCATTCCTGCCGCATGAGAAACTCATGATGGCCCGTATGCTGCTGCACGATCTGAATGTAGATCGTATCGAGGTGGCTTCTGCCCGCGTTTCGGAGGGAGAGAAGGAGGCTGTACAGATGATCTGCCGTTATGCCGAGAAGATCGACAAGTTGAATAGGGTAGAGGTGCTCGGTTTTGTGGATGAAGGTAAAAGCGTTGATTGGATTGCTGAGTGTGGTTGTAAGACGCTGAACCTCCTGGCGAAAGGTTCGCTGAAACATTGTACACAGCAGCTTCAGAAAACGCCCGACGAACATATCGAGGACATCCGTCGGGAAGTGAAATATGCCCGTAGTAAAGGCATCTCCGTAAATCTGTATCTGGAGGATTGGTCGAACGGCATGAAGGATTCGCCTTCCTACGTCTATCATCTCATGGATCAGCTCTGCGACAGCGGTATCCGCCGGTTCATGTTGCCTGATACGTTGGGTATCATGAATCCCCTTCAGTGTATTGAGTTCTTCCGTAAGATGATCAAGCGCTATCCCGATACCCATTTCGACTTCCATGCACATAATGACTACGACCTTGCTGTGTCGAATTCTTTGGCTGCTGTGCTGAGTGGCGCCAAGGGACTGCATGTTACGGTCAACGGGCTGGGTGAACGTTGTGGTAATGCCCCGTTGTCGAGCGTGCAGGTGATTCTCAAGGATCAGTTCCATGCGAAGACGAATATCAATGAGAACAAACTCAACGATATCTCGCGCCTGGTAGAGAGCTATAGTGGTATTGCCGTTGCGCCTAACCAACCGATTATCGGCGATAATGTCTTTACTCAGGTGGCGGGCGTTCATGCTGATGGCGATAAGAAAAACAACCTCTATCAGAACGACCTCGTGCCAGAACGTTTCGGACGTAAGCGTGAGTATGCCTTAGGTAAGAACAGCGGTAAGGCCAATATCGCCAAGAACCTTGAGGAACTGGGTCTTGAACTCACACCCGAACAGACACGTAGGGTAACGCAGCGTATCACGGAGCTCGGCGACAAGAAGGAACGGGTGACAGTAGAGGATCTGCCTTTCATCGTGAGCGATGTGCTTAAGCACGATGCGCCTGAAGATAAGGTGAAGCTCGTTAGTTACATCGTCTCTACGGCTTATGGTCTGAAGCCGGGTGCGAATATCAAGATCGAGATCAACGGTCAGCAGTATGAGGCCAGTGCTACGGGCGACGGTCAGTATGATGCTTTCGTAAAGTCGTTGCGATACATCTATAAGAAGTATCTCGACCGTACCTTCCCGCTGCTGGCCAACTATGCTGTTACCATTCCTCCTGGCGGACGTACCGATGCCTTGGTGCAGACGGTTATCACCTGGAATGACAACGGACGCCTGTTCCGTACCAGAGGCCTTGATGCCGACCAGACGGAAGCCGCCATCAAGGCCACCTTTAAAATGTTGAACATCATAGAAAAAGAACATAACAACGAATTATGAAACTGAATATAGCGATTCTTGCGGGCGATGGTATCGGACCGGAGATTATGAAACAAGGTGTGGCTGTGCTGGATGCCATCGCAGCCAAGTGTGGACATGAGTTCACTTATCACGAAGCCATCTGTGGCGCTCACGCCATCGACGAGGTGGGCGACCCCTATCCTGATGCCACCCATGAGGTGTGCATGCAGGCCGATGCCGTGCTCTTTGCCGCTGTGGGCGATCTGAAATACGACCACGACCCGACGGCGAAGGTCCGTCCTGAAGTGGGTCTGCTGGCCATGCGAAAGAAACTGGGGCTGTTTGCCAACGTGCGCCCGGTGGCCACTTTCGACTGTCTACTCCACAAGTCTCCCCTGAAGGATGAACTGATCCGTGGTGCCGACTTCGTGGTGCTGCGCGAACTGACGGGCGGCATGTATTTCGGCGAGAAGTATCAGGACAACGACAAGGCCTACGACACCGATATCTACACCCGTCCCGAGATTGAGCGCATCGTGAAACTGGGCTTCGAGATGGCCATGCAGCGCAACAAGCATCTGACGGTGGTCGACAAGGCCAATATCCTCGCCAGTTCCCGTCTGTGGCGACAGATTGCCAAGGAGATCGAGCCGCAGTATCCTGAGGTGCGCACCGACTATATGTTCATCGACAATGCCTCGATGCGTGTGCTCACCGAGCCGCGATTCTTCGATGTCATCGTGACGGAGAATACCTTTGGCGACATCCTGACCGACGAGACCGCCTGCATCACCGGTTCGATGGGCTTGCAGCCGTCGGCTTCGTTAGGAGAGCATACACCGCTCTTCGAACCCGTGCATGGCTCCTGGCCTCAGGCGGCCGGTCAGAACCTGGCAAACCCCTTGGCTCAGATTCTCTCTGCAGCCATGCTTCTGGAACATTTCGGACTCAACAAGGAAGGCGCCTTGGTCCGTGAGGCCGTCAATGCCTCGCTCGATGCCAATGTCCGCACGCCGGAGATCCAGGTCGAGGGCGGCGCCCATTACGGCACGCGTGAAGTAGGAGAGTGGATTGTGAGTTATATAATTAATAATTAATAATGATGATATGTTCTATAGGCGGGTAATTAAAATTATTATTTATTCATTATTAATTATTCATTCTGCTTCGGCGCAGACGCGGCAGCAATGGCGCGACTCGCTCGAAGTGCTCAACGCCCAGATTGCCAAGGCCCCCCAGGACATGCACCTCCATCTGCTCAAGGCCGAGGCGAATATCAATCTCGAACAGTGGGACTATGCCCTTGCCGAATATGGCAAGATTCTCCATGCCGACGAAAAGAATCTGGCTGCACTCTATTTCCGCGCTTATGTCCACACCCAACAGCAGCATTACGACCTGGCTCGTGTCGACTATGAGGCCTTCCTGCGTCTGCAGCCTACGCATTTCGAGGCTCGTCTGGGACTAGCGCATGTCCTGCAGAAGATGGGTCGTAAAACAGATACCTTCGATGAGTTGAACCGTCTGGTCCAGATGTTTCCCGATTCTGCTGATGCCTACGCTGCCCGCGCTGCCTACGAGACTGAACAGAAGCAATACGACATTGCTCTTTTCGACTGGGATGAGGCCATTCGTCGCAAACCCCTGAAGTCTGGTTTTGTCGTGTCCAAGGCTGATATCCTGATCTCCCAATACCGAATGGACGAGGCTCGTCAGGAGTTGAATGCAGCTGTCAAGCGGGGTGTTCCCCGTTACGCTCTGAAGGAGTGGTTTGATAAGTGTAAGAAATGAGTAATGGACGACAAGCGTTATCTTCTCAGTCTCATTCGTGAGGGTGAGCACCAACAGCAGGATTTCAAGTATCGGGTGTCTGATGCCTGTAAATTGGCTAAGTCAGTGTCGGCCTTTGCGAACACGAACGGAGGACGCTTGTTGATTGGTGTGCGCGATGATGGTCATCTCTCTGGTGTGCGCTCTGAGGAAGAAATCTACATGATGCATCAGGCGGCCTATAAATACTGCAGACCTGAGGCGAGCATCAAGTTCGATACATATCATGTTGAGGGACGTACCATCGTCATTGCAACGGTTTCTCCTTCCGACCGCCGTCCGGTCTTTGCCATCGGTGATGACGGCCAGTTGCGCGCTTATATCCGCATTGCCGATGAGAATATTGTGGCATCGCCCGTTCTTCTGGCTGTATGGCGCGATGCTCAGAAGCCGCAGGGCACCATGATGACCTATACCGATACGGTGCGTAAGTTGCTCGATGCGATGACTGGTTGGCAGACCCTTAACCAACTGGTGCGTCGTTCGGCTATACCTCGTCCTAAGGTCATCACGCTCTTGGCACGCCTTATCCGCTTTGGCGTCGCCCAGTGGGAATACAAAGACCAGCAGTTTCTCTTCACCCAGCGGTAAAGTGTTATGCCTAGGAAACACTTGCCCGCGCGCTAGGAAATTTTTGTTGCTTGGTTAGGCCGCAAATTTCATCTTTTCATTGACACTGCAAAGGTACAAAATTATTTAGCCGTTTGCAAGTTTTATCCCATTTTTGGCAAAATCGTGTTTTTTCGATGGTCAGATCATGTATTATTCTTCAGTTTCTTCAGTTGACAGTTGACAGTTTCTTCATTTGATATTTTCAAATATGAGTTAATACAATTTTTATCTATATATAATATATATATTATATATTATATATATAGATAATATTAATTGAGTATTATTGTTTCATTCTTCAATCAATAAACTGTCAACTGTCAACTGAAGAAACTGAAGAATCTGTCACTCCTGCCTGTCCGAAAAAACACAGAAAGATTCAGTTCGACTGCCGGTAATCAAAGAGAGTGTGTCATACAGTGACACACCCTCTTGTTGATTTGATCTATTAGAAGAATTACTCGATGTAGACGAGGGCTTCGTCTTCCATCACGCTCTGGCCAACCTTTACCACGATGGCAGAGATCTTACCAGACTTCTCGGCCTGCAGGGCATTGGCCATCTTCATGGCTTCGAGCACGACGACGGTGTCGCCAGCTGCTACCTCTTGACCAACCTCGACGGGGATGTCGGTGATGACACCAGGCAGCGGGGCCTTGATGGCGGTGCCAGAGGCAGAACCGGAAGAAGCTGCAGGGCTGCTTTCGCCAGCATCCTCTGCGGCCGCCTTGCGTACCACGGGCTTCGGCTTCTCGGGCTCAGCCTGCTTCTCCATTTCTACGGTATATTGTTCACCATTAACGGTCAGCGTAGCGATGTTATCAGTGATATCGCTGATCACCACCTCGTACTTGTTGCCGTTGATTGTATACTTATATTCATTCATAACCTTTCTGTGTTTTTAGGGTTGTGGCGTAAACGACAGCGCATAGCCGTTCCACTGAGTCTGGTGGGCGTCGATAGTGATGATGCCCGGCTCGCGGTCGTGAACGTTATTGCCCAGATGCTCGTGCAGGGCGAGGGCAATGGCTGCATATACTTCTTTGTTCATAAGCGATTACATTGGAATGTTACCATGCTTCTTGGCGGGCAGGGCGTCGCGCTTGGTAGCGAGCTGGGCCAAACCGCGGCAGATGCGGAAACGGGTGTTGCGAGGCTCAATCACATCGTCGATGTAGCCATACTTGGCTGCCTGATACGGATTGGCGAAGAGCTCGTTGTACTCGTCCTCCTTCTCAGCGATGAATGCCTTCACGTCCTCACCAGCTTCCTTCTTGGCCTTGGCCTCCTTGGCATACAGCACGGCAGCAGCACCGCTGGCACCCATCACGGCAATCTCAGCAGAGGGCCATGCGTAGTTCAGGTCGGTGTGGAGCTGCTTAGAGCCCATCACAATGTGAGAACCACCGTAGGACTTACGCAGGGTAACGGTGATCTTGGGTACGGTAGCCTCGCCGTAAGCATAGAGCAGCTGGGCGCCATGCAGGATGACGGCATTGTACTCCTGACCGGTACCAGGCAGGAATCCGGGCACGTCGACGAGCGACACGATAGGAATATTGAAGGCGTCGCAGAAGCGTACGAAACGGGCTCCCTTACGAGAGGCGTTCACGTCGAGCACACCAGCATAGCAAGAAGGCTGGTTGGCCACGATCCCTACGCTCTGACCGTTGAAGCGGGCGAAACCAACGATGATGTTCTTGGCGAACTTAGGCTGCACCTCGAAGAACTCACCATTATCGGTAATGGCAGCGATGACCTTGTACATATCGTAAGCCTCGTTGGGGTTCTCAGGGATGATCTCATTGAGGGTGTCCTCCATACGGTTGATGGGATCGTCGCACTTACGACGGGGAGCCACCTCCATATTGTTTGAGGGGATATAGCTCAGCAGCATCTTGATCATCTGCAGGCCTTCCTCCTCGGTCTTGGCGGTGAAGTGGGTCACACCCGATTTTGTGGCGTGTACCGATGCACCACCGAGGTGCTCCTGGTCGATATCCTCGCCAGTTACGGTCTTCACCACCTTCGGACCTGTCAGGAACATATAGCTTGTGCCTTCCATCATGAGGGTGAAGTCGGTGAGTGCAGGGCTGTAAACGGCGCCACCTGCGCAAGGACCGAAGATACCAGAAATCTGAGGGATCACACCTGATGCCAGGATGTTACGCTCGAAGATCTCGGCGTAGCCAGCCAGCGCGTTGATACCCTCCTGAATACGGGCACCACCTGAGTCGTTGATACCAATCACGGGGGCTCCCATCTTCATGGCCATATCCATGACCTTACAGATTTTCTGGCTCATGGTCTCGGAGAGAGAACCGGCATGAACGGTGAAATCCTGTGCAAAGATGAATACGAGACGACCCTCGATGGTACCGCTACCGGCTACGACGCCGTCGCCAAGGAACTGCTTCTTCTCCATGCCGAAGTTGTGACAACGGTGCTCCTTGAACATGTCGTACTCCTCGAACGAACCTTCGTCGAGCAGCATCTCAATGCGCTCACGGGCTGTATACTTTCCACGTTCGTGCTGTTTCTGGATGGCTTTCTCACCACCACCGAGGCGTGCTTGTTCACGCTTCTCAATCAATTGCTTGATCTTTTCTAATTGCTTGCTCATTGTTTTTATACTATTCACTATTCGTTATTCACTATTCACTATTTTATTCTGGATGCTCACAAAGTTCTGTGAGAATACCGCAGGTAGACTTCGGATGGAGGAAGGCGATGTTCAGGCCCTCAGCACCCTTACGAGGCTTCTCGTCGATGAGGCGTACGCCCTTCTCGGATACTTCTGCCAGACCTTTAGCCACACCGTCCTCAACGCAGAATGCCACGTGGTGAACACCCTTGTTGCCCTTGTCGAGCCACTTCTGGATGGTGCTCTCGGGTGATGTCGGCTCCAGGAGCTCGAGCTTCACCTCGCCACACTTCAGGAAGGCAGTCTTTACCTTCTGGTCCTCTACTACTTCTGTTGCATAACACTCCAAGCCCAGTACCTCTGTGAAGTACGGCAGGCTTTCCTCGATGCTCTGGACTGCGATACCCAGATGCTCAATGTGGGAAATCTTCATATCTTTATAAAATTAGTGTATATATTTATAAATGATGTGCAAAGGTAATCAATAAACTGGAGAATCCGCAGAATACCCAGTTTTTTTAGGCTTTTTTTATACTAAAACAAAGATTGCCACCTTTTGGGCGGCAATCTTCATGTATATTGGCTTGCTTAAGCTTATACAATTTACTTATTAATGAGGGTGGGGAATCTGTCAACGCCCTCAAGGCTTCTGTACCAGTCTTTGCTGGCGGTTACATCTCTTACCCAATTAATGAACTCCGGATACGACTTTCTGATGTCAGTACCCTCCTTCGGATAGTTGAATCTCATAGGAACGATGATGCCGTATGGTGCCTCGCCCGGATCTGGCATTCCTACAGTCTGACCTGTTGTCTCATTATAGATCTTAATCGAAGATAAGAATTTCATAATGGTATTACCATTTAGCTTGATTTTATCAACAGGACACTGCGATTCTTTCTTTGTTTTACCACCAACTTGTGTATTGAGAAAGTATTCCTCTTCTGTCAGACCTAGAAGTGCGTGAATCTCCTTGTCGTTGAATTTCGTGGAACCTTCAACCTTAAGATATACCTTGTCTTTTGCACCACAGGCAACGAGTCTTAGTTCAATTTCCGTATTGTTATTAATAGGCTTTGCCATCAAAACAACATCATTCATGTCATAGTCGGCCTGTGCAGGTCTGTCTTCAAAGCACAGAGTGTAAATGGTTGGCTCAACATCTGGCGCCACCTCTGGCAATTCGATTTTCGTTCCTGCCTTAACCTCTATCACCATATCACTAAAGTTAAGGTCTGATCCTTCCTCGAAGCAAAGATAGGTGCGATTGTTTATATCGCGCATACAGATACGAGGGCTGTTCCAATCCATACCATTGGCCATTGGGCCATTTAGAGTAGTTTTATCACCTTTATCATTGGTATACACTTCTTGTGAGATGTTCTTGTCGATAACGCTGAAAAAGTGACCATACAGGTGGTTCACCTCTACGTTCAGTTCACCAAAACCATAGGTACATCCACTAGAATTGCTGAAGGCGTCGTTATTCTTATTTTTTCTATTCATGAAGCCAATCTTATAACCCTTTGGAATCACAGGGCTTCCCCATGCACCTGCAACGGGAGTGCCATCGCCATAATAGGGAAGAAGATATTCTCTTTCTCTCTTAAAGATGTCAGAATCCCCTTTCTTATAGTAACACCAGACAGCCTTGTACTTGGGCAGACTCTTAATGTAGTTGGCTAACTCATCCTTATCAGTGGGAGCTGTAGCTGGATTATAGTAATAATAAAAGATGAAATTTTGACTAGCATCAGTCGAGTTAAACTGAACAGGGACAAGGAGGAGGGGGTTGCCGTCGCTTTCCAATTCGTTGAATTTCTGAAAATACGAATTGTTCAGAATGGTGTTGTACCAGTTGTTGGCTTTTGTACCACTAGTCCCATTTTCAAATTTCTTGAGATAAGTTTCCACAGCAGTCTGGACAGTTGAAATATCAATTTCATCAGTTACAACACGTCGGATGGCTCCTTCCTTATACTCCCATCCACCATCTCCATCGATTGTCTTCGAATGTGACCAAAGTATGTCGTTGGCCCAAGAGTTGTCTTTCCAGGCTGTATACCAGTATTTGTCAATATGTATTCCATATTGATTCTTTTGAGATTCCTCGGCACGTAGAGCGTTGCATGATTTTTCGCCTTTATCGAGAACAATCGTTGAGGGGAATGTGCCTACTGAGGCAGCACGCGTGCGAGCTGCGTTATTGGTAGCTTGAAAATCAACGACCTTGGCATCGATGTCGAAGACCTTGATGAAATACACACCTTGGTCATTCACACAGGCAGCTACTAACTGTGTCAGATAGTTAGGAGCCTCATAATTGAGGGTGACCTGCTGGCCAGCCTTGCATTCCACGCTATTAAGAACCATAGCATCTTCATTGCCAAATGGTGACTCTGTGAGTACTTCCACTCTGGCAATGTTTTCCAAATCAGCATTGGCGATAATCGTCACACTTCCATTGCGGACGGGGATCCAGTCCTGATTGGGGTCAATGTCAACACCTAATTGATTTTTTGCTTGTTGGTTAGCAACTTCCTTATTAACTTGGGATGCGTCGAACTCATATTTGCCACATGACGCTGATAAAGCGATAGCAGCGAAAAGGAATAGTTTTTTGAACTTCATATTGCTTATCTAATTTAATTGTTTCATTGTTTTGGTTGCAAATTTAAGAAAAACTTTTTAATTATGTCTATAAATGCAAGAAAAATGCATATTATTAACATAATTTAAAACTCAACGGTCACTTTTCCGTTAATTTGGCGTCCTGTAAGGTAATTTGGCACGGCCCATTGGCGTGAGCTGACATCGGTGACCCAGTAGTAACTGTTGACATTGGAGATGCCGAAAAGGTTCAGGCAATCCACGCCCAACCACAAGTTTTTCACACCTTTTCCATCTTTGATGGCGCGGTAGTTCATGCCGATGTCTGCACGCTTGTAAGCAGGAGCCCTGAAGTTCTGTCGCTCGATGCCTCTGTGAGGTGCACCGAAAGGCAGTCCGTCTGCATAGGCCAGCCTTAACGTCATTCGCCAGCGGTCGGTGCCAGGAAAGTAGTCTGTGAAATGCAGGTTGATGGCCCATCGCTGGTCGGTGGGCTGAGGGAACGACACGCCGTTCATCTTCATTTGTGCTTTCATCAGCGAGAAAGTGAGCCACGAATCGGTGCCGGGCACAAATTCTCCATAGAGCTTGAGGTCGAGTCCTGCTGTATAGCCTGAAGCCAGGTTTTCGCCATAGTAGGTTACTTTTACGTTCTGGATGTTATAAGGAATGAGGTTCGACAGCGCTTTATAATACACCTCGGTGGTGAAGCGGAAAGGACGGTCGAGCATCTTAAACCGATAGTCCATTGCAGCAATGAACTGCAGCGAACGTTGGCTCTTGATCTTCTTGTTCAACTTGGCTACCGTGATGCCGTTTTCCGTCACCGTATCGCGCATTTCCTTGTAGAAAGGAGCCTGATAATAGAGGCCTGTGGCGAAACGGAAGGTCAGATCTTGGTTGAAGGCTGGTACAAGGGCCAATGAGGCGCGTGGCGAAACGATGGTCTCCTTGCTGAACGACCAGTTGGCGAGTCTGACACCGTAGTTGAGGGTGAAGAAGTTCTCTCCTTTGGCAAATCGGTAGGTATCCTGCACATATGCCTCAATGCGGTGGCTCTTTACATCGTTTTTTGATGTGAGGGTATAGATCAGGTCCAGACGGTCGGCAGAATGGGGGATGGAGTAGCCGCTGGAGTCGCGCATCTCGTATTCGCGGGCCTGTTCGCTGATACGTTCCGTTTTATAGGTCACGCCAGCCTCAATGTCATGCCTTTTGGTTTTGTGTGTACCCATCAACTTGAAACTGATTACATCGGCCGTCAGGTAGTTACGGGCATGTTCCATGTAAGTGCCTACACCCAGCTGTTCACTCGACTCTGTATCGTCGAGCCAATACTGGCCCATGATGTCATAGGTTTCTTTCTCTTTGGTGTGGAAGGCGGATGTCAGGAATTTTATCTTGGTGGAGTCGCCAAAGTTTCGGGTGATAGAGGCGGTGCCGAATAGGGTGCGGAACACATCCTTCTCCTGACCATCGAAATAGACCTTAAACGACTTTACATCCTCCATAGTACCGAACGATGTCTCGCGGTCCTTAGGCTTAAAGTTGTAGTGATTCTCAGAGATATATCCGATGATATCCAGCGCCCATCTGCTATTTGGCGTATAGCTGATATATGTCTGATAATCAAAAAAATTAGGTCTGTACTCTCCAGTGGTTTCGAGGGAGCCTAAGAGGTAGCGGTTGGTCTTGTAGCGCAGACCATGACTCATGGCAAACTTCTTATTGCTCATACCCAGATAACCGCTGGCACCTAACAATGAGGCAGTGGCCGTTGCCTCGAAGCGTTTAGGACGTCGATAGGTTATGTCGAGTGCTGATGACATTTTGTCGCCGTATTTCGCTTCGAATCCACCCGTGGAAAAGCCAATCTTTTCTACCATGTCGGAGTTGATGATTGACAGACCTTCCTGCTGTCCGCTTCGTACAAGTAGAGGACGGTAGATCTCCACATTGTTTATGTAGACGGCATTCTCGTCGAAGGAACCGCCTCGCACATTATATTGTGACGACAGTTCGTTGTGTGAGGATACACCTGCCTGTTGCTGGATCAGTTCCTCAACGGCATTACCGGTGGTTGAGGGACCTTGTTTGGCGTCTTCGATGTCTAGCTGTTCTGTGCTAGTGGTCTGTCGCCGTTTTTCTGTGATGGTGACCTCGCGTAGGGCCTCCATAGGTCTCATGGCAATCTGTACCGTCAGTTTTCCCTTGGGTCTGCGGAATACGCGTTTGCGAGTGGCATAGCCAATCATGGAGAAGCGTACTTCTACGGAATCAGCACTACTGAGGCTGATTGAGAATTCACCCTGCAGGTTGGTCATGGTTACCTTACCTTGTTCTAGGCACGACACCGTCACCAATTCCAAGGCATTGTTTTCTTCATCGATCACCTTGCCCTTCAGCGTGAAATCATCGGCACAGACAGCCAGGCTTATCATCAGCATGACTGTCAGCAGGAGATATGTCTTCGTACGCTTCATCAGATATAATAACGAGATTTTCCGCTGATTTGTTGTGCTGCGGATGAAAAAGTGGGCAAAATGTTTGGCTTTCTCGCAAAAAGTCCGTATCTTTGCCCGACTTATTAGCAACAACAAGAAACCAACAATTAATGAATGATATGACTCAGAAGTTTCTTAAGACTGTCATCCTGCTAGCTGTCCTGATGACAGCTGCACCGGTTGCAGCTACCAAGGTTCTCGGACTCAGAGTGATTGACAAGAACTACCTCATGGTGCATTTCCGTGATGGTGAAGTGCATTATCGTGACGACGGAACAGGTCCCAGTGCCTATCTGGGTCACTCCTTTGCTGAGGGGGATGACACTCTGCTTGTGTTCGGTGAACGGTTGAAGACTGACCGTGTGCAGCAGGCGGCTCTTTGGAAGATCAGTTCCAGCGACGATAAGGCTTTTGGTTCCGTACATCCACAACATGTGTGGCGTAAGTCGAAACCAATGAATTTCGACCATACCCTCACCGCCGTACTCGACCACTGGCTGTTCCTGCAGTTGCCAAAGGCGATGAAGCAAGGTTGTACCTATACGGTCACCATTCCCAAGGGCATCGGTACCGACGAGACCTCGCTCACCATCTGCTTCGATATCTGGAACCAGCAGTCGGAGGCTGTCCATGTGAATATCATCGGCTATCTGCCTTCCGAGCAGACACATGCCGCTGACCTCTATCAGTGGCTAGGTGATGGCGGTCAGCGTGACTACAAGGACTTTGAGGGTCGTCAGGTGTTTCTTTATAATGTGAAGACACAGGAGAAACTGAACGTTGGTACCGTGAAGTTCTGGAAGTCTGCTGCTGCCTCTGAGCAGGAGGCTGGCAAGAAAGCCCTCGTGGGTACCGACGTGTGGAACATCGATTTCCGTGGTTCTTCCTCAGGCCGCTACCGTTTGGTGGTCGAGGATGTAGGTTGTAGCATGGACTTCGATATCTCGCCCAATGTGTATTATGAGCCCTATCGCTATTCCGTACGAGGCTATTATTATATGCGTCTTGGCGAACCCAAGGATCCCGAGCATGTATGGCCCGTGCCTCGTCAACCGCAGTTCATACCCGACGAGGATCCGAAAGAATTTACCGTCTACAAGACTGACCTCACTCCATGGAGTCCTGAGTGGCGCCAGCTGCGTATGGATGTCTGGGATGAGCCGCATTTCAAGAAAGCTGAAGCTTCTGTTTTCTGGAAACACCGTCTGCCGGGCAATCCCGTTAATACCGCTGTCCGTGGTGGTCATTCCGACGCCTTCGACTGGGACCGTCATTTGGCTCATGTCAGCAATATCTACGACATGTTGTTGCCCTGTATCCTTTCTGATGGTCGGCTCATTGATGATAATCTCGGTATCCGTGAAAGCGGTAATGGCATTCCAGACCTGATAGACGAGGCACGTAATGAGGTGGATTTCTTCCTTTCCATCCGTGATGGTGAGGCTTATTCGCAAGGTGTTACCAATCCTTGTTCTGACTGGACGGTGATGTTCCAGGCGGGTTGCACCACGATGGCTGCCTGGGCCAATGCTGCCAACTGTGCTGTGCTCGCAGAGGCTTTCCGCCTGCAGCATAACGACTCCCTGCGTCAGTATTATACCACAGAGGCCATCAAGGCCTTCCGCTTTGCTGCCAAGCAGGAAAACCTGCAACTCGACGACCTTCAGGACATTGGCAGCATGCAGATGCGTGGTCGTGACTTCCGTCAGTTGGCCGCTGCCTTCCTCTATAATCTTACTGGTGATCAGGAGTGGGAGAACGTCTTTGCGGAAGAGAGCATGATCAAGTCGCCCACATCACCACTTTTCAGCAAGGGACGTCAGGGCTTCTTCGGCATCGGTGTCACCAACCGCCATGAAGCTGACGATGTACCCTTCTGTCAGCTCTGGGCCGCTGCCGCTTACCTCACCTGTCCGCACCCTCGTCATCATGCCACTCTTTACGACAACCTTCGTGCCAGTATCAACGCACAGGCTGAAAGTTATAACATCAGTCATATGGCGGAGCGTCCTTCGCGTCGTAGTGCCAATGACAGCCGTTGGCAGGTGTCGCAGAACCTCCAGCTGGTGATGATGGCCCACTATGTGGCCGACAACGATGCTCGGAAGCGTGAGCTTGAGCATGTCATGATGACGGAGGCAGGATGGGCCCTAGGTCGTAACCCTGGTAACATTGTCGAGATGACGGGCTTGGGCGAGCGTCATATCACCGATTGCTACACCACAGGTCGTAATGACGGTGCGCCTGAGTGCCATCCGGGTCAGACGCCTTTCAACGGCACCGAGACCTGGTCGCCTGGCCAGAATGGTGGCGATGCGCAGGTCATCTTGAAATATTGCTATCCCGAGTGGGAGAAGGGCTGGCCTCGTCAGGAGTCCTATTTTAACCAGCGTTATTTCTGGGTTAATGGTGAGTTCACACCACGTGAGACCATGCGTGGTAAGATGGCTCTGCTAGGCTATCTGAATGCTATTGGACAACAGCAGAAACGTATCATCGTGCTCTATGAGAACGATATGCACTGCGCTATTGACAACTACGCCATCCTAGCTGGTCTCCGTGAGACTTTCGCCTCAGGCGACAGTACGGCTGTGGCCTTGGTTAGCTGTGGTGACTATCTGCAGGGTGGGGTGGCAGGCTCTATCTCAAAGGGTCAGTATATCGTTGACATCCTCCGTCACATGAACTATGATGCCATCGGTCTGGGCAACCATGAATTCGACTATGGTGTGCCTCGCATGAATGAACTGCTGAGTCAGGTGAATGCACCCATCGTTTGTGCCAATTTCTTCGAGGCCGGATCGCCCATACCGTTCTATGCCCCTTATGTCATCCGTCAACTTGGCGGTCGACGCGTAGCCTTCGTAGGAGCCGTCACGGGTGAGACGATGCGCTCTGAGGCCTATTCGTTTTACGACGATAACGGTCTATTACTCTATGATCTGAAACCCATGGAGGTGTCGCGCATCGTACAGCAGGCTGTCGACGAGGCCCGCAGCAATGGAGCTGATATTGTAGTGCTAATCTCGCACCTCGGTGAGCAGCCAGTAGCCAATACCGTCAACAGTCACGAGCTTGTGGCCCGTACGCGTGGTATTGATGTGGTCCTTGATGGCCACAGCCATTCCGTTATCGAGAGCAGTATGGCACCCAACCTCGATGGTCGTATGATTCCCGTATCACAGACGGGTACACAGCTACAGAATATCGGTAAGCTTTCTATTTTACCTAATGGCCAGATCATCACCCAACTCCTCCCCAATGACGGTATTTACCATCAGCCTCGTGTCAAGGCTGTGACCGATAGCATTAAGACTCTGATGAAGCAGGTGACTGAACGTGAGATCTGTCGTAGTGACTTCGACCTGAGCATTTACGAGGCCGACGGTAAGACACGTCTGGTGCGCAGTGGTGAGGCGAACATTGGTGACCTTGTGGCTGATGCATTCCGTATAGTGCTGAAAACGGACATCGGTTTGCAAAATGGTGGAGGCATCCGCAACTCCATTGCGAAAGGGTCTATCACCTATGGCAAGGTGCTCGATGCGCTGCCTTTCGGCAACCTGATGATCACGCTTGAGGCCACTGGTCAACAGATTGTCGACATGCTCCAGAAGTGCGCTACTTACACGGTTGAGGACGGCAGCTTTCCACAGGTGTCGGGTCTACAGTTTAAGGTCACCGACCGTGCTGGTGTCCGTACCGTATCCGATGTTCAAGTGCTCGACGCTGCCTCTGGTCAGTACAAGCCAATCGACCTCAAGCGTCGCTATACCATCGCTACGACGGAATACACCATCAAGGGCGGATTCTACGACACGATGAAGGCGGCCCGTGTACTCAATACTACATCGATGAGCTATTGCGACTGCCTGGCCGATTTCCTTGGCACCTTCAATGGCACGATGCCCCAGTCTTATGCCAAGCCTCAGGGTCGCATTACTTTCGGGAAATAATGCTTTTGTTACAATAAAAATAGGCCAGGGCGTTTTCCCTGGCCTTTCCATTTTAGAAAAGGGGCTGTTATTTATTTTGTTTTTGTGGTTTGGGCTGGTTTGGGAACTTTCCGTCGTGTTTGCTTTTGCCAGGAGCGTTAGGATGACCTACATTGGGTCGAGGACCTGCATTTCTCTTGCCTCGCTGATTCATAGGACCGCGCTTGGCTAGGCGGTTCATCGATTGCTTCTCCAATTCATAGACGCGCTGAATCTGTTTGGCCGTTAGGAATTTGCTGTATTTCTGGTAATACTCCTGACGAAGGGTAAGGACTTTCTGACTGTGGTCAAACTGGTCCTTGATAGCTTTCTCTGCCTCGGCGTCGGTCATCTCCGCCCTGTTCTTATGCATTCCTTTTCCCTGTGGACGGAGTGCCCATACCTCTTTCTGATAGGCGCTGAAGGTCTCGATGAACTTCTGGGCCGTGGCATCGTCGAGAACAAGTTGGTGGGCAATGTGCTTGGCCTGCATCTCTGCCATCTGTTCGCGGCTCATACGTTGTTTCTTACTGGGCTGTTGGGCGTTGGCCTCTTGTGCCGATACGCCAATGCTGAAGGCAACCATCATGATGGTCATCAGCAAAAATCTAAATACTTTCTTCATTGTCTAATTCGTTTAAGTAGTTATCTAAAAATTGTTCTTCCTGATAAACCTCGAGCAGGTAATCCTGATCGTCGGTGCTGAGATTGTTGAATGCCAGTTCCACGTTTTCAAAGTCGTCGGTGGAGGTGTCGTTGCCTTGTGGCAGTGCCTTCTTGACGACAAGCAGCAGGACGATGCATGCCGCAATGGCGAGTGCCGTGCGGATGGCGATGCGGATGATGCGGGCCCTTTGGGTACACTTACTCATTACGTTCTCCTCCAGCTCGTCGAAGAAACCGTCGGGCACGGTGTAGGGCATCTGCTTGCCAATTTTGCTGAAATCATAGTTCTGTTCCATACGCTATGTGTCGTTTGAGTTCATATACTTGATAATTTTCTCTTTTGCGAAGTGGTAGTTCGCCTTGACAGTCGACTCTGTAGAACCTGTGACGTCTGCAATCTCCTTGTATGACAAATCATCGTAGTAGCGGAGATTGAAAGCCAGCTGCTGCTTAGTAGGCAGGGCAGTGATGGCTTTCTGCAGTTTCACGACCTCTATGTTGCCAAAGTCGAAATAGTCGTCGGCTTTCATCGTGAGAGCTACCAGAGGGGTTTCATCGAGCGACAGAGTCGACTTGCCTTGGTTCCGTGCTAACAGACGCAGGGCCTCGTTGGTTGCTATGCGGAAAATCCAGGCCTTGAACGACCCATCACCGCTGTACTGACTGAAGGAGCGGAAGATACGGAGGAATGTGTCCTGCGTCGCGTCTTGTGCATCAGCATGGCTGACCACCAGTCGGCGGATGTGCCAATAGACAGGCTCCTTGTATTTAGCCATCAGTAGCCGGAAACCCTTTTCTGTGTTCTCCCTGATCAACGGGATGATATGATTATCGTCTGTCATCTATTAATATGACCTTCCGAAAGTCGGAAAGTTAAAAGCAAGGGCAAAGAAAAGTTATTTTATGACGAAACTGCAAAGAGTTTCGTGGATTTTTTGTACCTTTGCACCCGCTTATAAATATAATAAGGTAATAGAATGGCTTTCAGAAATCAAAAGAGACGCTGGCACTGCCTACCGGGTGTTCCACCTACGGAGATGGATAAGACCATCATGTATTGGGAGAACAAAGGTAAGGAAGTACCGACGCGTGACTTGATAAAGACACCGGAACAGATAGAAGGCATCCGTAGGGCAGGTGTTGTGAATACAGGTGTGCTCGACGCGGTTGCAGCAGCTATTCATAAAGGGATGAATACATTGGAGATTGACCAGATCTGCCGTAAGTATTGCGAGGAGCATCACGCCATACCGGCCTGTCTGAACTATGGCGGTGACGAGGATACACAGCCCTTCCCGATGTCGGTGTGTACCAGTATCAACGAGGTTGTGTGTCATGGTGTGCCCAAAGAAGAAGATGTGCTCGAGGAGGGTGATATCATCAATGTGGACTTTACCACCATTCTTGACGGTTATTACGCTGATGCCAGTCGTATGTTCATCATCGGAAAGACATCGCCAGAAAAAGAACAATTGGTACGTGTGGCCAGGGAATGTCTCGAAATCGGTATGGAGGCCGCCAAACCCTATTCGTTTGTGGGCGATATCGGTCATGCGATAGAGAAGCATTGCAAGAAATACCATTATGGTGTGGTAAGAGATCTGGCTGGTCATGGCGTGGGGCTGCATTTCCACGAGGAACCCGACGTGAACCACTACGGTCATCGCGGTACGGGTATGTTGCTTGTGCCGGGTATGGTGTTTACCATCGAACCGATGATCAATATGGGCACCTATGAAGTGTTTATCGATGCTGATGATCCCTATGGTTGGGAAGTTATTTCAGCCGATGAACAACCGAGTGCACAGTGGGAGCATACGTTGTTGATGACGGAACATGGCGTGGAGATACTGACGTATTAGTGAATAGTGATTAGTGAAAAGTGAATAAGGATATTTATATATTAGGTATAGAGTCGAGTTGCGACGATACGTCGGCAGCAGTGCTGAAGAATGGCGTATTGCTGTCGAACGTAACGGCTTCGCAGGCAGTGCATGAGGCTTATGGTGGTGTGGTGCCGGAATTGGCATCGAGAGCACATCAGCAGAATGTGGTGCCGGTGGTGGATCAGGCGATCAAACGTGCCGGTATTACCAAGGAGCAGTTGACGGCCATCGCTTTTACCCGTGGTCCGGGACTGATGGGATCGTTACTGGTGGGTGTGAGCTTCGCCAAAGGATTCGCCCGGAGTTTGGGAATTCCGATGATTGATGTGAACCATCTGCAGGGGCACGTGATGGCGCATTTTATCCGTGAGCCGGAGAATTCAGATAATCCGGACATTTCGGTTAATAAGATTCCGCCGTTGCCGTTCTTATGTTTGCTGGTGAGTGGCGGTAATTCGCAGATTGTGAAGGTGAATGCCTATAACGATATGGAAGTATTGGGGCAGACCATCGACGATGCTGCAGGTGAAGC
The DNA here is from genome assembly GCA_902785945.1 of uncultured Prevotellaceae bacterium. GTDB lineage: Bacteria > Bacteroidota > Bacteroidia > Bacteroidales > Bacteroidaceae > Prevotella. Next base: position 44,314 of record CADAAR010000001.1, read on the forward strand.
CATTGATAAGTGTTCGAAAGTGATGGGATTAGGCTATCCGGGAGGTCCCATTATCGACCGTCTGGCGCGACAGGGTAATCCTAAGGCGTTCCATTTCGCGGAGCCGAATATTCCCAATCTCGACTATAGTTTCTCTGGACTGAAGACCTCTTTCTTGTATTCACTGCAGAAATGGGTGGCTGAGGACCCTGACTTTATCGAGAAGAATAAGGAAGATATTGCAGCTTCGCTGGAATGGACTATTGTGGACATCCTGATGAAAAAGCTGAAGAAGGCTGTAAAGCAGACAGGTATCAAACATGTGGCTGTGGCTGGTGGCGTGAGTGCCAACAACGGTCTGCGTAATGCATTCTATGATGCTGAGAAACGATATGGCTGGACAATATATATCCCAAAATTCAGTTACACCACTGATAATGCAGCGATGATTGGTATTGTGGGGTATTATAAGTATCTAGATGGAGAGTTTTGCGGTATTGATGCCCCAGCTTTCTCGAAAGTGACTTTCAAGTGAATAATGAACAATGAATAGTGAATAATTATGATGGATTTTGAATCGAAAGTGATTAGCAGGGAAGTAAGCGAACTGCTTTGGGATATGGAGAAAACCGTAGGAACGGCGGAGAGCTGTACTGGTGGACGTATAGCTGAAGCCATTATGTCGGTACCTGGTGCTTCGAAGTACTTTAAGGGAGGCATTATATCATACGTAAACGAGATTAAAGAGTCTCTGTTGGGTGTCGACCCCCAGGTGTTGGAAGAACAGACGGCTGTATGCGAGGAGGTGGCAAAGGAGATGGTGTTAGGTGCTTGTAAGATTCTAAACACCAATTATGCCATTTCTGCAACCGGTATAGCTGGTCCAACGGGTGGTACAAAAGACATACCCGTAGGAACGATTTGGTTGGCATGTGGCAATGCTGATAGGGTGATGACTGTCAAAGTAGAAGAAGATCACGGACGTGACATCAATTTGGCCATTGCTACCAACCGTGCTATGCAGTTATTTTTGGACTATCTTAAGGGTGAGACAGTTGCAGAGGTTGTTGAATAAGTTAAAAAATCATAATTGTTATCCAAAACCGGTTCCCGCCTTTTCTTATTTCGGGGAAAATTAGTAATTTTGCACCCTGTTTGGAATAAGTAGTAAAAAAGAACTAGTAAAAAGTAGATAGAAATGTCTAAAGTTTGTCAAATTACAGGAAAGAAGGCACAGATAGGTTGTAATGTGTCTCACTCAAAGCACCACACGAAGAGAAGCTTTGACGTCAACCTGTTCAGCAAGAAGTTCTACTATGTAGAAGAGGGTTGCTGGATTCAGTTGAAGATCAGCGCCGCTGGCCTTCGTATGATTAATAAGGTAGGTCTTGACGCTGCATTGAAGCAGGCTGTTGCCAAGGGATATGTAGATTGGAAGGACATTAAAGTGATAGGAGACTAACGACGATGGCAAACAAGAAAGCAAAAGGTAACCGCGTTCAGGTAATTCTGGAGTGCACCGAGATGAAGAATAGTGGTCTGCCCGGCACTAGCCGTTATATCACGGTAAAGAACCGTAAGAACACGGCTGAGCGTCTGGAGTTGATGAAGTATAACCCCATCCTGAAGAAGATGACTCTTCACAAGGAGATTAAATAAGCACTAAAGTATGGCAAAGAAAACCGTTGCTACCCTCCATGAAGGTTCAAAGGATGGTCGCGCTTACACAAAGGTAATTAAGATGGTTAAGAGCCCCAAGACTGGTGCTTACATCTTCGACGAGCAGATGGTTCCTAACGAGGCCGTTAAGGACTTCTTCAAGAACTAAGATTGATTTTTAGATAAAAAAGAGAGGTTGCAAAGCAATTTGCGACCTCTTTTTTTGTGCGCTCGTTTTTTTTTATTAACTTTGCACACGTAATATATATTGCAATATGGGTATTTTTGGTTTTTTCAATAAAGAAAAGAAAGAAACTTTAGACAAGGGCTTGGAGAAAACGAAATCGAGCGTGTTCGATAAACTGGCCCGTGCCGTTGCCGGTAAGTCTAAGGTGGACGATGATGTGTTGGATAATCTCGAAGAGGTTCTGATTACCAGTGATGTGGGTGTGGATACTACGTTGAAGATTATCGAGCGTATTGAAGAGCGCGTGGCTCGTGATAAGTATGTGTCGACATCAGAACTGAAAGGCATCCTTAAGGATGAGATAGCGGCTCTTTTGGCTGAGAATAATTCTGAGGATAATGACAATTGGGATCTGCCTAGCGATCATAAGCCTTATGTGATATTGGTGGTAGGCGTGAATGGCGTGGGTAAGACTACGACCATAGGAAAACTGGCCTGGCAGTTTAAGCAGGCTGGCAAGAAAGTCTATTTAGGTGCTGCCGATACCTTCCGTGCAGCTGCCGTAGAACAACTCTGTATCTGGGGTGAGCGTGTAGGTGTGCCTGTGATCAAGCAACAGATGGGTAGTGATCCTGCCAGTGTGGCGTTTGATACCATCTCCAGCGCTAAGGCCAATGGCGCAGATGTGGTGCTGATAGATACAGCTGGACGTCTGCATAACAAGGTGGGTCTGATGAATGAGCTAAAGAAAATCAAGGAAGTGATGAAGAAGGTGATGCCAGAGGCTCCCGACGAAGTCATGCTGGTGCTTGATGGCTCTACGGGTCAGAATGCCTTTGAACAGGCGAAGCAGTTCTCGGCAGTAACGCAGATTACCTCGCTTGCGATTACAAAACTCGACGGAACTGCCAAGGGCGGTGTTGTCATCGGTATCAGCGACCAGTTGAAGGTGCCTGTGAAGTATATCGGACTCGGTGAGCAAATGACCGACCTGCAGCTCTTTAACAAGCGACAGTTTGTAGACTCACTTTTTGAGAGTGAATAGTAAATTGTGATTAGTGAATAGTGAAAAAGACGATTGATATTATATCGCTCGGGTGTTCGAAGAATCTCGTTGACAGCGAGATGCTCATGGGACTGATGGAGGCTAATGGCTATACATGTACCCATGATAGTGATGATCCGCAGGGAGAGATCGTCGTTGTCAATACCTGTGGCTTTATCAATGATGCGAAGGAGGAGAGCATCAATACTATTTTGGAATTTGCGCAGGCAAAGACGGAGGGCAGGATAGAGAAACTCTTTGTGATGGGATGCCTGTCGGAGAGATACTTGGCAGACCTCGAAGCAGAGATTCCTGAAGTGGACGGCTGGTATGGCAAGTTCAATTACAAGAAATTGCTGAGTGATTTGGAAACTCAGAATACTACGGGTACTCAGATTACTTCGAATATTCTGAATGACGCCGATTATCACCGCCATATCACGACACCGAAGCATTATGTTTACATTAAGATTAGCGAAGGCTGCGACCGCCATTGTGCCTATTGTGCCATCCCATTGATTACTGGCAAGCACCAGAGCCGACCGATGGAAGATATCCTCGACGAGGTGCGCTACCTGGTGAGCCAGGGCACTAAGGAGTTTAATGTAATAGCCCAAGAACTGACTTATTACGGTGTTGATATCGATGGCCAGCAGCATATTGCAGAGCTGATAGACAGGATGGCTGACATCGAGGGTGTGGAATGGATCCGACTTCACTATGCCTATCCCACACACTTCCCATGGGATTTGTTGTCAGTGATGCGGAAACATAAGAACGTCTGTAAATATCTGGATATTGCATTGCAGCACATTTCTGACAATATGCTGACAAGGATGAAGCGCCACGTTACCAAACAGGAAACCTACGATTTGGTGGAGCGGCTCAGAAGAGATGTGCCTGATATCCATATAAGGACGACGTTGATGGTTGGATTCCCAGGAGAGACTCAGGAAGATTTTGATGAACTGATAGCTTTCACCAAATGGGCCCGCTTCGAACGGATGGGAGCCTTTGCCTATTCAGAAGAGGAGGGCACCTATTCAGAACAGCACTATGAAGATGATGTGCCCGAGGAAGTCAAACAGCAGCGTCTGGATAAGCTGATGCGTGTACAACAGCGAATCAGTGAGGAGATTGAGGCAGAGAAGGTTAATTCCATTCAACGGGTTATTATTGACCGTCAAGAAGGTGACTATTATATCGGCCGCACACAATACTGCTCGCCAGAGGTCGATCCTGAGGTGTTGATACCGGTGTCTGACCGATATCTGGAGATTGGTGAGTTTTATGATGTGCTTATCACAGACTCCGAGGAATTTGATATTTACGGAATAACAATCAAATAGGATGATATGAATAATAAAGACTTTATTACAACATTGGCAGCGAGAACGGGTCGTTCTGTTGAGGAGACCCAGCGGATGGTGGACACTGTGGTAGAGACCATGGGTGACCATTTCCAGGAAGATGATACTGTGCTTGTGCCCAATTTCGGAACCTTCGAAGTCAAGAAAAAGTTGGAAAGGGTGATGGTTAATCCTTCTACAGGTCAGCGGATGCTGGTGCCTCCCAAACTGGTCTTGAACTTTAAGCCGAATGTTGGATGGAAGGAACGTATAAAGAATGGAGGAACTGAGTGATGGGAAAGATAACGATACAGGATTTGGCAAGTGTACTTGTTGAACGTTGGCAATTAGGGAAGAAAGAAGCCTCGATGTTTGTCAATGAGATGTTTTTCTTGATTCAGAAATCACTCGATGAGGACAAAATCGTTAAGGTGAAAGGTCTCGGAACATTTAAGATCATTGATGTCGATGATCGTGAGAGTGTAGATGTGAATACCGGTGACCGTGTGCTGATTGAAGGTCATGGAAAGATAACCTTCACGCCTGACGCCCTGATGAAAGAATTGGTCAACAAGCCTTTCTCGCAGTTTGAAACAGTTGTTCTGAATGAGGGAGTAGACTTTGATGCGGCTGCCAATCAGTCAGATGAGGCCGAAACGGCTATACCTGAAGAGACGGAGGACAGTGCTGCGCCATTAGTGGAGTTTGTGGATGAGACACGGGTTGAGGAGCCTGTAGAGCCTGTAATTCCGGAAACACCAGAAGCACCGAATACTCCAGAGATTCATGAAAATCTGGAAACTCCGATAAAACCGGCGGAGCCAGAACCAGTGCTCTCTGAGCCTGTTTCTACCGATTCCTCTGAGGAAGAAGAAACTGCCTCTGAGGAAACACCAGAAGAAACCGTTTCTGATGAAACGCAGGAAGAAACCGAAGAGCAGGATGCATCTGAAGAGCCAGAATCCGTTGAAGAGGAATCTTCTTTCAAGAAGTATCTGAAGTGGATAGGCTTAGTGTTGTTGGCACTGGCTGTTTTCCTGATAGGTTATCTGGCCGGAAGAGGTCCTAAATCCACGACGCAGGAACCGAAAGCGGTGGCTGTAGCGAAAGATTCTGTCGAGAGTGTGTCAAAAGATTCTGCCACCATCAAGATGGACGCAGAATCAGAAGAGGAATTCATGGAGGACGATGAAGAGATGTCAGAAGACGAAGAGGAGGAAGAGGCCGATGATGTGGAGGCAAATGATGAAGACCAACCTATGGATAAATGGGAGGCGATGGATGCTCGAGTCAAGACCGGTGCTTACCGTATTCTTGGTACCGACACTGTGGTGAAGGCCAAGGCCGGTGATAATCTCACTCGCATCGGAAATCGACTGTTAGGTCCGGGAATGGAATGTTACCTTGAGGTTTATAATGGCCTCTCCGCAGGAGCCGTCTTGTCTGCAGGTCAGGAAATCAAGATTCCAAAGGTCGAATTGAAGAAGAAAAAGAAAAAAATAGAGTAATAATTTCCTACTGAATGAAAAAGTTTCTTAAAACTTAGGTTTTGGGAAACTTTTTTAATATTATTTAGATGGTAAAATGTACGTTATAATCGATTTATTCACTACTTTTGCGGTCAAATTAAGAAAACAATAAATAGAGTAAATATTATGGCAGAAGCAATTGACATCCGTGAGTTGAATATCCGGATAGAACAGCAAAGCGCGTTTGTTACGAATCTCGTAGCAGGCATGGACCGTGTCATTGTAGGACAGAAGCATCTTGTTGACTCTCTCCTGATCGGTCTTTTGAGTGATGGACATATTCTCTTGGAAGGTGTGCCTGGTTTGGCTAAGACGTTGGCCATCAAGACGTTAGCACAACTGATTGACTCGGATTACAGCCGTATTCAGTTTACACCCGACCTTCTCCCTGCCGATGTCATTGGTACGATGATCTATTCGCAGAAGGACGAGAAGTTCCAGGTGAAAAAAGGTCCTGTATTTGCCAATTTCGTGTTGGCTGATGAAATCAACCGTGCGCCAGCAAAGGTACAGAGTGCTTTGCTCGAGGCCATGCAGGAGAAGCAGGTGACGATTGGCAGTGAGACTTTCAAGTTGCCTAATCCCTTCCTTGTGATGGCTACTCAGAACCCCATTGAACAAGAGGGAACTTATCCGTTGCCTGAAGCACAGGTTGACCGTTTCATGCTGAAGGTGGTGATCGATTATCCCACACTCGATGAGGAAAAGAAGATTATCCGCGAGAATATTGCCGGTGAGATGCCAAAGGTAACGCCTGTGACAACAGCAGATGAGATCCTCAAGGCCCGTAGTGTGGTAGGCGAGGTTTATCTCGATGAGAAGATCGAACAGTATATTGCCGATATCGTGTTTGCCAGCCGTTATCCTGACCGTTATGGTCTGAAGGATCTGAAGGATATGATCTCCTTCGGTGGCTCTCCTCGTGCCAGCATCAATCTGGCCAAGGCTGCCCGTGCCTATGCCTTTATCAAGCGTCGTGGCTATGTGGTACCTGAGGATGTACGTGCTGTGGCACATGATGTGCTGCGTCATCGTATCGGCCTTACCTATGAGGCAGAGGCCAGCAATATCACAAGCGAGGAGATTGTTTCAAAGATTGTCAATAAGGTAGAGGTTCCTTGATTCTAGAAAGACTGGAAGGTCTAGAACATCTAGATAATTATGGAAACTAGTGAGATTATAAAAAAAGTCCGTAAGATTGAAATCAAGACCCGCGGTCTGAGTTCAAACATCTTCGCAGGTCAGTATCATTCTGCCTTCAAGGGTAGGGGTATGGCCTTCAGCGAGGTGCGTGAATATCAGTTTGGTGATGATGTGCGCGACATCGATTGGAATGTGACCGCCCGTTTCCATCGTCCATACGTGAAGGTGTTTGAGGAGGAACGCGAGCTGACGGTGATGCTGCTCATCGATGTCAGTGGCTCGCTCGATTTCGGTACCCAGAAGCAGATGAAGCGCGATATGGTGACGGAGATTGCTGCTACCATCGCTTTCAGCGCCATTCAGAACAATGATAAGATTGGTGTTGTGTTCTTCTCCGATAAGATCGAGAAATACATCCCGCCTAAGAAAGGTCGTAAGCATATCTTATATATCATCCGCGAGATGCTCGATTATCATCCTGAGTCGAAACGTACGGATGTGAAGCAGGCTGTGGAGTTCTTGTCGAGTGTACAGAAACGCCGTACGACTGCCTTTATCCTCAGCGACTTCTACGTGCGTAATGATTTCCAGCAATCATTACAGATTGCTAATCGCAAGCACGATGTGGTGGCCATACAGGTCTATGACCAGCGTGCCCGTGAGTTGCCTGATGTAGGACTGATGAAGGTGGTAGATGCTGAGACAGGCTTCGAACAGTATGTTGATACCAGTTCCAAGCGCCTGCGCGACTCCTATCGCAAGTATTGGCAGAGCCGTCAGTCTCAGTTGCAGGAAACCTTTAATAAGAGTAATGTCGACAATGTCAGTATTGCCACTAACGAAGACTTCGTAAAGTCATTGCTGATGTTGTTCAAACAGAGAAGCTAGATGAAGATAAAAGAAGATAATAAACGAATGAGATGGATGGTGAAAGTACTGCTGGTACTATTCACTATTCACTGTTCACTATTCCCTTCTTCTGCTCAGGTCTCTGTTGAGGCCAATGTGGATCGTATTGAGATGCTTGTAGGTCAGCAGGCTCATGTCACTTTGAAGGCTGTGGTGAAGGAGAATTCGAAAGTAGAGTTCCCCCAGTTCAAGGCTTCGGAATTCGTGACACCAGGTGTGGAAGTGCTGGCTGGTCAGTCGTTGGATGATAAGGAGATGGATAATGGCTGTGTTGAGAAGGCGATGGTCTATACACTGACTTCCTTCGATGATACCCTGTATTATCTGCCGCCTTTCACCGTTAAGGTCGATGGTAAACCTTATCAGAGTAAGAGTCTGGCATTGAAGGTGCTGACCATTGAAGTTGACACTACACATGTTGAGCAATTTTTCGGACCTAAGGATGTGCAGGATAATCCTTTCCTTTGGAGTGACTGGAGCCTCTCGTTTTGGTTGAGCGTTCTGTTGTTAATTCTCTTGGCCTTAGTATATTATCTATATATCCGTATGCGAGATAATAAGCCTATTATTACGCATATCCGCATCGTGAAGAAACTGTTGCCCCACCAGAAGGCTATGAAGGAAATCGAACAAATCAAGGCCGATAAGATGGTGTCATCAGAGAATCCGAAGGAGTATTATACGAAGCTGACAGATACACTCCGCAGGTATATTGAAGAGCGTTATGGCTTCAATGCGATGGAGATGACCAGCAGTGAGATTATCGAGAAACTGACTGCCTCTCAGGACCAGAAGGCTCTCGCTGAACTGCGACAGTTGTTTACAACAGCCGACCTCGTGAAGTTTGCAAAATACTCTACGCTGATCAACGAGAACGACATGAACCTCGTGAATGCCATAGAGTTCATCAACCAGACAAAGTTGGAGAATGTGCCTACCGAAGAGGTGGTGAAACCGCAGTTGTCAGAGGCGGATGTACGTTCACAGAAGATGCGTCGTACGTTGAAAGGTGTCATCACAGTACTTATCATCTGCTGTGTCGCCTTGCTGTGCTATGTGGTATATACTGTTTATCAACAGATTAATTAAAAGAGAAGATGGAATTTGCCAATAAAGAATATCTGTTTCTGCTCCTGCTGCTTATACCTTATATAATATGGTATATGATGTACAGGAAGAAAACGGAGCCCACCATGCGGATGAGCGACACGTTTGCCTTCCGTTATGCGCCGAAGAGCTGGAAGGTGCGCCTCATGCCCTTGTCTATGCTGCTCCGTATGCTGGCATTTGTGATGATAGTCCTCGTGTTGGCTCGTCCTCAGACACAGAATTCGTGGAAGAACAAGTCGGTCGAGGGTATCGACATCATGCTGGCAATGGACGTTTCCACTTCCATGCTGGCAGAGGATTTGAAACCCAATCGTATTGAGGCTGCCAAACAGGTGGCTTCTGAGTTCATTGCAGGACGTCCGAATGATAATATCGGTCTTTCCATCTTTGCTGGCGAGGCGTTTACCCAGTGTCCGATGACTACCGATCACGCCTCTTTGATGAATCTTCTGCAGAATGTACGTACGGATATCGCTGCCCGTGGTCTTATTGAAGATGGTACTGCCATTGGTATGGGACTGGCTAATGCCGTTTCTCGTCTGAAAGACTCCAAGGCCAAAAGTAAGGTGGTTATCCTGCTGACGGATGGTAGTAACAACCGTGGTGATATTTCCCCGATGACGGCAGCAGAGATTGCCAGGAGTCTGGGCATCCGTGTCTATACCATCGGTGTGGGTACGAATAAGGTGGCGCCTTATCCGATGCCTGTGGCTGGTGGTGTGCAGTATGTGAATATCCCTGTTGAGATCGACAATAAGATGCTCAGCGAGATTGCTGCTGCCACAGAGGGCGACTTCTATCGTGCCACGAATACTAAGGAACTGCGTAAGATATATCAGGAGATCGACCGACTGGAGAAGTCGAAGCTCAACGTGAAGCAGTTCAGCAAGAAGTATGAGGCTTATCAGCCTTTTGCCTTGATAGCTGTGTTGGCCTTGTTGCTTGAGATTCTACTACGTATAACTATATTTAGGAGGATACCGTAAGATGTTTAGATTTGAAGACCCTATATATCTCTGGCTGTTAGTGCTGATACCTGTATTGGCGCTCGTCAGATTCATCTCTTACCGTAACCAGAAGAGAAAACTACGCAAGTTCGGCGATCCGAAATTGCTGAAGGAGTTGATGCCCGATGTGTCACGCTTCCGTCCTTCTGTTAAGTTCTGGATACTGTTGGCTGCTTTGGCACTTCTCATTGTCATGCTTGCCCGTCCTCAGATGGGTACGAAGATCAGTCAGGAGAAACGTACGGGTATTGAGACCATTATTGCCCTCGATATCTCCAACTCCATGTTGGCAGAAGATATCGTGCCCAGTCGTCTGGACCGTAGTAAGATGATGGTGGAGAATCTGGTCGACCACTTCACCAATGATAAGATTGGCTTGATTGTCTTTGCGGGTGATGCTTTTGTACAATTGCCCATCACCAGCGATTACGTGTCGGCCAAGATGTTCCTGTCGAGCATCGATCCTTCGATGATGGCCACCCAGGGTACCGATATTGCTACGGCCATCAATATGGCTATGAACAGCTTCACGCAGGAAGAAGGCATCGGCAAGGCCATTATCGTGATTACCGACGGTGAGGATCACGAGGGTGGGGCTCTCGAGGCTGCCGAGGCTGCCAAGAAGAAAGGCATGCGTGTTTATGTGCTGGGTGTGGGTTCTTCTCAAGGGGCGCCTATCCCCATTCCTGGAACGGGTAATTATATGAAGGATAATACCGGCAATACGGTGATGTCGGCTTTGAATGAAGATATGTGTAAGCAGGTGGCTGCGGCTGGTGGCGGTGTTTATATCCATGTTGAGAACAACAGCGCGGCCCAGCAGCAGTTGGATAACGAGCTCGATAAACTGTCGAAGAAAGAAACGTCTACGACGGTCTACAGCGATTACGACGAGCAGTTCCAGGCCTTTGGTATTCTGGCCCTCCTCCTGCTGATCATTGAGATCTGTATCCTTGATCGTCGTAACCCCTTGCTGAAGAACCTCTCGCTCTTTGGTAAGCGCAAGGTGACCGTCACCATCTTGTTAATGCTGGTGGCTATGAACGGTATGGCCCAGACCGATCGTCAGTATGTACGTCAGGGTAACAAACAGTATCGTGCAGGCGACTTTGCCAATGCCGAAGTGTCTTATCGCAAGGCTGTCGAGAAGAACCCCCGTAATCCTCAGGCTGCCTATAATCTGGGCAATGCGCTGATGGCTCAGAAGAAAGACTCTGCAGCTATTGAGCAGTTCCAGAATGCCGCCAAGTTAGAAACGAATCCCCTGCGAAAGTATCGTGCTTTCCACAACATGGGTGTTATCTGTCAGGGGCATAAGATGTATGGTGAGGCCATCGAGGCTTATAAGAATGCACTTAGGCTGAATCCGGAGGATAATGAGACACGTTACAACCTGGTTCTCTGTAAGCATCAGAAGAACAAGCAGGACCAGAATCAGCAACAGCAGCAACAGCAACAGGAAAAGAAAGACGATAAGCAAAATCAGGATAAGCAAGATCAGAACAAAAATAAGCAGAAGGAGCAGAAACCTCAGATGAGTAAGGACAATGCCGAACAACTGCTCAATGCGGCCATGCAGCAGGAGAAACAGACGCAGGATCGTCTGAAGAAAGCTCAGCAGCAGCCCCAGCGCCGTCAGGTTCTGAAGAATTGGTAATGAAATGAAGAGGTTATTAACTATATTCAGTTTGATGTTGGCCGTTATCACGGCTGTAGCCCAAACGCTGACGGCTTCGGCTCCCTCACATGTAGCCGTGGGAGAACAGTTCCGTCTTACCTATACTGTTAACACACAAAATGTCAGCGAGTTCAGGGCAGGTAATATTCCCGACGAACTGGAAGTGCTCATAGGTCCTAACCGTTCTATGCAGTCCAGCTATCAGATTATCAATGGTCATACCAGTTCTTCGTCGTCGATTACCTATACGTATATCGTGGTGCCTACGAAGAACGGTACATATACCATCCCCGCTGCTCATGTGGTTGTCGATGGCAAGAGCATCGCTTCTAACGCTGTCACCATCAAGGTGAGCGGTTCGTCTCAGGCTCATGGCGGCAACGCCACATCTCCTCGTCAGCAGCGTCAACAAGATAATGAACCGGAACTCAGAGATGCCGGTAGCCATATCTCAGGGTCTGACCTCTTTATCAAGGTGAGCGCTAACAAGAAGCGAGTCTACGAACAGGAACCCATTCTCTTGACCTATAAGGTCTATACGTTGGTTTCTTTGACGCAGTTGGAGGGTAAGATGCCCGACCTGAAGGGTTTCCACACGCAGGAGGTAGATCTCCCACAGCAGAAGAGTTTCAAGGTTGAGACGCTCAACGGTCGTCCGTATCGCACGGTGACGTGGAGCCAGTATGTCATGTTCCCTCAGCTCACGGGTAAGCTCACCATTCCCAGCATCACCTTCAATGGTATTGTGGTTCAGCAGAATCGTAACATCGATCCTTTCGAGGCCTTCTTCAATGGTGGCTCCGGCTATGTCGAGGTGAAGAAACAGATCATTGCTCCCAGCATCGATATTCAGGTAGATCCGTTACCTCAGCGTCCGGCTAACTTCTCGGGTGGTGTGGGAAAATTCAGTATCTCCGCACAACTCGACAAGACCGAGGCCAAGGCCAATGATCCTATTTCCCTACGTGTCATCGTTAGTGGTGTGGGTAATCTGAAGCTCATCAAGCAGCCTCAGGTGGATTTCCCCAAAGACTTCGATAAGTACGATGCTAAGATTACTGATAAAACCAAGTTGACGGCTAATGGCGTAGAGGGCTCGATGATTTACGATATCCTGGCTGTGCCCCGTCATCCTGGCAAGTTTGAGATACCGCCCGTTGAGTTCGTGTTCTTCAATACGGCCACACAGAAATACGAGACGGTCAAGTCGGAGGGCTTCACGCTCAATGTGGCCAAGGGCTCTGGTAGTGCGAAGGTGAGCGATTTCACTGGTCAGGAAGACCTGCAGCTGCTGAATAAGGATATCCGTCATATCAAGACGAATGCCAGCCAGCAGCACCCGCTCGACGATTTCTTCTTTGGCTCTACGGGCTACTGGTGCTCGCTCATCATCCTGGCCATTATCTTCATCTCGCTCTTCGTTATCTTCCGTCAGCGGGCCATTGAGAATGCCAATATCACGAAGCAGCGTGGTAAGCGGGCCAACAAGGTGGCTACCAAACGTTTGAAGAAGGCATCGCGCCTTATGGCAGAAAATAAGCCCGGCGAGTTCTACGACGAGGTGCTTCGTGCCCTCTGGGGTTATGTGGGCGACAAGCTGGCCATTCCTGTTGAACAGCTCTCTCACGACAATATCAGTCAGCGACTCACCGAGCGACAGGTCGACGAGGTGACCATCAGCGAGTTTATGGGTGCGCTCGACGAGTGTGAGTTCGAACGTTATGCACCTGGCGATCCGAAGGGCAATATGAACAAGGTTTACGATAAGGCCATGAATGCAATCGAGAAGATTGAGGATGTGATGAAGAAACGGCGCCCAGCCAAAACGACGGCAGTTGTTTTGCTGATGCTTTTGCTACCGTTGGGAGCTCAAGCCATCACGAAGGCTGAGGCTGACTCTGCCTATGTGCATGATGAATACCAAAAGGCCATCGACGGCTATGAGGCCCTGCTTAAGAAGGGTGTCTCTGCCGAACTGTACTATAACTTGGGTAATGCCTATTATCGCACAGAGAATATCACCCGTGCCGTGCTCAACTACGAACGGGCACTGTTGTTGTCGCCTAGCGATCCCGACATCCGCTTTAACCTGCAGATGGCTCGTTCGAAGACCATCGACAAGATTGTGCCCGAACAGGAGATGTTCTTCATCACCTGGTACCGTTCGCTGATCAATATGGCCAGTGTTGATGGCTGGGCTATGATTGCCCTCGTCTGTCTGGGACTTGCCATCATCCTGGCACTCATCTATCTCTTCTCTAATCAGATATGGCTGCGTAAGGTGGGCTTCTTCGGGGCTTTCCTGATGATTGTCATCTTTGTTTGCAGTAATATCTTTGCTCATCAGCAGAAGAATCAGTTGGTCAATCGCACGGGTGCCATCATCACCGAGTCGGCCGTCACCGTGAAGAGTACGCCTGCCAAGAATGGCATCGAGCTCTTTATTCTCCACGAGGGCACGAAGGTAACCATCATCGACAACTCGATGAAGGAGTGGAAGGAAATCCGTCTGGCCGATGGTAAGGAAGGCTGGATAGAGACCCGACAGATGGAGATGATTTGATTCTTAGATAGATGGACTTTCAACCGATCATAGATTTCGATAAGCAGTTGTTGCTCCTGCTCAATGGCAGCGAGTCGCTCTTTCTCGACTCTATGGTCGTTACGCTGACCACAGCCTGGACGTGGGTGCCGCTCTATATCAGTCTCTTGATAGTTGTCATCAAGAACAGCGATTCTGCCATGAAGATTGTTCTCACTTTGGCAGCGACTGGTCTTTGTGTTCTCCTTGCAGGTACGGTCGATGACACCATCGTCAAACCCCTGGTAGGCCGTTGGCGCCCAACACGCGATCCCGAGATAGGACTTCTGGTGGATATCGTCGATGGCTATCGTGGAGGCGATTACGGTTTCTTCTCTGCCCATGCTGCCAACACCTTCAGCATCGCCATCTTCTTCTGTTGGCTGGTGCGCTGTCGTCTGCTTTCCATTGCCCTGGTGTTGTGGTCGCTCACCAACTGTTGGACGCGACTTTACCTGGGTGTTCATTTCCCGGGCGACATTCTGGTTGGTCTCTGTTGGGGCGGCCTTGTTGGAACGGGCGTCTATATCCTCTATCGCTATTGTGTGACTAAATGGGTTGGACCCTATACTTTTTCATCGCTTGCTTATACCCGGACAGGTTTCAACCGTAGCGATGCCGATTTGCCTGTGTGCGTGTTGGTGTTCACACTGATCTATGCCGTCTTGCGTGCCTGTCTCGCATCATAATTTCTTTGTAAAACCATGATTGATCCGAAACATATTCATATCAGCGATTATCAATATCCGCTCCCCGACGAGCGTATCGCCAAGTTCCCCATCGCCCAGCGCGACCATTCCAAACTGCTGGTCTATCGTCACGGTGAAGTGGGAGAGGATGTTTTCTACCACCTGCCCGACTATCTGCCGAAGGGTAGTCTGATGGTGTTTAATAATACCAAGGTCATTCAGGCCCGCATGCACTTCCGCAAGTCAACGGGTGCCTTGATAGAGGTGTTCCTGTTGGAGCCTGCAGAGCCTTCCGACTACGAACTGATGTTCCAGACCTCTGGCCATTGTGCCTGGTATTGTCTGGTGGGCAATCTGAAGAAGTGGAAAGAGGGCACGCTTGAGCGTGAGATTACCATCCACCAAAGTCCGGTCACCGTTAAGGCTACGCGAGGCCCTATCCATGGCACATCCCACCGCATCGATTTCGAGTGGACGGGTGGTGTTTCCTTCGCAGAAGTGATCGACGCGATGGGTGAACTGCCCATTCCGCCTTATCTCAATCGTGAGACGCAGGAGAGCGACAAGACCACTTACCAGACGGTCTATTCTAAAATCAAGGGTAGTGTGGCGGCTCCTACGGCAGGTCTTCACTTCACCGACCAGGTGCTGCAGGCCATCGATGCGGCTGGCATCGACCGTGAGGAACTCACGCTGCATGTGGGTGCGGGTACGTTCAAGCCTGTGAAGAGTGAGGAAATCGAGGGGCATGAGATGCATACGGAGTTTATCAGCGTGCGTCGTTCTACCATTCAGAAACTCATCTCCCACGATGCTTCCGCCATCGCTGTCGGAACCACGAGTGTCCGTACGCTCGAGAGTCTCTACTACATGGGCTTGAAGGTGATGCAGAACCCCGATCTTTCCGAAGAGCAGCTCCACGTGGCCCAATGGGAACCGTATGAAATAGTGAATAGTGAAAAACGAATAGTGAATAGTGTGGAGGCGCTGAAAGCCTTGGCGGCCTGGATGGATGCCAGAGGTTTGGAGGTGCTTCATTCCAGTACCCAGATCATTATTGCCCCGGGCTACGACTACAAGATTGTCAAGATGCTCGTCACGAATTTCCACCAGCCGCAGTCCACGCTGTTGCTGTTGGTAAGTGCCTTTGTCAAAGGCGACTGGCGGAAGATTTATGATTATGCCTTAGCTCACGATTTCCGTTTCCTGAGCTACGGCGATTCTTCGTTGCTTATTCCTTAGCGCGCAGTTGCCAGAAGGCAACGGCAGCAGCAGCGGCTACATTCAGCGAGTCGACACCGTGGGCCATCGGTATGCGTACCACGTAGTCGGCGCCGTTGATGGTTTCCTGAGGTAGTCCGTCACCTTCCGTACCCATGATGATGGCCAGACGTTCTTCACTGGCTACTGTCTCATCGTCGATGGATACAGACTTGTCTGTCAGCGCCATCGCAGCCGTCTTGTAGCCGTAGTCATGCAGCGTGTCGTAGTGGTCTAACCAGGTCCAAGGCACGAGAAACACACTTCCCATCGACACACGTACGGCCCTGCGGTTCAGTGGATCGCAGCTGTTTCTGGTCAGCAGCACGGCGTCGATATCCAAGGCTGCCGCCGAACGGAAGATGGCACCGATATTCGTTGTGTCCACCACACCGTCGATCACCACCACACGCTTCTGCCTTTTCTTGGTGGTCAGCGTCTGCAATAGTTTGCTGGCAGGTTGTTCTTGGGGTCTTCGCATCGCACAGAGCACCCCTCGTGTCAGCGTGTAGCCCGTCAGCTGCTCCAACAATGCCCTGTCGCCCGTATATACGGGAATCTCTCCGCATTGGTTGATGATGGCCTTGGCGTCGCCCTCGATATGCCTGCGCTCACAGAGCAGCGCCACGGGTTCGAAGCCGGCATTCAGCGCCACTTGTATCACCTTCGGACTCTCTGCGATGAAGATGCCTTTCTGCGGCTCCATCTTATTGCGCAGCTGGGCTTCCGTCAGCGTAGAGAACAACTCCACACCGGGCTCTGTCAGCGATGTAATCTCTATGATTCTTGCCATCGGTCTATTTGTTTTGAAACACCAGACAAGCCCAGTCGTTGTCGTCCTTCTGTGCCATGAGTGTCATCCCTAGACGCTGGGCCTTTTCCGTGAGCATCGGAATGTCGGCGGTATAGAATCCGCTCAGTATCAGTCGCGCGCCAGGAGCCATCTTCGCGTGCATCATCGGCATGTCGGCCAACAGAATGTTACGGTTGATATTGGCCATCACTAGGTCGAAGGTGCCGTCCACCTCTTTTAATATATTGACATCGCCCAATAGCGACTGGAACCGATCGTCCACGCGGTTAATCACGGCGTTATGACGGGCATTGTCCACGCTCCACTCGTCGATGTCATACCCAATGGCCTCTTTCGCCCCCAGCTTCAAGGCGCTGATGGCCAGTATTCCCGTACCCGTTCCGCAGTCGAGGACCTTCACAGGAGTGAATAGTGATGAGTGAATAGTGAATAGTTCTAGGAGGGTGGCGCAGATCATACGGGTGGTCTCGTGGGTGCCGGTGCCGAAGGCCAGCTTCGCATCGATCTCTATTGCGATGTCCTGGTCTGAGATGTTTTCTGGCAGATGCCTTCCGTCGTGGATAACAATACCTCTTCCATCATCCATCTTACTTCTTACTTCTATCGGCTCAAACCCTTCCTGCTCCCACTGCTCGTTCCAGTCTTTGTCTTCGGCCTCCTGCACATCATAGCTGATGCTGACGCCCTCAAAGGGGAAATCCTCCAACGCCTCCTTCAGCGCCGGTTCGTCGAAAAGGGTCTGTTGCACGTAGCCTGTCAAACCGTTCTCCGTTTCCATAAACGTCTCAAATCCCGCTTCTCCTGCCAGTGCCGCCAGCACGTCGCAGGCATCGCTAGAGTAGGGGCTCAGGGTGAATATTACCTCGAAATATTTCATATCGTATGTTAATTTTTGGTGCAAATTTACAAAAAATAGGGAAAATCCTACCGTGGTTTAGGGTTTTTCCTTATTTTTGCATTAAATTTGTGCGTAATTTTGCAACGTGAACAATTAAAATCATATAGAAAATGAAGAAACTGATTCTTATCTCGTTACTCATCGGGGCGCTGCCTCTTTCGATGGTGGCCCAGGATGACGATCTCTACTTCGTTCCGAAAAAGAAGAGTGCAGTAGAGAAAGTGAACGACCATTACGGTCTGCCTCGCGAGACTTATTACAGCGGGAGCAACCGTAGTGTTGACGACTATAACCGTCGGATGAGTACATACGTGCCCATCGACTCTGCTCTGTCAGATACGATTGCCTTCAACGGAGAGCTGGGTGTCTATCCCGATTCGTTGGATGACTATAAGTTGACACGTAAGATGGAGCGTTTCGACGATTATAATCTCTCCGAGAATGCCGCCTATTGGGCAGGTTATCAGGAAGGCCGCTACGACCTGATGTGGCACTCGCCCTGGTACTATCGCACCTACGGCTGGTATAACTGGTATGATCCCTGGTATTACACCAGCTGGCGCTATGGTCTCTACGATCCTTGGTATTACGGACCTTACAGCTGGTATGGTGGCTGGTGGTATGATCCCTGGTATTACGATTATTATTACTATGGCTATCCCTACTATCGCTATGGTTATACCTACTGGGGTGGTGGCGGTCGCGTTGGACGCTATAACGACCACGCAGGCACTATCCATATGGATCGTGGCAACATGAATGGCCGTATCTACTCTTCTAACGTTGCAGGCGGTACACATAACAATGCCAGCACGCGTCTGGGAGCCCAGCGCACCAGCAGCCTGCGTAACCGCACCGTGGGCAACCACAGCGCCTATAACAACAGTAGCAACAGTCGTACAGCTGTCGAGTCAACCCGTCGTGCCACGACTACCTACACGCCGACAACCACCAATAGTGGCGGTAACATCGGAGGCGGTGGCTTCAGCAGCGGCGGTGCCCGTTCTTCTGGCGGAGGCGGTGGTTTCAGCGGTGGTGGCGGCGGTGGAGGCCGTTCAGCCGGTGGCCATGCAGGCGGACGCAGATAAATAGTGAATAGTGAATAATGAATAGTGAAAAATAGTATGAAGAAGATATTTTTCGCAGCTTTGGCTTTGGCAGTCGTCCTGCCAGCTGCTGCACAGGATACATACGAAAGTGGCCGTTTGCTGGGCAGCGACCTCAACGGTACGGCTCGCTATGTGGGTATGGGTGGTGCAATGGAGGCTCTGGGAGCCGATATCTCCACCACGAGTTCTAACCCCGCTGGTATCGGTCTGTTCCGCCACTCTAACATGAGTGCAGGCTTCGGACTGGTGTCACAGGCCGATGCACACGAGTTCGACGGTCGTAGCACCACCAACATGAGCTTCGACCAGGCAGGTTTTGTCTACGCCATGCGCATGGACCGCTCGTCGTTCATCAACTTCTCGTTCAACTACCACAAGAGCCGTAATTTCAATCAGATTCTCTCTGTGGCCGACCATGCCATCCAGAATGCATCGTCGAATGCCGTTACGGCCGAGAAGGATTGGCAGGGTTACTACAGTCTGGGTGTAAGCACCGACGGCTATCTGTTGGGCTACAAGTCGCCCACCAGTTCGCAGCGCACACTCAACTTCAGCCAGCTCGACTATCTGAATGCCAATGTGCTGGCCGACGAGTATCCCTATGAGTACGAGGGAAAGACCTATGCCGACCTGGTGCTCAACGGTATGGATGCCGATACCTATAACTTCGACCGCGCCCATCGTGGTTGGATCAACGAGTTCGACTTCACCCTCAGCGGCAATTCCGACGACCGCTTCTACTGGGGTGCCACTGTCGGCCTCTACGATGTCAAGTACAAGGGCTACAGCGAATATGCTGAGGGTCTGCACTTCACCAACGGTACCGACGGCGGAATCGTCAGCTATGGCGACTATCGCACCATCAGGGGTACAGGTGTCGACATGAAGTTCGGTGTCATCTTCCGTCCGGTGGAATATTCACCCTTCCGCGTGGGCCTGTATGTCAACTCACCCACCTGGTACGACCTGACCACCGAGAATACCACTGCCCTCATCAACCAGAGTGCGCTCGGTGAGAAGCTCGACGGCACCCGTACCGAAGGTGGCGACATCGACAACTCTTACAAGTTCCGTTTCAATACCCCTTGGAAGTTCGGTGTCAGCCTGGGTCATACCATCGGCAAAAACCTTGCTCTTGGTGCTACCTACGAGTTCTCCGACTATGGTGCCAGCCAGAACCGTGTGAAGGACGGTCAGGACGATTGGGGCTACGAGGATTCTTATAAGGACAACGTCATGAAGCGTAATACCGAAGATGTCATGAAGGGCGTGTCTACGCTGAAGGTAGGTCTCGAATACAAGCCCATTCCCGAGGTGGCCCTGCGTGCAGGTTACAACTACGTGTCGGCAGCCTATGCTGATAACGGTGTGCGCGACCAGACGCTCGACTCCTACGGTGTGATGTATGCCTCAACCTCCGACTATGTCAACTGGAAGGCCACCAACCGCTTCACAGCCGGTTTTGGTTGTAAGATTGGCAGCATGAACCTCGATGCGTCGTATCAGTACAGCACCACCGATGGTGATTTCTATCCCTTCCAGCCCAATATCACTGGCAGCGTGTCGCCCGCCAGCGTGAGCAACAAGCGCCACCAGATACTCTTCACCCTGGGCTACACTTTCTAAAACAAATAAAAATAATCCCCGCCAACTGGCGGGGATTAAATATAGGAACTTTTTCGATAATTCCAAATTATATGGTGAGAAAATGGTTCTATGGCACTAAAGTTTTATTCTGCGCCAGATGCAGTTGGGGATAAGGCGCCAGAAGAAGGTCATGACACGATAGCGGGCGTCGATCACGCGGACATGACGCTGGCAAAGGATGCTGCTGACGATGTCGCGTGCTACGGCTTCTGGTTTCATCAGCATGGGGTATTTGAATGTGCCGTTGAGTAAGGCTGTGTCAACGAAACCAGGACGGATATCGGTAAAGCGGATGTTCAGTCGGCGCTGATGGGCTTGTTGTTCCAACGCCTGCAGATAAGTGGCTTGCAGGGCTTTGGTGGCAGAGTAGGCGGGTGCAGGGCCCAGACCCTTTGTACCGGCTATTGACGTGATGGCAGCGATATGACCCTTACCTTGTTTGGCGAAGTATCTGAAGGCTGTGCCGATCATTCTTGTGAAGCCGACGGCATTGGTGTCGACCGTGCGGAGTTCGATGTCGGCCTCTAAGGTGCGGTTCTGCTTTCCAATGCCAGAAGCATGGAAGTAGAGGTCCATACCTCCCAGCTGACTGATGAGCGCTTGCAGCCGTTCTCCGGCATCAGGCTGCGTTACATCGATGGTCATAACCTCAACACGGTCTGGGGCTGTGGCTTTTAGTTGCTGAAGCGGTGCCTCGCGACGTGCGGCCACACCCAACTGCCAGCCGTCGGCAAGCAACAGCCTGGCTACTTCCATACCTATGCCTGAACTGGCACCGATAATGATGGCTTTCACAATGGTTATTGTTCTGCAGCGGTCTCGAAGTAGGTTTCGAGCTCGTTGCGGGCGCTGCCCTCGGCATTCGGCAGGTCGCGGATAATCTGACCTTTCTCGAGAAGGGCGATACGCGTGGAGATATCGATAGTGTGCGCCAGATTATGACTGGAGATGAGGATGGTGGCACCCGTCTCGCGGTTATAATCGGTGAGTACGTGCTTCAGAATGTTCTGCGACGAGGGATCGAGGAAGTTGAAAGGCTCGTCGAGGATGACCAGCTTGGGACGCATCAGGAGGGCCGACATGATGCCCACCTTCTGACGATTACCTGCTGAGAGGTTGCGGATGAGTTTCTTCTGTCCGAAGATCTCACCAGCTGCCAGACGCTCGAAACCCTTCAGACGCTCGTCGATCTCGTCCTGCGGGATATCGTTGACCTTTCCCATAAAAGCAAAGAACTCCTCGGGCGTGAGAAAGTCGATGAGGAAGGAGTCGTCGATATAGGCACCGGTCCAGTCTTTCCATGCTTCCGACTCTGCGGGGTTGACATCATTGATGGTGACTTGACCCTCATCGGGTTTGAGCAGGTCGAGGATCATACGGAAGAGCGTGGTCTTACCTGCGCCGTTGTTTCCTACAAGGCCAAGGATATCCCCGTCGTTCACAACAAACGAGGGGATATCGCTGGCAATAGTCTGCCCGAAGGCTTTCTTGATATTTTCGATCTTGATCATACGATTCCTTTTCCGTGACAGTTCTTAAACTTCTTACCAGAGCCGCAGGGACATGGGTCGTTACGGCCGGGGAGCTTATCCTTGATGATCGGTGTGCGAGGCTGCTGGGAACGGGTGTCGTTCTGCGCAGCGGCCTGCTGATTCTTGTCGACAAGCTGCTCCTCGCTGATGTCCTGCTTCGACTCGGTGTACTGCTGGCGCTGGGTGTGCTGCTCGGGCGCAGCCTCCTGCACCTGCTGCATCTCAGGAATCTGAGCGCGGGTGAGGATAGAGGTGATGCGGTTGTACATCTCGTTGATCATAGCATCCCACACCTTAGCCGACTCGAGCTTGAAGATCAACAGCGGGTCTTTCTGCTCGTAAGAGGCATTCTGTACGGAGTGCTTCAGTTCGTCGAGCTGACGGAGGTTCTCTTTCCAGGAATCGTCGATGATATGGAGCAGGATGGCCTTCTCGAACTCCTTGACAACCGACTTCGACTCGGTTTCGTAGGCTTCCTTGAGGTTACAGGGGATGTTGAACATACGACGACCATCGGTGATGGGCACCATGATACGCTCGTACATATGACCCTGGTTCTCGTAGACCTGCTGGATGATGGGCTGAGCCACCTGCTGGATGCGCTCGGTCTTGCGGTTGAAGTTGCCGATAGCAGCCTGGAAGGCATTCTCTGTGAGCACCTCGCGCGGCTGGTTGATGAACTCGTCGCTGGTGAAGGGCACCTCCATCGAGAGGATGTGCAGGAACTCTTCCTTACAGCCGTCGAAGTCGTTGTTCTCGATGATGTTCACCACGCGGTCCCAGATGATGTTGGCGATATCCATGCCGATACGCTCACCCATGAGGGCGTGACGACGCTTCTCGTAGATAACGGTACGCTGTTTGTTCATCACATCGTCGTACTCGATCAGGCGCTTACGGATACCGAAGTTGTTCTCCTCGACCTTCTTCTGGGCGCGCTCGATGCTCTTCGAAATCATGGGCGACTCGATCATCTCACCATCCTTGAAGCCCAGACGGTCCATGACGGATGCGATACGCTCAGAAGCGAAGAGACGCATGAGCTTATCCTCGAGTGAGACGTAGAAGACAGAGCTTCCCGGGTCACCCTGACGTCCGGCACGACCACGCAACTGACGGTCAACACGACGGCTCTCATGACGCTCGGTACCGATGATGGCGAGACCACCGGCAGCCTTCACTTCAGGCGAGAGCTTGATATCGGTACCACGACCGGCCATGTTCGTAGCGATGGTAACGGCACCCAGTGGTCGCTCTTCTTCTTTGACGAGCGTGCTGCCCGGACGAGCTTCGACATGATTTTTCTTGGCATATTCCTGTTCAAGGGTGTCCTGATGATGTACTGCTGACAGTTTGTCGCTGAATGCCCGACCATCGGTTGTCGTGAAGACTTTACCCATTGTTGACTGTCCTGCAAGTGCAACAATATCAGCTTCCTTCTGATGCAGCTTAGCATTCAGTACCTGATGGTCAATCTTGCGCATGGAGAGCATCTTGGACAATAGTTCTGAAATTTCCACGGATGTTGTACCTACCAATGTTGGGCGCCCGATGTTGCGCATGGCCATAATCTCGTCGATAACAGCATTGTACTTCTCACGGGCGGTCTTGTAGACACGGTCGTCCTGGTCGTTACGGATCACGGGACGGTTGGTGGGAATCTCCACCACATCGAGCTTGTAGATATCCCAGAACTCACCAGCCTCGGTGATAGCGGTACCGGTCATACCTGCGAGCTTGTGGTACATGCGGAAGTAGTTCTGCAGGGTGATGGTGGCAAAGGTCTGCGTGGCAGCCTCAACCTTCACGTGCTCCTTAGCCTCGACAGCCTGGTGCAGACCGTCGCTCCAACGACGACCTTCCATGATACGGCCCGTCTGCTCGTCGACGATCTTCACTTCACCATCGATGACCACATATTCATCATCTTTATTAAACATACAGTAAGCCTTCAGCAACTGCTGGAGGGTATGTACACGCTCACTCTGAACGGCGTAGTGCGACATGAGGGCATCCTTCTTATCGAGGCGCTCCTGATCGCTCAGACCGGTCTCGGCTTCGAGAGCAGAGAGCTCAGAGGTGATGTCGGGCAACACGAAGAGCTGGGCATCGTCAACCTGCTTAGCAAGCCAGGCAGTACCCTTATCGGTGAGGTCGCAGGAGTTCAGCTTCTCGTCGACCACGAAATAAAGCGGTTCTACGCACTCGGGCATACGACGGTTGTTGTTCTCCATGTAGATCTCCTCGGTCTTCAGCATACCAGCTTTGATACCTTCCTCAGAGAGGTATTTGATCAGAGGCTTGTTCTTAGGCATGGCCTTATGCGAACGGTAGAGCGAGAGGAAACCCTGATCGAGTTTCTCCTGACCTTCCTTCTTGTTGCCGGCTTCTACGAGTTGGTTACCAGCGGTGATGAGGGTCTTGGCATCGGCGAGATACTGCGTAGCCAGCTGCTTCTGCACGCCTACGAGACGCTCTACCAAAGGCTGGTACTCCTCGAACATCTGGTCGTCGCCCTTGGGGATAGGACCAGAGATGATGAGCGGGGTACGGGCATCGTCGATCAACACAGAGTCGACCTCGTCGACGATGGCGTAGTTATGGGCACGCTGCACGAGATCGGCAGGCGAGATGGCCATGTTATCACGCAGATAGTCGAAACCGAACTCGTTGTTGGTACCGAAAGTGATATCTGCCTGATAAGCCTTACGACGGGCTTCGGAGTTGGGCTGGTGCTTATCGATACAGTCGACCGAGAGACCATGGAACATGTATAGCGGACCCATCCACTCGGAGTCACGCTTGGCCAGATAGTCGTTGACGGTTACGACATGAACACCGTTGCCTGTGAGGGCATTGAGGAACACGGGGAGGGTGGCCACGAGGGTCTTACCTTCACCAGTAGCCATCTCAGCAATCTTTCCCTGATGGAGTACGACACCACCAAACAACTGTACGTCGTAGTGGATCATTTCCCATTTCAGGTCGTTACCACCTGCAGTCCAGTGGTTATGGTAGATGGCCTTGTCGCCATCAATCGTGATAAAGTCCTTACGGGGATCGGCTGCCAGCTCACGGTCGAAGTCGGTAGCGGTGACGATGGTCTCTTCGTTTTCTGCAAAGCGACGCGCGGTCTCCTTCACGATGGCGAACACCTCGAACATCACTTCGTCGAGGGCCTTCTCGTAAATCTCCAGCACTTCCTTCTCGATCTTATCGATCTGTGCGAAGATGTCTGCACGCTCATCGATAGGCGTGTTCTCGATGGTAGCCTTCAGTTCGGCAATCTTTGCTTTCTGCTCTGTGGCAGACGACTGTACTTGTTGTTGCAGCTCCTTTGTACGTTGACGGAGCTCGTCATTGCTCATGGCTTCGACTTGTGGGGTAAAGGCCTTTGCCTTCTCCACGAGCGGCTGAATCAGTTTCATGTCGCGTGACGACTTGTCGCCAAACAATGACTTTAAAATCTTGTTGAAATTCATATTATAATTTACAATTTTACGATTTACAATTTACAATTTGTTAAAAACGGGTGCAAAGTTACGAATAATTTTCGTAACTACCAAAGAAAATGCCAGAACAATAGTTCTGTGGAATCAGAACAACGGTTCTGACGAGCAGGCATTAGGTGCCCTGATACGAATGGTTTTCGCGATGGTTGGGGCGATACGGTCGATGGTGACAGGCGTCTTCACGCGCTCTGCCTTCGTGCCTGCCCCGAATATGATAATGGGGAATTGTACAAAAGAGGCTCTGGAGAGATAATCCTCCTTGGTATTTTCGTTCTGTAGCTGCCAGCCTGGCGACACTTCGATGAGGATATCACCATTGCGCTCGGGGTTGAAGCCGTTTCGGATCTTGCTGATCTGCAGGTTGTTGCCACTGAGCAATTGCAGCGACGTATAGACATTACGCACACCCGACATCTGAGAGATGAACTCCTGAGCGCGTTGTGTGGCATCGGTCAGACTGATGCGCTTCGACTCCAGCAGCTTATGGTTCAGATAGATCTCGTTGCTGAAGCAGGTCTCGACATAATGGCCCTGTCCGTAGATAGCGCCAAAGTACATGTTGAGCAGATTAGCGGTGCGGTTGATGTAGAAGATGCCCGAGGGAATATGGTATTTCTCGTAGTCGGCACTCTCCACATCGCTGTAGCCTGTGCTGGTGAGCACGAACAATACATGCCCAGCACCCAGACGTTGCTCAAGCGCGGTGATAAGACGCGACAGCTCACGATCGATACGTACATAGGTATCCTGCAGCTCCATCTGACATTCTGACACAGGCTTATGATCATAGGTGCCTGCATAATAGGTGAGACAGAGCATATCTGTTACGCGGTCATATCCCAACGCGTGGTTGGTGACACATTGCGTGGCCAGGTCGGTGATATCGGTATTCACCAATCCGCTAGCTTTGTATTCTATGAATTTTCTTTCGTTTTTAAAAGCGTGTTTGAAGGGCTTCTGGTCGCCAATGTGCTGGTAGTAATTAAATGTGCCAACCAAGGGAAAAACAGGCTCCCACTGTTGTGATTGTATTTTTGCTTTAGGTGATTGTAACTGGTTGATGTACACCACCCATGAAGGCAATGCATTCAAGTAATACTCTGATGTTTTCCATTGGCCGCTATAGTCGTCGATCCAATAGGCGGCATCGGCCGCATGACCAGCAGAGAGAATAGCTGCATCTTTCTGTGGTGCGATGGCGAAAATTTTTGCCTGTCCTTCGGTGGCTACCTTCAACTCATCGCAGATGGATGAAACCTGCATCTGTACGGGAGAGTCTTGTCCGGGTTTGCGCTTGTCATCGGTACAGAGCACAGAGCGGAGGGTTTCTTTGTCGAGCCATTTCTCGCCTACAATACTATGATAATAAGGTGAGACACCCGTAAAGACTGACGAGATGGCAGAGGCACGGTCGATGGAAGAGAAGGGGTAGGAGGCATTATCGTAGACCAGTCCTTCAGACAACAGCCGTTTGAATCCGCCTTTGCCATAGAGGGGCGTGAAGGCCTCGAGGTAGTCGCTGCGCAACTGGTCGATGGTGATGTTGACCACCAGTCGTGGCGCATACTTTATACTATCTTGCGCGTGCAGGCTTTCCATATTGAAGCCCAATACGGCGAGCAATGTGATGTATATGTATCTGTTTTTATGCATTCTTGTAATTACTCCAAAATCTAATCAGCAAACATAATGCCAAAATGGCCATTCCCTCCGCATATACCTGGAAGATGTTGCCGAGAAAGAACAGTACGACCATTGTGAGAAGGATGTTCCACCACCAGGTATTTTTCTTACGTTTCAGAATGGCTGGTATGAAGAACAAGGGTAGGGGGTTCAACAGCAGAATCTGTAGGTTAGTGCTGGTGGTGGGATGCTCGGAAAAGAGCATGGCAAAAAGCACACAGCCCGCCAGACCCTGTGCCAGCATGAGCAAGGCGTCCCAGTATTTATAGGTCTTGTGTCGGCGCCATTCGAAAATAAAGATGCAAATGGAAATGACCAGCAGGATGGTGAAGGTCATGACGGGCGAGAGCGGGAAGTCATCCTCGATAATCTGTACCCCCGGGGGCACCAACAGATCGCGCGCAGCCACCAACGGACGGTATTTACCATCTTTATAAATCTGTGCATGATCGAAGTCATACATCAGGTTGTTGGGAAGAAACTCCTGCTGTTCGTAAGTCGTGGGCTGATCGGCTTTGACGCCTAAAAGGATATCGTTGCCAAACTTCGCCCAGGGATGATTCCTCACGCACTCGTGCACCATTTCACGATAGGTGGGGAAGAAATCCTCACGCAGCTGGTATTCTATCTTGCCGCTGATGCTTTTCAAGATGATGTCACGCGGACGGGTGGAGCAGTTGTCGTAGAAGAAGTTATAACGATAGACGCGGTTGTCGGGCTGTAGGTTCTCGTTCAATGCCTGCATCACCGCTTTCTTCTCTTCCGATGTGAGGTTGAGTTTCTGCTCTGTCACGCTGCTGCCCCATTTACGATAGTAGTTGCAGAAATAGGCCATAGGTGTGGTGCCCAACTCATAATCGGTGAGTCCGAAAACGAAGCGGAGCACAAAGTGCGGGGCCTTGAAATTGAAGAGTCCCCAGTTGAACACCACATCCTCGCCCGTACGGAGATCATGATAGCGAAGTGCCGAGTGGCCATAAAGGCTGTAAATCTCCTCGTGAGGCGAGCAAGTTAGCAGACTAATGTCAACAGAGTCCAAATCGACTGATGACTCATTTCGCGCAAAAACTGGCATTATTCCGCTGATTATCAGTAGAATACATGCTATTATGGATGTCTTAAACGTCATTTCTAAATGTTTCACGATGCAAAAATAACTTATATTTTTCAGTAAAAAGCGAACTTTTCGATTTTTTTTCAATAATTTTGCACGCTGAAATGATTTTCAACAGATAGTAAGATACAATATGAATAGAATTCTGGTCAGTTTACTGATCGCTTCATCTGCGATGACAGCCTTTGCCCAAGGTGGTACCAATTCGCCTTACAGTCAGTTCGGCTTAGGTGAGATAGCCCAGCAAGGCGGTAGTCAGAGCAGAGGTATGGATGGTCTTGGCATCGCCCTTCACAGCGGCAATCAGGTGAATACTACAAACCCTGCTTCGTATGCTTATGTCGATTCGTTGACGATGTTGTTCGACATGGGCCTTTCCGCATCGCTTACCAATTTTTCGGAAAATGGCGTGAAGAAAAATGCCCGTACCGGTAATTTCGAGTATGCGGTGGGTTCGTTCAGACTCCTGAAGAACGTGGGTGCCACGTTTGGTGTGCTGCCTGTGACGAATGTGGGTTACAGTTATAACAGTTCCGGATATCTAACCGAAGCACAGACGTTGATGGCAACATCGTATTCTGGTGATGGTGGTCTGCAAAAGATTTTTCTCGGCATGGGTGCCCGTATTGGTAATCTCTCTGCAGGATTCAATGTAGGCTATCTCTGGGGTGGATATACACACAACGTTGTGCTGTCGAGCTCCGCATCGGTGAATAGCCTGAGTAAGAAATACCAGGCTGACATTTCGAATTACTCATTGGACTTCGGTCTGCAGTATAATCTCCGTCTGAACAAGAAAGACATGTTGACGGTGGGTGCTACCTATGGGTTGGGACATAGAATGAATTCTGATGCCACCCTCGATATCATCAATTCCAACTCCACTATCAGCAAAGCCGATACGACCCATTGGGTTATCAACGAAGCTTTTGAATTGCCTCATACGTTTGGCGTGGGTCTGGCTTATTCGCATCTGAACACGCTGACCATCGGTGTCGATGGTACTATGCAGCGCTGGGGTAACCTACAATTCCCCAAGGAAACAGATGGCGGTTACAAGTTGGCTTCAGGCATGCTGAAGGATGCCTATAAGGTGAGCGTTGGTACTGAATGGACGCCTCGTTACAATAGTCGTCGGCTGATTGACCGTATCAAGTATAGAATCGGTGCCAGCTATATGACCCCATATTATAAAATAGGTAATATAGACGGTCCGAAACAATACAGCGTGAGTGCAGGTTTTGGTATTCCTATCCAGAATCAGATGAATGCACGTTCTTATGTGAATATCAGTGCCCAGTGGGTAAATCAGTCGGTTGATGGTTTGCTGAAGGAGAACACCTTCCGCATCAATCTGGGCATTACCTTCAACGAGCGTTGGTTCGCTAAGTGGAAAGTGGAGTAAATTTTATAAAACGTGGCTTATGGGCGAGTTTGATCGTCGTCCATATGGCATTGGTCTCTTGTGATGAAGCGCAAGAGCATACGGCTCCTGCCATCTACGACCGCGATTCGGTGTCGATGATGGTGTCGTATGGTGTGAACACGCTCATTAGCGACTCAGGCGTCATCAAGTATAAGATTGTGACAGAACGCTGGGATGTGAATATGATCAAACAGCCCTCGCGCTGGACCTTCGAGAAAGGTGTTTTCTTTGAGCAGTTCGACCAGAATTTCCATGTAGAGGCATATGTTCAGGCAGATACCGCCTGGTATTATGACCAGCAGAAACTATGGCATCTGCGGGGACGTGTGCGCATTAGGAATGTCAATGGCTTGGTTTATCAGAGCGAGGAGTTGTATTGGGATGGTCTCAAGCATGAGCTCTATTCGAATGTGTTCTCGAAGGTAACCACACCCGAGCGAACCTTACAGGGCACCTATTTCCGCAGCGACGAGCATATGAGTCATTATATCGTCAGCAATTCGAAGGGTTCGTTTAGGACAGAGGATATGACTGGCGAGGATAAGAATCAGAATTCTACGCCTGGCGATACCGCACAGCAGTCAGAGCCCATACTCCGTCCGCAGATCCAGCAGAAGCATGCCAGGACTTCGCAAGACCCCACACAATAACGCACTTTCATTATGTCGACACTCATCATAGGATTGCTCATTTCGATGCTCTTCTCTGCCTTCTTCTCAGGCATGGAAATAGCTTTTGTGTCGAGCAACAGAATGTTGGCAGAGATGGATCGTGAGAAAGGCGGTTTATCGCAGAAGGCCATCAGCGTGTTCTACCAGCATCCCAGCAATTTCGTTTCGACGATGCTGGTGGGCAACAATATCTCGCTGGTTATCTATGGAATCCTTTTTGCACAGATTTTTGACCAGACGCTGTTTTATCCTCTCGACGATGGTTGGCGGGTGACGTGCGACACCATACTGTCGACACTCATCGTTCTGTTTACGGGTGAATTCCTGCCGAAGACCATCTTCAAGAGCAATCCGAACATGATGCTGACGATTTTCGCCATTCCCGCCTGGCTGTGTTATATCATCCTGTATCCCATCAGCCGTATCGCAACGCTACTATCGAAAGGCATCCTTCGTATCTTTGGTGTGAAGATGGACAGGAACAGTGCCGATAAGGCGTTTACGAAAGTTGATCTGGACTATCTTGTGCAGTCGAGCATCGACAATGCGAAGGACGATGAGGAGATAGGCGAGGAGGTGAAGATCTTCCAGAACGCCCTCGACTTCTCAGAAACGAAAGTTAGAGACTGTATGGTGCCTCGTACGGAGATCGATTCTGTGGAGGATACGGATACTATTGCCGAGTTGAAGCAGGTGTTCATCGAGAGCGGACACTCTAAGATTGTGGTCTATCATGAGGATGTCGATCATGTTGTTGGCTATATCCACTCTTCCGACATGTTCCGTCTGACAGCCTCCGACAATGTGCGTATCGCTGATCTGAAAACACAGATTATCCGTGAGATCAGCTTCGTGCCCGAAACGATGTTTGCCTCGAAACTTATGAAGTCGCTGATGCAGCAGAAACGTTCGCTGGCGATTGTTGTCGACGAGTTTGGAGGTACCAGCGGTTTGGTGTCGCTCGAGGATATCATGGAGGAGATCACAGGCGAGATTGAGGATGAGCACGACAATAATAGTCATGTGGCCAAACAGGTGGCTGAAGGAGAGTATGTGTTGTCGGCCCGTCTCGAGATAGAAAAGGTGAATGAGATGTTCTCTTTGGAGTTGCCAGAGAGTGACGAATATATGACAGTTGGTGGTTTGATTTTGCACGAATATCAGTCATTCCCGAAACTCAACGAAGTGATTCGCATCAAATCGTATGAGTTCAAAATATTGAAGAATACGGCTACAAAAATCGAACTAGTACGGCTAAAAGTGCTGGAATAAGCATTTTTAACCATAGAAATTAGGATGTTCGTGCTTTTTTTTGCAGAAAAATTTCGCTGTTTCCGACAATTTTAGTAATTTTGCCGACTGAATTGCGCATTGCGCACAAATAATATGTTGTAGATTAAGAAAACAAAAATAAAAAAATTAAAACAAAATGGCAGCATTAGGAAAAATTAGAAAAAGAGGCGTGATTCTGGTGATCATCATCGGACTCGGTCTGTTCGCCTTCATTGCTGAAGAGGCTTTCCGTTCTTGTGAAGCAACCAAGAATCAGCAGCGTCAGCAGGTAGGCGAGGTGTTAGGTAACAAAATCAATGTTCAGGAGTTCCAGGCTCTCGTCGACGAGTACCAGGAGGTGATCAAGATGACCCAGGGTCGTGACAACCTCTCTGAGGAGGAACTCAATCAGGTGAAGGACCAGGTCTGGAACCAGTTTATCAACGATCAGCTCATCTCTAACGAGGCAAAGAAGCTGGGTCTGACGGTTACCGACGAGGAGTTGCAGAACATCCTCAAGGAAGGTACCAACCCCATGTTGCGTCAGTCACCTTTCGTGAATCAGCAGACGGGTCGTTTCGACGTTACCATGCTCACGAAGTTCCTGTCAGAGTATAAGAAGAACGCTGGTAATCCTCAGCTCGCTGAGTCTTATGAGCGTATCTATAAGTACTGGCAGTTCATCGAGAAGCAGCTCCGCACACAGACACTGGCTCAGAAATTCCAGGGTCTCGTAGCTGGTTCACTGCTCTCAAACCCTGTTTCTGCTAAGATGGCTTTCGAGGCTCAGAATCAGGAGAGCGACATTCTGCTGGCCAGCATTCCTTACAGCTCAATCAACGACAACGATGTTCAGGTGAGCGATGCCGACATCAAGGCTAAGTTTGATTCTGAGAAGGAGATGTACAAGCAGACGATGGAAACCCGCGATTTCAAGTATGTTGATTTCCAGGTGGTTGCTTCTGCAGCTGATCGCGAGGCGCTGATGAAGACCATGAACGATGCTTATGACAAGCTCCAGAGCGGTGCTAATCCCGCTGAGGTTGTTCGCAAGGCGCAGTCACTGATTCCTTACACAGGTATGGCTGCAACCAAGAATGCTTTCCCTCGTGATATCATCAACCGTTTCGACTCTATGTCAGTGGGTCAGACCAGCCGTCCGTTCGAGACCGCTTCCGACAACACGCTGAACGTGGTGAAGCTCATTGCTAAGACCCAGGCTCCCGACTCTATCGAGTATCGTCAGATTCAGGTGACTGGTGCTACCCTCGAGGCTATCCGTAAGACTGCTGATAGTATCACCACCGCTTTGAAGGCTGGTGCTAACTTCGAGGAGCTCGCAAAGAAATATGGTCAGGAGGGTCAGTCACAGTGGCTCACTTCTGCTATGTATGAGAATTCTACCAATATGGATGAGGAGTCGAAGAACTACCTGGCCAGCATCCAGAACCTCGGTGTGAACGAGGTGAAGAACCTTGAGTTCTCTCAGGGTAACATCGTGATGCAGGTGCTCAACCGCAAGGCCTTCGTCGACAAGTATGATGTGGCTATTGTTAAGCACACCATCGATTTCTCTAAGGGTACTTATTCCGACGCTTACAATAAGTTCAGCCAGTATGTCAGTGAGAACAAGACGCTGGCTGACCTTGAGAAGAACGCTGAGAAGTTCGGCTTCAAGGTGCAGGAGCGCAAGGATATGTTCAACTCTGAGCACAACGTAGTAGGTCTGCGTTCTACCCGTGAGGCTATGAAGTGGCTCTTCGATGCCAAGGAGGGTGCTGTGAGCCCGCTGTATGAGTGTGGTAACAACGACCACCTGCTCGTGCTGGCTCTGACCAAGATTCACAACGTTGGCTATCGCGACCTTGAGAGCGTGAAGGAAATGCTGAAGACTGAGGTTCTGAACGATAAGAAGTTCGAGCAGATCAAGGCTAAGTATGCTAACGTGAAGAGTCTGGCTGATGCCCAGAAGGCTGGCGCAAAGGTTGACTCTGTCAATCAGGTTACCTTCGGTGCTCCTGTGTTCGTACAGGCTACCGGTGCCAGCGAGCCTGCTCTGTCGGGTGCTGTGGCTGGTGTGAAGCAGGGTGAGTTCAGTCCCGCCATCGTGAAGGGTAATGCTGGTGCATACCTCTTCCAGGTTAACCGCAAGGCCGCCCGCGAGGGTGAGAAGTTCGATGCCAAGGCCGTTGAAATGCGTCTGCAGCAGCAGGCTACTCAGGCTGCCAGCCGCTTCATCTCTGAGCTCTATCAGAAGGCTAATGTGGTTGACAACCGCTACCTCTTCTTCTAAGTTTACACTTTAGAAACTGTATAAATTAGAAACAAATCCTGCAAAACATTTGCAGGATTTGTTTTTTATTCGTATATTTGCAAACGTAATACCTATTTATATTTATAACTAAACAAAAACAATTACGATTATGAAGAAAAAGTTTATCTGCGCCGTTTGTGGATATATCTATGAAGGCGATGCTGCTCCCGAGAAGTGCCCCATTTGTAAGGCTCCTGCCTCCAAATTCTCTGAGTTGAAAGAAGATGGCGAGACCACCTATGCCACCGTTCACCGCATTGGCGACGGCAAGCCCGAGGGTGTCAGCGAGGAGATGATCAATGACCTGCGCAATCATTTCAATGGCGAATGTGGCGAGGTCGGTATGTATCTGGCTATGGCTCGTCAGGCCGATCGCGAGGGCTATCCCGAGATTGCAGAGGCTTTCAAGCGCTATGCTTTCGAGGAGGCCGACCATGCTTCTCGTTTCGCTGAACTGCTGGGTGAGTGCGTTTGGGACACGAAGACCAATCTTGAGAAGCGTGCTGCTGCCGAGGCTGGTGCCTGCGAGGATAAGTTCCGTATTGCCAAGAACGCCAAGGCTGCTGGTTTCGATGCTATTCACGACACTGTTCACGAAATGGCCAAGGACGAGGCTCGTCATGGCGCTGGCTTCGCCGGACTGCTGAAACGCTATTTCAAGTAAAATTCGTTGTGTAAAAACAATAATTAGTAAGTATAATCCGTTTTATCAATTGATGAAGCGGATTTTTCTTTTTCTGCTGATCCTGTCAGCATTGGTAGCTTGCGACGACGATGACAACTTCTCATCGTCGAGCGCCCTGCGACTGACCTTCGAGACCGATACGCTCCAGATGGATACCGTCTTCTCAAGGTCGGCTTCTTCCACCTATAGTTTCTGGGTTTACAACAACAATAACGATGGCCTTCGTCTCTCAAGCGTGCGTCTTGCCAAGGGCAATCAAACGGGCTTACGGGTGAATGTCGATGGTTCTTACCTCGACAACTCCAACGGCTCGCAGGTCAGCAATCTCGAGATTCGTCGTAAGGATTCCCTCTTGGTGTTCGTCGAACTCACACCCGCTGATACGCATCAGCTCGAACCGCGCATTCTGGAAGACGACCTTGTGTTTACGCTCGAGAGCGGCACAGTACAGAAAGTGAACCTGCGCGCTTGGGCGTGGGATGCAGAGCGCTGGAACAACCTCACGCTGCAACGCGATACCGTCATCACTTCCGAACGCCCAATCATTGTGTATGGTCAGCTCACCATCCCTCAGAATGTTACGCTCACGCTCAACCATACCACACTTTATTTCCACGGTCAGGCGGGTATCGATGTGCATGGTACGCTGATTACCGACAGCTGTCTGATGCGTGGCGACCGTCTCGATGATATGTTCTCCTATCTGCCTTACGACCATGTGAGCGGACAGTGGGGCGGCGTCCATTTCTACGAGACCTCTTCAAGGAATGTGCTGGTCGATACTGAGATCCGCAACACGGGTGACAATGCTATCCTCTGCGATTCAGCAGCGTTCGATGCCGATGTGCTGCGCCTTGATATGCTGCGTTGTATTGTTCACAATGGCGAAGGCGCAGGTGTGTCGTGTCGCAATGCTAATGTGCGCCTGCAGTCCTGTCAGATCACGAATATGGCTGGAGAGTGTGTGGCCATCGAGGGCGGTCAGGCGGTGATTCATCGCTGTACCATCGCTCAGTTCTATCCTCTCGATGCCAACAGGGGAGCGGCGCTGCTGTTTACCAACGCCCTGCCGTTGCAGTCATTATTCTGTGACAGCACCATCATCACGGGCTATGCCGACGACGTCATCATGGGCATGCAGCTCGATACCACACAAGTGTTTAACTACCAGTTCATGCATTCGCTGCTTCGCACCCCAAAGGTGGAAACAGCCGATTCCGTGCGTTTCTCAAATATCATCTGGGAGTCGCCTAAGGACAGCATCCAGGGCACTCGTCATTTCCGCCTTATCGACGAAGAAAATCTTATCTACGATTTCCACCTCGATAGTCTCTCTACCGCCCAAGGATTAGGCTGTTACTAAATCATCTAGAACCCTGAGAAGCAGAGGGGTAGCAGTGTCTCTATGCCTTCCATCACATAGACACATTTCTTTCCATACAGCAAAATCTTCATCGGTCCTCCAGCTCGTGTCTCCGACTCCAGAATCACCTGCCTGCAAGCTCCGCAAGGCCCTGTAGGCTCCTCCGTCAGTTCGCCATCCGTTCCTCGTGCCGCTATCGCCAGCATCTTCACACCCACATCAGGATACTGTGCGCCGGCATAAAACAATGTCGTCCGCTCAGCACAGATGCCCGAGGGATATGCCGCATTCTCCTGATTACTCCCCGATAACTCCACGCCATTCTCCAGGCGCACGGCGGCACCCACTCTGAAATGCGAATAAGGCGAATAGCTGCGATTCGTTGCTTCGATGGCCAGCTCTATCAAGTGGCGCTCTTCGGCTGAGAGCTCTTCAAGCTGACAGACTTTGATAAGGGATTTTAGTTCCAGATTTTCCATATATTGCTGATATTTTTTGCAAAGATAAGAAAAAACTATGAACTATGAACTATGAATTATGAACTTTTTTATATCTTTGCACCAAAATTATGTAAATCATGAAGAAATTTCTCTTAATATTTTTCACTATTTACTGTTCACTATTCACTGTGAACGCACAGGTGCGCTGGAACGAACGCTATCAACAATATATCGATCAATATAAGGACATTGCCATCGAGGAGATGCATCGCTGGAAGATTCCTGCTTCGATCACCCTTGCACAGGGACTCTTTGAGAGTGGGGCAGGGCAGAGTGATCTCGCCCGCAAAGGCAACAATCATTTTGGCATTAAGTGCAACGGCTGGACGGGGCGCACCATCCATCACGACGATGACGCACGCAACGAGTGTTTCCGTGCCTACGACTCTCCCTACGAGTCGTTCGAAGACCATTCGCGTTTCCTGGTCAATGGTCAGCGCTACCGCAGTCTGTTCAGTCTCAAGACCACCGATTATAAGGGATGGGCGCGAGGCCTGAAGGCTGCTGGCTATGCCACCAATCCGCAGTATGCCGATAAGCTCATCGAGATTATCCAGCTCTACAAGCTCTATGAGTACGACAAGGCGAAGACCGCCGACCGCTTCATGGTTCAGCACACCAAGGATCATTCAGTTGGAGGTCAGGGCCTGCATCCCATTAAGATTTTCAATAAGAACTACTATCTTGTAGCGCGTCGTGGCGACACCTTCAAATCCATTGGCGAAGAGATTGATATCAGCTACAAGAAGATAGCCAAGTACAACGAGCGTGATAAGAACGACCGTCTGACCGAGGGTGAGGTTATCTGGCTGAAGAAGAAGCAGAAGAAGGCCCCCAAGGACTACAAGGGGCGTCTGCACTATGTCCGTGCAGGCGAATCGATGTACTCCATCGCCCAGTCCTACGGCATCCGTCTGAAGAGCCTCTACAAGCTCAACCACATGTCGCCCGACGATGATATCCACATCGGCCAGGGCCTCAAGCTCCGCTAATCACGACAGGGACGGTTCTTTCTGTGTTTGGTTCTCTGTATCCGTGTGTCGCTTCCGGCGAGGATCGTCGCGGAGGTTTCCACGTCGTAGACCAGCATTGCGGGTCTCATATATGGGCGTTTTGTTTGCTTCATTGTCATAACAGTTAGAATTGATCTGTGGTATCTTCGTCGTCGAGGGGCAGCGTGTCGGAACCTGCCAGTAGATGCGTTTTTATCGTCATGTGGAAGACTTCGAACGCGGGCTTTACATAATTGCGCTTTTTAAGATTTGTCATAGTTCTGTCCTCCCTTTACTTTACAACTACTTTATTGCCATCCTTTATATACAAGCCCTTGTCCTTGGGTTCGCCTTGAAGCTTCCGACCATCGAGGTCGTACCATGCGCCATCCACATCTTCCTTCTTCCTTCTTCCATCATCCATCTTCACGATTCCCGTTGTCTCGTTGAAGCCGATGTAGCTACGGGCTGCGCTTGCGCCGCTGTAGATGAGATAGGCCTTGCCAGCGGCCACATTGCTGCCCGTGAAGTGATAAAATCCCAATCCCTGCGAGCCGTTG
Source organism: uncultured Prevotellaceae bacterium (assembly GCA_902785945.1). GTDB lineage: Bacteria > Bacteroidota > Bacteroidia > Bacteroidales > Bacteroidaceae > Prevotella. The sequence goes on from CADAAR010000001.1 coordinate 82,531, forward strand.
GCCAGCGTGTAGGCGTTTGCGGGTGTCACCGTTGCCGTCATCGTGCCCACGAGATCGTTGCTGTGTGTATCGTTGCTGGCAGTCGCGGTGCGCGTCATCACGGGGTCGCTGCCCGAGCGCAGAATCACCGCCGTCCCGGCATTCACGATTCTGTCTTCCACCTCCGTCAGCACGAGGCCTGTGCCGCTCACCGTTGCCTTGTAGACCTTTGTCGAAGCGTCGGCCTGGAAGTTGGCGTAGTCGTTGTAGAATGTCATCCATTTCTCGCCCTCGGCATCGTTAGCGCTGAGGTTCAATGTCAGCGTCGTGCCGCTGGGGAAGGCGTCCTCGCCAATCGACGGATTGCCCGTGATAGTAGCCGAGGTCAATGCCGTGCAGCCCCCGAAGGCCGAAGCTCCGATGCTCGTTATGCCATCCTTCAGTTCCACGGTTTCGAGGTCGGTGTAGTCCTTGAACTCATTCGCGCCAAGGGCATAGACGTGCTCGGTGGTGAGAGAACTGATGTGATTATATTGACTCACCTGCTTTTTCCAGGTGCTCGTCTTGATTACCTGCTCTTTTGGATTTGTCTGCCATTTATTGTTTGCGCTGGAGATGGTCAAGTGCATGTAAATATGCCTACCACTTGATTCTGTTTCTTCCAACGTCCAGCAGAGCCAGCTGAGGTTGTCTGTATTGCTGCCATTGCCACCGCACCAGCCTAAATATTGTCTCTTATAGGATATTTTAAAAGTCAAGTTTGGCGAATATTGATAGATGTCAGGCGTCAAATTAGACAGCGGGCCATCGTAATTTACCGTCCCTGAACTGCTGCTGTTGGCGAAGGCGCGGCTTTTTATTTCTGCAGAATTACCAATGAAGATGTCATTTATCCTATTGCACCCCTCGAACGCGCCGGTGCCGATATAACTGACACCTAGCATACTAAGGTCCTCAATGGCCGTACCTACAAAAGTATAAGCAGGGACGTTCGTGATAGTTGTCGGAAGTGCATTATCTGACATTCCACCTCCAAATCGGTTAACATAACCAACGACCTTCTTGAACTTCGTTAATCCTTGCACGGACGGCATATAGTCGATGACGGATTCCTCGGGGAAGGTCATCTCCTCAAGGTTCTTGAACTCGCTGAAGCTGAAGTCCGAACTGAAATTCAGCACCGTCGCCCCGTCAATCTTGGTGGGGATTTCGATGGATGTGTATTCGAGGGTGAGGCCCTCGTAACCTGTGATTATGCATTTACCAGCTCCCATATCGATAATCCATCCTTTCGACTTGTTGACGTGCATATAAATATCGTCGCTGCTAGAGCCGCAGCCCGAGTTCAGGTCGTAGCCCGTTTCCGTGTCGCCGTTCTTACCCAAAGCGCCGTTCTTCGTGCTATTGAAGGTGATGGACTTCACGCCGTTATGATCGCCGAAACTCGCCTTGGTGTAATAGAGGTGGATGTCGTCACCACCAGCGTTGCTATTCAGGTCGCCCTTTTTACTTTTGAAGTGGCTGTCGCCGTCGTAGGGCACGAGCTGATAGGTGCGGCCATCGATAGTTCGGCTGTCGGGCGCGGTGCCCGAGGCATCGCTGATATAGAAGTCAGTGATGAAGGTGGCCTTTTCATTGATGTTGCTGGCCTGCTTATAAAGCAAGTAGATATAGTCGCTCTTCGAACCACAGCCATCGTTCAGGTCCTTCTCGATAGCCGTCCAGCCCTGCGCCACATATTGCTCCTTCAGCGCGTTGGCCTCGGTATTATTGTTCTTTCCGATAAGCATCACATCGGTAATGAACATGGTCTCAGCCCACGCTGAGACGGTTGCCATCAGCATCACGGCCAGCGTCATCGCCGCCCGAAGCATCTTGGTTCTCATGTCTTGTCTTGCTGTCATTGTAGTCATACAAGAATTAATTATAGTTGATTCTGAGTGCAAAGATACAAAAAAAATCGCAGAAAACCAAATAAAAATTTTCAAAAATCAACTAAAAGAGAGAAAAAGAAAAACAGAAAAGAAAGTTTTCCCCCATACCCCTTTTCAAAGATAATAGAATAAAAGTAAAAGTAGAGAAAAACTACTCTCTCTACACACAGTTTTTGGATTTTTGGGGCGAAATTGGAATTGATTTTTCGGGGAAATTGGATAAGTCTGTCATTTCTGACGCCAGAATTCGCAATACTCCGAAAGTAATTTGAAATACTCTGAAAGAAAACGGATTTATTAACGCTAAAATTTTAACTGCAGCACTGCAACGCTGCAGCAGAAAAAAAATTTGGGACACGAGAGGGACGGTTCTTTCTGTGTTCCCTGCACGAGCACGGGCACCTTCGTTGGCGGCGATGCCGACGAACCCGCCCACGCCCGCGAATACGAGGAATGGATCGACTGACCCCATGGTGACATGTCCCGTGAGTTGTTAAGACAACATCGAGCCAAGGTGAAGGTGGATCCCAAAGTCAACATCTACGATGCCTACGCCCGTCAGCAATTGGCGTGAGACTGTAGAATCATTAGTCAATCTTTAATTTGAAAACAATGAAAACAACTCGACATTGGATGCTCGCCGCCATCCTAACCTGCGGCCTTCAAGTAGTGACACTCACTTCGTGTGTTGATTTAGCCGATAATCCTATATATGTTATGTTAAGCCTGCTGGACAAGATGTGGGCATGTAGCAAGAACGTTCCCAAAATGATGTCAGCGGGCGAAGAAGCTCGTTATGAATACGATTGCACGCTCACTGGCGACCGCATCACCACGTTCCACTCTCACGCATTGGCACAGACTGAGACCGTCTTCAATGAAACTACGAGTAGCTATGATATAGAATACCTTGAATAATTTAAAAATCCCCGCCAATCGACGGGGATTCTTATTTAGAAGGGGCCGTAGCCCATGCAGCTCGAGAGCGAACATGTTTTTATTGAAATCTTAAGGTGTTTTTAATGATTTCCGGCTTTAAATTTGGTAGTTTCAAAAATAGATTGTATCTTTGCTTCGAATAAAAAGTATTTTAAGGTCGTGAAATAGAATTTTCAGCCCGCAGAAATAGATTTTTAGCCCGTTGAAATAGATTTTACGGTGCTGAAATAGAATTTTTAGCTCGGAAAGAAATATTCTACGTTAAGGTTATAGACTTTTTGCGTTAAGGTTTTTGACTTTCTGCGTTAAGTGTGGAACAAGTAATCATTTTAAACAATTAAGAAGATGGCAAATTACATTTTAAAAGAACTACCAGGTGAGATGACCGAGGGTAGGACAGTGATTTATCCGAAGTTGCAGAAATTTCCAATGTTTGACTATGGACTGGTCATCCAGCACATGTGCAGGTTTTCCAGAATCCTTAACGAAGGTATTATACGGGCAGTCTTCGAGGCGCTGATAACAGAGATGATGTGTCAGATGACGTTAGGGCACAGCATCAAGATCGACGGATTGGGGGTCTTCTCCTTATCCTTAGGATTCGATACATCCAAGGCTTCAGAAGAAAAAATAGCTAGTATGCAGGAGTTCAGTGACGATTACGATCCCCAACTGAAATACAGGCATGTGTGCATTAAGAGCATCAATTTCAGACCCGATCCTGAATTGTTGAGGGAGATGAACAGGCAGACTACTTTCCATAGCGCTGGTGTGGAGATTGTTACTCCAAGGAAAAGCCCGTACACTCCCGAAGAGCGTCTGGCAAAGGCCAAAAAGATTATTGAAAAGCAGGGATTCATGACGCTTTCCGACTATGCTGAGGAAGTTGGCCTGTCCATGAGCGGCGCTTCCAGAGACCTTAGGCAAATAGTGGCCAATCCCAGTTCCGGCATCATTGCCTGGGGAGATCACACGCACAAAGTGTGGGTTAAATCGAAATTTAATAAATAGGGGTTCGTCGAGCACGAAAAGGATGGTTTTTTCTGTGTTGTGTTTACCACTTCGTAACACTTATAAAAAAGAAAGAACACCTGGGACGCAAATTAAACGTAAGATCACAGCTCATAGGGACAGGTCCCGTGAGTCGTATGAACGCGTAAATGCCTCGCATTAGTGCGAGGCATTTTCAGTTGTTGTTTGTTGTTTCTTCTTTTTCTTTTTCTTCTTGGTGGAGAAGAGGTCGGGTAGGCCGTTGAAGTCTTTCTTCATGATGAGACCGAGACCTTGGGTGTTGAGCGACGACTTGGTGAAGTAGCGGTCGTTGGTCATGTTGTACATCTTCACCGAGAGGTTGCCGTTGGGCAGGAGCAGGTACTGGATGTCGAAGTCGCCGATGAATGATTTTGTGGCGCGGGTGGCATTGTCGCGATAGCCGAACTGTCCGTTGAGCAACAGACGGTTGTTGAGCATACGTCCCGAGATCAGTCCTTCGTATTCTGCATTATGCCAGCCCTCGTTACCCGTAGAGATATTGGCACCGAAGTTCCAGTTGTCATTTTTGATAACGGTGTTGAGCAGGGTGTTGATCTGTGCGGAGAGGGTGCCTGACAGCAGGCTCTGCATGGCGAGCGAGGTCTGATCCTGCTGGGTGGAGGTGGCGTTGTTCTGACCTCGGTTGTAGAAACGGCCTACAGCCAAGAGGTAGAGTACCTGCTGGTTCATTTCCTGCTGACCGTTGATGACGGAGCGTATCATCTGTTGTTCGTCGGCATTCACCGTGGGCATCTCGAGGTCGAAGTCCACCTGTGGCTGTTCGGGCTGTCCGGTGATGTTCATCAGACAGTTCACACGGATGGTGTTCGAGGCGAATGAGTTGCCGATGCTCAGGTCGGAGAGACTGACGCCGCTGACGGTGTGCTGGGCCTGCAGGTTGAGGTTGGCCAGGTAAGGATCGCCTCCGAAGACGATGGTGCCGCCCGGGTTGAAGGTGAAGTTCTTCTTGATGATATTCTGAATGGTGACGCCATAAGTGCCATGATCGACGGTAAAGGTGCCGAACATGTTGAAGGAGCCTTTATTATAAAAGGTGGCACGGATGGTGCCGTCGCCGTTCAGATTGATGTAGTCGTTGGTGTTGGCATCCATCAGCAGTCGCAGAGTTGACGCTGGCGTGCAGTTTATGAGGAAGTTGATGTAGATGTCGGTGGGAATGTCGGGTTCTTCCTCATCAGCGTCAGAGAATCGGGAGTTTGCTCCCGCAGAGCCTGATCCCCACTTGATAAAGTCCTGATTGGCGATGGCATCGGGTGAGGAGGCATTGTAGACGAAGACGGTATTGTCCTGCGGTGTGACGTTTATATCGATAGTTACTTCGCCCGGACGACCCTTGATGCTCACGTCGCCTGTGGCAAATACGATGCCGTAGAAGTTTGATTCGCCAAAATCCTTGAAGTCGTAGGCCAGGAGGTTGTCGGCATCCACAAACAGGTCGAAGGTGAGGTTGGTAAGGTGTTTGTGGTGGATGCCGCCTCTGAGTGTGGCACTATGGCCGTAGCGGTCGGTGAGGGGCAGTCCGCGCAGTTCTATCTCGTCGGGAATGAAGATCACGGTGTCGCGGTGCATCTGATAAGTGGTGTTCAGGGCTGTGACCGTGGCTTCGCCCTCAACGGCCAACTCGCCCGTGAGGTTCATATTGTCGAGGCTGCCCGCGAGCAGCAGGCTGCCATCGGCATGGCCCGTGATGCTCGAGAGGAAGGAATTGGTGAAGTTGTGCATGAAGTCGACGTAGGTCTGGTGGGCGTCGATGTTCAGCGCAATGCTGTTGAACTCAGGCGATACAAAACCGTAGATGTCGGTGAAGATGCCCGGACCGTCGTTGGCCTGAGCATTGATGTCGATCTGCTTCTTCTCATTGTTCCAGAACACGAGGGCATGAAGTGTTCCCATACGTCCCCGCTCGAACTTGAAGTTGTGCACATCGAGCGTGGCGTGGGCGTCGAGCTCGTCGAAGAGCGACCTGACAATGGCCTTGCCTGTTGCCTTACCGCTGAATTCTACGGCATCGAACTTCACGAGGTCGAGAATATAAGCCACCTCCACTTCGTTGAGATCGACCGTCAGTGAGTCGTGAGGGTTCTTGCTGGCACAGCCGTCGATGGTGATATGTTGCTGCTGGTTGTGCACGTTGAAGTGGTCGACGAGCAGGTTGTCTTCGGAATAAAGGATGTCGGAGGGCTCCACGTTCCAGGTGGTATCGTTAAGGATGATATGTGAGGGCTGCACACGGATATGGGCTTCGGGCTTCCCGGCCAGGTTGCGATAGAGCGTGGTGATGGAGTTCAGTTCACCGCTCATGCGATTGGTGGCATGTCCGTCAGTCCAGCTGAGACGGGTGTCGAGGTTGTTGTCGATGGCCTTGGCCTGAAGACCCAGATAGAGCCGGCTGCTACCCGTGCCCTTTGCTACATTGACATCGCAGAGCAGCGTGTCGGTGGGCGAGGAGAGGTGCAGCTCGCCATTGGAATAGACCGAGCCGTTATAGGTAAAGGCAGGCAGATGACTGTCGAGATTGAAAGTATGGTTGTTGTCGTTGACCCTCATGTTGATAATGGCTGTCTGGAGGATGTCCAGATCCACTTTCAACAGGCGTTGGAGCCAGTCGGTCTTAAATACCTGCAGCCTGACAAGGAAGTTGTTATGGACATTGTCTGACAGCTTGGGCAATCCCGGCAGCGTGGGCAACTTAGAGCCAATCATGTTGATGAAGCTCTGGGGAAGTGTGGTCAACTCAAAGTCGCCTTGCAGTTCGGCCTTGGCAAAGTCGCTGATGAGAGAGAGTTCACGTCGGCCCGCCTGAAAATCTGAGGTCAGCAGCAGGTTTTTGAGTTGATAGGGTTGCTCCTGGTCTTCTTCTGTCATTGAGAACTGGCTGATGCACAAGCTTCCAACGGCATCTTTCAGATTCGTGGCTGCGATATCGGCCTCCAGATCGCAGGCAAAGACGGCATTGCCCCATTGACTGCTCAGACCGAGGGCCTGAGGAACGATGTAATCGACGGTTCCCGACACTTTTAACTGGTTTTTCTGACCTCTGGCGCCGTTCAGGAACTCACCTTCTAAGGCTGCCTTGACGTTGGGATCGTCGATCTGCAGCAGACCGTTATAGCCCAAAGGCGAATACCGGCCGTCGAGGTCGATGTGGCTGAAGGCATAGCCGTTGTAATCGAACTGCGACACCTGACCGTTGATTGTGACGTCGGGCTTCCCGTCGGCACGTAACACACCTTTCAACGATAAGTTGGCAGCTAACTTGCCAAAGCTGTCGTTGTTTAACAACTGGTTCAGCTTGAGTTCAGGGGTGGTGATGGTGCCCTCGTACTGATTGTTGCTAAATTTGTGGAGGTTGATATCAGCATTGCCGATGCCCGTAGCGATAGTGCCTCGGGCGAACATCGCGCCGTTATGCTCGCCGCTGAACTGTCCGCTGAGTTTCAGCGAGCCGATGCGGGTGAGCTCATCGGGAAGGGCCTCGATATTCTTATGCAGGAAGTCGATGATGGTTTCCGATAAAAGGAACTGGTTGAGGTTCAGGCGCCACGCTGGCGTCTTATCCTGGAAACCGTCGACGAAGCCATTGGCAACAATGTTGATGTCGCCAGCCTGTGAGGCGATTTCCAACCGAGGAATATCGATGTGGCGATGGGTGCCATTGAAGCGCGTGGTGAGTGATATCTGTCTTTGAAAATTCTTTAGCGAATTCTGAAAACACCTTAGGTCTGAGGGTGTTATGAAAGAGTTGTTAATTACACCTCCATAAACGAGCGACGATTCAACAAGACCTTTTTCATTCCACTGATAGTGGGCGTCGATGGAGTCGATCTGTAAGCGGGAGCTGGGCATTTCCAAAAGGAAATCGCGCAATCGGGTCTGCTGCTTGTCGGCATTTACACGAAAGGCCAGACGGTCGACTGTCAGTCCGGAGTGCTCTTGGAATCCCAGGCGTTTGATTTGAAGATTCAGCGAGTCGTCGGTCAGCGCCTTCAACTGGATATGGGCACTGATGTCGGAAACGTGGAGATGCTTGGGATTAAACAAGCCCGGAGTGGTCTTGCTATCCTGACGGTCGAAATTCACACTCGAATGACGGATGATAAAGGAGTTTATCCGAAGATTGAGGGGCGTATGGCTGGTGGTGTCCTTCGATGCCAACGAATCGAGCACAAACTGGAAGTTGGGTTTCGACAAGGAATCACGCTGGTAGAACTGCGCATGGGCACCGAACAATTGTGCCGATGAAATGCGGATTTTTCCGTCGGACAAAGGCAGCAGGTCGATGCTGGCAGACAGTCGCGAGATATTAAGCATGCGCTTGTTCTGCTGGTCGAGGATGCTGACATCGTCGATGATGACGCGGTTCAGCAGACCGATGTTCACGCGTCCTACGCTGACATAGGTGCCCAGACGCTCACCGATGGCGTTGGCAATTGCGTTGCCAATGATGTCCTGACAGAAAGGCAGACGGGTAGCACCTAACACCAAAACGTATAGAGCTATTAAGCTCCATACGGTCCAATTGACGATGTGTTTCAGTGTCTTCAATTTGGCTATTTCTGTTAGTTACGGATAGCAATCGAATGCCTACATCCGCGAAATTTTCCGCAAATGTACGATAAAAAGTTGTTATTTCTGCAATTTTCCTCGAGAAATTACACAGACTATACATATTTTTTAGTAATTTTGCATCCGTCTTACCGCAACTATTCACAAACATTTATATAAATGGAAGGTAACTTAATTAAATTAAGCAAAGGCTTGGACATTCATCTTCAAGGCAGAGCCGCGGAGACAAAGATCCAGTTGAAATCGAATGGCAAATATGCATTAATGCCTGACGATTTCGAAGGGGTTACTCCGAAGGTTGTGGTCAAAGAGGGTGACAAGGTCAAGGCCGGGGATGCCTTGTTTGTTAACAAGCAGTACCCACAAGTGAAGTTTGCCTCGCCAGTGAGCGGAACGGTCCGCGAAGTGGTACGTGGCGAACGCAGGAAAGTGCTCTGCATCAAGGTGGATGCCGACGCGCAGCAGGAGTATGTGGACTTCGGCAAGCGTGACGTCAGCAGCCTCGATGGCGAGCAAGTGATAAACGCGCTGCTAGAAGCAGGATTGTTTGGTTACATCAATCAGTTGCCTTATGCTGTGTCTACCAATCCAGAGACTAAGCCGAAGGCAATTTTTGTTTCTGCCCTGAGGGACAAGCCCCTCGCCGCCGACTTCGAGTTCGAGGTGAAAGGTCAGGAGCAGGATTTCCAGACAGGCCTCACGGCGCTCTCGAAGATCGCAAAGACCTATCTGGGCGTTGGCGTTAATTCTGCATTAAAGGGCATGAAGGATGCTGAGGTGTATGTCTTCGATGGTAAGTGTCCCGCAGGAAACGTAGGTGTACAGGTGAACCACATCGACCCGGTGAACAAGGGCGAGGTGGTATGGACCATCGGCGATCCTTCGGTGGTGCTCTTTATCGGTCGTCTGTTCAACACGGGAAAGGTTGATCTGAATCGTACCGTAGCCCTTTGTGGTAGCGAGATTAAGAATCCCGCCTACGTGGATATGCTGGTGGGTGAGGAACTCTCGACGCTGCTCTCCAATAGCTACGACGCCTCGAAGAGCGTGCGCATCATCAACGGTAATGTGCTGACAGGCAAGCCCACCACGAAGGACGGTTTCCTGGGAGCCCACAGTTCAGAGATTACCGTGATTCCCGAGGGTAATGATGCCGACGAGATGCTGGGTTGGATTCTGCCTCGTCTGAAGCAGTTCTCCGTGAACCGCAGCTATTTTTCCTGGCTCCTTGGCAAGAAGGCATATGCGCTCGATGCCCGTGTGAAGGGCGGTGAGCGTCACATGATTATGAGCGGTGAGTACGACAAGGTGCTGCCGATGGACATCTACGGTGAATACCTTATCAAGGCCATCATCACTGGCGATATCGACCGTCAGGAGGCACTTGGTATCTACGAGGTAGCGCCCGAGGACTTTGCCTTGGCAGAGTTCGTCGACTCTTCGAAACTCGAATTGCAGCGCATCGTGCGTGAAGGTCTCAACATTTTACGTAAAGAAAACGCATAGACTATGAGCTTTTTAAGAAACTATCTCAATAAGATCAAGCCGAACTTCGAAGAGGGTGGAAAGCTACATGCCTTCCGTTCGGTGTTCGACGGCTTTGAGACCTTCCTTTACGTGCCCAACGACACGGCGAAGGCTGGTGGCGTGAACATTCACGACGCCATCGACTCGAAGCGCATAATGAGTATGGTGGTGATCGCCCTGATGCCCGCCATGCTGTTTGGTATGTATAATATCGGCTATCAGAACTACGCAGCTGCAGGAACACTCGCAAGTGCCAGCTTCCTTGAGATTTTCTGCTACGGTTTCCTGGCTGTGCTGCCAAAGATTCTGGTGAGCTATATCGTTGGTCTGGGCATTGAGTTTGCCTGGGCTCAGTGGAAAGGTGAGGAGATACAGGAGGGTTACCTCGTATCGGGTATCATCATCCCGCTGATCATTCCTATCGGCTGTCCGCTGTGGATGCTGGCGCTGGCCTGCGCCTTCTCGGTGATCTTCTGTAAGGAGATTTTCGGTGGTACGGGTATGAACATCTTCAACCCCGCCATCGCAGCCCGTATGTTTCTGTTCTTTGCCTATCCCGCCAAGATGACGGGCGACCAGGTTTGGGTGGCTCAGAGCTCTTTCTTCGGACTGGGCAACGACCTGCCTGATGGCTTTACCGCAGCCACGCCGCTTGGACAGATGGCACAGGGCATCAATCCCGATGCTTCGATTTGCGATATGATCTGTGGCTTTATCCCGGGTTCTATCGGTGAGACCTCGCTCATTGCCATTGCCATTGGTGCCGTGATTCTGTTGTGGACGGGCATCGCTTCATGGCGTACGATGCTGAGCGTGTTTGTGGGTGGTGCTGTACTGGCACTCTTGTTTGAGTCGGCAGGCAACGGCATGACCTGGTGGCATCATTTCGTGATGGGTGGCTTCGCCTTCGGTGCTGTGTTTATGGCTACCGACCCTGTCACCTCTTCTCGCACAACCACTGGACAATATATCTACGGTTTCCTGATCGGTGCGATGGCCATTATCATCCGTGTGATGAATGCCGGCTATCCCGAGGGAATGATGCTCGCTATCTTCTTTGGTAATATGTGTGCCCCGATGATCGACCACTTCATCGTGGAACGTAATATCTCGAAACGCTTAAAGAGAGGAGGTACCAAATGAAACTGAATACTAATTCGAATACGTACATTATTATTTATAGTGCGATTCTCGTTATCATCGTGGCCTTCCTGCTGGCATTTGTCTACAAGGCCCTGAAACCAATGCAGGATGCCAACGTTGAACTCGATATGAAGAAACAGATTCTCTATTCACTGAACATCCGTAATCTGGATGGTGCAGAGGCCGAAGCAAAATATGCCGAGGTAGTGAAGGAAGAAGCCGAGAAGGACGGACAGAAATACTACCTTTGTGAGATTGACGGTGAGGATATCCTCGTGGTCGCTCTGAAGGGTATGGGCCTCTGGGGCGGTATCAGTGGTTATATCTCCATACATGGTGATGAGACGCCGACTGTCTATGGTGCATACTTCAATCATGAAAGTGAGACGGCCGGTCTTGGTGCAGAAATCAAGGACTCTCAGGCCTGGCAGGAGAAGTTCATCGGCAAGAAAGTCTTCGTTGACCCCGCTGACGGTAGTGAAGTTGCCCTTGGCGTGGTGAAGAAGGTGGACGATCCTGAGACGCAGGTTGACTGTGTGACAGGTGCTACGCTGACCTCTAATGGTGTGAACGATATGATTAAGGCAGGTCTGAAGGATGCAGGTAAAAATGCTGTTGAACTCTTCTTGAAGATGCAGTGCACCAAAGAGCCTGCCGATTCAACTGCTGTTGAAGAACCTAAAGTAGAGGAGGAATAAACTATGGCATTATTCAGTAAACAAAATAAAGAGGTTTTCACCAATCCGTTGAACCTCGACCATCCCATTCTCGGCCAGGTACTCGGTATCTGCTCGGCCTTGGCTGTCACCTCGCAGCTGAAGCCTGCCATCGTGATGGGTCTTGCTGTGACGGTCATCACCGCCTTTGCAAATGTAATTATCTCGATTATCCGCAACACCATTCCTAACCGCATTCGTATTGTGGTTCAGCTGGTGGTGGTTGCTGCGCTTGTGACTATCGTGTCTCAGATCCTGAAGGCTTTCGCCTATGACGTGAGTGTTCAGCTGAGCGTGTATGTTGGTCTGATTATCACCAACTGTATCCTCATGGGTCGCCTTGAGGCGTTTGCCATGCAGAACAAGCCCTGGCCTTCGTTCCTCGACGGTGTGGGCAACGGTCTTGGCTATGCCATGATCCTCGTGATTGTGGGTGCCGTGCGTGAACTGCTCGGACGTGGTTCGCTGCTGGGCTTCCAGATTATTCCGGATGCCTGCTACGACTTCGGCTATGTGAACAACGGTATGATGACGATGCCGGCTATGGCGCTGATTCTCGTAGGTTGTGTAATTTGGGTTCATCGTGCTTACTTTTATAAGGAGAAATAAGATATGGATCATATAATTAGTTTGTTCTTCCGTTCGATTTTCGTCGACAATATGATCTTTGCCTTCTTCCTCGGCATGTGTTCTTACCTTGCTGTGTCGAAGACCGTGAAGACCTCGTTGGGACTGGGTCTGGCTGTGACTTTCGTGCTTACCGTAACCGTTCCCGTGAACTATCTGTTGCAGACCAAGGTCTTAGGTCCTGATTGTCTCGTTGAGGGCGTCGACCTGAGTTACCTCTCGTTTATCCTCTTCATCGCCGTGATTGCCGGTATGGTTCAACTGGTGGAGATGACGGTTGAGAAGTATTCGCCCTCGCTCTATGCTGCGCTGGGTATCTTCCTGCCGCTGATCGCTGTGAACTGTGCCATCATGGGTGCTTCGCTCTTCATGCAGCAGCGCATCCTGATGGACCCTGAGAATTCGCAGGCCATCACCTCGATTGTCGATGCCATTGTCTATGGCTTCGGTTCGGGTCTCGGCTGGACGCTGGCCATCGTGGCTATGGGTGCCATCCGCGAGAAGATGCAGTATTCAGATGTGCCCAAGCCGCTTCAGGGTCTTGGCATTGTGTTTATCACCGTCGGCCTGATGGCAATGGCGATGATGTGTTTCTCTGGACTAAATATTTAATCGAGTATGGCACAGTTTATAGCATATAGTATCGGAGTATTCTTGATCGTAATACTCTTGCTCGTGATTATTCTGCTCGTGGCGAAGAAATATCTCTCGCCCTCGGGCAACGTGAATATTGAAATCAATGGCGACCGTACCATCTCTGTAGCCCAGGGCTCTTCGCTTATGGCCACCCTTAATGAGAACGGCGTGTTCCTGCCCAGTGCCTGCGGTGGTAAGGCTTCTTGCGGACAGTGTAAGGTGCAGGTGCTCGAAGGAGGAGGGGAGATACTCGACTCCGAAAAGCCTCACTTCTCACGTAAGGAGATCAAGGCTGGCTGGCGCTTGGGTTGCCAGTGTAAGGTGAAGGGCGATCTGAAGATCCATGTCGACGAATCGATCCTCGGCGTCAAGGAATACGAGTGTACCGTTATCTCCAACAAGAACGTGGCTACGTTTATCAAGGAGTTCAAGGTGCAGTTGCCCGCAGGTGCTCACATGGACTTCCTGCCCGGCTCTTACGCTCAGATCAAGATTCCTGCTTTCGACTGCATCGACTATGACAAGGATTTCGATAAGAGTCTGATTGGCGACGAGTATCTGCCCAGCTGGGAGAAGTTCGGACTGTTCCCGCTGAAGTGTAAGAACCCCGAGCCCACTATCCGTGCTTACTCGATGGCGAACTATCCCGCTGAGGGCGACGTGTTCATGCTGACCGTCCGTATCGCCACACCGCCATTCAAGGCCGACAAGAGCGGCTTTATGGAGGTGAATCCGGGTATCGCTTCGTCGTATATCTTCTCGCTGAAGCCTGGCGACAAGGTGATTATGTCTGGCCCTTATGGCGACTTCCACCCGCACTTCGACTCGAAGAAGGAGATGATATGGGTAGGTGGTGGCGCCGGTATGGCTCCGTTGCGCGCACAGATCATGCACATGACCAAGACATTGCATACCACCGATCGCGAAATGCATTACTTCTACGGCGCTCGTGCGTTGAACGAGGTGTTCTATCTCGAGGATTTCCTCGGCCTGGAGAAGGAGTTCCCCAACTTCCACTTCCACCTGGCTCTCGACCGTCCCGATCCCGCAGCCGATGCCGCTGGCGTGAAATATACGCCGGGCTTCGTTCATCAGGTCATGCTGAACACTTATCTGAAGGACCACGAGGCACCCGAGGATGTGGAGTACTACATGTGCGGTCCTGGTCCGATGTCGGCAGCTGTCGTCTCCATGCTCGACTCGCTCGGCGTCGAACCCGAAAGCATCATGTATGATAACTTCGGAGGCTAGTAGAATTGACAAAATGAAAGAAAATTGCTTATTTTCGTGAATTTTTGCTCAAATATTTGGCCAAATGAAAATAAAAGTGTAATTTCGCGGCGCAATTCGATGAACATCAATTTCAAACATTCAAAAAATAACAATTAAAACATGAAGAAGTACAACTTTAACGCCGGTCCCTCGATGCTTCCCCGCGAAGTGATTGAGAAGACCGCTCAACAGTGTCTTGATTTCAATGGTTCGGGTCTCTCTTTGATGGAGATTAGCCACCGTGCAAAGGATTTCCAGCCCGTAGTCGACGAGGCTGTGGCTCTGGTAAAGGAGCTCCTCGACATTCCCGAGGGCTACTCAGTGATCTTCCTTGGCGGTGGTGCCAGTCTTGAGTTCTGCATGATTCCTTTCAACTTCCTGATTAAGAAGGCTGCTTACCTGAACACTGGTGTTTGGGCAAAGAAGGCCATGAAGGAAGCCAAGTTGTTTGGTGAGGTAGTAGAGGTGGCTTCTTCAGCTGATGCCAACTATACCTTCATCCCGAAGGACTGGACCGTTCCTGCCGATGCTGACTATCTGCATATCACCACCAATAATACCATCTACGGTACTGAGATCCGCAAGGACCTCGATGTCAACGTGCCCCTGATCGCCGATATGTCGTCGGACATCATGAGCCGTCCTGTTGACGTGAGCAAGTATGATGCTATCTATGCCGGTGCCCAGAAGAACCTGGCTATGGCCGGTGTCACCATCATCATCCTGAAGGACGAGAAGCTGGGTCGTGCACCCCGTGAGATTCCCACGATGCTCGACTACCGCACACACGTCGACAAGGGTTCGATGTTCAACACACCTCCTGTAGTGCCCATCTACTGCGCTCTCGAGAACCTGCGTTGGATCAAGGCTCAGGGTGGTGTTGCCGCTATGGACAAGCTGGCTAAGCAGCGTGCAGAGATCGTTTATGGCGAGATCGACCGCAACAAGATGTTCGTAGGTACCGCCAAGGAGGAGGACCGTTCGCTGATGAACCTCTGCTTCGTGATGGCCGACGAGTATAAGGAGTTGGAGAAGGACTTCCTCGACTTCGCCGTTTCTAAGGGTATGGTTGGCGTGAAGGGTCACCGTTCGGTTGGTGGCTTCCGTGCTTCTTGCTACAACGCCCAGACCATCGAAGGCTGTAACGCCCTCGTTGCCTGCATGAAAGAATTCGAGGCAAATCATTAATAAATCATTATCATGAAAGTATTAGTTGCAACAGAGAAGCCTTTCGCAGCAGCTGCTGTGAATGGCATTAAGGCAGAGATTGAGGCAGCAGGCAATGAGCTGGTGCTGCTCGAGAAATATACTGAGAAGGCTCAGTTCCTGGAGGCAGTGAAAGATGCCGACGCGCTGATCATCCGTTCGGATAAGGTTGACGCAGAGGTACTCGACGCCGCTAAGCAGTTGAAGATCGTGGTTCGTGCCGGTGCCGGTTACGACAACATCGACCTCGCCGCTGCTACCGCTCACAATGTGGTAGCCGAGAACACCCCGGGTCAGAACTCCAACGCCGTTGCCGAGCTGGTATTCGGTCTGCTGGTGATGGCCGTTCGTGGTTTCTACAACGGTAAGAGTGGTTCAGAGCTGCTGGGTAAGAAACTCGGTATTCTGGCTTTCGGTAATGTAGGTCGTAATGTGGCCCGCATCGCCAAGGGCTTCGGCATGGATGTCTATGCTTACGACGCTTTCTGCCCTGCAGAGGTGATCGAAAAGGCTGGTGTTCACGCTGTGGCTAATCAGGACGCTCTGTTCGAGACCTGTGATGTTGTTTCACTCCATATCCCCGCTACTCCCGAGACCAAACAGAGCATCAACGCTGCTCTCGTTGGTAAGATGAAGAAGGGTGGTGTGCTGGTGAACACAGCCCGTAAGGAAGTTATCAACGAGCCTGAGCTGATCAAGCTGATGCAGGAGCGCGAGGACCTGAAGTTCGTGACCGACATCATGCCCGATGCCAACGACGAGTTCCTGAAGTTCGAAGGCCGTTATTTCTCAACCCCGAAGAAGATGGGTGCTCAGACTGCCGAGGCTAATATCAATGCCGGTATCGCAGCCGCTAAGCAGATCAACGCTTTCTTCAAGGATGGCGACACCAAATTCCAGGTGAACAAGTAATATGGCAATCATCAAACCATTCAAAGGTATCCGTCCACCGAAGGATCTGGTGGAGCAGGTGGAGAGCCGTCCTTACGACGTACTCGACAGTGAAGAGGCGAGGGCAGAGGCAGGCGACAACGAGAAGAGTCTCTACCACATTATCAAGCCCGAAATCGACTTCCCTGTAGGCACATCTGAGTACGATCCCCGTGTGTATGAGAAAGCTGCTGAGAACTTCCAGAAGTTCCAGGATAAAGGCTGGCTCGTTCAGGATGCGCGCGAACATTATTATATTTACGCGCAGACCATGAACGGCAAGACGCAGTACGGTCTCGTGGTATGTGCCCATACCGACGACTATATGGCTGGCCGCATCAAGAAGCACGAGCTTACCCGTCGCGATAAGGAGGAAGACCGCATGAAGCACGTCCGCGTGAACAATGCAAACATCGAACCTGTGTTCTTCGCCTATCCCGACAATGCCGTGCTCAACGAGATTCTGATGCGTTATGCCGCTACCGAGCCTGAGTACGACTTCATCGCCCCCATCGACGGCTTCCGTCATCAGTTCTGGGTGATCAACGACGAGAAGGATACGCAGACCATCACCGACGAGTTTGCCAAGATGCCTTCGCTCTATATCGCCGACGGTCATCACCGCAGCGCCGCTGCCGCTCTCGTAGGTGCGGAGAAACAGAAGCAGAACCCCAACCACAACGGCACCGAGGAGTACAACTTCTTCATGGCCGTGTGTTTCCAGGCTTCGCAGCTCACAATTCTCGACTATAACCGCGTGGTGAAGGATCTCAACGGCCTGACGTCGGAGGAGTTCCTTGCTGCCCTGCAGGTGAACTTCATTGTCGAGGACAAGGGTACGGACATCTACAAGCCCCAGCAGTTGCACGAGTTCTCGCTCTATCTCGACCAGCATTGGTTCAGTCTGAAGGCGAAGGAGGGAACATATGATAACAACGATCCTATCGGCGTGCTCGACGTGGATATCTCCAGCCGTCTGATTCTCGATGAGATTCTGAACATCGGCGACCTGCGTTCTTCGCAGCGTATCGACTTCGTGGGCGGTCTTCGTGGTCTTGGCGAGTTGAAGCGTCGTGTAGACTCTGGTGAGATGCGTGCCGCGCTGGCACTCTATCCCGTATCGATGCAGCAGATCATGGATATTGCTGACAGCGGAAAGATCATGCCGCCGAAGGCCACCTGGTTCGAGCCGAAGCTCCGCTCAGGTCTTGTTATCCACAAGCTCAGCTAAACAAATAAAGAATCCCTGCTCAACCGAGCGGGGATCTTTTTTTACTATTCACTAGCTTAAGCATTCGGATCGTAGTCTTCACCGGCTATTTGGTTAATAGCTGAACCGGCTGCCGTTCCATTTCAGCGTCTTCTGCCATTTCTCTTTGCCGTTCTCGCTCCACTGCGTCACAATGATGTCTTTGCCTGTGCGTGGTAGGGAATAAGAGATGTTGAAATAATCCACTTCGATGCCTGCATCATACAACGACATCGTCTTCGTGGCATTATTGTAGCGGTAGAAGTTCAGACCGTCGTACTGTCCTGGGGAGCTACGCTTGCCGTTTTCGGAGAGCTCGACGCAATAGGCAAACAGTTTGTGCTTCTTGTCGGCCATGTTCCAGTAGCACATCTCCCATTTGTTTGTGAAACCGTTTTGACGAGACTCCACGAGAATATAGCCTGCTTTCTTGTCGACGGTTATCGTATAGCCCTCGGGTTGAGATTGGCCCTTGCGATAGCGTTCCAGAGCCTGGCGCAGAGCATTTGTCGATTCATCGACCTCCTCATCCTCGTTACCGTCGGAAGAAGTAACATACGACCATGCGAAGTCGACAATATCGGGGGTTGCACCCTGGTATTTCACTTTAATGCCGTCCTGTGCTGCCATTGCTAAGGTGCAGCAGGCAAAGATGATGGCTAATGATAATCTTTTCATGAAATTCATCATAATACGTTATTCATTTAAATGTCGGCACAAAGTTACATGAAAAATCTGACTGGCAAATAAAAAATCGGGAAAAAGTTTTAGAATATGAAAACTTTTGTGTACTTTTGCAACATATTATGAACTAAAAACGTAGAAGAATATGAAACTTACAGGAAGAAGAGAAAGTAGTAATGTGGAAGACCGTCGCGGTCTGAGTGGTGGTGCGAAAGCTGGTATCGGTGGTATCGGAGCCATTATCGTGGCTGCGCTGTTTGCCTGGATGAGTGGTGGCGACCCCGTGTCGGCCGGTCTTCAGGCTGCCCAGCAGCAGATGTCGGCAAAGACGGAGAGTGTGGATCCTGAGAACTTCACCGAAGAGGAGCAGCAGCTGGCTACTGAGTGTAAGCAGATTCTGGCTTCTACCGAGGATGTATGGGGCAAGGTATTCCAGGAGTTGGGTCGTACCTATGAGCCGCCAACGCTGGTGCTGTTTACTAATCAGGTGAACTCCGCCTGCGGCTCTGCATCGGCAGCCGTTGGTCCGTTCTATTGTTCAGGCGACCAGAAGCTCTACATCGACCTCTCGTTCTTTACGCAGATGAAGCGTCAGCTGGGTGTGGAGGGTAACACATTCGCCTATGCCTACGTGATTGCCCATGAGATTGGCCACCATGTGGAGAACTCGCTCGGTATTCTGGGTAAGGCCCATCAAGCCATGAATCAGACCGACAAGGTGAGTGCCAATCAGATCAGTGTGCGTCTGGAATTGCTGGCCGACTACTATGCCGGTGTGTGGGCTCACTACGAAGACGCTATGAACCACTCGATGGAGTATGGCGACCTAGAGAAAGGTCTGGAGCTGGCTAAGGCCATTGGCGACGACTGGCTGCAGAAGAAGGCTCAGGGCAGGGCCACACCCGAGTCGTTTACCCATGGTACCAGTGATCAGCGTAAGCGTTGGCTGAAGAAGGGTTACGAGACGGGTAATATGTCGACTTCGACGTTTAATGTGCAGAATTACAACGACCTGTAATCCGTTATAATAATATTGAAAGCACTGCTCCGGTCTGTCGCTGGCGCCTCAGGGTGCGAGAGGAAAGTCCGGGCAGTATAGGGCGCCCCACTTCTGAAAATGGAAGCTATTGGTGACAGTAGGTGCCGGCAGAAGAAAACAACCGCCCCTGGAGTGGGTAAGGGTGAGAAGGTGGTGTAAGAGACCACCAGCTGATGGGTGATCATCAGGCTGTGCCGACTGGGGACTGCAAGTTCATGTATACCATCGTCTGAGGGTTGCCCGCCCGAGTAAACGATGAAGGGTAGAACGCTGGAGCCATGGGGTGACTCATGGAGTAGATAAATGACAGGCGCCCCTTCGGGGGCACAGAACCCGGCTTATAGGAGCAGTGCTTTTTTAATTGTTTTGTTATGTCGAAGCGCTTTCTGAAGAATATCTATCACAAGCTTAGTCTGACCATCCGTTTCTTTACGGCTAAGCGCGTGTTGGCTCAGGCATCAGCGCTGACCTATTCTACACTGCTTGCTTTCGTTCCCATTGTGGCGGTGATCTTCGCCATAGCACGAGGCTTCGGCTATAACAAATACATTGAGATTTGGTTTCGCGATGCCCTCTCAACGCAGCCGCAGGCAGCAGAGGCCATCATCGGTTTTGTGAACAGCTATCTGATTCACACCCAAAGCGGCATATTCCTGGGCATCGGACTGATATTTATGCTCTACACGGTGCTGATGCTGATGAACAATGTGGAGGAGACCTTCAATCATGTTTGGCAAGTGAGCAACTCGCGACCTATCATCCGCTCGTTTACCAACTATCTCGCGGTGTTCCTGCTCTTCCCGATACTGCTGATTATTGCCATCGGTTTGTCCTTCTATATCACTGCCTTTGAAACGAAAATGAGTCATTTCGAATTTCTGGGGCCAGTAGTGCGCTATCTGTTCAGCTTTTTGCCCTATATCCTGCTGTCGCTGCTCTTTATCGGACTGTATATCTATATGCCGAACACCAAGGTTAAGCCATCGTGTGCCATCATTCCGGGCATTTTAGCGGGTGTGGGCATGCAGATTCTGCAGATGGTGTATATCCACTCGCAGATATGGGTCACAGGCTACAACGCCATCTACGGCTCGTTTGCCGCGCTGCCGCTGTTTATGTTGTGGATTCAGATGTCATGGACCATCTGTCTGTTCGGCGCACAACTCACCTATACGAATCAGAACATGAATCGCATAGGTATTCATCTTGAAGTGATGGATATTCATCCGCTGGTGGATATGACGGATGACGAGCTGAGTCCCGAAGCGACGGATCTGTATTCCGACCGCTTGGATTCACTCTGAGTAAAAATCAATCAGTTTTTTGAGGGCCTGCTGACAGACGGGACAGAACTCCGGCTCTTCGTTAGTGCGCATGCGGCAGTTCTCGCAACCGCGCCAGACACCTTTCTCCTGATAACCACCGCCCTCGACGAGACCAGCCTTTCCTTGCTTGATGAGGTTTTCCCATTTGATGAAGGCTGTGGCCTTGGTGGTAAGGTTCGGTTCCCAGGGTTCGTGGTCGTCGAAATAGATGGGGTCATCGTTACCGTAGGCATACTCATCGCCCAAGCCGCCGAACGAGTGGCCGAACTCATGCACCACAACAGGCAGGAACTGCATACCGCCGGTATAGCAGAGGTTATAGGAGTTGTAGATGCCACCACCACCGTAGTGATTGGTATTCACTAAAATAATAATGTGTTCGTAAGGCGTGCCTGCCAGAACGTCATGCAGTCGTTTCAGGTGGAGCGTGGTGAGATAACGGTCGCTGTAGAATGTATCGAAATGCGAACCCAGCGCGGTGTTTTTCCAAATGCCCTTTGCTGGTTCGCTGGTGCCCGATTCCTGCGAGGCAGACTTTAGGGCGATGATGTTGAAGCGGTCTTGCATCGACTTAAACGGCTCGTGGTTGAAGAGCGAACCGATGGCCTTCCTACAGTCGTTCAGATAATGGTCCATTTCATCCTCAGTATAGCCCTCTGCCACGAAGGCGATACGGATGCAACGAGAAGTGTCGCTGGCCTGATGGAGCACGTCGTAGGGTGTGACGTTGCGCTCACCGGCCCTGCGGATCAGAATGTCGGAGGGAACGACAGTGTGGCGCATCCACTGATGCGTTTCGCCATGATTGTCGTAGAGCTCAACGGTGATATCGACGGTATCTTTGGGAAAGGGTACGAGAAACACGTTCTCGAACGATTTCTGCGTATGCTTGGCCTCATCGGTGGCGAGCCATTCCTGGAAGAGGGTAGAGAAGGAGTGACGGTAGATGACCTCCTGGCTGTTGTGGCGTCGCATGATAACCTGTCCGTTGCCTGTCAGCGGAACCTCGTTGAGATGGTGACGCTTACCGTACCAATGGGGCAGCGACACAAGCTCGTCGACATAGATGCCTGTCTGCACATCATCGCCCGCAAAACAATAGTCCAGTCGCAGCGTGCGGTCTTCGAAAAAGTCTTCAAACTGCTGCGCGTGAGCCGTCAGCCCAGCCATCCACAACAGCGCAACAACCCACTGTCTCATGATAATTCGTTTAAAAGGTTTTTGACATAGTCTCTGTCCCAGTCTCTGAGGTGATGACGCTGTCCGTCGTACGAGAGCAGATCGAGGTCGATCACCACGATACCGTCTTCGTTATGAACACGTCCGATGCGTCGCTCCGTTTCCTTCAGCACCTCGCCAAGTAGTCCGTCGCTAAAGGCTGTCGTACCCTTACAGAGTTGGTTCAGATATGGTTCCTTCCGACTGGTGTTTACCGGTTCTGTCCAAATGACGGAGGTGAAATGCACCTCTTCCATCAACTGTGTCAGCTGCTCTCTGGCCTTTGCCAGATTCGCTTCCTGGTTCTCGTTCGATGCCAACGAGATGATCACTTCGTGTTGCTTCATATTATATAATTCTGTTTCGCTGCAAAATTACAAATTAGTGAGCGAAATACCAAATAAATAACTTTTTTTCTCTAAATGCATTGATTTAAAAATAAAATTCGTATATTTGCAGCATGTATCGAAACGTAAGACAACTAATAACGATTGCTACTATCCTAACCGTCTGTTGTAATCTACCCCAGACAGCAGTAGCACAGGGCGAAACTTTCGTGTTTACGCCCCAGTGGACAGCACAGGCACAGTTTGCCGGTTACTATGTGGCCGAAGCTAAAGGTTTCTATCGTGAGGCAGGCGTAACGGTGAAGATTGAGCATCCGTCGGCCACCCAGCCTGCTATGAGTCGTCTGCGCAAGAATGAGTGCCAGGCAACAACGCTTCAGCTCTGTCAGGCGATGGAGATTGTGGATGAAGGCATTCCCTTGGTGAACATCCTGCAGACGTCGATGAACAACGCGATGGTGATCGTTTCATCGCGTGGCAAAGACCCGCTGACACAGAAAGGTGCCCGTGTGGGTATCTGGAGTGTTGGCTTTGGTCAGTTGGCCATCTGCATGAGTATCAAGGACCATCTGGACTACCAGTGGGTGCGCTTTGCTCAGAACGTGAACCTGTTTGTGGCAGGTGCCCTCGATGCTACCTTAGCAATGAGTTATAACGAATACTACCAACTGGTACAGGCTGGCATCAAGATGACCGATAAGAACGTTTATCGTTTCTGCGATCACGGCTACAATGTGCAGGAAGACGGCGTCTATATGACTCGCGACTATTACAATAAGCATCGTGAGCAGGCCAAGAAGTTTGCCCAAGCCAGCAGGAAAGGGTGGGAATGGGCAGCCCAGCATCCCGACGAGGCACTTGATATTGTGATGGAATATGTTGAAAAGAACCACATCGCTACCAACCGCGTGATGCAGCGACTGATGCTGAAAGAGGTGCTTCGTCTGCAGGTAGACCGTGAGTCGAAGAAGCGTGAGTTCCGTCTACGTCCTGACATGGTACAGCGAGCCAGTCGTCTGATGGTGGAGAACAAGATGCTGACCCACGACGTGACGTATGATGAACTAATACCACAAAAGTAAGGAGTGAATGCTATATGAATAAAGTTTTATCGTATATCCGTCGTAAGCTCTCCGTCAGAGTCAGTCTGTGGGTCGTTATGTTTGCTGCTGTCATCTTCATTGCAGCCCTCGGATTCCTGTTCTATCAGTCGCGTGAGGCCGTGCGTCAGGAAGCCATTAGCAGAGCCTCCCAGATTCTTGACAAGACATCGTTGCGTGTGGAGGGCATCCTGAACCGTGTGGAAGTGGCTTCGGAAATGACAGAGTGGCTCGTACAGCGACATCCCAACAAGGCTGACTCGATGTTTGTATACAGCCGGGGGATGCTTCAGAACAATCCCGACTTCTATAACTGTTCCATTGCCTTCGAACCTTACTATTTCGAGAATTATGGACGTTATTTCTCAGCCTACTCAAAACATATGGGTGACTCTATTCGAACAGTACAAGGCGGCAGCGACAACTACCAATATTTCTTTATGGACTGGTATCTCATGCCCACGTTGCTCGATCATCCGTGTTGGACAGAGCCATATGTCGACCTGGACGTGGCTACGAATACAAGCGAGATGGTGACATCGTACTGTCGGGCCATCAAGGACAAACAGGGTAAAATGATCGGCGTGATCAATACCAGCCTGTCGCTGAACTGGCTCTCGCAGACCCTCACGGCCCTAAAGCCATATCCCAATTCCTACAGCATTATGATCGGTCGTGGAGGAACTTTCTTCGTGCATCCAGACTCGACGAAGATTACCCGTCAAACCATCTTCACCCAGACGATTGAACAACCCGATTCCGCAATGGTTGCTTTGGGTTATGCCATGCAACGTGGCGAGGAAGGCGTAAAACAAATGAACATCGACGGCAAGAATAGTTATGTATTCTACAAGCCACTCGGCCAGACGGGCTGCTCAATGGCTATCGTCTGTCCTGAGAGCGACATCTTTGGCGGTTTTGACCGTTTGCGTCGCACCGTTATGAGCATCGTCTTCGTAGGTCTGTTGCTGATGCTTTACTTCTTCATCCGCATCATCACCCGCGAACTCAGTCCTCTTCGCCGTCTGGCCCATGAAGCTGAGACCATCGCCTCTGGACAGTTCAATACCAAACTACCTGACTTTGAACGTACCGACGAAATAGGACAATTGAGCCACTCGTTCGGCAATATGCAGCAGTCACTCGTGAAATACATCGATGAGCTAAAGGATACCACAGCCCAGAAAGCTTCGATTGAGAGTGAGCTGCAAGTGGCCAGTGGCATACAGATGGGCATGCTGCCCAAGACGTTCCCGACCTATCCGGATCGCGACGACGTGCAGCTCTATGCCTCGCTGACTCCAGCCAAAGAGGTTGGTGGCGACCTGTTCGATTTCTATTTCCGCGATGAGAAACTCTTCTTCTGTATCGGCGATGTATCAGGCAAGGGTGTGCCTGCCTCGCTCTTTATGGCCGTAACCAGAGCCGTGTTCCGTACCGTCTCGGCCCGCGAATCGATGCCTGACCGAATTATGGCTAGTCTGAATCAGACAATGGTTGACATGAACGAAACCAATATGTTCGTCACCCTTTTCATCGGTGTGCTCGACCTGCCTACAGGTCGTCTGCACTACTGCAACGCCGGTCACGATGCCCCGCTGCTCGTAGGCGCAGGGGTTGGTATGCTACCTTGTGACTCGAACATCCCCGTTGGTGTTATGGACCAATGGAAGTACACGTTGCAGGAGTCACAGATTTTCACCGGCACTACCATCTTCCTCTTTACCGACGGACTGACAGAAGCTGAGGATGCCACTCATGCCCAGTTTAGGATGGAACGTGTCAACGATGTGGCTGCTCATGCACTCGCTGATCATCAACAAGAGCCGAGACAGTTGATCGGTGTGATGACCGATGCCGTTCATCAATTCGTGGGCGACGCCGAGCAGAGCGATGACCTGACGTTGATGGCTATACAATATATCAAGAAGCAGCGCGACGTAAAGATGCGTAGAAGCATTGTGCTGCCTAACGATGTACAAGAGGTGCCGAAATTGACGGCTTTCGTCGATGCGGTGTGCGAAGCAGTGGGTTTCAATTCCACCCTCACCATGAAAATGAACCTCGCCATTGAGGAGGCTGTGGTTAACGTGATGAACTATGCATACCCGCGTGGTACAAAGGGCGATGTGACCATCGAGGCCCTTTCGAACGATGTTCGCCTGAAGTTCACCATTATAGATAGCGGTACACCTTTCGACCCCACCGTTCACTCAGATGTCGATACCACACTCTCAGCTCAGGATCGACCCATCGGTGGACTGGGCATTCACTTGGTACGCAATATTATGGACTCCATCAATTATGAACGCATTGACAACCTCAATGTGCTGACACTGAGAAAAAAACTTTAATACATTACTAATATAAAACAAAATCAATATGAAAGTAACAATTCAAGAGCAAGATGGCAATATGGTTGCCTTTCTGGAGGGACGTCTAGATACTCCCACAGCCCCTGCAGCAGAAGAGGCACTGAGCCCTCTCTATGGTTGTAAGGGACAGGATATTATTATCGATTGTACTAGTTTGGAATACATTTGTTCTGCTGGTCTGCGCATCTTTCTCCGTATTCTGAAGAGTGCCCAGGAGAAGAGTGGTCATCTCTACATCAGGGGTATCTCAGACGATATCCGTGCCGTGTTTGCTATGACAGGGTTTATCAATATTTTCCAGTTTAAGTAAAATAACTATAAATACAAGAACTATAACATGAACAAGAACGAACAATTCGTCATCACCATCAACCGCGAAGTGGGAAGTGGTGGTCGTACCATTGGCCGCAAACTGGCCGAGAAGTTGGGCGTGAAATACTGTGATAAGGCTATCGTTGAAGGTTTGACCAAGAAGTTTGGTCTTTCTATAGAGCGCATTGAAGAGATTAAGGCTCAGAAGAAATCGTGGTGGAACGATGTTACTAACTATTACAATACATTGGTCAATAGTAGTTCTCAACCTATGGAGGCCGAGGTAAAGCTTGACAATAACTCTATGTTTGAAACTGAGAAACGAATTCTGAAGGAATTGGCTGATCGGACATCATGCGTTGTGGCTGGTCGCAGCGGATTTTTGGTGTTCCGAGAGCATCCTAATCATCTTGGCATCTTTATCCAGGCCTCAATGGAGTACCGTATCAAGCGTATTATGCGCCGTCAGAATGTCAGTGAACAGGAAGCCCGCAAGATTATCGAGAAATTAGATGCCAGTCGCGAAACCTATATCAAGAAATATGAGGATACGTCGCGTTATGACACACGCAATTATCATTTGGTTATCTCTACAGACGACCTGAGTGAGGATGATGTCGTAGAAGTTATCATGGAATACATCAACCGAATGAGCAAGTAAAAGTCATGATGTTCTTCGGATAAACAAACAATCCCCACCAATTTCAGTGGGGATTGTTAATTTATTCTTTTTCTTCTTTAGTAGCTTCAGCAGGAGGCGTTTCAGTGGGTTCCTGTTTGGTTTCATCAGGCTCAGCGGGATCGATGGGACGCTGAACAGAATTGCCGTCAGCATCAAGCTCCTGGTATTCCTCTATGCCCTCGAAGTCAAGGGAGTCGAGACCTATGGAATCGGAGTCAGCCACATGATAGACATACTGGCAGTTCTGATACATATCAGCGGTGATATTGTCATCCTTCGGCTTGTTGAACTTTCCGTGATAATGTTTGAAGTTCGGGTCGGCGAGCACACTTTGGAAGAAATAACCACAGATGGGGAGAGCCGTACGTGAACCTTGTCCGAGCTGACCTGTGCGGAAGTGGATGCTACGGTATTCACCACCTACCCATGCGCCTGCAACAAGCTTCGGTGAGACTCCAACGAACCAGGCGTCGCTATGGTTATTCGAGGTTCCTGTTTTACCGCCAAACTCTGTATCGCGGTCAAACTGTCCCACGTAACCCCAAAGGCTCATCGACGTACCACCACGTTCACGAAGTCCGCCTAAGAGCATTTGTTGCATGAGATAGGCACTCTTATAAGGAATGGCCTGATGCTGTTCGGTGGGGCCGGAATAGATTTCGTTACCATCGCGGTCGAGAATGCGTACTACGAGCACAGGCTCATGGGCCTTACCGTCGTTAGCTACCGTACAATAACTGTTGACGAGTTCCAACAAGTTGACATCACTGGAGCCAAGCGCCAATGATGGGGTGGGGTCTAGTGGACTCTTGATACCCATGTTGTGTGCGGTATTGACAATATTACGGATGCCAACCTCCTGACCGAGTTTCACGGCTACAGAGTTGATACTCTGGGCAAAAGCAGCTTTCAATGGCATAGAATCACCTGTGAAATAACCGTTGGCATTGGTTGGGGCCCAAGTAACTTCTTTCTTCTGACCAGCATCATAGACTTTCATCGCGAAATAGGAGTCGCGTCGGCGATCGCAAGGTGTGAGGCCTTGGTTCATTGCTTCGGTATAGACAAATAGCTTGAACGTAGAACCAGGCTGGCGCATAGCCGTTACCTTGTCGTACTTCCATGAGTTGAAGTCGATATCACCCACCCATGCCTTAACATGTCCAGTTTCAGCCTCGATGGCTACAAAGCCACAATGCATGTAGTGGACCATATAACGGATGGAGTCCATTGTTGACATTTGTTTCTCAATCTGTCCACCATCGTAGTCGAAGACTTTAACAGTATGGGGGAGGTTAAGATAATAGTCGATGGAATCTTGATTTCCATTGAATTTCTTCGTCAGATATTTGTAGACGGGCTGACGCTTGGCAATATCTTCGATAAAATGGGGGATTTCCTGATGACGCTCATCCTGCCAGGGGTTGGTGGAGCCCCAGTGAGAATTGAAATTGTTCTGCACCTGTCGCATCTGCTTGCGAGCAGCCTCCTCAGCATATTTTTGCATGCGAGTATCGATGGTGGTGTAGATCTTCAAACCCTCAGTATATAGGGCATTGCGGTTGTCGAAATAGTCTTCGCACCAGTCTTTCAGATAGTCGGCCACTGCCTCTCGGAAGTAGTTGGCATCACCATCGTAGGCCGACTCCACACTATAGTCGAGTTTAATATCGAGTTGTTTGAGCGAATCGCATTGTTCGGCAGTGAGGTCGCCATGCTGCTGCATCAGGTCGAGCACGATGTTACGACGTTTGAGTGAATTCTCAGGATTGATGAGGGGATTATAATAGGTAGTGGCCTTGAGCATGCCCACGAGAATGGCAGCATTCTCAACGGTCAGGTCCTGCGGTCTGCAATTGAAATAGGTCTTACAAGCAGTCTTGATGCCGAATGCATTCGAGCCAAAGTCGACAGTATTTGCATACTGGGTGAGAATCTCGTTCTTGGTGAAGAACCACTCGAGTTTATAGGCGGTAATCCACTCTTTGCTCTTCATAATGAGCATCTTCAGACCTGGGATGTTGCCCAAGAGTCCCGTAGAGTATTCGCTACGAGTGCGGAAAAGATTCTTGGCCAATTGCTGAGTAATAGTAGAGGCACCTCGGGCATCACGATGGAGGATATACTCTTTGGCAACTGCTGCAAAGGCGGTGTAGTCGATACCGTGATGGGAGTAGAAACGTTCGTCCTCGGTGTCGATAAGAGCCTTCCAGAATACGGGGTTCACCTCTTCATAGGTAATGGGTGTACGGTTCTCACTGAAGAATTTCCCAATGGTCTTGCCGTCAGCACTGTAGATGATTGAGGCCTCAGCAGGACGTTTGTTCTTGATGGTCGACATCGAAGGCGATTTACCAAAGAGCCATAGAAAATTCACATCGACAGCGATGAGATAGAGGAAGAACAGTACAACGAGCGACACGAGTGCCGAGAGTATCTTGATGTACCAAGGACGACCCTTATAGAGACTTTTGTAAGCAGGCCAGATGCCTGTGATCCAACTCCAAATCTTTTTCATGTTGATTCAGTTATGATATAGTCAATAATTTCTTTCTTTTGGTTAGGATGAAACCAGCGTATCTGCTGGTCTTTCTTATACCAGGTGAGCTGTTTGCGGGCATAACGACGTGTATTGCCTTTGATACGCTCAACGGCTTCGTCGAGTGGCCAGTGCCCATTAATGTACTCGAACATTTCCTTGTAACCTACAGTATTCAAGGCATTTAAATCTCTCAATGGATAGAGAGTCTCTGCCTCTTGGAGCAATCCTTGCTGCATCATCATGTCGACACGAGTATTGATGCGGTTATAGAGTTCTTCACGCTCGCGATTGAGTCCGATCTTCACTATGTGGAAAGGTCGCTCTTTCTTCTCGCGTTTGCGGAATGAGGTGTAGGTACGCCCCGTCATTGTGCAGATTTCGAGAGCATGAACCACGCGCTTGGGATTCTGACGGTCTACAATCTCGTAGTATTCGGGATCGAGACGCTGCAGTTCTTCGCAGAGTTTCTCTAATCCTTCGTCCGCCAGACGTTGCTTCATAGTGGCTCGGGTGTCATTGTCGATGGTAGGAATATCGTCGATTCCATCGCACACAGCATCAATATACATCATGCTGCCTCCAGCCATCAGGGCGTAGTCGCTTGTCTTGAAAAGCATATCAAGCAGATTCATTACCTGACTTTCAAAGAGCGATGCACTATAGTAATCTTGTAGGCTCAGGGTGCCTACGAAATAGTGCTTGACAGTCTGCTGTTCCTCAGCAGAAGGTTTCGCTGTACCAATCGACAATTCCTTATAGATTTGCCTGGAATCGGCATTGATGATGGGAATGCCGAAATGCCTGGCAATATCAAGGCAGAGCTGCGTCTTGCCTACAGCCGTAGGACCGGTAATAACAATGAGCGTTTTAGCCAATTACCTGATAATGCCGCGCTTGGAATTCTCTATGAACGAACAAATATACTCCACTTCCTTACAGTCGGGGAACTGCTCGCGGGCCATAGCGACACCATCTTTCAACACACCTTGAGAATAGATGATGCGATATGCCTCATGGATGGCTTCGATAGTCTCACGAGGAAAACCACGACGACGCAAGCCTACGAGATTGACACCAGCATAGCGAACAGGCTCCTTACCAGCAATCACAAACGGGGGGATATCCTGACTGGTGCGAGTGCCACCCTGAAACATGATATAGCTGCCTACATGACAGAATTGGTGGAAAAGGCAAGTGGCTGAGATTATGGCGTAGTCATCGACCTCAACCTCACCTGCAAATTTCGTAGAGTTGCCTATGATGCAGCCATTACCAATGACACAGTCGTGAGCCACATGCATATTTTCCATCAGCAGGTTGCCACTACCAACAACGGTCTTGCTTTTTGAAGCAGTACCCCGACTGATGGTAACATTCTCACGGATGGAGTTGTTATCGCCAATCTCACATGTAGTTTCCTCGCCTTTGAATTTTAAATCCTGAGGTTTTGTGGAAATAGAGGCACCCGGAAAGAATTCATTATTGTTGCCGATACGAGCACCATAGTGAATTGTTACATTGTTCAGAAACCTATTGTTGTCGCCTATGACGACATTTTTGTCTATCACGCAGAAGGGGCCGATGATGTTGCCATCGCCGAGTTTTGCCTCGGGGTCGACCACTGCTAAAGGATGAATCTGATTCATTTACAACTGGATAATTTTAATAGTTTGGAATATGAAATTTTACTTATTTTTTACGATTTGAGCTGTGAAAGTAGCCTCTGCTACCACATGGTCACCTACGAAAATATAACCTTTCATCGAAGAAATACCATGTCGAACGGGTGCCAGCAGGTCGACTTTAAAAATTAGAGTGTCACCCGGTACAACTTTCTGACGGAACTTCACATCATCGATCTTCATGAAATAGGTGCTCCACTGACTGGGATTTTCAAGTGTGTTCAGTACTAACAGACCACCACACTGCGCCATTGCCTCGATCATCAGCACGCCGGGCATAACTGGCTCCTGAGGGAAATGTCCCTGGAAGAAGGGCTCATTTGAGGTAATATTCTTAATACCCACAATGGTGTTAGCACCAAGTGATGTTACCTTGTCGACCAACTGCATGGGATAGCGGTGGGGTAGAAGTTCACGGATACGGTTCACATCCATCACCGGCTCCTCATTGGGGTCATAGAAAGGCGCCTGCACCTCATGCTTGCGGATTTCTTTACGCATCAGACGAGCAAACTTATTATTGATGGTATGACCGGGACGGGTCGCAATGATACGTCCTTTGATGGGCTTACCAATAAGCGCCATATCGCCGATAATGTCGAGCAGCTTATGACGAGTGCATTCATTGTCCCACTGTAATGGCTTATGCTGGATATAGCCGAGGTCGGTGGCGTCGCGATGTTCTACATGCAACATATCAGCCAACATGTCGAGACGCTCCTGTGTGGTCTGACGCTCATAGATGACGATGGCATTGTCGAGGTCGCCGCCCTTAATGAGATTAGCCTGAAGTAATGGCTCTATGTCACGTACGAATACGAAGGTGCGAGCGCTAGCGATTTCATCGGTATATTTCTTGGGATCGTCTAGTGTTGCAAACTGCGAACTGATAAACTTCGACTCGAAGGAACACATAGCCGTAATTGAGAATTCCTCGTCGGGCAAGATGGTAATGCATGAACCGGTGTTATCGTCCTTTACTTCAATTTTCTTACGGATAATATAATAATCCTTGGGAGCATTTTGTTCTTCGATGCCCACTTCATGGATTTTCTCTACATACTTGATTGCTGAGCCGTCGAGAATGGGGAACTCAGGACCATTGACTTGAATCAGACAGTTATCGATGCCGAGGGCGTAAA
This sequence comes from uncultured Prevotellaceae bacterium, assembly GCA_902785945.1. Lineage (GTDB taxonomy): Bacteria > Bacteroidota > Bacteroidia > Bacteroidales > Bacteroidaceae > Prevotella. The sequence goes on from CADAAR010000001.1 coordinate 114,756, forward strand.
GAGCGGAAAGGCCATGTTCAACGGTAGAGCATTTGGCATCACCCTTACCGAGTACTGTGCCGCGTTGGGTGTCAACCACATTCTCTGCGATAGCATCGATCACAGGCTCACCTTCGAGGTCGATGCGTTGAATCTTATACCCCGTATTCTCAGGAGCAGGATTAAACGTGACAGTCAGGTTCAGACCTGTGTGCAGACCCTTGCCAAACAAGGAAAAACTGCCTTTCAATGTTTTTTGTTTCATATGATTATTTTTGCTTTAGTTCATCGATTTCGCGCTGCAGAGCAGCTATTTGGCGATACATATCAGGTAGTTTGGCATAAAGTGCCTTCGCCTTGAAGAAAACCTTCGTATCCATTGCGGGAGAACCAATGAGTTTCTCTCCATTGCCCTTTGTATCACTGATAACACCACACTGAGCACCAACAAAAGTCTTGTCGGCTACATGGATATGTCCAGAGAAGCCTGCCTGGCCACCAACCATACACCAGGAGCCAATTTTGGTGGATCCTGCCATACCGACCTGAGCCGACATTACAGTATTCTCGCCAATCTCACAGTTATGGGCTACCTGGATGAGGTTATCAAGCTTCACACCCCTACGGATAACGGTCTGTCCCATTGTCGAACGGTCGACACAGGTATTCGCACCGATCTCTACATCGTCCTCAATTACAACAATGCCGATCTGAGGAATCTTATCATAGCCTTCAGCGCTGGGGGCAAAGCCAAAGCCATCAGCGCCGATAACGCTACCTGCATGGATTGTCACATTATTTCCCAATTGACACCCCTGATAGATGGTAACATTGGGATAGAGCGTACATCTCTGTCCGATCTTTACGCCTTGACCAATCACCGTATGAGGATAAATCTGGGTACCATCGCCAATTACAGCGTCATCGCCAATATAGGCAAACGCACCAATATAGCAATCCTTACCAATGGAGGCCTTCTCAGAAATGTAGGCCTGAGGTTCAACACCACTCTTGCGAGGTTTCATTGACTCGTAGACCTGTAATAACTTGGCCACGCTTTCATAAGCGTTTTTTACGCGAATCAGCGTAGCAGCAACAGGCTGCTCCAATTCAACGTCTTCATTGATGAGCACCACGCTCGACTGCGTTTCATAAAGATAGTGGGTGTATTTGGGGTTCGACAGGAACGAGATGGCACCGGGTTTTCCTTCTTCGATTTTGGCGAAGCTGTTAATCGTAACGTTGTCATTACCCTCCACTCGTCCGCCAATCATGTCGGCTATTTGCTTTGCTGTAAATTCCATACTTTTACACGTTTATTACTTTTTGCGCGCAAAGATAGTAAAAATTATCCAAAACGTTGATAACAAAGGTAGTATTTTCTTATTTTTTTAGAAAGTAATTGAACATTTAGCAATTCAGACGCTTCGGAAATATCGCGAATTTCACCATTTTTGTAAAGTATTGCGATACTATCATCGTCGACATTATACATATCTTTCGAGATGGTACAGAGACTCATCATGTAGTGTTTTGCATCCTCAAGAGAAATCTCCATCCAAGCGGAAATTTCCTTGGCAATTGTCTCGATATGAGCCTCATCTACAGACTCTTCGGTGACCTCGACCTTAAAAATGTGACGGTCGAGCATATCGGCAGCCAACGTTGAAAGAATTTTGTCATCGTGATGCTTCCATGCCTTCATTGCACTCCAGATGTCAGAATCGTCGAGCTCACCATAATAAGTGAGAGCCTCAGGATGGGTATCAAACCAAACCTTGTCCACATTGTTAGATAAGAAATAGAACAGGGCAGGGGAGGCAAACACCTGTTGCCCCATGCGGATGAGATCCTTGGCACGATTCAACATATTGATTAACACTTTTTCGTAGGCCACACAGGTGCGATGTAAATAGACTTGCCAATACATAAGACGACGAGTGGTGAGATAATTCTCAAGCGAATAAATACCTTTATGTTCTACTACAAGAGAATCTTCTATTACATTGAGCATCTTGATGATACGTGCAGACCCAATATTTCCTTCCGTCACCCCGGTAAAGAAAGAATCACGACGCAGATAATCGAGTCGGTCCATATCGAGCTGACTCGAAATCAATTGGTGTAGAAAGTTTTTCGGATACTCTCCTTTGAAGATGGAAATAGCCAGGTTAAGTTGGCCATTGAAGTAGCGATTAATCTCTTCCATCATCAGTAGTGAAATCTCTTCATGAGAGATATCATGTATCAAGGTATCCTCCAAGACATGTGAGAAAGGACCGTGCCCTATGTCGTGCATCAAGATAGCAGCCTCAACGGCTTCTGCTTCAGAGTCAAAGATAAAATTCCCTTTCTCTTGGAGCGATCTAACAGCCTCGGTCATGAGGTGAAAAGCACCGATGGAATGCTGAAATCTTGTATGTCGAGCACCGGGATATACCACCGATGCCAGACCTAACTGATTGATGCGATTCAAACGCTGAAACAACGGATGCTCCACGATACCGTAGAGTAGTCCACGCGGTATTTTGATGAAACCAAATACCGGGTCGTTGATGATCTTTGCGCTGTTCACCTTATTATATAATACCAGCCTTCTTCAATTCCTCGGCCATCTGCTGTTGCAGTTCACGAGCCTTATTACCGGCAATCTCAGCATAATGGTCATCACTGCAGGCGTAGATAATGCCGCGTGAAGAATTTACCAACAGACCACAATCCTTTGTCATACCGTATCTGCAGACCTCTTCGAGTGAGCCCCCCTGAGCACCTACACCTGGAACGAGCAGAAAATGATCAGGCGCCACCTTGCGAATGTCCTCGAACATCTGGCCCTGGGTAGCACCTACAACATACATCATGTTGTCTGTTGTTCCCCATTCCTGACTCTTCTTCAGTACTTTCTCGAACAAACGTTCGCCCTGAACATCAGCTGTGAGTTGGAAATCGTGAGAGCCATTGTTGGAGGTCAGTGCCAACAGGATTACCCATTTACCTTCATAGCCGAGGAACGGTGTTACCGAATCTTCTCCCATATAAGGCGCTACCGTGAGGGCATCCACATCGTATTCTTCGAAGAAGGTACGAGCATACATCTGCGACGTGTTGCCAATATCACCGCGTTTAGCATCGGCGATGATCAGGTGATGGGGATGGTTTTCCTTGATGTACTTTATGGTGTTCTCAAACGATATCATGCCCTTCACACCATAGGCTTCGTAAAAAGCGAGGTTGGGCTTATAGGCCACGCAGTAAGGGGCTGTGGCATCAATAATCGCTTTATTGAACTCGAAGATGGGATCGTGTAGGTCAAAGACACACTGAGGCATTTTCTTGGCATCGGTATCCAATCCAACACAAAGGAAGCTCTCCTTCTGTTTGATCTGCTGAATTAATTTTTGTCTGGTCATGATTTTATAGTTCTGTTTCTTTCATTCTTTCTGCGTTCTCAGCTACGGTGAGAGCATCTATCATCGCCTGGATATCACCTCCGAGGAAGCCTTGCAGATCGTGTGTTGTATAACCAATACGGTGATCGGTCACACGACCTTGGGGGAAGTTATAGGTACGAATTTTTGCGGAGCGGTCACCTGTTGACACAAGACTCTTACGGCGCGAGGCAATATCGTCCATATACTTCTGATGCTCCTTATCGTAAATAAAGGTATAGAGGCGCGAGAGAGCGCGTTCTTTGTTCTTGGGCTGGTCACGTGTTTCCGTACATTCAATGAGAATTTCCTCGGTTTCACCGGTATTCGGGTTTTTCCACATATAACGCAAACGGACACCAGACTCCACCTTGTTTACATTCTGACCACCAGCGCCCGACGAACGGAAAGTATCCCATTTAATCTCTCCTTCGTTCACATGTACTTCAAACTTGTCTGCCTCAGGCAATACGGCGACAGTAGCTGCAGAGGTATGCATACGTCCCTGGGTCTCTGTGGCAGGTACACGCTGTACACGATGTACACCCGATTCATACTTCAACGTACCATAGACATCAGCCCCACTGACGGCGAAATCGATTTCTTTATAACCACCCACAGCACCCTCAGAGACACTGGTAATTGACAACTGCCAACCTTTTGAGTCGCAGTAGCTTTTATACATTTTAAATAGGTCACCAGCAAAAAGACAAGCTTCATCACCACCTGTTCCTGCGCGGATTTCCATCTGAACATTCTTAGCGTCCTCAGGATCCTTGGGGATCAAGGCAATTTTAATTTCTTCCTCGAGTTTGGGCTGCAGTTCTTCGTTGGCTGCCAGTTCTTCACGTGCCATTTCCTTCATCTCTGGGTCAGTTTCGTTAGCCAAGATATCCTTCGCCTCTTTGATACCGTTCAGACAAGCGATGTAGCGCTTGCGGGCATCCATAATATCGCCCAAATCCTTATATTCCTTCGTTAACTTCACAAAACGGTTCTGATCAGCAATCACATCGGGGTCGGTAATCAAGGTCGATACCTCCTCAAAGCGGGCCTCCAGTCCGTCTAACTTCTGTAGAATACTGTTATTCTCCATATAATTTTCTTTTGTTTCTGCGCAATAAACCTTAATAGTTGAACTCACCGAATTCTGATTTAATCGTCAGACTCTTCTGTCCTTCCTCGATATGACCCACGATCTGGGCGTCGATGTTGAAGCTCTTCGAAATCTCAATCACTTTCTCTGCCACCTCAGGACGGACATAGATCTCCATGCGATGCCCCATGTTGAACACCTGATACATCTCCTTCCAATCGGTGCCTGAGCACTCGTGGATGGCTTTGAACAATGGTGGAACGGGGAACATGTTATCTTTCACCACCTTACAATTGTCGCTGACGAAATGCAAGACCTTCGTCTGAGCGCCACCCGTACTGTGTACCATTCCGTGAATCTCCGGACGCAGTTCATCGAGCAGGCGCTTAATCACTGGAGCATAGGTGCGGGTAGGAGAGAGCACCAACTGTCCCATGTTGGGAAGATTGGAATACTCAGAGTCCTCGGAGTACTCAGATAATAATTCATACTTCCCGCTATACACGAGTTCATCAGGTACTGCGTGGTCAAAGCTCTCGGGATATTTCTCTGCCAGATACTTGGCAAAGACATCATGACGGGCTGAGGTCAGACCATTTGAGCCCATTCCACCGTTATATCGCTTCTCATATGTAGCCTGTCCTGTGCTCGAAAGACCAACAATCACATCGCCCGGACGGATGTTGGCATTGTCGATGACATCGCTTCTTTTCATGCGACAGGTAACGGTGGAATCGACGATAATCGTCCTTACAAGGTCGCCCACATCAGCCGTTTCGCCTCCTGTTGGATAAATACCGATACCCATCTCACGGAGTTCTGCCAACAGTTCGTCTGTCCCGTTGATGATAGCAGAAATCACCTCACCTGGCACCAGCATTTTGTTTCGTCCGATGGTGCTCGAAACGAGGATATTATCCACGGCACCCACGCACAGCAAGTCGTCGGTGTTCATTACGACAGCGTCCTGGGCAATGCCTTTCCATACGGAGAGGTCACCCGTTTCTTTCCAGTACATATAAGCGAGACTCGATTTAGTACCAGCTCCGTCGGCATGCATGATGTTGCAATACTCGGGATCACCTCCCAAAATATCAGGGATGATCTTGCAGAAAGCCTGCGGGAAGATACCCTTGTCGATGTTCTTAATCGCGTTGTGTACGTCTTCTTTGGCGGCACTCACACCGCGCATCATATATCTATTATCCATATTATTCACTATTCACTCATCATTATCTCTCTCCTTGCCAGAATTCCCACGAGGCAAAGGCCTGCAACAAAAGCATTTCAAGTCCATTCTTCACATCAGCCCCATATTCAGCACCGCGTCGCATAAAAAGCGTCTGGTCGGGGTTATAAATCAGATCGTAAAGAATGGTATGATGGTCCATCGCCTCATAAGGCAGATTCGGACATACTTCTGTCTTGGGGAACATACCAACAGGGGTACAGTTCACAATCACATTGTATTCTTTAACCACTTCGGGGGTAATCTTCTCGTATTGTATTGTGCCTGGACGCTCGTAACGACTCACAAACACCGTTTCAAGACCTAACGACTTCAAGCCGTAATTGATGGCTTTCGAGGCACCACCCGTCCCTAGGATAAGAGCTTTCTTGTGCCATTTCTTGTCGAGCATGGGCTCTATGCTCTGGGTGAAACCAATGACATCGCTATTGTAACCCTTCAACGTCGTTTTATTACCTTCATGGGTTACCTTGATAACATTCACAGCTCCGATGGCCCTCGCCTCAGGACTTACGCTGTCCAAGAAATCAATGACTTTCTCCTTGTAAGGGATGGTAACGTTGAGACCCTTGAGTTCAGGATGCTTTGCGAGCACCACTGGCAGTTCGTCGATACTCGGAATCTCAAAGTTAATATACTTGGCATTGATACCTTCATCAGCAAACCTCTGGTTAAAGTAGCTGATAGAGAACGAATGTCCCAAGGGATAGCCAATCAATCCGTATTTGTCCATAACGCTTCTTTATTTGGTTGCAAAATACATCGTACAGATACCGAAAGTGAGCCGTTTGAACGAGGCATCACTGAATCCGGCATTCTTCAGGATCTCTACCATTCGCTCGCCCTGCGGGAAGGCTTCAATGGTCTTGGTAAGATAAGAATAGGCACTGCTGTCACGACTGATAATCCGACCATAGAGCGGCAGCACTGTATGACTATAGATGTGGAAGAACTGTTTCATCGGGAACGAAACGGGTGTGGTGAGCTCTACGATACTCAGATGTCCTCCAGTCTTCAGCACACGACACATCTCCTGCAGGCCCTTATCAAGATTAGCGAAGTTACGGATGCCGAAGGCTGCAGTGACAGCGTCGAAACTGTCGTTAGAATAGGAGAGGGACAGACAGTCTTCCTTTTCAAAGGCTATCGTGCTGTCGAGACCTTTCTCTTTCACCTTTTGCCGCCCTATCTTCATCATACCTTCGCTGATGTCAGCTCCAATGAGCTTATTAGGGTGCAACATTTCTGCTGCCATAATAGCGAAGTCGCCAGTGCCCGTAGCGATGTCGAGGATCGTCTGAGGCTGATGGGGCGCCAACTGCAAGATAGCTTTCTTACGCCATCCGCGGTCAATGTCCCACGACAAGCGATGGTTCAGCATATCGTAGGTAGGAGCAATGTTATCGAACATCTGTTCCACCTGTGCAGCTTTCTCACCGGCGTGATAGGGTGTTATCTCTTCCTGTTTATACATCTCTAGTCTATTCCAGCCTCTCTAGATTATCTAGTCTTCAGCCAAGCACTCACATTTTTCTCGATGCGGATGGCGATGTCGCCTTCCTCTGTCGCCTTATCAAACTTCTCGCCCACAATATTCTCGTAGAGCTCGATATAGCGATCTGATACACTCTCAGCATATTCGTCAGTAATCTCAGGCATCACCTGTCCAGGCTCGTTCATGAAATTATGTTCGATGAGCCACTGACGCACGAACTCCTTCGACAACTGCTTCTGAGGCTCGCCCTTAGCTAGTTTTTCCTCATAGCCGTCGGCATAGAAATAACGGCTGGAGTCGGGGGTATGTATTTCGTCGATGAGATACACTTTACCGTTGCGTTTACCAAACTCATACTTTGTATCCACGAGAATCAGTCCACGCTTGGCGGCAATCTCCTGTCCACGGGCAAATATCTTACGAGTGTAATCCTCCATCACTGCGTAGTCCTCAGCCGAAACGATGCCTTGTGCGATAATCTCTTCCTTCGAGATGTTCATGTCGTGTCCTTCGTCAGCCTTCGTCGTCGGAGTAATGATGGGTTCTGGGAAACGTTCGTTTTCCTTCATTCCATCGGGCAGTTTTACACCACAGAGTTCCCTGCAGCCGTTTTTGTACTCGCGCCAGGCAGAACCTGTGAGAATCGAGCGGATGATCATCTCCACACGGAAACCTTCACACTTCAGACCCACTGTTACCATTGGATCAGGAGTAGCCAGTTTCCAGTTCGGACAGATGTCGGTGGTAGCATCAAGGAACTTGGCTGCTATTTGGTTGAGTACCTGCCCCTTAAAGGGGATACCTTTGGGCAGTACCACATCGAAGGCCGAGATACGGTCGGTGGCCACCATTACCATCAGGTCGTCATTAATATTATACACGTCACGGACTTTGCCGTGATAAACACTCTTCTGTCCATCGAAGTGGAAATCAGTCTTTGTTAATGCTTTCATTGCTTTTATTTTTATCTTTGTCGAATTCTTCGTATGCATTGACAATGCGAGTCACGAGCTTGTGGCGCACGATATCTTTTCCTGTAAGGTTCACGACACCTATACCCTCTACATTATTTAATATATGTAGTGCCTCAATCAGACCACTTTTCTGAGAGTGGGGGAGGTCTATCTGCGTCATATCACCTGTGATAATCATCTTCGTATTCCACCCCATGCGTGTAAGAAACATCCTAATCTGTGCAGGCGTCGTGTTCTGCGCTTCGTCAAGAATCACAACTGCATCAGAGAGCGTACGACCACGCATAAAGGCTAGGGGAGCAATCTGTATCACGTGCTTCTCCATCATATCCTGTAACTTAACTTGGGGAAGCATATCCTCTAAGGCATCATAGAGAGGCTGTAGGTAGGGGTCTATCTTATCTTTCATGTCACCAGGTAGGAAGCCCAGTTTTTCACCTGCTTCCACAGCCGGACGCGAGAGGATGATCTTCTTTGCCGATTTCTCCTTCAAAGCTTTCACGGCAAGGGCGATGGAGAGATAGGTTTTTCCTGTGCCAGCAGGTCCGACGGCAAACACCATATCTTTTTTCTCGTAGGCCTCAATTAACCGCTGCTGGTTTTCACTACGTGGCTTAATGGCACGACCCGACATTGAGTACACTAACACACCGTCGGGCATATCATCCTTCACACGTCTGCCTTTCACAATATCCAGAATGTCCTCATCGTTCAACGAATTGAACCTAAGTACGTGCTTTCGGAGTTTTTCTATCGCCTCCTCAAACACAGCCATCTGCTCTTCATCACCTAACACACGAATCACATTGTCACGAGCAACGATACGCAATTTGGGGTAAAGCGAGCGTATCATCTGCAGGTGAACATTCCCCACGCCATAGAATACAACGGGGTCGATATCCTCTAAAACAAGATGCTTCTCTATCAAATCTGTATACAAATTATATTTTGCGTGCAAAATTACAAAAAAACTATGAACTATGAACTATGAATTATGAACTTTTTTGTACCTTTGTAGCCAAAATGAAGAAATTTACGATTAAACTGACCAAAAAGCATTTCCTCACTGGGTTCGCAGCCGTGGTGTTACTGCTTGCTATCGTGCGGTGGATATGGCCGTCGGTAGCCAAACCACGCATTATTCTGAATGAAATAGCTGAAATCATCGAAGCTACGCCACTGAATCCTAATGGCCGTCCACATAAAATTCGTTCTGTGCCCAGCTATGCCGTCGCTTTTCCTGATACCAATGCCGTTCAGTTGGTGGCAGCACAACAGTGGGGGGTGACACCTGTTCGCGACCGTGAGGATGCTGAAACCCGCAAGCGCGAGTTAGTTTATATCGGCTCCAATCCTTATTATCATGTAGATCCGCTGTATTCCAGCATTCCGTATCTGGTGCCTCGTGCCGCCGTTCTTTTGCAAGATATAGGCCAGGCATTCTATGACAGTCTGTATGTCAAGGGCGTACCTCTGCATAAGTTGATTGTAACTAGTGTACTGCGTTCACAGGAAGATGTAGTAAAGCTTCGTCGTCGCAATGGCAATGCCACCGAGAACTCGTGTCATCTTTATGGCACTACATTTGACATCTGTTACAATCGTTATAAAACGGTGGAAGATCCCGATGGTCCAACTCGTCGTCAGGTGCGCAACGACACTTTGAAATGGGTCCTCTCAGAAGTGTTGCGCGATATGCGTGAACACGGGCGATGCTTTATCAAATATGAAGTAAAACAGGGGTGTTTCCACATGACCGTTAGATAAGAATCAGTAAAATCTGTATGACATAAAAATAAGACCTGCAATCTTACTTGCAAGCCTTTTTGTTTTGTGAGCGGAATACGGGAATCGAACCCGCCTCCCAGGCTTGGGAAGCCCGTGCACTACCGATGTGCTAATTCCGCAGATTCCTGAATTCCAATCTTTTAGGAGCCGATACCCGGACTCGAACCGGGGACCTACGCATTACGAATGCGTTGCTCTACCAACTGAGCCATATCGGCAATCCTTTACCTTATGTACACCCGCAGGGGCTCGAACCCTGGACACCCTGATTAAGAGTCAGGTGCTCTACCAACTGAGCTACGGGTGCAATCAATTTTTCAAAAAGAAAGGAGGATCGCTTTCCTCCTTGTTTTGTACACCCGCAGGGGCTCGAACCCTGGACACCCTGATTAAGAGTCAGGTGCTCTACCAACTGAGCTACGGGTGCATCCTTTTTTCTAAGCGGGTGCAAAGGTAGTTACTTTTTTCGAACTGACCAAATTTTTAGAGGAATATTTTCTAAAAAACTTATTATTTATCATAATGCCGATTCTGGAAAATTTGTATACGAATTATAATTTATGTCATCTATGCCATCTATGTGACATTCAAAATTCTATCTTTTCTGCGCTTTCTGTGGGACTTAAAATAAATCCCGCTCGTCTAAAACTTTAAATTTCTCGCGCTTATGCCTAACTTCTTCCAAATTCAGCAGAAATGATGCAGTATCCTGTACGTTCGCTTTACAACAATCTAATGTTTTACCTATAGGACTTATAACGGCACTACATCCACGGTAATGATTGTACGCATCATCTCCGACACGATTACAGCCAATCAGATACGCTTGATTTTCGATGGCTCGTGCTCGCGTCAGAATCTGCCAAGCATTCTGACGACTTTCCGGCCAGTTGGCTACACAGATAATGGCATCATACGGATAAGCATCGCAATAACGACTCCATACAGGAAACCTCATATCGTAGCACGTCAGCAGCAAAAATCTGAATCCTTCGTATTCCACCACTGTATGCTTATCCCCTGCAGTGTAATACTGATCCTCATGACCATACGAGAAAAGATGATGTTTATCATAATATTGCAGAATCTCTTTTCTGCCATTTATAAAATAATGTCTGTTCCGATAGGTTCCGTCTACGTGGATCGCCAGACTGCCACAAATGGAACATCTTAGCGTCTTGGCCTTTGTCTTCATCCATTCCAGCGCCATCGATTGCGACTCTTCCTCAGCGATGCCGAAGGGTTCCGTTGCAAAGCCCGTAGCCCACATTTCTGGCAATACATAGAGGTCTGCCCCGGGTTCCTGCGTCATCAGCGCCTCTGCCCTATCGATATTCACTTCAGGTCTTCCCCACTCTATATCTGTCTGCAAAATTGTTACCTTCATATCGAACTTATCTTATATAAAAGTCTTGTGTCAGTTCCCGATACCATTCACTCCTCATATTCGGAGCAATCTCAATCACAACGTCCTTCTTAATTAACTCATTATGAGGTTTTTTACTTAATTCCAGTAAGTATCGCTTAATAGGTCTTTCTTCAATTGTTCTCACGCAAAATACCCGTGTCAGGAAGAAACCCGCAAGATGTGCCTCGCTCTCCAATTGTTGAAAGAAATTATTTGGTATAATCACCGAAAACAGCCCCTCTTCACTGAGCAAACGCCAAGCTGCTGCCATAAGGTCTCTATAGCTGAGTGACAACGTATGTCTTGCTTGTGTCCGTTGGTTATCTGGACATAGTAAAGCATTGTTGAAAAACGGGGGATTACACACGATGGAATCGAACATTTCTGTCGTCTCAAATGCTTTAACATCTGCCATAAGAACCTTAATTCTATTTGAAAAGGGCGAATTTCTTACATTCTCAGCGGCCTGCAATACAGCCATTTCATCGATATCAATGGCAGTAACATGCGCCTCTGGATAACGTTGTGCCATCATCAGAGCTATGAGACCTGTTCCGGTACCAATATCTAACACACGTCCATCGTACTGATTCAACTCCGCCCAAGCCCCAAGTAACGTCCCGTCGGTACCCACTTTCATTGCACATCTTTCTTGATGCACCACAAATTGCTTGAACTTAAAACTGTCTCTACTCATATTGTCTGCAATGATTTTTTCCATTAGGATGGGTAGCACATTATACAGATGCGAAGAAAGGAGTCCTTTATTTAAAGGTGAAAGGAACCATCTAGACACCGGGGCCATAGATGGTGCGGAAGTCGTCGCGCATGGAAATGACATAATAACCAGCCTCACGCCATTTGGTACCTAAAGAGAGTGCCTTTTCACGGTTAGCATGGTCGCGGGCGTCATCGTCGGCAATGAGCATGAAGGCAGCAGAGTGGTACTTGGGGTTGCTCAGACAGTAGTTGTGCATGGCACTGTCGCCACCGCTATTACCAAACGCCAGCACGGGTACCTTGCCAATCTCCTGGGCTATCTGGAGAACCTTGTTGGTCTTCAGGTTCTTGATGATCAGACTATCGGTGCGAATGATGTACTCCTCGCGTCCCAATGTGAAGTTGACACCTTCCACTTTACCCTGTTTGCTCGACCTGAGCATAACATCCATGCCGATAACCCTGTTGGGCTGGATGCCGATAGACTCTACTAAAGCACGACAGATGAAACGGTCGGAACCTGAAACGACGTAATAGGTAAAGCCATTATCTTTCAGATAGTCGAACACTTCGAGCATGGGCTTATAGAAGCTCTGGCCATAGGTCATTCCGGTGAAGCCGTTGGCTGGCTGTGCGGCGTAGGCTTTGACGTAGGCATCGAACTCGGCGAGAGTCATACCCGCATAAGCCTTGGCTGCCGCCCGAGCGTGGATCATGTCGAAATGGTCGGGCAGCGCTTTGCCGTCGCGAACAAAGTCGCGGATGGCCTGTGCTGCTTCATGCACATCGTCAGGCGCCTGATTACGATAAGTAGGATCGTCGAGCACGCGGTATTCCAGCATGTTGTATTCAAAATAGGTGGGATAGAGTTCGCCCACGAAGGTGCCATCCATGTCAAAGGTGGCAATACGGTCTTCCTCGCTGATGAAGTTGGGCGACGAGGGGTTGGTGACATCCTTGACAAAATTCTGTAAAGCCATCAGCGCCTCGCAGTTGTTCCATAAGGTGAAATATTCCTTCGCTACAGGTTTTACTTCAGGGTTACTGTCATCCTTGTTACAGGATACCAGCATACTTGAACTGCAAACAAAGGTAAGTATGGTGACAAATAGCCAGAATCGTGGGCGTTTCATATTTCTTTTAATTTTTATTTGGCGTAATTATAATAATAGTAATAAGTCTGGCCGTACCAATCTTCGACCTTGCCCTTGCGCTCGGTGGCGTCGGGATATTTCCGCTCCAGTTCCTGAAGGTTGCGGTAATCTTCTTCCATCACAGGGTTGCGGTAGATGAGCACGGGGTGACGGCGCAGATGATTGTAGAGCGTGAGAGCCTCGCGGTAATGAAGGGGCAGACGGGCGGTGTCGAGAGAGTCACCTGATGTAGAGAACGACAGGAGAAGGGAAACGAAGTCGTCGAGACGGCGATCAATCAAAAGACCACAGAGCTCGTAATCACGGGAAAGACCAAATGAACCGGATGAGCCAGATAATCTGGAATTTCCGGAAATTCCAGAAACGAGTCTAAGATAGGTGCTGGGGAGCATGAGACGGGCCGGACGGGCTCTGAATGCATGATAGAGACTGTCAACGGGATAGCGCACAAAACGAGATTCGCCACTGGTGGGAAGCATCGCACTGCTGGGGGCCACAATCGGATAATGGAACAGACGTTCGCCCAACTCTCCACGACGCGCCATCGCATACATACGGATCATCTGCAGGTCAGCATCGCTCTCGAGCGACTCCCATCCGGCATCGAGGGCTCCTTCGAAATCGCCATTCAAAAGACAACTCTCAGCCTTCATGCGATAATGGAACACAGCATTTGTATTGCTGATGGCTGCCACCATCACCATCATCAGAAATAGCACGAGCATGTTGATCCACATGGGGCGCGAGAAGAATACCTTTGTACCCTTGTCGGGCTCGACATTCTGAATGTAACGCACCACGAGGCAGGCTCCAACCCACCCTATTAATACCAGCGGGATGAGAATCCACCAGAAGCCCCAGGCATAAGTCTGACGTATATCGGTGTTGATGGCCGAGATAAGCGCCAATGCCAGCATGGAGGGGAAATAAGTGAGGGCGTGACCACGATTAATGAGACGGAACACGGTATAGACCAACAGCTGCAGCACCTGGAGCAGGACTGTGATGAGCATAGCGCCCAACAAAGGATGGTATTCGGTACGACCATCACTAACAACGTGCTGCGCAGCCGCCAGCACATCAGACTGGAATCCATAGAGCCAAAGAAAGGAAAAGGTGATAAAGACAATAGCACACATCCAACGGACGGTGCTATTGCTTTGGAGATTCTTACGACCGCTCATATTAGTTCTTCTTGAGGACTACTGCTGAACGGGCAGGAATATAGAGCTTGAGCCACTCCTTCTTGTCGTTGACATAGAGGGGATCGTAGTTCGTGAAGTGGGTCACCGAGTCGTCAGCGAAGCCATTGCCTCCGAAGTCCTTCGAGTCGGTGTTGAGTACCACATCGTAAGAACCTGTGGGCACGAGGAAACCGTAGTCGGTATAGCTACGCGTAGGTGAGAAGTTAAACACGAACACAAGGTCGCCACGCATGAAACAGAGCACCTGGTCACCATCGTCGTGCCAGATTTCTGTAACAGGGGTATCCTGGAAGTTCTTCACGCTCTTGATAACCTTGAGCATCTCTCTATCGAAATCGCCTAACCAGTGGTAACATAGGTCTTTATTGTCAACGAGGTTCCACTGACGACGCGCGTATTTATACGACCAACCATTTCCTTCACGAGGGAAGTCAATCCATTCGGGATGGCCGAACTCATTACCCATGAAGTTGAGATAACCGCCGTTGATGGCACCTGCCGTTACCAGACGGATCATCTTATGCAGAGCGATACCGCGCTGGGCCATATCGTTGACATCCTTCTTGGCGAAATGCCAGTACATATCAGCATCAATCAAGCGGAAGATGATGGTTTTGTCGCCTACCAATGCCTGGTCGTGTGACTCGCAGTATGAGATGGTCTTCTCATCAGGACGACGATTCTTGACTTCCCAGAAGATGGAGCAGACGTTGATATCCTCATCGCGTACCTCTTTTATAGTCTTGATCCAGTAGTCAGGAATATTCATGGCCATACGGTAGTCGAAGCCGTAGCCACCATCCTCGAACTTTGCAGCAAGGCCGGGCATGCCGCTGACCTCTTCAGCAATGGTAATGGCATTGGGATTAACCTCGTGGATGAGCTTGTTAGCGAGGGTGAGATAACAGATGGCGTTATCGTCCTCGTGGCCGTTGAAATAGTCACCATAGCCTCCGAAGGCTTCACCCAGACCGTGGGAGTAATAAAGCATGGAGGTGACGCCGTCGAAGCGGAAACCGTCGAACTTGAACTCCTCGAGCCAGTACTTACAATTGGAGAGCAGGAAGTGGAGTACATCATCCTTGCCATAATCGAAACAGAGCGAATCCCATGCGGGATGCTCATGACGATCGCCTGGATAGAAGAACTGATTGGGGTCGCCACAGAGGTTACCAAGACCCTCGACCTCGTTCTTCACAGCGTGAGAGTGGACGATATCCATGATGACAGCCACACCGTTCTTATGGGCGGTGTCGATGAGTTCCTTCAGTTCCTCAGGTGTGCCGAAACGGCTCGACGGCGCAAAGAAACTTGACACGTGATAGCCGAAGGAACCGTAATATGGATGCTCCTGGATGGCCATAACCTGAATGCAGTTGTAGCCGTCCTTGATGACACGAGGCAGCACATTATCCTTGAACTCAGTATAGGTGCCCACCTTCTCTGCATCCTGACCCATACCCACGTGGCACTCGTAGATGAGCAGCGGATTCTTCTTGGGCTTGAAGGTCTTTTTCTTCCACACGTAGGCTTTCTCCGGGTTCCAGACCTGTGCAGAGAAGATCTTGGTATTGTCGTCCTGAATCACACGACGGCACCAGGCTGGGATGCGCTCACCTTCTCCCCCATTCCACTTTACTTTCATCTTATAGAGCTGACCGTGCTTGATGGCTTTCTCAGAGAGCTTCAGCTCCCAGTTGCCGGTACCAGCAATGCGCTTGCAGCGGAATTTCTCATTCTCGGTCCAGTTATTGAAGTCACCAATCAGATAGATGTCTGTAGCGTTAGGGGCCCACTCACGGAATACCCAGCCCTTGGCGAGCTTATGGAGTCCGAAGTAGAGGTGTCCTGAGGCAAAGTCGGAGAGTTTTTTCTTGCCATTCTGCGTGAGTTGATTGATTTTCCACACAGCATGGTCATGACGGCCACGGATGGCAGCCTCGAAAGGCTCTAACCAACCATCATTACGAACCAATCCGATATGCTCGGGTTCTTTCTGGTCAACAATCTTTTTAGGGGTAGTCTTTTTCTTTGCCATAGTCTTTTTATGCTTTAACTTTGAATATTGCTTTCTTAATCTCGTGTGCGTCAGTAATGCAGGGGGCATGACCGTCCTGCGGGAAGAAGATGGCCATTTGGCCGGGATTAACTGTTACGTAAGTCTGGGCCTTCGTGTCACCATACTTCGTGATGTCTTTTTCGGCGTTGTACTCGAAATCGGGCAGATCCTGCAACGGGGTGTAGCCGAAGGTCTCGGCAGCAGAAATGGGAATCTGGATGTCGATCATCTCTATATGGGTTTCGAGAAAGGCCGTCTCCTTGGTACGCTGCGCAGCCACTTGCAGGTTTAAGAAGAGGTCCTTATCCTTGATAGGGTACTTGCCAGCCTCCAGGGTCTGGAGGTCGTGGTCTTTTAGGAATTCAATCACGTCAGCAAATAACGGGTTCAATGTCACGTATTTGCTTAAATTTTTAATCGTATCAATAATCATAGGATTATATTTTTAAGTTATTGTTTATTAGTCTAACTGTTTGTGACCACGGGTATAGGTGCCGCTGGCGATGACTTTTCCGTTGCGGTCTTTCTCAACGAACTTACCGTCGCGGACATCATCTTTGTAATAGCCTTCGAAGCGAAGACCCTCTTTGTCTTCCTCGATGGCAGCACCATTGCGCTTACCGTTTTTGAAGGTGCCTTTGAACTTCGAACCATCGGCATAGCGTGCAACGCCCTCACCGTCGATCATGCCATCCTTGAACTGGCCCTCGAACACATCGCCCGCCTTTGTGGTGAGTTTTCCCTTGCCGTTAGGCTTATCAGACTTCCACAGACCCACGTACTGATCGCCGTTCTTCCAGACCATCGTACCCTGTCCCTGTTTGTCGCCTTCATAGAACTGACCTGTGTATTTATCGCCATTGGCATACTTCGAGATGCCTGTGCCCGTGCGCTCGCCGTCGACATAGTCACCTTCGTAAACATCGCCGTTCTGGAACTTATATATGCCGCGACCATTTTGTATGTTGTTCTTCCACTGACCGATATACACGTCGCCAGAAGCATATTTGAAGGTGCCCTTGCCCTGACAGACGTTGTTCACCCACTGACCATCGTAAGAAGAACCATCACCCCAGTTGAAGTATCCCTGACCGTTCTTCTGGTCGTCTTTCCAGTCGCCTTTGTAATAAGCGCCGTTGGCAAAGGTATACATGCCCTTGCCTGAGCGCTTGTCCATATACCAGTTGCCATCGTACTTGTCGCCATTGAAATAATACATGATACCGTGACCGTGCTGATAGTCGCGGAACCAGAGGCCTTCGTAGCGGTTGTTGTTGGAGAAATAATACACGCCTTTGCCATGTTGCTGGTCCTGGAACCATTCGCCCTCGTATTTCTCGCCATCGAAGAAGGTGTAGGTACCGAAACCCTGACGTTTGCCCTTCTCGTACTCACCTTCATACCAATTGCCATTTTTATAAGTGGTCTTACCCTTGCCATGAGGCTTGCCCTGTACCATCTCGCCCTGGAACTCTCCGCCATCTTTCGTGGTACACGAGCCCAGTGTGATTTTCTGTGCCATTAGCACCAAGGGAAACATCAATATAATTGCTGAAAATGTATATCTAATTTTGTTCATTCTGATTCTGATTTCAATTTGCTTTGCAAAAATACGAATTAAAACCGAAACCACCAAGTGTCGTTACAATATTTAACGATAATACTCATTTTCTATCAAAAATTATTATTACCTTTGCAGCCGTATGACATTTACTGCGATTATCCCCGCCCGCTATGCGTCGACACGTTTTCCGGGCAAGCCGCTGGCAGTTCTCGGCGGAAAGACTGTCATCCAGAGAGTGTATGAGCAGGTGAAAAGCGTGCTCAGCGAGGTATATGTAGCCACCGACGATGAGCGCATTATGGCCTGCGTGGAGACGTTTGGCGGCAAAGCCGTAATGACACGCAGCGACCACCAGAGCGGCACGGACCGTATTCAGGAAGCTGTAGAGAAAACTGGCACAAAGGCTGATGTCATCATCAACGTACAGGGTGACGAGCCGTTTATCCAGCCCTCGCAGATTCAGACATTGATGCAGCTTTTCGATGACAACGCCACCCAGATAGGCACATTAGGAAAACGTTTCGAGAACCTTGAGGCTGTGGAGAATCCCAACTCGCCGAAAATCGTGACTGACATAAAGGGTTTTGCCCTCTATTTTAGCCGTAGTGTCATTCCCTATATCCGAGGGAAAGCCCACGAAGACTGGTTTGGCGAATACCCGTTCCTAAAGCATCTCGGTGTCTATGCTTACCGTCGGGAGGTGTTGGCAGAGGTCACAAAGCTGCCACAGAGTTCGTTGGAAAAGGCTGAGAGTCTTGAACAGTTGCGTTGGTTGCAGAACGGCTATCGCATCCGCGTTGGACTAACGGATGTAGAGACTGTTGGTATAGACACTCCTGAGGACCTGCAGAGAGCAGAATATTTCCTAAAACACAAATCTTAACGATTCGTAGAGCTGGATCAATAAAATATAGAATATAAACAGCGGGGCGCCCTTTCGACATCCAAACGAGAGGGCGTCGAGCACATCAGCAAGGGTCTGGAAACGACCTGATACCAAACCAAAAGACACAGACACAAGAATGATGCCAAAACTGAGAATCGGTATGATACTGTGTGAGAATGGCGATGGGAAAAGACTACCCGTAGACGAGAGCAGCACCGCATGAGGTATAGCCGTCAGCGAAAAACATACGCCCACATAAAGCACGAGGAACACGAAGGTAAGCCGTAATGCCATACGATCGCGATAGCTGGTATGTGGTTGTCGGATGAGACCGCTCTTCTGCAGACAACCCAATGCCACCAGCAACAACAAGAGCCATGCAAGCCAAGGAGAAGCCACCATCGAGGCGAAGTTACCGAAGAACCAACGTACGCCTTCGCCAGAGAGCATTGAACGCACGCCATCAACCCTCATGGCGGAAAGTATCCATGAGAGAAGGATGAGCACCACCTCTGCTATCAGTAGGAGGAGCATAAGCACCCCAAAGCGTGAGCCTTTTGCCTGACTATTCATCATCAGCGACCAGATTGTCGATATCAATGATATGCAGTTCGATGGCACGTACCACCAGGCGTGTGGCATTAACATTGCTAACATTCTCCGGGAAGAGCTTCTTAATCAGTTCGTTCTGACGTTTCTCCAGACTCTTCACACCAAAGGGCATGCCACGAAGGCCTGTGATCTGCTCCTTGGTATAACCTAGTGCCAGATGACGCAGGAAACGTTCGTCGTATTCGTCAACCTCGTAACTCACTACCGCCTCCTGTTTGGCCAGCTGACCACTGACGGCCTGTTTGAAACGCTCGACGATTTTCTCGAGTATGGGTTCGTTGAACACCAAGGTCTTACCCTCCATCACCGCATTCACATCGCGACGCGTGAGCAGTTCGCCTGTCTTCAGGATGATACCGTCAGCACCGGCATCCAGCACATCCACCCAGAGTTTCTCGTTGAGTATTTCGCCCGTGAAGATTAGTACCTTGATATCAGGATACATCTCCTTGGTGCTGCGACATATCTCCACACCAACGGTGGTAGAACCGCTCAGCCCCAAATCGAGCAACACAAGGTTGGGTTTCTGTTGTTTGAGCAGTTTCCAATAGGCAGGCTCATTCTCTGCCGTACCGATGACTTCTGCCTCAGGGATATCACTTTTGAGAATGCCAAGCGTGCCTTTCAACTCTAAGAGCACATCTTCGACGATGATAACTTTAAACTGATCCATAATTTTTCTATTATATTTGATGATTTGACACTTTAGGAGCTGCAGGAAGGATGATACGCACCAACGACTGGCCGTCGCGCACTTCCGCCCAGATACCACACAGACGGCGATTGGTGGCCTCACCATGATCACGCACGATCTGACGACACAACAGATAAGGAATGTTTTGTATGGAAACGGGCGTGAACAAGGTCTGCGCCTCGTCGTCGCTAAGATGGAGACTGGGCATAGGCATCGTGATTTCCACATATTTGCCATCGTTGATGGTCTGCACCTCTGAAGGCTCCTTGCCCTCACCCTGTTTGCGAAGGATGGAGAACAGGTAGCTGATAAGATTTTCGTCGCCCAGGATACCGTTTGACAATCGACGGATATGCAGGTTTGAGCGCTCTGTCTGATCCATCGCCTGCTGCGAGAGCATGCCATAGAGTGCGCGGTAATAGCCCACAATCTCGGAAAGCGAGTCTTCTTCACCCTGATCTACCAACTGACGAATGCGAGAGGGATAATACATGGTCTCATGTTTGAGGGTTGACAGGCAGTTGTCGAGTACAGCATTCGACACGTGGAGATTGGCTGTCTCGAGTTCCAGTCGCCGTAACTCATCATCCATCATTTCCAGACTCGACATTTGCTGACGCTCCATGAGGAAACGATAATAGAGCCTATGGCGGTAATACAATAAGTAATAGGCTGGCAAAATGGATAAAAGCACGATGATAAGCAGAATCATAGCGATGCGCTTGTTGGTCTGCGATTGTTGCATTATGCGACAATAGTCAGCCAGCGTATTATCAGCCGACATCTCTTTATACAGTTGTGTGTAGATTCGATTGTTATAATGATAGAGTTGCCATTCGTGGAGCGCGAGCGCTGCCACTGCACTCTCATTACGGATGTCAATAATGATATTATAATTGGTGGCCAGCGAATCCTGAAACCACTTGATTTCAGGAATCATCAGGGAGAGGTCGCCCTGACGTAGCATCAGGTCGGTGCCTTTAGGACAGAGTTGCTGATAATGAAGGTTCAGATAGTAACGACAGGAGTCGGCAAACATCAGCGTACGCTCGTAGGTGCCATTGATATTGGAGAAATAGGCCGAATCGGCAAAGGCACTCGCCTTACTCACATAATTGTCGGCTGCAGATGCCCTAATAGGAGTCCATGTAATGCAGAGGGTGAACAGTGCAATCAGCATACGCACCATACCTTTAGGCAGACGGAAGGAGAAGCGGGAGCCTTGGCCCTTAGTGCTCTCGGCTGAAATCTGACAAACGGAGAAGATCTGGCTGATTTTGCGATATTTCTCGATGATTCCCTTACAGTTCAGTAAACCGAATCCGTGATTGATGAGAGGCTTTGGGTCAAAGATATGCGCCAATTGGTCTTCACTCATGCCCTCGCCCGTATCAGCCACCGATATCTCTATATAGTCGGGGGCCTGCTGTGCAGAAACAGTAACGCTGCCTCCCTCGGATGTAAACTTACGCGCATTATCAGCCAAGGTGTTCAGCATGAAAAGCGTTAAAACACGATCGGCCTTGACCTGCGCATCGGTGGGTTGTATATCAAGAGTGATGCCCTTCATGGCAAAAGTCTTACGACTATGCGACATCAGATCGAAGAGTGTCTGCAGTGGGAAGCTCTCAATCTTGAGGTTGAGTTCGCCCTGGCGCAGTTGTATCCACTGTGTGAGAATATCATTGTAATCGTTGATCTGGTCAGTGAGCTCACGGACATAAGCGAGACTCTCCTGTTTGCTGGCAGCATCAAGATCATCCAGACGACTGATTTCATGAATGATACGATCGATGAAAGGTGTGATACTATTGACGAGCGAGATCTTGGCACGCTGTTCGAGATGGCGTCGTTCATTGTCTTCCAGGCGCAGTTTGCTGGCAGACACATCATCCTGACGCTGTTCCAATTCGTCTTCAAGTTGACTATAGCCGCCTTTCTTTTTCTTGTTCAGACGATTAAAGAGCCATAACAAGAATATCAGAAGAATAATGGCTACTACTACGGCCACCAACATGATATTCAACTGACTGGCGCTACGTTCATACTGCGCTGCACGGGCCTCCAGCTGACGGTCTTGGCGAGTCTCACTCATCAAATCGATATAGGCATTGCGGTTCTCGTCACTCAGACTTTTCTCGTCCATTGCGGAATACACAAGACTCAGCTGTTCGCGGATACTCGCTACAAGGTCGGGAGCCTGATAGATGGCAGAGTCAGAGAGAGCCTGCTCCAGATTATAGAGCGCAGACTCATAATCATCAATCTGACGATAACAGGAGGCTAAAGTACGGTAGGCACCAGCAATCTGATAGATATCACCATAACGTGTGAAAAGATGAAGGGCATCTTCTGCTAGCCATCCTGCCAGCATGTCATCGTCGGCTCCTTCAGGATTAATAAACTTCATAGCAGGCAGATTATCAGCTAACAGTTTGCGACGATAATCAGGATCCATGAGATGTTCTGAGAGTGCTTCGAGGGCATTGGCTGCAAAATAAGGATAATCGCCTTGACGCGCATGGATGAAACAACGTAGCAGCAAGTCGAACTCTTCCTGGTTAATGTCCTGCTGTGTTCCTGTGTTGATAATGCCACCTGAACCTACGTAATACAGATAGTTCAGCCATTGTGCAGTGTCACTTCTAAGATCGTTGGCATCAATATTTTGAAGAGCATCGATAGACTGTCGCTCCAGACCAACATAATAAAAATAGGTAGAAGTGACAATAGCCATCTCTGATTCTGCATAGCGCAGACGTTGTAGTTGAGGCCCGCTTAATTGAGAGCGCTCTTCATTAATACGTTTCAAGGCCTCCATCGCATTCTCGCGATATTCGTAGAACTCGCGGTTCTTGGAACGACGCTGACAGAGACGCATTTGCTGTACGTAGCAGACGAGTAATTCTGTTTGATTATCAGTAATTTTTGGAATTTCGTTCAAGCGTTGCTCTGCCTCGTCATATTGCATTTTGACAATATCAGTGAAGGCTAAGTTGTTGAGTGCTTCTGCACGTCCCTTATCATAATGGGCAGAGAGATCATAGGCTTGTTTCGCATAGTATTCGGTTGAGTCGACATCCTTGTAGTGATAGGCATATGAGAGTTCATTCAGCTTGTCGACCGTCTGCCTATCAGGGTGCGTACAGGCTGAGATGAGAATCGTTGATAGTATGAATAGCCAGAACTTCATAAGAAAAAATAATCCCTCCCGCCACATAGGCAGCGAGAGGGATTTTACAGTTATTAAGCACGAGCCTTAGCCACGTAACCCAGTGCTTCCTTACACTTATCAGTCACGTACTGCCAATCGCCGGCCTTCACCTTATCTGAAGGGAAGAGCTTAGAGCCCATACCCACACAGAACACACCTGCTTTGAACCATGACTTCAAGTTCTCCTCTTCAGGAGCAACACCGCCAGTGACCATAATCTTGGACCAAGGCATAGGTGCCTTCAACCCCTTAACCATGTTTGGACCAACGACATCGCCAGGGAAGACTTTCGTCAGGTCGCAGCCCAACTCCTGAGCTTTACCAATCTCAGAAACAGTCATGCAGCCTGGGCAATAAGGAATGAGACGGCGGTTGCAAACGGGAGCGATATCAGGATTAAACAAGGGACCGACCACGAAACAAGCGCCCAACTGGATGTAGAGAGATGCTGTAGGAGCGTCGACAACACTACCAACGCCCAGAGCTAACTCAGGACACTCCTTGTCAGCCCACTTCACGAGCTCACCAAATATTTCATGAGCGAAATCGCCACGATTGGTAAACTCGAAAGCAAGAACGCCACCTTCGTAGCAGGCCTTCACCACGTTCTTACATATTTCAAGATCCTTATGATAGAAAACGGGAACCATACCGGTTTCACCAATCTTCTTCAATACTGCAATTTTATCAAACTTTGCCATTATACAATTTTCTATTTGACAATTTACGATTTACAATTGATTAGCGCTGAACACGTCCGCTGGCATTACCACCAGCGAGAGATTCCACCTCATCAACAGAAACCAGGTTGAAGTCGCCATTGATGGTGTGCTTCAGAGCTGAAGCAGCTACAGCGAACTCAAGTGCCTCACCCTGTGTCTTCTTGGTGAGCAGACCGTGAATCAGACCACCAGAGAATGAATCACCACCACCGACGCGGTCGATGATAGGATTGATCTCATATCGCTTTGACTGATAGAACTCCTTACCATCATAGATGAGGGCCTTCCATCCGTTGAAGGTAGCGCTGTAGCTCTCACGAAGCGTTGAAACTACATACTTGAAACCGAACTCCTTCATCATTTGCTTGAAGATGCCTTCGTAGCCGGCAGCATCGGTTTTACCACCTTCTACATCAGCATCGGGTTTGAAACCAAGACAGAGCTCAGCATCTTCCTCGTTGCCAATACATACATCAACATACTGCATCAAGGGGCGCATGATAGAGATAGCCTTCTCAGAAGTCCAGAGCTTCTTACGGAAGTTCAGGTCGACAGATACGGTTACACCATGACGCTTTGCTGCCTCACAAGCAAGTTTTGTGAGTTCTGCAGCCTTGTCGCTGATGGCTGGCGTGATGCCTGACCAATGGAACCAGGCAGCACCCTCCATGATTTGATCGAAGTCGAAGTCGGAAGGAACAGCCTCTGCAATAGATGAGTGCGCACGATCGTAGATTACCTTTGAAGGACGCATGGAAGCACCAGTTTCTGCATAGTACAGACCTACACGGTCGCCACCGCGGGTAATGAACTTGGTATTGACACCATAACGACGCAGTGCGTTGACGGCGATTTGACCAATCTCATGCTTAGGAAGCTTAGAAACAAAGTATGCCTCATGTCCATAATTAGCCACTGAGATAGCCACGTTGGCCTCACCACCTCCAGGGATGATGCGGAATGATTCACTTTGAATGAAACGGTCGTTTCCCTGTGGGGAAAGGCGAAGCATAATCTCGCCCAATGTTACGATTTTTGCCATTGCTTTTTTGCTTTTGTTTTATAGATTAATACTATTTCTTAATTTTCGACGACAAAAGTACGACTTTTTTCTGAAACCACCAAATATTATATGCTGAAAAAGAGCAGAAAAGTTACGGAAACGATTTCGTAGCCAAATCATTTGGTGATATCAATTATTATTTGTACCTTTGCACGGCAAAAGGAGAAATCAAAATGGGTAAAGAGAATATCAGAATCAAGGATATCGCCGAGCGTGCAGGTGTCTCGGTAGGTACTGTAGACCGTGTGCTTCACAATCGTCCTAATGTATCAAAAGCAGCACTTGAAAAGGTAAACAAGGCATTGGCAGAGATGGACTACAAACCGAACATGTATGCCTCGGCCCTCGCTTATAATAAGAAATACACCTTTTATTGTGTGCTCCCCAAGCATGAACAGGAAGCCTATTGGGACGAGATTGAGGAAGGTGCCCAAGCCTGTTCCGACTTCCGTCGCGATTTTGGTATTACTTTGAAGTTCATCTATTATGAACGTTTTAACAATGCCTCGTTTACACGGATGGTTCGTGAGTTCTTTTCAGAGAAGTTTGATGGTGTAATTATTGTGCCAACAACCCTTGAACAAACTGCTCGTTTCACTGAGAAGCTTATAGACAGAGGCATTCCTTACGTATTGCTCGACAGCTACATGCCTGATCTAAAGCCTTTGGCTTTCTTCGGACAAGATTCTTTTGCCAGCGGATATTTTGCTGCCCGTATGTTGATGCTCATTGCTGCCAAGGAAAAAGAGATTGCATTGGTGAAGCAGACACGAGATGGTAAGGTAGGATCGAAACAGCAGGCGAACCGTGAGACTGGTTTCCGTCATTATATGGTAGACCATTTCCCCGATGTAAAGATCACAGAAGTAGACTTGCCTTTGGATGAAGAGCGAGTGGAATATGACAGTATTCTCGAGAAATTCTTCAAAGATCACCCTCATATTCATCATTGTATCACTTTTAATTCAAAAGCGCATATCGTGGGCGAGTTTCTAAAGAAAAGTAATCGGAGGAATATTCAGATTATGGGTTATGATATGGTGCCCAAAAATGAGGCTTGTATTCGTCAGGGCAGTATCTCCTTCCTGATAGCACAGCATGCCTATCAGCAGGGTTATGCAAGTGTTGATGCTCTCTTCAATGCTATTGTATTGAAGCGTGAGGTGAATCCTGTGAACTATATGCCCATTGAGATATTGACAAAGGAGAACGTCGAGTTTTATCGGCGCAAGGCTATTTAGTATCCAAACTTTCAAAAGCAAACTAAACAAATTACAAACAAATGGAATTAGCAACTTACTTAAAAATTAATCCTGCAGACAGTGTTGTTGTCTGTTTGCAACCTAAGAAAAAAGGAGAAATCATCACTGTCGATGGCAAGACGGTGGTCCTGAATCAGGATACACCCGCTGGTCATAAAGTACTCATTAAGGATGTTCAGAAAGGTGAGAACATTATAAAATACGGTTATCCTATCGGCCATGCTCTTGAGAATCTGAAGGCTGGTGACTGGGTGAATGAGAATAATCTGAAGACCAATCTGTCGGGCACGCTCGATTATACTTATATTCCTGTAGGTGAAGAGCTCTCTATTAAGAAAGAGAGCCGTACCTTCAAAGGCTATAAACGCAAGAATGGTGATGTAGGTGTACGCAATGAGATATGGATTGTGCCCACAGTAGGTTGTGTGAACGGCATCGCTGAAAAACTAGCAGAAAAACTGCGTAACGAGACTAAGTTAGAAGGCATTGACAGTGTGTATGCCTGGCATCATAATTATGGTTGTTCACAGCTTTCTGAAGATCATGAAAATACCCGTAAAGTACTTCGCGACATCTGTCTACATCCCAATGCTGGTGGTGTGTTGGTATTGAGTCTAGGGTGTGAGAACAATCAGCCAGATGATTTTATGGCTATGTTGGGCGACTATGACAAAGATCGCATCAAACTGTTGGTGACACAGAAGGTGGAAGGCGACGAGATAGAAGCAGCCATGAATATCCTTCGCGATCTTTATTCTATTGCAAAGGAAGACAAACGTGAGGATGTGCCAGTAAGCGAACTTCGTGTAGGTTTAAAATGTGGTGGTAGCGATGGTTTCAGTGGCATCACAG
The DNA here is from genome assembly GCA_902785945.1 of uncultured Prevotellaceae bacterium. GTDB lineage: Bacteria > Bacteroidota > Bacteroidia > Bacteroidales > Bacteroidaceae > Prevotella. The sequence continues at coordinate 142,180 of CADAAR010000001.1, forward strand.
CTAATCCATTGGTCGGAGAATTCAGCGATTGGCTTGTGGCCCAGGGAGGAACAAGTGTTCTCACAGAGGTACCAGAGATGTTTGGTGCAGAGACTATTCTGATGAACCGATGTTGCACTGAAGATCTCTTCAATCAGACGGTTTCGATGATCAACAACTTCAAAGAGTATTTTCTGTCGCATGGAGAACCTGTAGGCGAGAATCCCTCACCAGGCAATAAGGCTGGTGGTATCTCCACTCTTGAAGACAAGGCTTTAGGCTGTACACAGAAATGTGGTAAAGCACCCGTGAGTGGTGTAATGGAGTACGGTGATCGTTTAACCAATAATGGGCTGAATCTTTTGTCTGCTCCTGGCAATGACCTGGTAGCATCGACGGCTCTTGCCTCATGTGGTTGTCATATCGTGCTCTTCACAACAGGACGCGGAACGCCTTTCGGTACTTTCGTTCCCACGATGAAAATAGCTACGAATCCCACCTTGGCCAAGAACAAGCCTAGCTGGGTGGACTTTTCAGCAGGACAACTGATAGAGGGGCGCACGATGCAAGAGTTGGTTCCAGAGTTCATCGATAAGGTGTTGGCTGTAGCCAGTGGTCAGCTCGCAAAGAATGAAGAGAACGGTTATCGTGAAATATCCATTTTTAAAAACGGAGTAACATTATAAACAGTGAAGAGTAAAGGGCTTATCGCTTTGTCACCCCTTGGGGTGTTCGTGATATTGTATTTAGTCACCAGCATCATTGCTGGTGACTTCTACAAAGTGCCCATTACAGTCGCATTCATGGTCTCCAGCATCTATGCTGTGTCCATTTTCCGAGATATACCTTTAAAAGAGCGTATCGAGACATTCAGTCGTGGCGCAGGATCCAGTCAGATGATGCTCATGATTTGGATATTCCTTTTGGCGGGGGCCTTTGCAAATTCTGCCAAGATAATGGGAAGCATCGATGCCACCGTCAACCTGACCTTACACCTTCTACCCTCGCAGATGTTGTTGGCTGGTCTGTTTCTGGCTGCCTGCTTCATCTCTATTTCCATCGGCACAAGTGTAGGCACTATCGTAGCCCTGACGCCCATCGCCGTTGGCGTGGCCCAACAGACGGGTACCGACGTAGCATTGATAACAGCTGTTGTCGTAGGGGGATCTTTTTTTGGTGACAACCTTTCGTTTATCTCGGATACCACCATCGTAGCCACCTCTACCCAAGGTTGTAAACTGAGTGACAAATTCCGGGTGAACTCTTTTATCGTTATTCCTGCAGCTGTGGTTATATTGATCATATATTATTTCATGGGAGCCAATGTTCATGCAGCCCATCAAACAAACGAAGTGGAATGGATGAAGGTCATCCCCTACCTCATCGTACTTATTACGGCCATCTTCGGCATGAATGTGATGGCGGTACTAACACTTGGCATTGTACTTACGGGTTGTATTGGCATTCTGTCGAACAGTTTTGATGTCTTTGGATGGATGAAAGCTATGGGCGATGGTATGATTGGTATGGGAGAACTCATCATTGTGACGATGTTAGCAGGCGGTATGCTGGAAATGATCAAACAACAAGGTGGCATTGAATTCATTATTGAACGAATGGTGAAGCATATCCATAACAAACGGGGTGCAGAATTATGTATTGGTGGCCTAGTAGGATTTGTCGATATCTGTACAGCCAACAATACTGTAGCTATTATCACTGTTGGTGGCATTGCCAAACAAATAGGTGACCGTTATGGTGTAGACAATAAAAAAGCAGCCTCTATCCTAGACACATGTTCGTGTTTCGTACAAGGATTAATCCCTTATGGCGCGCAGCTTCTGATAGCTGCAGGTCTGGCTACGATTAATCCTGTGAGTATTATTCCCTATCTTTTTTATCCCTTTGCTATCGGGATAGCAGCACTACTCTCAATTTTACTTCGTTATCCAAGACGTTACTCTTAAATATATAATAAGGTGAATATTATCCAACGCAATTTCTTCCGACTCATCCGTTGTGGTGAATTCAACAGACAGGAACAGGTAGAGCCCATGTCCATGAGTAAATGGAATAAGCTTTATCAATTGGCATTGATGCATCAGGTTATACCATCGGTTTATAAAGGTATACAGCAATGCAAAGACCAATTCTTTTTGCGTTTGTTTGACAAACAAGTAAAAGAGTGGGAAAAAGCCCATGCTGAAGCGATTCTGACCAATCAACAAGAAGAAAACGAATTATTACGTGCCGACCATCTGACGAATCCTTTATTGAACAAAAAACTTCAGGCTATTTTAGACGATGAAAAGTCGGATATCGCCACACGACAGTTATTGCTAAATATTATACATATATCCAGGCATATTCTGAATGAAGGTGTGCCCGTCTATAATTTGGTGGAATTGGGTAAATATCTCTCCACAGAGGGTCATCGTGTGGATTTCCTTACGCTGAACCAATGGCTGAAGAAATTGGGATTTACACCAATGGCACAACTCGAAGGAGCCTTGCTGATACAGATGTTCGGATTCAGTAAGGAGGAAGTTCCTTTTTTAGTGGGAGAGCCAGACAAACGTGTGGAGCGTGTAGCGCAGGAACTAACAGAATTCACTAACACACGGTCTGAGGAATTCTATTTCTCTCAGGACTCAGAAAGCGTGTTTGTACATACCAGTAACAGCAATGCGATACTCGGTCATATCCGTCGCTCTGCACAATACTTCCGCTATCTGCCATCGGAAACACTGACAAATTTCTTCGCCTCCTTTGCCCACTCTCTCTCACATATCGAGGAATAGGACTATTCGACTACGACTGCAGTGGCAGCAGCTTCTGCAGCAGCTTTGTTGATAGAATCCTGCTCAGCCTTTATCTGAGCAGCACGCACCATCTCCTCTTCCAAACGATCATATTCGTTTTTGGCTTCGTCGTAATAATAACCCTGCTCATGATCTTCCATATATTTTTTGAAGGATTCCATAGAGTTACCGATCTTCGCCGTTATGAAGTCAAGCGAGTCAATCATCAATCGTGCCTCACGCACATGTACATTGTCTGGATTCCTATCGATGAACAATTGAAGGGCCGACTTCGACTGGCTGATGCGGGCATTATCCCAATCGCGGTCAATCTTCTTTAAGGCCATCAAATGCGCCTTGATAGAATCGCGATGAGCTACTGGTGCCTCGATGTACATATCAAGGAAATTTTGCAATACAGCAGGCTCTGTACTCATCATGGCATTCTCATATGCCCGTTGCTCATTCTCACGCTGCGTCTTCTGAGCATAATAGATACCCAGGAAAACAATGGTCAGCGCTAATACAAAAGCAATGATTATGGCTGACCACAAACCCTTGCGACTCTTTTTCTTAGGCTGCTCTGGAGCTTGGGCTTCAGGCTTCACCACGGGATATGCCGGAGTCTCCGAATTATCCGGAATAACAGGAGTCGATTCCGAGGCTGCTGCATTGATTGAACAATGGCAGTTCGGGCACTCATGATCATCCTTGAAGATGTATTCCCCACAGTCAGGGCAACGAGTCACCTTGCCTACAATATCAACACCACACGATGGGCAGGTTTTTGCGCGGTCACTAACCTGATGGCCGCATTCGGGACACTTGATTATCATTATATTTTGAATATTTATATTTGAGAATTGAGAAATCTGAATTATTTAATCAATGATGGCGGAATCGAATTTCTCGTAAACTATGACGTCCGAGGAACCTCGATTTATCAACATATCCGTTGATACCAACGATACGTCCTTTGCCTGTATACTGCCACATCGTAATATCACGCTCATCAGCCAATATTGGCTCCTCTTCAAGATACAGGGCAATCATCAGCTGATAGTCGTCGAGTTTACCTACCAGATGCCAGTTGTAAAAATTGCGGAACGTATACACCAGCGGTTTCTGACGATATGCTTTTTCCACCATCTTGAGGAATGTTAGCAGCGAGTCACAAAATTGATCTACTTGCAGACCGCCTAACGTCTCGACATCAATCATTGGTATCAAGTCCTGTTCGCCTGGTAGACACTGTGCTGTGAAATTCTCCAATTGCTTCTGTAACGGCGTCTTCGGACGGAAAAAATGGTAAGAGCCCACCTTCAGTCCATAACGATGCGCCAAATTGATGTTACGTTCAAACTTGGGATCAATACGATCACCGCCTTCTGTGGCCTTCAGATAGACGTAAGCCATCTTGGTATTTTCGCCTACTGTCTCCCAGAATACATCACCTTGATAACGACTTAGGTCAATGCCATGTACATGACCACAGGTATCTTCGCATTGTAGGAACGGATCATAATCAGGATCGTTTAGACGCGGATCTGGTACTGGTTTCGGAGCCACAGCACGAATTACTTTAGTGTTCTTTTTAGAGGCCTTTGTTTTGGCCTTCTTCTTAACTACTTTTGATGATTTAGCTCGGGTGCGACGCTGTTGTTTCTTGGGTTTGGCGCCCAACGCATCGCCAACCGTCATCATTGCAATTAACAATGTTATTATATAAAATATGTATGATCTTTTCATTTTTTATATTCAGAATATTTATTCATATAGAACGATATAATTCTTAAACGGCTGCAAAGTTACAAAATATTATTCTAAGTCACGCAGAAATATGAAACAAAAAAATCAACGCAAAGGTTTTCGTAAGTTTTTAACGTTATAGGGCGTTAAAGATTTGGAAGTAATGCGGATTTTTGCTATCTTTGCATCCGCAAATTAATAATCATTCAAACAATATTTAAAAATGAAACCGCTAAACAAACAATTCGCTCCTAAGAGCGTGATGCCTGAAAAGGTGATTCAGTTCGGAGAAGGCAACTTTCTCCGCGCATTCGTAGATTGGATTATCTGGAACATGGACCAGAAGACCGACTTCAACGGCTCAGTGGTTGTTGTACAGCCCATCGAAAAAGGTATGGTCGAATGGCTGAATGGTCAAGATTGCTTATACCATGTGAATCTGCAGGGTCGCGAGAATGGCAAGCCTGTAAATACTATAGAGCGTATTGATGTAATCAGCCGCGCGCTGAACCCTTATAGCCAGAATGCCGCATTTATGGCCTTAGCCGACCAGCCGGAGATCCGCTTTGTCATTTCGAATACCACTGAGGCCGGTATTGCCTTCGATCCCAATTGCAAGCTCGAGGATGCTCCCGCAAGCTCATATCCTGGCAAGTTAGTGCAGTTGTTATACCGCCGCTACCAAACTTTCAATGGCGATAAAACAAAGGGGTTGATTATATTCCCTTGTGAACTAATCTTCCTGAACGGACATGTATTGAAGGATTGTATCTATAAATATATCGACCTATGGAACCTGGGTGCAGACTTCAAAAAGTGGTTTGAAGAGGCTTGTGGCGTGTATGCCACTCTTGTAGACCGTATCGTACCGGGCTTCCCTCGCAAGGAGATTGCAGAGATTCAAGAGAAGATTTCATATCGTGACAATCTTGTTGTACAGGCCGAGAATTTCCACCTCTGGGTAATTGAAGCCCCGAAAGAAGTGGCTCAGGAATTCCCTGCCGACAAAGCCGGTCTGCATGTATTGTTCGTACCAAGTGAGGAGCCATATCATAAGAGAAAAGTAACTTTGCTGAATGGTCCTCATACTGTATTGAGTCCTGTGGCCTTTCTCAGTGGCGTGAACATCGTACGAGATGCTTGCAACCATGAGGTAATTGGCAAGTATATCCATAAGGTACAGTTCGACGAACTTATGCAGACACTTGACCTTCCGATGGACGAGCTGGAAAAATTTGCTGCCGACGTATTGGAGCGCTTCGACAATCCATATGTTGACCATCAGGTGACGTCGATTATGCTCAACTCATTCCCGAAGTTCCAAGCTCGCGATCTTCCCGGTGTGAAGACCTATCTGGAGCGTAAGGGCGAACTGCCTAAAGGTCTGGTATTCGGTCTGGCTGCTATTATTACATATTATAAAGGTGGCAAACGCGCCGATGGTGTAGAAATTATTCCTAATGACGACCCAAAGATTATGCAGTTGCTCGCCGATCTCTGGTCTACCGGTGATACACAAAAGGTGACCGATGGTGTACTTGGAGCAGAGTTCATCTGGCAAGAGGACCTGAACAAGATTCCGGGTCTGAACAATATGGTGAGACAAGACCTCGAACTCATTCAGAGTGTTGGTATGCTTGAAGCCGTGAAGAGTATTCTTTAGTGGGCGATTACATTGACATTAAGGGGGCAAGAGTCAATAACCTAAAGAATGTTGATGTAAAGATCCCCCGCAACCAATTCACAGTGATTGCCGGAGTCAGTGGCTCCGGTAAATCATCTTTGGCCTTCGACACATTGTATGCCGAAGGCCAAAGGCGTTATGTTGAGAGCTTGTCGAGTTACGCCCGCCAGTTCCTTGGCCGCATGAATAAGCCCGAATGTGACTTCATCCGCGGAATTCCCCCCGCTATTGCCATCGAACAGAAAGTTATCGCACGTAATCCACGCAGTACTGTAGGCACCACAACGGAGATCTACGATTATCTCCGCATGCTCTTTGCCCGTATCGGACACACATTCTCACCTATCAGTGGTCAGGAGGTAAAGAAACATTCAACGGAAGATGTGGTGCAGAAGACGCTGGAATACTCGAAAGGCACGCGGTTTGTGGTCATGGCTCCAATCCATATTTCTGAGGGTAGAACACTAGCACAACAACTGAAGGCTTATGTTCTCGAGGGCTATGCACGCATCTTTGTCGACAACGATTTTGTCCGCATCGATGATTATCTAGACAGTCAGGAAACTCAGAACACTCAGAGTGCTCCGACTAATTTTTTCCTTGTTATCGACCGCCTCGCAGTCGATGATTCTAAGGATGCCATTGCTCGATTAGTCGACTCCGCAGAGACAGCCTTCTTTGAGGGCAATGGCGAACTGCGACTGATGTTCCCGCCTGCAAACATCTACTACGATTTCTCACAACGTTTTGAGGCAGATGGTATCACATTCGAAGAACCTACGGATATTCTGTTCTCCTTCAATTCTCCAGCAGGAGCCTGTCCCGAGTGTCAAGGCTTTGGCAGTGTAATTGGCATTGATGAACGACTCGTCATTCCCAACACAACTCTCTCAGTCTATGACGGATGTGTGGTCTGCTGGCACGGTGAGAAGATGAAAGAATGGAAGGATTGGTTCTGTCGACATGCCGCCAAAGACGACTTCCCCATCTTTGAGCCTTATATGGATTTGTCGCGTCAACAAAAAGACTGTTTATGGCACGGACTACCTTCTGACAAGGGCAAGAAGGAGAAGCCATGCATCGATCAATTCTTCGAGATGGTGAAAGACAATCAATACAAGATACAATATCGTGTAATGATGGCCCGCTATCGAGGCAAGACCACCTGTCCGAAATGTCACGGAACCCGTTTGAAGCCTGAAGCAGAATATGTAAAGATTGACGGACATAGCATTACTGATCTGGTACAAATGCCAGTGGTGAGACTCAAGGAATGGTTTGACAACTTGCAACTATGTGACCATGATGCAGAGGTTGGTAAGCGCCTGCTGACGGAAATCAACACAAGGCTACAATTCCTGCTGAATGTAGGGCTTGGCTATCTCACCCTCAACCGTCTATCGAATTCGCTGAGTGGCGGTGAAAGCCAGCGTATCAATCTATGTACTTCGCTAGGCAGCAGTCTCGTGGGTTCGCTGTATATCCTTGATGAGCCATCGATAGGACTGCATTCGCGCGACACCAACCGATTAATACAAGTATTGAAGGATCTCCAGTCATTGGGCAATACAGTAGTTGTTGTAGAGCACGATGAGGAAATAATGCGAGCAGCTGACTATCTGATAGATGTTGGGCCAGATGCAGGAAGACTCGGTGGAGAAATCGTATTTGAAGGGAGTGCAAATAACATAGTTAGCTTACCCAAACAGAAAGACCTGTCAAGAAGTCATACGGTCCAGTATTTACTTCACCAAGAAAAAATTCCTATACCTAAGAGCCGTAGGCCCTGGAACTTGCATATAGATATCAAGGGGGCCAGAATGAATAACCTCAGAGGTATCGACGTAACAATTCCACTCAACGTAATGACTGTCGTGACAGGTGTTTCTGGAAGTGGTAAGTCGAGTCTTATCAAAGGCATTCTATATCCAGCTATCAAACGACATATTGGTGATGTCTGCGATGCACCTGGTGAATATTTAGGTTTAGGTGGCGATATCGACGCTATCAAACGCATAGAATTTGTTGACCAGAGTCCTATTGGTAAGAGCTCGCGCTCAAATCCAGCCACATATGTGAAAGCCTACGATGCTATCCGCGATTTGTTTGCAGAACAACCTTTGTCAAAGCAAATGGGCTTTACAGCGCAGTATTTCTCCTTCAATGCCGATGGTGGAAGATGTGATGAATGTAAGGGTGCCGGTGTCATAACCGTCGAGATGCAATTTATGGCCGACCTCGTGTTAGAGTGCGAAGCCTGTCATGGACACCGATTTAAGCACGATATCCTCGACGTAAGATTCGAAGGACTAAATATCGACGATGTTTTGAACCTGACTATTTCTGAAGCTTTGGATTTTTTCTCTGCCCATCATGAAAACACAATCGTGAAGCGTTTAAAGGCGTTGAACGATGTGGGACTAGGCTATATTAAATTAGGACAGAACTCGTCGACTCTCTCTGGTGGAGAGAACCAGCGCGTCAAATTGGCCTATTATATCAATCAGGAAAAGCAGGAGCCTACTCTGTTTATATTTGATGAGCCGACAACCGGCTTGCACTTCCATGATATCAAGCGCTTGCTAAGTTCTTTCGAGGCTCTGATTTCCAGAGGACATAGTATTCTGATTATCGAACATAATATGGAAGTGATCAAATGTGCGGATTATGTGATAGACTTAGGTCCTGACGGTGGTGACCGAGGTGGTAATCTCGTCGTTGCAGGAACACCCGAAGAGGTGGCAGAATGTGCAGAAAGTATCACAGGTCAATATCTGAAGGAAAAAATAAAATAATTGTTAAAATGAGAACAACGTATTGAAATTTTTTGTAACTTTGCACCACTTTAAAAGATAGTTTTAGGATATTAGTTTGAGAATCAATCAGTTAGAAAGGATTTAAGGTAAGAAGATGAGGCAATTAAAAATTCAGAAAAGTATCACAAACCGTTCGAGTGAGGCACTCGACAAATACCTTGTAGAAATTGGTCGTGCACCGTTGATTTCCATTGATGAGGAAATCGAATTAGCCCAGAAGATCCGTAAGGGAGGTCCAGAGGGAGAACGTGCAAAAGAGAAATTAGTGACCGCCAATCTACGTTTTGTCGTATCCGTTGCCAAGCAGTATCAGCATCAGGGCCTGACCCTGACAGACTTAATCGATGAAGGTAATATCGGACTGATCAAGGCCGCTCAGAAGTTTGATGAGACTCGTGGATTTAAGTTTATTTCCTATGCTGTGTGGTGGATTCGTCAGAGTATTCTTCAGGCCATCGCAGAGCAGAGCCGTATTGTTCGTCTTCCCTTGAATCAGGTGGGTTCTCTGAACAAGATCAATCATGAGATCAATAAGTTCGAGCAGGAACATCAGCGTCATCCCTCCGTATCGGAGTTGGCAGAGGCTACTTCTATCGATGAGGATAAGATCGGCCAGTCCATGCAGGCTGACAGCCACCACGTGAGCATCGACGCTCCATTCCAGGATGGTGAGGACAATTGTATGCTCGATGTAATGGCCAGCGGTGATGACAGCCGTACTGACCGCCAGGTGGATCACGAGTCCATGGCCCTTGAACTGAATAATGTTTTAAATAAGGTGCTGAAAGAGCGCGAGATCACCATCATCCGCGAGTGCTTCGGTATTGGATGCCACGAGAAGGGTTTGGAAGAGATTGGTGACCAGCTCGGACTGACTCGCGAGCGTGTTCGTCAGATTCGTGAAAAGAGCATCGCTAAGTTGCGTGATAGTGGGAATGCAAAAATTCTGATGAAATATTTGGGTTAAACCAAAAATATGCGTACCTTTGCAATTGTGAATTGCAAGACGCTGATATTCTATATAGTGCTGGGCATACTCACAAGTATGCCCAGCAGTGTTTCCGGATGGAATTGGGAGAAGAAAGACTCCTTAATTCTGCCACGTATCTATGCCTATCCGCAATATCATCAACCCTATACCGACACCATCACCGACAACATCTATATCAAGCTGCGTTTCAACGTGGAAAAACGTAATGCCACCCTTTGGCTGATTCCGTCGATGTACTCTCTGGCTAAGGATGAACGGCAATATATCCGTGAGACATACAGTAAATTTATGTATACCGATGAGCATAACTTTGATATTGTCAGCCAGGTAAAAGCCGGTACTATCAGACATAACCGGAATGCTATGCCGACCCTAATAGACATGGTCACCCCCAAAATCTATGACGAGTCATTATACGATGGGCATATTCTCTCGCCATTTCACCGGGCCAATAGAAGATTATACAAATATCGTCAGAACACCAACCATGGTGATGGTACCACCCGAATCGACTTCACCCCTAAACTCTATAACACCCAATTGCTTGACGGCTATGCCATCATCGAAACGGAAACGGGCCGTATCCTCAGGACGGTGTTCAATGGTGAGTTTGACATGATCAATTTCCGTACCGAACTCAACTACAGCAATAAGGGCGGACGGTTTATCATCCCCTGGCGCTCGTCGACGGCCGCTACCTTTAAGTTTGCAGGAAATCGTATCTCCGCCAACCTTGCCTCCGTACACAACTGCAAAGCAGAACTCCCCGACAGCATCCCCTGGGCAGAGGGTAAAGCCACGATGGACACCTTACGTCCGATACCATTGACTGTGGAGGAAGAAGAACTCTATGAGAGGACGGAGGACTACTTCCCCGCTCCACCAGCCCCTGAAGATACGATTACCAAGAAGCCCAATTTCTTTAAGAAAATCTTCTGGGATACCATCGGTGAGACGCTCGTCACTCCTATCCGGGCAGAGTCGCAGCAGACCTATTTTAGATTGTCACCTATCATCGACCCTCTCGCCATCCGATATAGCGACAGCAGAGGTTTCTCATATAAGATGAAACTGCGTTTCCAATACACTTTCTCCAAGCATCGATACCTGACGCTGAATCCCTATTTCGGCTATAACTTTAAGATTAAGCAGTTCTTCTTCGATGCACCCTTACGTATGACCTACAACCCGAAGCGCAACGGATATGCCGAACTGACAGTGGGTAACGGTAACCGCATCAGTAACTCAACGGTGGCAGAATTGATCAAGGAAGAGTTTGGCGACACTCTTGATTTCACGAATATGGAGATGAACAAATTCAATAACACCTATATTCGTGCTTTCAACAATATTATGCTCTTTGACTGGCTCGACCTTGAGTCAGGTGTGGTCTTCCATAGGCGTAGTGCTGTCAACAAAACCATGATGGATTATTATCATATGCCAACGGTCTATACCAGTTTTGCACCGATGATGGGCATCAAGATCCTGCCTTGGGAGAAGGGACCAGTCTTTACGTTCACCTGGGAACGAGGCATTAAGAACGTCTTCTCGTCCAATATCAGCTATGAACGTTGGGAGTCAGATGCCCAATGGAAAATCCGTATGCATAGTCTGAGAACACTCAGTCTGAGGGCAGGCTATGGCACCTATTCCCATCGGGAACAGAACTATTTTGTTGACTTCGACAATTTCCAGGAAACCAACCTGCCTGATGGCTGGAACGACGACTGGACTGGCGACTTCCAACTACTAAATGGCAGTGAGTTTAACCGTTCCAACTACTATATCCGTGCGAATGCCACCTACGAGTCACCATTGATGATTGCAACCTGGATTCCATACGTGGGTAAATTTATCGAGAAGGAAAGATTCTATATCAATTCTGTATTATTGGAACGTACACGACCTTATTTTGAGATAGGTTATGGCTTTACCAACAGGTATATTTCTGTGGCAGGCTTCGCTAGTTTCAAGAATAGCCAATTTGAACGTGTTGGCTTCAAGTTCGATTTTGAGATCTTCAGACGTTGGTAATCATGAGTACGAAGCCATTAACAGTATACAAAGCCAGTGCTGGAAGCGGAAAGACCTTCACCCTTGCCACCGAATACATCAAACTGGTGGTTGAGAATCCGCAGTCATACCGTAACATCTTGGCTGTGACCTTTACCAATAAGGCTACAGAAGAGATGAAGATCCGCATTCTCAGTCAGCTCTACGGCATCTGGAAAAAACTGCCTGACTCAGCAAAGTACATGGAAGTGATCTGCGAGAAGACTGGTCAGACAGAAGCTTTTGTCAGCGAACGTGCAGGCATCGCCCTGAGCAATCTTCTCCACAACTATAATTATTTCCGTGTGGAGACCATTGACACCTTCTTCCAAAGCGTGCTTCGAAATCTTGCACGAGAATTGGACCTGACAGCGAACCTGCGTATTGGACTCAACGACACCCAGGTAGAAGAACTCGCTGTTGATCAGCTGATTCAAGACCTTCATACAACAGACGTTTTACTGCAATGGCTCCTGAAATACATCATGGAAAACATCTCCGACGATAAATCATGGAATGTTATCGGTCAGATCAAGACCTTTGGTAAAACCATTTTCCGTGATGATTATAAGCATGTGAGCCAAATCCTCCGCCAGAAGATGGAGGAACCGGGATTCTTCGACCAATATACCACCCGTCTTAAGGAGTTACGCCAGGCAGCAGAAGAACGGATGAAGCAGTTTGCCCATGATTTCTTCGAGACGATAAGCAACGAAGGACTCTCTATCGACGACTTTCCATATGGTAAATCCGGTGTTTGCAGCTTCTTCTTGAAATTGCAGGACGGTCTTTTCGACGAAAGTATAGTAGGCAAACGAGTGACCGATTGTGTAGGTGACCCAGAAAAATGGTGCAAGAAGACCCACCCTCGTAAAGAGTTAATCTACAGTCTTGCCGACACCACCCTTGACAATATACTTCATATGGCTATGGAAGAGCGACCCCGTCAGTGGAAACTCTATCAGTCAACCGATCTTACCTTACGTCATCTTAGTCAGTTAAGGCTATTAAGCAGTATCGAAAATAAAGTTCGTGAACTCAATGAAAGCGCCAACCGTTTTCTGTTGAGCGATACTCAGCAATTGCTTCACGCCCTTATAGATGGCAGCGATACACCGTTTATCTTTGAAAAGATAGGCTCCCAACTTCAGCATGTCATGATCGACGAGTTTCAGGACACATCGACTGTGCAATGGCAGAATTTCAAGGTGTTACTTTCTGAGGCCATGAGTCAGGAAGGTGCTGAGAACTTGATTGTAGGCGATGTTAAACAAAGCATCTATCGCTGGCGCTCCGGTGACTGGCGACTCTTGAATGATATCCAGACTCAGTTTCCTTCACCCGAAGCACAACTCGATATTCGTACCCTCAGCACAAACTACCGTTCACAACGTAATATTATCGAATTCAACAACTCATTCTTCCGCACAGCCGCAGAACTCGAATATCTGACGTTGCAGGATAATTCTGAAGCTTCGGCCCTTCAGCGTGCCTATACCGATGTGGAACAGGCTGTTCCTGATGGGCTGGAGAACAACGGACATATCAACATACAGTTATTACCTGCAGATGAATATCAGGAAAAGACCTTTGAGCGCATCGCTGATATTGTTTGTGAATTACGTGACAAAGGAGTTAAATCATCAGAAATAGCAATCTTGGTACGAACTAATGCCTATATCCCACTGATTGCCGACTATTTCACCAAGCATCTGCCCGACATCCGTATCGTTTCCGACGAGGCTTTCCGCCTGGATGCTTCCATAGCTATCAATCTGCTTATTGAGGCCTTACATCTCATCACCCATCCTGACGATATGCTTGCTAAGGCCGATATTGTTAAGCTATATCAGTGTTACGTACTGAACACAGGGATAGACGACAATGAGCTGCTACTCAGCACGAACCCGCTCGACGAGCAATTGCCTGAGGCTTATATCAACCACTTCGAGGAACTGATGAACCTTTCGTTATACGAACTGACAGAACGCCTCTACACTATCTTCGAACTCCATCGTCTGGAGGGACAGAGTGCCTATCTCTGTGCTTTCTATGATCACTTACTGAATTTCACCAACGAGAATGCGACTGGTATTGACGCCTTTATCACCGAATGGCAAGAGAACCTTTGTTCCAAAACCATTCAGAGCGACGAGATTAACGGCATACGTCTGATATCCATCCACAAGTCGAAGGGTTTGGAGTTTAATCATGTCATTATCCCCTTCTGCGACTGGCAACTGGAGAAATCACAAGGTAATATCCTATGGTGCAGACCTGACGAAGCCCCCTTTAATGATTTACCAATTGTCCCCATTGACTATAGCCAGAAGCAAATGATGGGCACTATCTATGAAGACGACTATCAGCATGAGCATCTGCAGAACACGGTCGATAACCTGAACCTGCTTTATGTAGCTTTCACACGTGCTAGTCAGAGCCTTTTCGTCATTGGTAAGCGCAATGCCAAAAACAGTCGTTCTATGCTTATCGAACAGGTGCTGCCCCTCTTGGCCGAAGAGAAGTCTGACGCCATTCTTTCAGGCATCGGCAACGAAAATGATCCCATTGAGTTCTCCTATGGCACGCTTCTTACTAAAGAGACTGCTGAAGTCCATCACAAAACATCTCCCAATCCATTCCTTCAGTCAACAACACCTGTCAACATCGATATCCATACATTCGATAATCCAGTATCTTTTCGTCAGAGTAATCGCAGTAAGGACTTTATCATCCAGCAAGACGAAGAGAGCGACGAATTGCAACAGCTGCAATACATCCAGACGGGAAGCATCCTTCACCAGATTTTCTCAACCATCCGAACGTCTGCCGATATTGAAGGTACATTGAAGCAATTACAACTCGAAGGTGTCCTCTACGATGAACAAGTGACTGCAGAGAAGATCTCATCCATGCTGCACAAAAGATTGAATGATAAGCGGGTAGCTGATTGGTTTTCAAATCGTTGGACATTGTTCAATGAGTGTACCATTCTATCGGTTGAAAACGGTGAAGTGATAGAACGACGTCCTGATCGTGTGATGACTGATGGCAAGGAATGGGTGGTGGTCGACTTCAAGTTTGGAAGTCCAAAGGACGAATATCACGATCAGGTTCGCGAATATATGCAATTGTTAGCCGATATGGGTCATACCAATATCAAAGGCTATCTCTGGTTCGTCTATTCAAATAAAATCGAAGAAGTAACGTATTACCAATAACAAATCCGCACTATGAAATCCTTCCTAGAATACGTCGCAGCCGACCTGCTCCAGAAATACGGTACCAACCTGTCCCGCATCGCTGTGGTCTTCCCCAACAAACGTGCTGCCCTTTTCCTTAACGAACATCTGGCTCGTCTGGCAGGCAAACCTCTTTGGAGTCCGGCTTATATCACTATCAGCGAACTATTCCGCAAACACAGTCAGCGACAAGTGGCCGACCCCATCCAACTTGTCTGTGAGCTTCATCAGTGCTTTACAGAATGTACGGGCATCAACGAAAGCCTCGACCATTTCTATGGATGGGGACAACTCCTGCTCTCTGATTTCGACGACCTCGATAAAAACATGGCTTCTGCGGAACATGTCTTCGCTAACCTCCGCGACTTTCACGAATACGATGACACCTCTTATCTCAATGAAGAGCAACGCGCCATTCTCCGTCAGTTCTTCAGTAATTTCAGCGAAGAGCATAATAGCGAGTTGAAACGTCGTTTCCTGCAGCTTTGGAGTCATATCTACGATATCTACCAGACTTTCAATCACAAGTTATCGACTCAAGGACTAGCTTATGAAGGAGCCCTCTACCGTGAAGTGGTGGAACGTGAAGAAATCGATTTCGAATACGACACCTATATCTTTATTGGCTTCAACATGCTGCAACAGGTTGAGCAAACCCTCTTCCGACGTATGAAGGAAGACGGTAAAGCCCGTTTCTATTGGGACTACGACCATTATTATCTCAACTCAAACGAGGCAGGCTATTTCATTGCCCAATATCTTAATGATTTCCCCAACGAGTTGGATAATCATGATGATGCTATCTACAACAACTTCGCCAAGAAGAAGACCATCACCTATATCTCTGCGCCTACAGAGAATATCCAAGCACGTTATATCAGCTCCTGGCTACTACAAGAGAACCGCATTGCCGACAATAGACAAACAGCTGTAGTGCTATGTAATGAGAATCTGCTACAGACAGCTATTCATTGCATTCCGACAGAAGTGGAAAAGGTCAATATCACTACAGGCTATCCACTTTCTCAGACACCTATCACCTCGTTTGTCAATCTGCTCATTACTTTACAGACTAACGGCTATGTTGCGGAAACAAATCATTATCGTCTACGTCATGTCAACCTTGTGTTGCGACATCCCTATTCCCACTATATCTCAACGGCCAGCAACAGTCTTTACGACGAGTTGAACAGCCGGAAGATCTACTATCCCACCGCAGCCCTGCTATCAAAGGATGAAGGTCTTACATTACTCTTCTCCATAGAACATGCCAGCAGCACAGAGCAGTTTAACGCCAACCTCCTATTGTGGTTGATGTCGGTTATCCGTCTGATAGCGAAAGCCATCAGTAAAGACGAAGTTGAAGCTTCTCCTTTCACCCAGGAAAGTATCTTCCGTATGTACACCCTCTTAAACCGTCTCAGCGACCTCGTTGAGAGCGGTATTCTGAATATTGACACCCTCACCCTGCAGCGACTGATTACGCAGATTGTCTCTGCCACCAGTATTCCCTTCCACGGAGAGCCGATTGAAGGTATCCAGATGATGGGCGTTCTGGAAACACGAAACATCGATTTCGAACATGTCCTGTTACTCTCTTGCAACGAGGGTAATCTTCCAAAGGGCTTGAGCGATACGTCGTTCATTCCCTACAGTATCCGAAAGGCCTACGGACTCACCACCATCGATCACAAGGTAGCTATTTATGCCTATTATTTCCATCGGTTGCTGCAACGTGCCGGCGACATCACCATCGTCTATAATAATTCCACGAACGACGGACAGACAGGCGAGATGTCACGTTTCATGCTACAGATGATGGTGGAGAGTGGACATCAGATTCATATTCAGACACTTCAGGCTGGTCAGGCTCCGATACAACGAACCTTGCAGCCTATCACAAAGACCGACACGGTCATGCAACTCCTACGGATACGGTTTGAAGAGAATCTTCTGACGCCAACGGCCATCAACCGCTATATGCGCTGTCAGTTGCAGTTCTTCTATCGCTACGTGAGCGGCATCATCGAACCCGATAATGATGATGAAGACAACATCGACAACCGCATCTTTGGAAACATCTTCCATCTGGCAGCCCAGCTCGTCTACGAAAAGCTGATGCAGAAGAGTCGTATGATCATGGCCAAAGACATTGAATACCTGCTTCAAACTGATGTCGACATTGAACGTGCTGTTGACGAAGCCTTCAAACAAGCACTATTCCAGATAAAGGATACAGCCCGTAAGCTGCCTCCACTCGACGGACTGCAGATTATCAATCGTGAGGTCATCATCAAATACATCCGACAACTCCTTGAAATCGACCGTCGCCTGACGCCTTTCACCATTTTGGGTCTCGAAAAGACAGTCAGGATGGATTATCAGATAACTGTTGGCAGCGATACCTTCACCACCACACTTGGCGGTATGATCGACCGTTTGGACAGCATCACAACCCCAGATGGAGAAGAACAGATTCGTGTAATCGATTATAAGACCGGTAGCCGACGACTCAAGGCCCTTGCTGATGTAGATGCCATCTTTGCCCAGGAAAGTCTGAAAGACCATAGTGACTATTACCTGCAGGCCTTCCTCTACAGCCATATCGTCAGACTCAAATCTATAGATAAGGCCGTTTCCCCTGCCCTGCTCTTCATCCAGCATGCTGGCACCGACGATTACAACCCAACCCTCTGTCTGGGTCGTGAACCTGTCAACGACATTGCCGTTGTGTCAGAATCCTATATGAAACAACTCTCCAGTTTGATCAGCGATATCTTCAATCCTGCCCTCAGCTTTACACCTACCGACGACAAGAAACGATGCACCAATTGTCCGTATGCACACCTCTGTGGCAGAATGTCCTAACGGTTCTTGTGCTTGATATACCAGCCGTGTGTAAAGAAATGATAGAATAAAAGCGCAACAACAGTTGTGACAAGTGCTAACTGTAACATGGGTCCCATCTGCAACTCTAGCAGTCCGTAGCCTAGTCCAATGCCTAATGCCAACCCGCTCTCCCATGCCAAGAAGAAGGTGCTCTGTGCTGTACCACGCTGACAATGACGGCTCAGTTTGATAAAAAACAGCAGGAAACGTGAGCCGATAATGCCCAGACCAAACCCTATAAACATTGGTGCTGCAAACGACACGATGGTCTGCTGACGCGTCAGCATCATCAACAGGGCAACACCTATCAGCAGCAGGCCTGTGATTACCTCGCTCTCTATGTCGGCATCACGGAATGCAAAGCGCTGGGCCAGCAAGGCTACCAAGAAGCCCACCATCACCATCACATAGAACAATTCCGACGTTATTGTCGACAACAACAGTCCCATCACAAACGTCACAACAAGCAGATTAAGTGTCAATGGCCAACCCTGTGGCAGGAAGAAACGGTCCAGACTCACTACCCTGACATTCTCTTCAGGCGTTCTGAAGGGGAAATGTACCAACCTGATGAAAATAATCGCAGCCAGAGTACAGCCGATAGATACCAGCAATACGGTGCTGAAACCAGCCATACGGTCGACGATGATACCCGTCAACGGTCCTAACGAGAGGGCAAACCTTGAGAACCATGAAGCAGAATGATTTGCTTCCGTACGTTGGAACGACTCACAAGTGTCGATAATCAATGTGCTCGACAATATCATCTGTGCTACACCAAAGGCAGCGCCGAGTGCAAAGCGCTGAACCAGCAGAATCGGGAAATCGAAGAACTGCGATTTCTGCGTGTCCAGATAGTAAAGCCATCCCAAGGCTGCTGTCATCAGTAAAATGGCCCAGATACAAGCCACATTCCTACGGAATCGCTGTACTAGCCAGGATGTCAGGTAACCAAGCAGGAAGATACCCACACCAAACGCCCCCATTATCATACCCGTTTCCTGCAGCGTCAGGTTTTCTGTCTGCATCAGCCACCCCGGCATCACAGGAATCAGCACGTAGACCGCCATTGTCAATAGCAGATTGGCCATTGCCATCAGCCAGAAGTCGCGGTGCCACAACCGGATATGTACAGGTGTATTCTGGGTGTTCATGATCGGGATGTAAAATGGAGGAATTGTGTAATAGAATCAAATGTCATACCGATATAGTTCGACACCTGTAAATCTGAGAGCGGAGCAACGATTGCCTGCGCATTGGTTGTCAGCAAACCTACAACCTTCATCTTTGCAGCCATCCCGGAACGTAAACCATTCACGCTGTCTTCAAACACCACACATTCATCGGGCTCAACACCCAGTTTCTGTGCAGCTTTCAGATAGCAGTCGGGATCGGGCTTGCTCTTCTCAAAGTCCTCAGAGGTCAGAATGGCATCAAAAAGCGATTTGAATCCGGGCTGCTTCCGATAGACACTCTCCATCTTCGGCAGATTCGAACTCGTCACCACAGCTGTCTTCACACCATGCCGATGCAGATCATCTACGAAAGCGATAAAGCCCTCGATATAGTCATAGTCCATCTGCTGCTCGTAAGCATTCAACCTTTCGGTAATTACAGGCTGCTCTTTCTGCAGGAGACCGCTGAACCAGCAATCATAGATTTGCGTCAGCGTAGAGCCTTTTATTTCCTGCTCCAGTCCGGGACGCTCGGGATGGTATAGGCGACATTGCTCACCCCAGAACACCGTGTATTGAGGTTCGGTGTCAAACACCACCCCATCCAGGTCAAATAGTACTGCTTTTAGTTGCCTTTCTTGCATAATTATTCTTATTTGAGTGCAAAATTACTTTTTTTTTACGAGAAATTTGCGAAATTCCTAAATTAAGTGTACTTTTGCCGCCAATTAATGACATTTATAAAGAATTTATGAAGAAATTTTTCCTGCTCGCGCCTGTTTTCTTCCTCCTCATGGGATGTGGAAATTCCGAAGAAAGCACCCAGTTTGATGTTGCGACTTCCGATAAGAACGTCAGATTAACATCCGAGGGGAATTCTCCTTCATGTAGTGTCCATCTGGAAATGTCGTATGCCACAGAGGCCAACGGACATAAGGCTGAGATTATCAACAACATCATCGAGAAGCGCCTGCTCAATATGCAGGATCTGACCATGCTGCAGGCGGCCGACTCCTTTGCCAATATGTATGCGGCCAATTATCAGCAAAGTCTCCTGCCCTTATACCGTCAGGATCAGAATGACCAGAAAAAGTTGGAGTGGTATAACTATCATTATATCCTGAAGACCTCAACAGAACAAGGTCGTAACAATGCTGACGTTTACCATATCTACCTTGATTATTACGAGGGCGGTGCCCATGGCATCAACCAGCATCTGACGATGAACTTCGAGAGTGCAACTGGCCGACAGCTGATGCTTTCCGACCTGTTTGTCCCTGGGTATGAACACAAGTTGAACGCTATCCTCCAGAAAGCCCTCTGTTCGTATGTCGGTGTGAGCAGCCTCGACGAGCTGAAAAGCCAAGGTTTCCTTTACTCAATGGATATGTTCCCTTCTGAGAATTTCATCCTGGGCAAAGAGGCCATCACATTTATCTACAATCCCTACGAGATTGCCCCTTATGAGAAAGGCAGCATCGAGCTGACACTCTCCTACTCCGAACTCGACGATATTCTGAATAAATCACTCTGACCATGCATCCACTCATCAGCAAATACTTCACCGACCTCACGCCACAGCAGTGCCAGCAGATTGACGCCCTCGATGCGCTCTATCGCGACTGGAACGAGAAAATCAATGTCATCTCCCGCAAAGACATCGACAACCTCTACGAGCACCACGTGCTTCACTCGATGGCGATAGCCAAGGTCATCCGTTTCCGTCCAGGCAGTCAGATCCTCGATTTCGGCACGGGCGGTGGTTTCCCCGGCATCCCTTTGGCCATTCTCTTTCCCGACTGCCAGTTCAAGCTCATCGACGGCACGGGCAAGAAGATCCGCGTGGCCCAGGAGGTGTGCAATGCCATCGGACTGAAGAACTGCCAACCTACCCATCTGCGTGGTGAAGACGAAAAAGGTCTCTACGACTTCGTGGTCAGTCGTGCAGTCATGCCCCTGCCAGACCTCGTGAAGATCGTTCAGAAGAATATCTCCAAGCGTCAGCAAAACGCGCTGCCTAATGGCATTCTCTGTCTGAAAGGTGGTGACCTGCAATCAGAGACCCAACCTTTTAAGAAGATTGTCCAGACCACCGAAATCAGCAGTTTCTTCTCTGAAGAGTGGTTCCGGGAAAAATATGTCATTTATCTCCCCCGCTAATGCTTACCATCAAGACTTTCCCTTGTAACATGCTCGCTGAAAACTGCTATGTGGTCAGCGACGAAACGCGTGAGTGTGTCATCATCGATTGTGGCGCTTACTATTCTGAAGAAGGTCAGGCCATCGTCAATTATATCAAGGAGAACAACCTGTCGCCCTGTCATCTGCTCTGCACCCACGGCCATTTCGACCACTGCATGGGCAACGGCATTATCTTCCGTGCCTTCGGTCTGAAGCCCAAGGCTCATCAGGACGATAGCTTTCTTATGGAGAAGATGGAACAGCAGACCAGCGAGATACTTGGCATTCCCATCCATCTGGATGTGCCACCCGTCGACCGTTATTTCACCGATAGCGATACCATCACGTTTGGCTCTCACACCTGGCAGATTCTTCACACCCCGGGTCACACCCCTGGTGGTATCGTCTTTTATGATGCTGCTGAACATATTGCCTTCAGTGGCGACACCCTGTTTCGTATGAGCATTGGCCGTACCGACTTCGAACGTGGCAGCTATGCCGATATGATTGCCTCGCTCCACATGCTCGCCACTAAATTACCATCTGATACAAAAATTTACGCCGGCCATGGTCCGGAAACAACCATGGCCGACGAAATTCGGTATAATCCTTATATGAGATAAGTCTTATCTTCTGGGAGCACCGGCACCGGGAGCACCAGGAGCGCCTGCGCCACCAGGACGAGCGCCACCGGGGAAGCCTCCGAAGCCACCGAAGCCCTGCTGAGGAGCAATCTCCGGCTCACCGAAGACTGATGCCTCTGCATCCTTGTCGTTCAGTTTGAACACCATGAACTTAGGATTCTTCTCCGTGCAGGGAGCCCAAGCGCCACCCTTCGGACCGTTAGGATCGCTATACTTGGCGAAGTTGGTCCAAGCTGTCAGCATCTTCTCAGAGAGATCCCAGTCGCCCTTGGTCCAAGGACGCCAGCAATGCTTCAGGCTCTTGAACACAAACCAGAGGTCTGACGAGTGGAACGCACCACGCAGACGCTGTGTCACCTCAGGATGGCTGCCATCGTCGGGCAACGGACGTGCAAACTCGTAAGCCCAAGCCTTACCGCCCTTCTCAGCGCGCACCTTACAGAACTCAGCAATATTCGGAGCCATGTTACCCATATCGTTCAGGGTGAAACCAATCATATAAGGCACGTCAGCCAATGTACCCTCGCGGGTGGCATCGTCGAAGCTCTTCACGCTCACATAACCGTCGAGCATCGGCATAAAGCCCATACCCATACGCATCATACCCATCATGCCGCCCTGTTGCTGCTGACCGGCGCTGTTCACCTGCTGGTAAATCGTAGGCAGAGCAAAGACCGTCTCTGTGCTGGCCTGACGCATCTTCTGCAGATCGGTCATACCGGCCCAGTCGAACATCTTCTTGGCGTTGTTGGCTGCATCCTCGATAGAGCCACCACTGTAACGGCCACCCATCATACCACCACCATTGGGGTTGGGAATGCTCAGTCCCTGGGCACTCATGATAACAGCCTTGTGGAACAGACCACGGGCCAGCGGACTCTCACACAGCGTACGAACGCTACCACCACCGGCACTCTGTCCGAAGATCGTCACGTTATTGGGGTCACCACCAAACTGGGCGATGTTCTTCTTGATCCACTTCAGGGCCTCAATCTGGTCGAGGATACCGTAGTTACCTGATACCTTGTTCGGGCTCTCCTCAGCCAATGCTGGATGACAGAGGAAGCCGAAGATACCCAGACGGTAGTTGATAGAAACGAGCACCACATCCTTGGCACCCCATTCCTGACCGTCGAACTCAGGCTCAGAACCGAAGCCCTCACGATAGCCACCACCGTGAATCCACAGAGCCACAGGCAGTTTCTTGTTTACCTGTCCAGGAGCCTTTGTCCATACATTCAGATACAGACAGTCCTCACTGAAGGCAGCTTCCTCACCGTAGCCCCACTCAGTATAATAACCACCAGTATACTGGATGGCCTGATAGCTGGGACGTCCGAAGGTGTCGCATTTCTTCACACCCTTCCAGGGCACTACAGGTTGCGGAGCCTTCCAACGGTTCTCACGGATGGGAGGTGCAGCATAGGGAATGCCACGATACACAAACACGTCAGGATGATCGTCAGCCACGACGCCCTGTACCTGACCACCTTCGATTGTTAACACGGGGTTGTTCTGCGCGTTGGCAGAAACTGCTACCAAAAGCAGCAACGGTAAAAAAAGCTTTTTCATAAATAGTTGTATTAATAAAGTTGGTAATAGTGATGTCTTATCTTACCACGCGGGTGAATTCGGGCTTGGCACCAGCCTCCTTACCCATCGTCACATAGATGGTCGAGGTCTGCTCACCACCGCCACCAAAGCCTTGGCTCTTCACCTTAAACTCGTAGTCGATGCTGTCGTCGGTGGTTCGCTTGCCGAAGGTCTGCGGCGTTCCCAACGGGAACTGATAGCTCGAGCAGGCATCGTTGAAGATAGCCTTCTCAGCATCGGTCACAGGCTGCTGGGCAGAATAAGCGGGCAACGCTTTGACAGAACCTTTCTTATAACCGTTCTCCTTCAGGAAACGGTCGAGCTCCTTCGCTGCCGACTTCACACGAGCCTGACGCACACCGTAACCCGGCTGAATCTTCGCCTTTGGAAGCGCTTTCACGAGGTCGGCCGACGAACTCTCCAGACCGCCGCTACCAAACGTACAGAAAGGCACGATGGTCTTACCGGCGAAGTCGTATTTCTTAACGAGCGTTACTACCGGTGCAGCATAGGTTCCACCCCAGATGGGATAACCCAAATAGATCACGTCGTAAGCCTTCAGATCGGCCTTCAGCGGTTTGATCTCGGGCTCCTTGTCCCGCTGGGCACGCTGCATCGTTTCCTGGAAATTACCGGAATACGGGTTCACGGCCTCGATGCTTTCTATATCTGCACCCAGTTGTTTCTGTAATTCCTCGGCAACAGCCTTGGTCGTGTTAGTCTCTGAGAAATAAAGCACCAGTTTCTTTTGTGCGAAACCAGTAGTCACAAATGCTGCCATAGCAAACAATAATAAGAATCTTTTCATAAGTTGATAATTAAGTTATGATCATAAGTCGCTGCAAATTTAGTTATTTTTACGAATATACGCAAATAATTGGTTCTTTATTTTCAAAAACCAGACGAAAAAACGGAAGCCGATTGACTTCCGTTTTCCATTTTCTTCTTTAAAAAAATCAAAGACCTGTCACCCTGCATATTAAAAAAATGTTGCTACTTATTATTTTTAATCCTTTACAACTAATCTGATTTTTCTTCCTTGCAATTGTTCCACACTTAACGCTGAAAGTCAAAAACCTTAACGCAAAAAGTCTATAACCTTAACGTTGAATATTTATTTCCGCGCTAAAAATTCTATTTCTGCACCGTAAAATCTATTTCAACGGGCTAAAAATCTATTTCTGCGCGCTGAAAATTCTATTTCACGCCCTGAAAATACTTTTTATTCGAAGCAAAGATACAATCTATTTTTGAAACTACTAAATTAAAAGCCGGAAATCATTAAAAACGCCTAAATATTTCAATAAAAACTACATATGTTTTTGTTTCCCTCTTTAATTATTGTTTTACTTCCTCTCTGCGGCCGGTCAGGATCAGGTAGCGGGTCTTGGCGTATTATCCAATAGACACGACGTATCTCGAACGGCACCTGCTTGAACTGTTCCATAATGGAGAGATTGCCTCGGACATCAAAGAATGTAGGCAAACTGATGATTCTGTTTTCGGAACCCTGTGAGTCCATGATTATTCCATGACTTTGATGACCAGCGACATGTCGCAGTTCTTCAGTATCTCGACCATACGGTCCTCGTCGAAGGAAATGCAGCCGCCGGTGTATGGCTTCGAGCCTTTCACATGAATAAAGATAGCACTGCCATTGGGATAGATGCAGTCCTTGTTGAAGTCGGTAGCGATGCCGTAGTTGTACTGCGGTTGGTAGGAATACATCTCTTCGCCCTTACATTCGTGCTTGGTCTCGGCGGTATCGATAATCTTGTTGTAATACTCACAGTCCTCATCGCAAGCATAGGTTGTGGGCTTTACATCGATGTAGGGCATCGTAGTGCCGGGATTGGGCTTGATGCCGAAGGCACTCAGCGGACGTAGCGTGCCAATGGGGGTCTTGCCATCACCCATTGCATTATTTTTTCATATTGATTGTTATAGAATTAGTATCGAATTAGTATCGGAGGCAAAGATACGAAAAAAATCTGAACCAACAAAAACCCAATGCACTTATTTGGTTCAAGTTCCAAATTATTTTTGTTTGGCAGCTGAATGTAACAGAACGATGGTGATGTGAACCTGTGTGAGTCTGAAACGGAAATGTTAATAATACGAAAAGTTGTGGATAACTGTCGAGTTATTCACAATTTTTTTTGTGGTTCACGCTTTTCTTCGTACCTTTGCAGCCGAATGGACGTCTGCTGAAGAAATATGTCCTTTCGCTGAAAATATTTGCATAGGAATCTCTTTCTAACTAATTTTGCGCCATAAACCAAAAGAAATGATAGATATATTATCAAAGTTTGAACCCATTACACTGGAACAGATGAACAGTGTGAAGCTGATGAACCGTACTGATACGAAGTTCGTCACCAACCTCGATAAGCTTCACCAGCTCCTGGAGATGGCGCAGGCAGATTATTTTGTGCAAGACATCGATGGCGGACGTAATCTGGAGTATGATACAACCTACTTTGATACGACAGACTTCGATATGTACTGCCAGCATCAGTATGGGCACACCAACCGCCAGAAGATCCGTTTCCGTACATATTGTGTCAGTGGTTTGCAGTTCATGGAGGTGAAGACCAAGAACAACCACGGGCGCACAAAGAAAAAGCGTATAGAAGTGGGCGACATGAATCTAGCCGATGAGGAAAAACGCCAGTTTCTTGCAAAGCACTTGCGCTATGATGTCGACAGCCTGGTGCCTGCCCTTAACAATCACTTCTCACGTATCACGCTAGTGAACAAAGCGAAGACTGAACGCCTCACCATCGACTCCAGACTCCGATTCCACAACATGCAGAACGGTTGTGAACGCGACATGGCGGATCTGGTGATTATCGAACTGAAACGCGACGGACTGGTATTCTCGCCAGTTCTGGAAATGCTCCGACAGCTGCGGATTCATCCTCACGGCTATTCAAAATATTGTATGGGCTCAGCATTGACCTGCAACGGTCGGCTGCCCGTGAACCGCTTCAAGCGGAAACTTATCGAAGTAGATAAACTCGTCAATCAACAAAAACAATAAGAATATGATTAATTTTAAAGAAATGTTCTCCCCTGATTTCGGAGACACCCTACTGAGATTCGCTCTCTGTTACCTAGTCAACTGGATCATCGTCAACTTCCTTTATTTTAAAAAGGCCAAAAGACGTGATTTCTTTTTCACCTTTATGATTATTTCCGTAGCCATCTTTTTCCTGGTCTACCTGATGATGGGTATGGATCGCGGAAAGGCCACGATGGGTGTAGGTCTCGGACTGTTCGGTATTTTCTCTATCATGCGTTATCGTACCGATGCAATGCCTGTTCGAGAGATGACCTATCTCTTTGTGGTAGTATGTCTGTCGGTGGTTCATGCGATGGCCGATACCTTAGGGGTTAATGCTGCAGGTGTCATGATTGGCACACCGCTGGTCGAGTTGCTGGTCATCGACGTGATTGTCATCCTGTCTATTGTCATCTTCGAGCGTTCACTCAAGGTGCAGGCCTCGAAACTGGTACAGTACGACCGTATTGACCTGATTAAGCCTGAACGCAGGGAAGAGCTGAAGGCTGACCTGGAGGCGCGTCTGGGACTGAAAGTTGTATCCGTGAGGGTTGGAGCCGTCGACTTTCTGCGTGATATGACAGTGCTTCGTGTCTACTACGAGGGCAATGATAGCGGCGATGTGAAGAATATGTTGAAAATCAAAAACTCAGATTATGCAAGCGTATAGGCTCTTTTCAGGCAAGCTGCGCTATCTGACAGTCGCACTCGCTATCCAGTGCTCGCTATTCACAGCCTCTGCGCAGGCTGATGATTTCGGACTCGACTTCTCGCTGGAGGTGCAGAAGAAGATCGACAAGAAATGGTCTGTGAGTCTCGAAGGTGAGTTGCGCACCCGTAATAATGCCCAGACCAACGACCGCTGGAGCGTAGGTCTTGGTGTAGACTATAAGGTCGCTAAGTGGCTGAAGGCTTCAGCTGGCTATAATCTCCTTTACGACAATTATGAGCGCATCAGCTATTTTGACGAAGAAGACGACGAGGTGGACGATGGCGATGCAGATGTAGGTGATCCCAAGAAGAGGGCCCAATATTGGTCAGCGCGCCATCGCTTCAATGTGTCGTTGACGCTTAGTAAGAAACTGATTGGCGACTTCAAGTTCTCACTTCGTGAGCGCTGGCAGTACACCTATCGTCCTGAATATACCGTCGATGAGCGTTGGAGCTATCTGAAGAATGCCTACGATGGGAAGGCGCATACCTATAGCGGCAAAGGCAAACATGTGTTGCGCACCCGGCTACAGATGGAATACGACAATAACAAGGTGCCTGTCTCACCTTATGCTAGTGTAGAATTCTTCAATCAGATGTCGTTGGAGAAGGTGCGTTATCAGGTTGGTGCGGAATGGTCTATCACAAAGCAGCACGCTGTGGGCGCATTCTACCGCTATCAGCATATCAGCAATGACGATGAGGGGTTTGAAGCCAATCGTCATCTTATAGGTTTGAGTTACAAACTAAAATTATAATCCACTATAAAAAAGGAGCGTGTAAATTTACACGCTCCTTTTTTAATTGTTGACTGAGCCTCCTACAATATCTAGGAGCTCGGAAGTGATAGCCTGCTGACGGCTCTTGTTGTACTGAAGGTTCAGTTCGCGAAGCAACTCGTCTGCATTATCAGTAGCGGTCTGCATGGCCACCATACGGGCAGCATGCTCCGAGGCATTCGAATCGAGCAGGGCCGTGTAGAGTGCCAGGTGGGCAAGCTTCGGGATGAGTTGCGAGAGCACAGTGTCCATATCGGGCTCGACAATGAAGTTATCATTGAGCGGTTTGACTTCCTCTTGCTCACCTCTCGTCTCTTGCCTCTCACCTCTCTTCTTGAGATATTCCTGCGACTCCTTGGTGGCAATCACACTCGTCAAATCGCGCTCGTGATCAGCCTGCAGTTCCGACTCGACATCGATGGGCAGGAAGGTCTTTCGCGTGAGCACCTGTGAACCGGCACTCTTGAAGTGATGATAGATGAGTTCTACCTTGTCTATCTCACCATCAGCAAACTTCTTTCCCAGCTCCATCGCAATCTCGATGCACTGCTGCACATTAGGTTTGTCGGCCAGCGCGGAGAATTCACCCTGTACCTTCAGACCTAGTTTCTGCGCCTTCTCATAGACCTTACGACCGATGGGATAGATCTCTACGTTGTCGCGACCGATGGTCTGGTCGTACTCGTTGACGGCCTGCAACATCAGCTTGATGGTGTTGGCATTGAAGCCGCCACAGAGCGACGAGTTAGACGTGAAGACCACGAGTGCAGCTCGCTTCACGGGACGTACCTGATCGTAGATGGTCTGTGCCTCGGCCTCGGCAGCGAGGAACGACTTGAGGATGTGCTCCAGCAGCTCCTCGTAAGGTAGCATGTTTTGTATGGCCACCTGTGCGTGGTGCAGCTTGCTGGAAGCCACCATCTTCATAGCCGACGTGATCTTGCGCGTGGAGTTGACGGAGGCTATGCGGCCCTTGATTTCTTTCAGGCTGGGCATAGGCTACTAACTTTTATACGTTCCTGCGATGTCAGCCATCACTGCCTCGATCTTGCCAGTAGTCTCGTCGTCAATCTTACCGCTGGCGAGTGTCTCAATGACCTCGGGATTGGCAGAGCGCAGCTTATCGAGGAACGACGTCTGGCACTCGCGCACCTTATCGATGGGCACATCGCGCATCAAGCCGTGCACACCACAATAGAGGATGGCAATCTGCTCGCCTACGGGCATCGGGCTGTACTGCGGCTGAATGAGCAGCTGATTGTTCTTACGACCGCGGTCGAGCGTCATCGCCGTCACGGCATCCATATCGCTGGAGAACTTCGAGAAGGCCTCGAGTTCACGATACTGTGCCTGGTCGATCTTCAGCGTACCGGCCACCTTCTTCATCGACTTGATCTGTGCCGAACCACCCACACGACTCACGGAGATACCCACGTTGATGGCGGGACGGAAGCCCTGGTTGAAGAGGTCGCTCTCGAGGAAGATCTGACCGTCGGTGATGGAGATCACGTTGGTAGGGATGTAAGCCGACACGTCGCCAGCCTGCGTCTCGATGATAGGCAGAGCGGTCAATGAACCGCCACCCTTTACGTGACCCTTCATGCACTCAGGCAGGTCGTTCATCTGCTCGGCCACCTCCTGTTGCTCGTTCATCTTGGCTGCACGCTCCAACAGACGGGAGTGCAGGTAGAACACGTCACCAGGATAAGCCTCACGACCCGAAGGACGACGCAGGATCAGCGATACCTCACGATAGGCCACAGCCTGCTTTGAGAGGTCGTCGTAGACCACCAATGCGGGCAGACCGCGGTCGCGGAAGTACTCACCGATGGCGGCACCTGCGAACGGTGCATAATACTGCATGGCGGCAGGATCGGCAGCGGTAGCAGCCACCACGATGGTGTAAGGCATGGCACCGTGCTCCTGCAGCGTCGAGACGAGCGCAGCAACGGTACTGGCCTTCTGACCGATGGCAACATAGATACAATAGACAGGCTTTCCTGCCTCATAGAAACTCTTCTGGTTGATGATGGTATCAACGGCGATGGCGGTCTTACCCGTCTGACGGTCGCCGATGATGAGTTCACGCTGACCGCGACCGATGGGGATCATCGAGTCGATGGCCTTCAGACCGGTCTGCAGCGGCTCTTTCACGGGCTGACGGTAGATCACACCAGGGGCCTTACGGTCGAGCGGCATCTCGAATGCATCACTCAGATCGATATCGCCCTTGCCGTCGATAGCCTGTCCCAGCGGATTGATGACACGGCCGAGCATGTTGTCGTTGACGCGGATAGAGGCAATACGCTTCGTACGCTTTACGACCATACCCTCCTTAATGCCCGATGTACCGCCGAGAAGCACACAACCGACGTTGTCTTCCTCGAGGTTCATCACGATAGCCATCGTGCCATTCTCAAATTCCAGCAGCTCATTGGCCTCGGCGTTGCGCAGTCCGTAGATACGGGCCACACCGTCGCTGACGGTCAGCACGGTACCCACCTCGTCGAACTTCTCGGCACTGGAGATACCCTTCAGCTGATCGAGCAGCACCTGGGACACTTCGCTTGGTTTAATCTTATCTGACATTGTAATTTACTATTTTAGTGTTTGTAGAATTGAGTTGAGCTTTGACTTGACACTCGCATCCATACGATAGGTGTCGTATTCGAGAATGAAGCCACCGATGATATCTGGATTCACCTCGGTCTCAAACTCCACTGTTCCATTAGTCTTGCTTTCCACCATCTGACGCATCTTCTGCTCGGTGGCAGGAGAAACGGCAGCAGCGGTAATCAGTCTGCCACGGATGACGTTCTTCTGTTGA
The DNA here is from genome assembly GCA_902785945.1 of uncultured Prevotellaceae bacterium. Taxonomy (GTDB): domain Bacteria; phylum Bacteroidota; class Bacteroidia; order Bacteroidales; family Bacteroidaceae; genus Prevotella. The sequence goes on from CADAAR010000001.1 coordinate 173,360, forward strand.
CGGTAAAGCGTGACGTATGAATTTGCGATGAACTGCATCACGTTCTCACGGTCTTCCTTCAGCACGAGGCTGATGAAGGCCTTGGTCAGTTCACAGGGCTTCTCGCCGACGGCTGTCAGCAAGAGCTGCTGCTTCGTGTCCTTCGAGAGCATCGGGTTGTCAATGGTCTGCCTCAGTTGCGGCACCTCGGTATAGGTCTTCGCCATCGTCTGCATCTCCTTGTAGACGTCGGCCTCGATCTTCGCGTCGGTGGCACTCTTCAGCAGCGCTCTGGCATAACGAACCGATATGACTCCTATATCCATACGCAATCACTTAATTAACAGAAACTTCATCCAGCATACGGTCGATCAAATCCATCTGCGTCTTGTCGTCCTTCAGGTTCTGACGAAGCACCTTCTCGGCAATCTCGACGCTGAGGGTAGCTACTTGCTTGCGGATATCGGCGATGGCGGCTTTCTTCTCCTGCTCGATGGCGATGCGGGCATCCTCCATCAGTCGGGCACCTTCCTGACGCGCCTTATCCTGAGCTTTCTCTACGATGGCATCGCGGGTCTCAGCAGCCTCTTTCAAAATCTGAGCCTGCTTCTCGCGTGCCTCCTGCAAGATGGATTCACCTTCTTTCTGTATATTGGCGAGCCGTTCGTTGGCCTCATGCGCCTTACGCAGTGAGTCGTCGATGAAAGCCTGACGCTCCTTCACCATCCCAGTGATGACGGGGAAGCCAAACTTCCAAAGCAGGAGGAACACCACGATGAACGTGATGCTCATCCAGAACAGCAGACCAGTACTCGGAATCAACAAATCCATACGCTGTGCGGAGTTTGATTAGATACAGAGGAATGCGATAACGGCTGCGAAGAGGGCAACACCCTCAATAAGGGCAGCTGCAACGATCATATTCGTGAACAACTTGTTCATTACTTCCGGCTGGCGAGCCATAGCGTCCATAGCCTGACCACCAATCTTACCAATACCAAGACCTGCGCCAATAGCTGCGAGACCTGCGCCTACTGCGGCGCCCAATTTTGCAACACCTTCTGCTGCTAATAATGCTGTAATCATAATGTTTTGTTTTTAAATTGTTAATATTTTAATTAATTCTTACTCATGTTCTGGTTCAACTCTTGCCAAACCGATAAAGACGGCCGAGAGCATGGTGAACACCATCGCCTGGATGAAGCATACCAAGCACTCGAGGCACATCATAAAGATGCTCATGATGACGCTCAGCGCCGACATCGACAACTGTACGGCTACTGTCTGGGCAGCCACCAGGAAAATGATACACGTGATGGCCACCGCAATGGCGTGTCCCGCCATCATGTTGGCGAAAAGTCGGATCATCAGGGCGAAGGGCTTCGTGAAGATACCCACGAACTCGATGACGGGGATGATGGGAATGGGCGCCTTGAGCCACGAGGGCACATCGGGCCAGAAGATATCCTTCCAGTAATGCTTGTTGCCCGAGAACTGCACAATCAGGAAGGTGCAGAGGGCGAGGAAGAACGTTACGGCGATATTGCCCGTCACGTTTCCAGAGCCTGGCGGGAACGGAATCAATCCCATCACATTACATGTGAAGATGAAGAAGAAGCAGGTGAGCAGATAGGGCGTGTATTTCTCATAGCCCTTCCCTACTCCCGGCTTGATAATATCATCCACCACGTACATCACGAGCATTTCGACGAAGCCTACGAATCCACCAGGGGCATTGTCAGAAGCCTTGCGGTTCTTGTACCAGCGGGCGCTGAACAGGATGCAGCAAAGCAGAATGGCCACATTGATGAACATCACGGCAACCGTCTTAGTGATAGAAAGGTCGAGCACGGGTTCGCCGTTCTCAACTATCTTGCCTGCGTTGTCACCTTCTGTCGCAATAGCCAGTCCGTAAGGGCCTTGGCGCAGTCCGTTGGCATCAGCATGGTGCTCGAACTCTGACGAGCAGAACACATGCCAACCGGTGGAGCTGTTGACGATGACGGGCAGCGGTATCACCAGCGACTTCCCCTCGCCGTAATCGGTCACATGCCATTCGTGTGAGTCCTTGATATGCTCAAGCACCACTTCCTTGGCCGAGAAGTCTTCCGCCTTCATCGCTGGCACCAATGCGAACATCAGCAGCGCAACGCTAAGCAGTCGTTTGATGTGATTCATTATTCTTTGTTACTTAATGTCTTAATTTTAGTGTTATCACCATCGTTATCGCGTACATTATAATAAATATGATAGCGAAATGGATGGCATCTTCTCTGTTCTCGGTGAAGAATACGTAGAGCCCGACAACCGTTGCGACGAGCAACATACGTATTGTTGCCATAATCAGATAGAAGTGGACCAGATGGTCGGGCGAGTGCTTCTTGACGAGGTCATAGCCCTTCACGTAGGTCACACCTAACAGGGTGAAGAAGAGGACAGACAGGACGTATTCCACTACTCCTGACGCTCTACGCAGAGAGAGACCTTGTTCTTCTGTACCTCTACAAATCCACCGAGAATGGCCAGCAGCTGACCATCGTACTCCACCACTCCCTTCGTCAGAATGGAGATGATAGGTGCGTGATCGGTCAGAATCTCAAAGTTTCCCTGTGCACCAGGTACCTTGACACTCTCCACCTCACCGGTGAACTCTATCCTCTCAGGCGAAACTATTCTCAGCTGTAGCATAAGCCTAACCCTTTGCTGCCTCTAACAGTTTCTTCGCCTTCTCCTTGGCATCGTCAATCGTACCCACGTTGAGGAAGGCCTGCTCGGGCAGATCGTCAACCTCACCGTCGAGAATCGCATTGAAGCCTTTGATGGTATCCTCGATGGGCACCATCACACCGGGCAGACCGGTGAACTGTGAAGCCACCGAGAACGGCTGAGAGAGGAATCGCTGCACACGACGAGCGCGGTTCACCGTCAGCTTGTCTTCATCAGAGAGCTCGTCCATACCGAGAATGGCAATGATATCCTGCAACTCCTTGTAGCGCTGCAGAATCTCCTTCACACGCTGGGCACAATCGTAGTGCGCCTTGCCCACAATCAGCGGGTCGAGAATACGAGAGGTAGAACCCAGCGGATCCACAGCCGGATAGATACCCAGCTCAGCAATCTTACGGTCGAGCACCGTCGTTGCATCCAGATGGGTGAACGTTGTGGCCGGAGCGGGGTCGGTCAAGTCGTCGGCAGGCACATATACGGCCTGTACAGAAGTGATAGAACCGGTCTTAGTAGAAGTAATGCGCTCCTGCATGGTACCCATCTCCGAGGCCAGCGTAGGCTGATAACCTACGGCCGAAGGCATACGACCCAGCAGAGCCGACACCTCAGAACCCGCCTGCGTGAAACGGAAAATGTTGTCGATGAAGAACAGAATATCAGCAGCACCGCCGTCTTTACCACCACCGTCGCGGAAGCCTTCGGCAACCGTCAGTCCCGACAGTGCTACAGAGGCACGTGCGCCTGGGGGCTCGTTCATCTGACCATAGACTAGTGTGGCCTGACTCTTCTTCAGCTCCTCAGGATCAACGAGACTCAAGTCCCATTTTCCTTCGTCCATCGCTTGGCGGAACTTCTCACCATAACGGATAACGCCCGACTCAATCATCTCTCGAATCAGGTCATTACCTTCACGGGTACGCTCTCCTACTCCTGCGAATACGGAGAAGCCGTTGTGACCCTTGGCAATGTTGTTGATGAGCTCCATAATGAGCACCGTCTTACCCACACCAGCACCTCCGAAGAGTCCGATCTTACCACCCTTCATATAGGGCTCCAACAAGTCGATGACCTTGATACCCGTAGCCAGGATTTCTTTCTTCGTAGAGAGTTCCTCAAACGAAGGAGCCTCGCGGTGGATGGGATAGGCACCCGTCATGTCGAGTGGGTTCATACCGTCGATAGGCTGACCGATCACGTTCAGCATTCGACCTTTAATCTGATCACCCGCAGGCATTACGATAGGTGTGCCCATGGGAATCGCCTCCAATCCACGATGCAGACCGTCGGTATTGTCCATAGCTACGCAACGCACCGTATCCTCGCCGATGTGCTGCTGCACCTCGACAATCAGGTCACGTCCGTCACCACGGTCAATCTTCAGAGCATCGTGAATCTTTGGTAGCACTTTCTCAGCCTCCTGCCCCTCGGTGTCGAAATAGACGTCGATGACAGGGCCGATAATCTGCGAAATGTGTCCAGTTAATTGTGACATACGCTGTTAATATTTAAAGTTATAATTCGTTTTGGCAATTAAGTCGATTGCAAAGATAGTGATATTTTTCGGAACAAAAAAACTTTTCGCCGAAATTATTCCAAAAAAAATAAAAATCTCTACCGTTGTGGCAAAAATCATCTGTGCAACTTACTCATATCAAATTACACAACAGGAGCGATTTTTACTATTAAATTTTTAATGAAAATAATTGCTGAAATTAAATTTAAATTTTCGAACACATTTTTGTTTCTTTATTATTTTGTTTGTATCGTAAATATTAATTAAAATCAGATAATTATAACAAAATGTAATTGATCGCCCTTAGAAATTTGACATTATACAACAATTATAGAAAATTATGTACATTATACAGCGTAGAAACTTTTCTTGGACTCAACGTATATTTTGTTCGTATTGATGATTTCCAAAATGTTGTACTAGACTCTTTGCAAAGGTTAAAAATGTCTTTCTGAAGCCAAGAACCTAGCACATATCTCCAAGTTATTCTTGATTTTTATTAGGAAAGCGGGTAAAAAACGATAATAATTTGTTAATTATTAAGGCGGGATTCTTCATTTTTATTTTTTTTGAGTAACTTTGCAGCCAAATTTGCGAAAAAGTAAAGGAAAAGAATGAAGAATCAGAAAAATACAGCATTTCAGATGATTGCTGATATAGAGGGAGATTACAACGACATGATGCACGGCGACACGCCCGAAGTGGTGCCAGTGCTCCCCGTCCGCAATCTGGTACTATTTCCTGGTGTCGTATCACCCATTTTGATAGGCCGCGAGTCGAGTAAAGCACTCATTCAGCAGGCCGAAAGAAAGCACTTCACCATCGGTGTGGTGACGCAACGTGATCCCGAGGTGGAGGTACCCTTGCTGAGCGATCTGTATGAGACGGGTGTCTATGCCAAGGTGGTGAAACTCCTGACGCTTCCCAATGGTAACATTACCGCTATTGTGCAGGCGCAGGGTCGATTGAAGATTGAGAAAATGATTCACTCGACACCCTATCTGGAGTTTTTTGTGAGTCCGTTGGAGGAAATCCAGCCCGAGAAGAACGACCGCGAGTTTAAGACCGCCTGCAGCGACCTGCGCGAGCAGGTAGAACGTTATATCGAAGTGAGCGATGACATACCCGACGAGGCGCAGTTTGCCGTGAAGAACATCTCCAACGACATCATGGCTATGAACTTCATCTGTTCGAACATGCCTTTCACCGTGAAGGAGAAGATGAAACTGCTGGAGAAAGAACTGGTAAAAGAGCGACTCTTCAATCTGATGAAAATCGTGAACCGCGAAATCAATCTTCAGAACCTGAAGGTAGACATCCGCAATAAGACCCGCGAAGATATCGACGAACAGCAGCGTAACTATTTCCTGCAGCAGCAGATCAAGAACATGCAGGCCGAAATCGGCAATGGAGACTCGCTGGAGAAGCAGGAACTGATCAGAAAGGCTGCCTCAAAACGCTGGTCGATAGAGATAGAACGCATCTTCTACAAGGAGGCCGACAAACTGGACAACCTAAACCCGCAGAGTCCCGACTTCAATGTGCAGTTGAACTATCTGCAGACATTGGTGAACTTGCCTTGGAACGAATATACGGAAGACGATCTAGACTTGAAGCGTGCCCAAAAAATCCTGGACAAGGACCACTACGGCATGGAGAAGGTAAAGGAGCGTATTCTGGAACATATGGCGGTGCTGGCCCTGAGAGGCGACCTGAAGAGTCCTATTATTTGTCTTTACGGTCCTCCAGGCGTGGGTAAGACCTCGCTGGGCAAGTCGATTGCCGAGGCCATGAGACGTAAGTATGTACGTATGTCACTGGGCGGTCTGCACGACGAGGCAGAGATACGTGGACACCGTCGCACTTACATCGGCGCTATGCCTGGTCGTATCATCAAGTCTATACAGAAAGCCGGCTCAAGCAATCCTGTGTTTATCCTTGACGAGATAGACAAGGTAACGCAGATGACGCACAACGGCGATCCTGCATCTGCCCTGCTCGAAGTGCTCGACCCCGAACAGAACAATGCTTTCCACGATAACTATTTGGATGTGGACTACGACCTGTCGAAGGTGTTGTTCATTGCTACGGCCAACAACCTATCGACAATCCCCCGCCCCCTGCTCGACCGTATGGAGGTGATTGAGGTGAGCGGCTATATCACCGAAGAAAAGATAGAGATAGCCAAGCGCCACCTGATTCCCCGTGAACTGGAAAATACGGGTCAGAACGTAAAGGGTATGAAACCTTCGTTCAACAAGGCAGCTATCGAGATGATCATCGAGCGTTACACCCGTGAGAGCGGCGTACGCCAATTGGAGAAACAGATTAACAAGGCCCTCCGAAAGATTGCCTACAAGCGTCAGGTGGAGGAAGATGCTGACTATAAAAAGATTACACCAACCGAGATTGAGGATCTGTTGGGCAAACCACCTTTCTATCGCGACATCTATCAGGGCAACGACTATGCCGGTGTAGTGACAGGTCTCGCCTGGACGAGTGTGGGTGGAGAGATATTGTTTATCGAAACTTCGCTGTCGAAAGGAAAGGGTAATAAGCTCACATTGACGGGAAACTTAGGCGATGTGATGAAGGAGTCAGCCATCCTGGCTCTCGAATATGTAAAGGCCCATGCTGAGACGTTGAACATTGACTATCGCATTTTCGACAACTGGAACATCCATATCCACGTGCCTGAGGGAGCGACCCCAAAAGATGGTCCCTCGGCAGGTATCACTATCGCCACCTCGATTGCCTCTGCCCTCACCCAGCGCAAGGTTCGTAAGAACACGGCGATGACAGGTGAGATCACGCTGCGCGGAAAAGTGTTGCCAGTGGGCGGTATCAAGGAAAAGATCCTCGCAGCCAAGCGTGCGGGAATCACCGATATCGTAATGTGTAGAGAAAACGAGAAAGATATCCTCGAGATTCCCGATATGTATTTGAAGGGCGTTACATTCCATTATGTGGAGAACGTGCAGGATGTTTGGAATTTCGTGCTGACAAAAGAAATCGTGGATAAACCACTTGATTTTACCATCCCAGAGGAGGAAAAGAAGAAGTGAAATTTGAAGTACAACATAGCGACCAGGCCAGCGATGCCCGTGCAGGTGTAATAACGACCGATCACGGACAGATACAGACACCTATATTCATGCCTGTAGGTACGGTGGGCAGCGTGAAGGCTGTTCACTTTGCAGAGCTCCGTGAGCAGGTGAAGGCACAGATCATTCTGGGCAATACTTATCACCTCTACCTGCGTCCAGGTCTGGATATTCTGCGAAAAGCAGGCGGTCTTCACAAGTTCAATACCTGGGACCGTCCGATACTAACGGACTCAGGCGGCTTTCAGGTTTTCTCGCTGACGGGTATCAGAAAACTCACCGAGGAAGGTTGTGAGTTCCGCAGCCACATCGATGGCTCAAAGCATATCTTCACACCCGAGAATGTAATGGATACCGAACGCGTGATAGGCGCTGATATCATGATGGCATTCGACGAGTGTCCGCCAGGACAGAGTGATTACCAGTATGCTGCTAAAAGTCTGAAACTTACACAGGGATGGTTAGAGCGTTGCGTGAAGCGATTTAATGAAACAGAGCCGTTATATGGCTACCACCAGACACTCTTCCCCATTGTGCAGGGATGTACCTTTAAAGACCTGCGTCAGGACGCTGCCAAGCATGTGTGTGATGTGCTGAGCCGACTGGACGACGGTGGTGGTGCCTCTATTGGAGGTCTGGCTGTCGGTGAGCCCACAGAGGTAATGTACGAGATGATTGAGGTAGTGAACGAGATACTGCCCAAAGATCGTCCACGCTATCTCATGGGTGTGGGTACGCCACAGAATATCCTCGAGGCCATCGAGCGTGGTGTGGATATGTTCGACTGTGTGATGCCCACGCGTAACGGTCGTAATGCGATGCTCTTCACCTACGAGGGCACGATGAACATGCGCAACAAGAAATGGGAGGACGATTTCTCACCCATCGACCCTGACGGTTGCGAGATAGACCGCATCCATTCGAAGGCCTATCTGCACCATCTGTTTAAAGCACAGGAGTTGTTGGCCATGCAGATTGCCTCGATTCACAACCTAGCCTTCTATCTGCGACTGGTGACCGATGCGCGCAATCATATTTTGAATGGTGACTTTGTAGAGTGGAAACGCTCAGTAATCTATCAATTAGGACAAAGGCGATGAATTTGAATTATACAGAACGTGACTTCAGCAAAATCAGGCTTCACCGGAAGCGTTATCGCCGTCAAAGGGCGATTGCACGCGGCTGGAAGAAACTTTGTCATTGGCTCAGGTGGTTGCGTTATCTGAAATACCTGAATCCCTTCCGTTATCTGAACAGGCTCGACCGATATATCATCAATAAGTTTATTGGTACCTATATTTATTCGATCGTGCTGATTATCAGTATTGCGATAGTATTCGACGTGAATGAGAACCTGGCAAAATTCTCGACCTATGGTGCTCCGCTGAAGGCCATCGTGTTCGACTATTATGCTAATTTCGTACCCTACTTCTCGAACCTGTTTTCACCGCTGTTCGTGTTTATTGCCGTCATCTTCTTTACGTCGAAGCTGGCAGGCAACTCTGAAATCATAGCGATGCTGGCGGCTGGTGTGAGTTTCAAGCGTCTACTGCGACCTTATATGATCTCTGCAGCGCTGATTGCTGCGTTGAACCTGGCGCTGGGTGCATATGTCATTCCCCGTGGAACGGTTATCCGTCAGGACTTCGAAGCGAAATACAAGAATTCTAAGCGAACCACCTCTGCCACCAATGTGCAGCTGATGGTGGGTCCGGGCATCATCGCCTATATGCAGCAGTACGACAACCGTTCGAAGACGGCCTTCGGGTTCTCGCTGGATAAGTTTGAGAACAAGAAGCTGGTGAGTCATATGACCGCCTCGACGCTGCGCTACGACTCTATCAGCGACACCCGCTATCACTGGAAGGCGCAGAACTGGAAGATCCGTACGCTGAAGGGTCTAAAGGAGGAGATCACCTCAGGTGCCACCCTCGACACGCTGATCATGATGGAGCCAATGGACCTGGTGTTCTCGCAAGGTCAGCAAGAGACGCTCACCTCACCTGAACTCAGGCATTATATCTCGAAGCAGATAGACAGAGGTTCGGGAAATGTGGTACAGTATGAAGTGGAATGTCACAAACGTATCGCCACCTCTTTCGCCTCGTTCATCCTGACCCTCATCGGCGTGAGCCTATCGAGCCGGAAGCGCAAGGGCGGTATGGGACTCTATCTGGGTATCGGACTGGCCCTCTCGTTCTCATACATTCTTTTACAGACCATTAGTGCCACCTTCGCCATCAATGCGGACACCCCGCCCATGCTAGCTGCGTGGATACCAAATATATTATATGTATTTATCGCATACTTCTGTTATCGACAAGCACCGAACTAAATGAGATTTGAAGAGACATATTTAGACGACAATATACTCGATGCGCTGTATGACATGCACTTCGACGAGATGACTCCGATACAGGAACGCTGTATACCGGAGATACTCGACGGCTACGACCTGTTGGGCGTGGCCCAGACGGGTACGGGAAAGACAGCGGCCTATCTGCTGCCCATTCTGTCGATGCTCGACGAGGGCGATTATCCCAAGGATGCCATCAACTGCGTGGTGATGTCACCTACCCGTGAACTAGCCCAGCAGATTGATCAGGCCATGCAGGGATTCGGTTATTACCTCGACGGGATATCGTCGGTGGCCGTCTATGGCGGAAACGATGGCGGACGTTATGAACAGGAACTGCGTGGTATGCGTCTGGGCGCTGATGTATTGATTGCCACACCTGGTCGTTTGCTCAGCCATCTGAAAGTAGGCAACCTCGACCTCTCCCGCTGTTCGTTCTTCGTTCTCGACGAGGCGGACCGTATGCTGGACATGGGGTTCATCGATGATATCATGAAACTGGTGCAGCATTTGCCCAAGAACTGTCAGCGTATCATGTTCTCGGCCACCATGCCACCGAAGATCCGCGAACTGGCTGTGACAATGCTCCACGACCCTGTGGAGGTGAAGATTGCCGTATCGAAGCCTGCGGAGAAGATCCAGCAGAGTGCCTACGTGTGCTACGAGCCACAGAAGCTGAAGATTATCAACCATATTTTCAAGGCAGGTGATCTGCAGCGCGTGATTATCTTCTCGGGTAAAAAAGATAAGGTGAAGGAGATAGCGCGTAGTCTGAAGCAGATGCACATCAATTGTGGACAGATGCACAGCGACCTCTCGCAGCAGGAACGCGATGAGGTGATGTATCGCTTCAAAGCAGGACAGGTGGATGTGCTCGTTGCAACGGATATCGTGGCCCGAGGCATCGACATCGACGATATCCTGACGGTCATCAACTACGATGTACCACATGATGCCGAGGACTATGTGCACCGTATCGGACGTACAGCCCGTGCTGATCGTGACGGAACAGCCATCACCTTTATCAGCGATGCAGACATCTATAAATTCCAGCAGATAGAACATTTCCTTGGTAAGGAAGTTGAGAAACGACCGCTACCTGAGGGTATTGGCGAGGGACCTGAATATACCAAGCGCGAAAAGAAACGCAGTAATACGCGTCGTCATGGTCGTTGGAACAGCCGAGGCAATGGCAGTAAGGACCAGCGCAAGCGCCCTAACAAAAATAAGAACAGAAATAATAATCATCAATAATAACAAATGGCGGAGCAGGCCTCGTTTGTAACTGAGGCACCGTCGAAATTAAAAACATAGGAATATGAAAGTATTAAAGTTTGGCGGAACGTCCGTAGGTTCCGTAAAGAGCATTTTAAGCTTGAAGAAAATTGTGGAGGCAGAGGCTCGGACGCAACCTGTCGTAGTAGTGGTCAGCGCATTGAATGGCATCACCGATAAGTTGATTGCCACATCGCAAATGGCTAAGAACGGTGACGAGCATTATCGCGAGGAATTCGACGCGATGGTAACACGCCACCACCAGATGATCGACACCATCATCACCGACGACAAGAAGCGCGTGGATCTGTTCAATAATGTAGACCAGCTCTTCGACCAGTTGAAGAGTATCTACTATGGTGTGTATCTGATTCACGACCTGTCGAAAAAGACCGAGGACACCATCGTGAGTTACGGTGAGCGTCTGAGTTCGCACATCGTGGCAGCGATGTTCAAAAACGGTATCCGCATGAATGCCCGTGATTTTATCCGCACGGAGAAGAAAATGGGGAAGCACGTGATTGATGCCGATCTGACCACAGAGTTGGTAAAAGAGGCCTTCAAAGATATGAACGAGAAGGCTGTGTATGTGGTGCCTGGCTTCATTGCCCGCGACCGTGACAGCCACGAGACGACGAATCTCGGACGTGGTGGCTCTGACTATACAGCTTCTATCATTGCCGCTGTGCTCAATGCAGAAGCACTGGAGATCTGGACCGATGTGGACGGCTTTATGACAGCCGACCCCAAGGTGATCAAGAGTGCCTATACCATTAATGAATTATCATACGTAGAGGCAATGGAGCTTTGTAACTTCGGTGCGAAGGTCATTTACCCACCGACCATCTATCCCGTCTGCGTCAAGAATATACCTATCAAGGTAAAGAACACATTCAACCCCGAACATCCGGGCACCCTCATCAAAGATAAAATTGAGGACGATAACAAGCCCATTAAGGGTATCTCGAGTATCAAGGGAACGTCGCTCATCACGGTGACGGGTCTCTCGATGGTAGGTGTGATTGGTGTCAACCGTCGTATCTTTACCACGCTTGCCAACAAGGGCATCTCTGTGTTTATGGTGTCGCAAGCTTCGTCGGAGAACTCCACCTCTATTGGTGTGCGCGACGAGGATGCTGAGGCAGCTGCAGAGGTGCTGAATGCTGAGTTCGCCAAGGAAATTGAGACAGGTGCGATGTTCCCCATGCAGGTGGAGAGTGGCTTGGCTACTATCGCCATCGTGGGTGAGAACATGAAGCAGACTCCAGGTATCGCAGGTAAGTTGTTTGGTACGTTGGGCCGTTCAGGTATCTCTGTGATTGCATGTGCCCAAGGTGCATCCGAGACAAATATCTCGTTCGTGGTGGATGGCAGATTCTTGCGCAAGTCGTTGAACGTGCTGCACGACTCGTTCTTCCTCTCAGAATACAAGGTATTGAACCTCTTCATCTGTGGTATTGGTACCGTAGGTGGTATGCTCTTGGAGCAGATCCGCACGCAGCAGCAGTACCTGATGCAGACCAAGCGCTTGAAACTGAATGTGGTGGGTATCAGCGATGTCGATAACTTCGTGCTCGATCGCGACGGCATCGACCTCGACAACTACGAGAAGATCCTGCGTGCTGGTTTCCCCGCTAATACAGAGCATATGCGCGACGAGATTGTGAAGATGAATATCTTTAATTCAGTGTTTGTCGACTGTACTGCCAGCCGTCAGATTGCCCAGCTCTATCAGACATTCCTGGAGCATAACATCTCTGTGGTGGCTGCGAATAAGATTGCCGCTTCAAGCGACTACGACAGTTATCTCAAACTGCGTCAGACTGCCCGTGATCGTGGTGTATGGTTCCGTTACGAGACCAACGTAGGTGCTGGTCTGCCGATTATCGGCACCATCAACGACCTGTGTAACTCGGGTGATAAGATCCTGAAGATCGAGGCTATCCTCAGTGGTACGTTGAACTTCATCTTCAACGAGATTGCTGCTGACGTACCTTTCTCCGAGACCGTTCGCCGTGCCAAGGAGCAGCGTTACTCTGAGCCCGATCCACGTATCGACCTCAGTGGTACGGATGTCATCCGTAAACTGGTGATTCTGACCCGTGAGGCTGGATATAAGGTAGAACAAGACGATGTCGAGAAACATCTCTTTGTGCCCGATAGCTATTTCGAGGGTTCGATTGAGGATTTCTGGAAGCGTCTGCCTGAACTCGATGCTGATTTCGAAGCTCGTCGTAAGGTTCTCGAGGCAGAGAACAAGCGTTGGCGCTTTGTGGCTACGATGGAGGCCGACGAGCAGAACCCGTCATCCTTCAAGACCAGCGTTGCCCTGAAGGAAGTGCCTTATGGTCATCCGTTCTACGGTCTCGAAGGCTCGAACAACATCGTGCTTCTCACCACTGAACGTTATAAGGAGTATCCCATGCTGATTCAGGGTTATGGTGCAGGTGCTGCTGTGACCGCTGCTGGTGTGTTTGCAAATATCATGTCTATCGCCAATATTTAATATGAAACATATTATTATTCTTGGCGACGGTATGGCCGACCTCCCAGTAAAGCGACTGGGAGACAAGACCTTGCTGCAATATGCTAATAAGCCCATGATGGATAAGTTAGCACGCGAAGGTCGCTGTGGTAGGCTGATCACAGTGCCTGAGGGTTTTCCCCCAGGTTCTGAGGTGGCCAACACAGCCATTCTCGGCTATGACTTGAATCGTGTGTATGAAGGTCGCGGACCTTTGGAAGCTGCTTCGATAGGCTACGAGATGGCTGACGACGATCTAGCGCTACGCTGTAACATCATCACACTAGAAGACGGTGTGATCGTCACCCATAACGGTGGTAATCTGGAAACGGCTGATGGCGACGTACTGATTAAATATCTTAATGAACAGCTAGCAGCCCCCATCAATGAGCGTTATGGTTTTGAGCGTGTGAAGTTCATCACCGGCATTCAGTATCGTCATCTGCTCGTTATCAAGGGTGGTAATAAGCACATTGTCTGTGCCCCGCCTCACGATCATCCTAATCAGGAGTGGTATCCGCTGCTGGTAAAGCCCGAATCGCGAAATGCCGTGCATCATACTGGCTCTATACGCCTTTCACCTGAAGAGACTGCTGATTTGCTGAACGAACTTATTCTGAAGTCGCAGGAATTACTCAAGGCTCACCCCTTCAACATCGAACGAGCCAAACGTGGAGAGCGCCAGGCGAATAGCATTTGGCCTTGGAGCGGTGGTTATCGTCCCTCGATGGAAACACTCATGAAGCGTTATCCGCAGATGAAGTCTGGCTCAGTCATCTCTGCTGTAGACCTGATACGAGGCATTGGTCACTATGCTGGTCTGAAGATTATCCGTGTGAAGGGTGCAACGGGTCTGGCTGATACCAATTATGAAGGAAAAGCCGAGGCGGCTATCAAAGCCCTTGAGCGTGATGATTTTGTGTTCGTACATGTGGAGGCGAGCGATGAGGCTGGTCACGATGGCGATCTGGAACTGAAACTGAAGACCATCGAGTATCTCGACCAACGTCTGATAGCCCCTATATATAATGAGGTATGCGCGTGGAAGGAACCTGTTTGTATCGCTGTGCTGCCCGACCATCTCACACCTGTAGAGATGCGCATCCACGTAGGACAGGCTGTACCTTTCTTAATCTGGCATCGTGGCATGAAGGCTGACGACGTGCAGCAATACGACGAAGTGTCGTGTGTCGCTGGCTCTTATGGTCTACTGCGTCACGCTCAGTTTATGGACACCTTTATGAGTATTAAATGAATAGTTAATAGTGAATAGTTATGAAATATTATAGCACTAACGGAAAAGCCCCCATCGCCGACCTGCAAAAGGCCGTCGTAAAAGGCCTAGCAGAAGACCGCGGTCTTTATATGCCCGAAGAGATCAAGATACTGCCGAAGGTGTTCTTCGATAACATCCAGGAGATGCCCTTCCAGCAGATAGCCTATAATGTGGCAAGTGCGTTCTTTGGCGAGGATGTTGACCAAGATGCCCTGCAGGATATTGTATACGATACACTGTCGTTCGATTGTCCTGTAGTCAAGGTTAAGGAAAACATCTACGCTCTCGAACTCTTTCACGGCCCTACCCTCGCCTTTAAGGATGTAGGTGCCCGTTTTATGGCACGATTGCTGAGGTATTTCACTCAGAGTAATCAGAATGCTCCGAGTACCCAGAATAATCTGATCAATGTTCTCGTGGCTACCTCTGGCGATACAGGCTCGGCAGTAGCCAATGGCTTCCTTGGTGTGGAGGGTATCCATGTGTATGTGCTCTATCCCAAGGGCAAGGTTTCGCCCATTCAGGAGTGTCAGTTTACGACTCTTGGCAAAAATATTACCGCCATCGAGGTGGATGGTGTTTTCGACGATTGTCAGGCACTGGTGAAGTCAGCTTTTATGGATGAGGAGCTCAACGCGCACATGAAGCTCACATCAGCAAACAGCATCAACGTAGCCCGATTCCTGCCACAGGCTTTCTATTACTTCAATGCCTATGCCCGCATGAAGGCGCTGGGTAAAGCTGACAACTTTGTCATGTGTGTGCCTTCTGGCAATTTCGGTAATATCTGCTCGGCACTCTTTGGTCATGCAATGGGACTTCCCGTGAAGCGCTTCATTGCTGCCAATAATGCCAACGATATTGTCTACAAGTATCTCCAGTCAGGCAAGTACGAGCCTAAGGCCAGCGTGCAGACATTGGCAAATGCTATGGATGTGGGCGATCCCTCTAACTTCGCCCGTATCATCAACCTCTATAGTCAGAATAACAAACTGACACCTGAGGCTACGCATCATCGTATCACCAACCTGATTAGCGGTGCCACGTATAGCGATGATCAGATCCGTGAGACCATGCGTCAGTGTTATGCTGAGACAGGCTATATCCTCGATCCTCATGGTGCCTGTGGTTATCAGGCACTTGTCGATGGTTTGCAGCCAGGAGAGATTGGTGTGTTCTGCGAGACGGCTCATCCTGCGAAGTTCAAGGAGAAGGTCGATGACATCCTCAGCATCGACGTTGAGATACCCGATCGCTTAGCAGCCTTTATGAAGGGCGAGAAACAAAGCGTTCCTATGACCAAGAACTTCGAAGATTTCAAGAAATATCTGATGAAGCAATAAAAAGAGTCCCCGCTGAACGGCGGGGATTTTTAATATTCGTCGAGAATCTTCTGGAGACGTTTAAGACGCTCCTCCTTGGAATTTTTGCGGAGTTTATTGCGGAGATTATCACGCCATTTCTTCGGAATCAGCAGCTTCAGAATCTCAAATACCTGAATACCACTATTCGGATTCGCTGCTGCCAACTGAGCATCGATGGCTTTCATCTTAAGACTCTCTTTCAAACTGGAAGGCAACTCATTAAGAGGACCGTTACCAAACACCACCACCTCTTTGATGTTCAGTAACTTCGAGATCATAAACACCGTATCACGACGCAATTCCGTAACGTTGATGATACGGCTCTCATAATTAACATGCGTGAACGACACCGACAGACAACTGTCAGACACCATCACATGTCCCAAGGAATCAGTAACGCTGGTGCCATCATGACTAACGACATTGGCGCCCACTACAGGCACCATTGTTTCCACATCGACCACCACGAGGTTTCGCTGTGCAAAGCCTTCAAGAGAAATAACTGCCAATAAGAGCAGTAATAGAGTCCGCCATTTGTTCACGTCTGCAAATATAAGAATTCAACCCATACACACCAAATTATTTCAGACAATTTATTTTAAATTTTTGGTATTTTACTTACTTATTCGTAACTTTGCCAAAAATTATAAAAAAGCAACATGATTTTCTATTTTAGCGGAACAGGCAACACGAGATGGGCTGCTGAGGAGATAGCTAAAGCCCTTGGTGAACGATTGTTATATATTCCCGACGAAATTCGCAAAGGGCATCATAGCTATACCCTCGGTATCGATGAGCGTATTGGATTCTGTTTCCCTACACACGGATGGCAGGTGCCACGTATCGTGAGAGATTTCATTCGCCACTTAGCCATCTCTCAACAACCTCAGGCATCCAAGCCTTTCTGCTGGGCACTCACTACCTGTGGTGATAATATGGGAGAGACGATGACCATCCTGAATCGCGACCTGGTAGCCAACACGGCGTTAAGAGATAACTTTGGTGAGGCGTTACAAGCAGAATCGGTGTTTTCTCTCGTCATGCCAGAGAGTTATGTCTGTCTACCGTTTATGAAGACCGATCCGGAGGACAAAGAGGCTATGAAACTCGACGTTGCACGCCACCAGCTGCCCCACATCATTAATACCATCAAGGAACGCAGACGAGGTATCGAAGAACTTGAGAAAGGCGCTACACCCCGACTCTATTCATATGTGATAGGTGCATACTTCAACAAAAAGATGGTACATGACAGAAAATTTACCGTCGATACTGACAAATGCATCCGATGTGGAAAATGTCAAAATGTTTGTCCTGTAGATAATATACAAGGTACACCACCCGCATGGTTACATAACGGACGATGTACCTCTTGTCTGGCCTGTTATCATTATTGTCCTGTACATGCCATCAATTATGGCAAGATCACGAGAAAGCGCGACCAATATTATTTCAATAAACGCGGGGACCGAAGATAGCCGTCCCGATGCGTACCATTGTAGAACGCGTCTCGCAGGCTATCTTGTAGTCATCACTCATACCCCACGAACGTTCACAGAAAGCATCGTCATCAGCAAAATAGCGAGCTTTCACCTCGTCGAAGAAATCGGCTGCCGTCTGCATCTCACGACGAATCTGTTCCTGGTCGTCAACAAACGATGCCATCATCATCAGACCACAAATCTGCACGTGCTTCATATCGCGCCATTCACCCCCTTCGAGCAGTTCGCGACAGGCGTCTAACGTCAAGCCATATTTGGTAGATTCCTCAGCGATATGTAGTTCAAGTAAAACTTTAACTACTCGGCCGCATTTCTCTGATTGCTTATTGATTTCCCGTAATAGCTTTAGCGAGTCAACAGCCTCGATCATTGTTACGTAAGGGACGATGTATTTCACTTTGTTAGTCTGCAGATGACCAATAAAATGCCACTCGATATCCTGAGGCAGTTGCTCGTGCTTCTGACGCAGTTCCTGTTCGTGACTTTCACCGAAGATACGTTGTCCCTCAGCATAAGCCGCCTCAATATATTCGTTAGGATGATATTTACTAATTGCCACAAGGCGAACACCCTGTGGCAATTGACTCAGTACCTCACGAAGATGACTCTTTACGTCGTACATAGTGTTTATTTGTGCTCGTAGACATCCATGATGAGTGTCTCTGAAACGGTGGCGATGACATAATCAATCATCGTACCGCCCATCACCTCCTCGATATTCTTCACAGCACCGTTAAACGAACCGGCCTGTACCAGATAGTTCACGGCTGTGGTTTTCTCCTTGGCAGTCTTCTCATCAATGGTGATGAATTTCAACTTTGCCTTATACCATTTATCAGCGCTGTCGCTGTCGGCAAAGAATATTTCCTTATATGTAGCTTTCTTAATGTCGACCACATCAAACTGTCCGCTAATGAAATGCGACATCTCCTCGATGATGCGTTTTTCTGCTTCTGAGAAGCTCAATGCATCGACGACATAAATTTCTGAAACTCTTTTCTGCAAGCCGTCTTCCATTACTTTCTCATAACGGATCTTGCACTCAAACCATTCTGCTGTTCTTGATCTCATTTTTATTATTATTCACTATTAAATACTATTCTCCCTTGTTCATTTCCGCCTTCTTGCGCTCCGTAATCTGTTCGATAATCTCTGAGGCAATACGCTGACTCTTCTCCGAAGGCAGTGCTGAATGTTCGCTCAGCTCTATCTGCTTCTCAACAAGCTCTTCCATCGCTTTGCTGCTGGCATCCTCAAACGATTTCTGACCACCGTTCATCGTACGATTGTTATACACGCCTGAGAGCACGCGCTCAGCCTCTTTCGAGAACTGCTTACGGAAGATGGCTTCGCCCTTGGCCTCAAACTCACGGATCTTCTTTTCATCAATTTTGTCAGAATCCTTCATCTGATAATCCTTGATGGCTTCTGCAATGGTTGCAGAATCCGCAGCAGCTCCTAATTCCGTAGATGGATCAAATCCCTCATCGAGCAGTTCCTCGCTAATGGGCTCCTCTACAGGCTTCACAAACTCCACCATCTCCGTATCAGGTGTGAGGGCGAAGAAAAGGCCTACAATAATAAGGGCGATGGCAATAGCACTGAGCGATGTCACAGCCGACTTAAACGTAGCCTTTCTTTGTGAGAGGGCCTTACGGAACTCAGCCACTGTGGCATAGCGTGCCTCAGGATCCTCTGCAGTTGCCTTTTTGATGATCGACTTCAAATAGAAGGGCATACCCGATGAGGCATTGAGATATTCGATGAACTTACCCAATCCGTATACATCGCTGCGGTCTGTAGGCACCTCGCCACGCAGCACCTCAGGAGCAATATACTCCTCGATACCATCGTAGAGTGTATCCTCAGCTCCCAGACGGTGGAAAGAAGAACCGTGCAGAATCAGACGCACATCATAGTCGTTCTTGCGTACGAAGACGTTCGATGGCGCAAAGCAAACCTGCTGAACCCCTTTCTCGTTGAGCTTGATAGTCAGCTCCAGCAGGTCCTTGATGGTATTCTCCAGAAAACCCTTCTGTGCCACCACCGAAGGCACCTCGTTCAACAGTTGTCCCATCGTGAGATAGTTGCCTGGCTCCACAGCGATGGCATAGATACCGTTGGCACCCTCCTCGGTGTTAGGCGTGAAGTGCAGCTGGTGACGGTCGCTGATCTGCGCTGCCACCTCGCAGTCCTTCTTCAAACATTCTGCGAAGAGAATATTGTCGGAGAGTTCATCGAGAAACTCCACGAAGTTGCTGTACTTGCCGTCAATCTGGCGTTTGTGGAAATAGCCAAACGGCATTTTCACCTTATTGCTCTTCCGTACGTCACGGGTTTCTACAAGTTCTTCGTAATTCATATCTACACAAGTTTTGACGTGCAAAAGTACAAAATAAAATTGAAATAATTTCTTTTTTCACTTTTTTTTCGTACCTTTGCACCGTTTTTTAAAATTACAGAACAAATGCCAGAGATATCAGTACGCGGTTTGGAAATGCCGGAGTCGCCGATTAGAAAGCTTGCTCCGCTTGCCGCTGCCGCTAAGAAGAAAGGTACGAAGGTGTATCACCTGAACATTGGACAGCCCGATCTGCCCACACCTCAGGTGGCACTCGACGCCCTGAAGACCATCGACCGTAACATCCTCGAGTATTCTCCCTCGCAGGGCTATCTGAGCTATCGCGAGAAACTGGTAGATTATTACGCGAAATACGACATCCGTGTGACTGCCGATGATATCATCATCACGTCGGGTGGTTCCGAGGCGGTGCTCTTCGCCTTCCTTTCCTGTCTGAATCCTGGCGACGAGATCATCGTGCCCGAGCCTGCCTACGCCAACTACATGGCTTTTGCCATCTCTGCAGGCGCCAAGATCCGCACTATCGCTACCACCATTGAAGAGGGTTTCTCACTGCCGAAGGTCGAGAAGTTCGAGGAGCTCATCAACGAGCGTACGCGTGCCATCATGATCTGCAACCCCAACAACCCCACGGGCTATCTCTATACCCGTCGTGAGATGAATCAGATTCGTGACCTTGTGAAGAAGTACGACCTGTATCTCTTCTCCGACGAAGTGTATCGCGAGTACATCTATACAGGTTCGCCTTATATCTCTGCCTGCCATCTGGAAGGCATCGAACAGAACGTGATTCTTATCGACTCTGTTTCGAAGCGTTACAGCGAGTGTGGTATCCGTATCGGAGCCCTTATCACGAAGAATGCCGAGGTGCGCAAGGCCGTGATGAAATTCTGTCAGGCACGCCTCTCTCCGCCCCTTATCGGACAGATTGTGGCCGAAGCCTCTCTGGAAACACCCGAAGACTATCTGCGCGATGTGTACGACGAGTATGTAGAGCGTCGTAAGTGCTTGATCGATGGTCTGAACCGTATTCCTGGTGTCTATTCGCCCATCCCCATGGGAGCCTTCTATACCGTTGCCAAGCTGCCCGTCGACGATGCTGAGAAATTCTGCCGCTGGTGTCTCGCTGAGTTCGAGTACGAGGGCGAAACGGTGATGATGGCACCTGCTGCAGGCTTCTACACCACCCCCGGTGCCGGCATCAATCAGGTGCGTATCGCCTACGTATTGAAGAAGAAAGACCTGGAGCGTGCCCTCTTTGTTCTCCGCAAAGCGCTTGAGGCTTATCCGGGCCGTGTCGACGAAGAATGAATCTCCCCTTTTTCATAGCAAAAAGAATCTATAGTGATCAGGGCGACAAACGAAAAGTCAGTCGTCCTGCCATCCGTATTGCCACCGTTGGCGTTGCCATCGGTCTGGCGGTGATGATTGTCACCGTGAGCGTCGTCCTAGGCTTTAAGCACACCATCCGCGACAAGGTGGTGGGTTTCGGCAGCCATATCCAGGTGCAGAACATGCTCACCTTCCTCAGCACCGACTCATACCCCATCTGCATCGACGACAGCGTCATGAAGAGCTACGAGCAGATAACTGGTGTGAAGCATGTTGAGCGCTATGCTTATTCGCAGGGTATCCTGAAAACCGACGATGATTTCTTGGGCGTGCTCTTCAAGGGCGTGGGTCCTGAATACGACCTGAACTTCCTTCGTCAGCACCTCACGGAAGGCGAGATGCCCGTGTTCAGCGATACCGCCAGCACCAATAAAATCCTCGTCTCGAAGATGATTGCCGATAAGCTGCGTCTGAAAGCTGGCGACCGTATCTTCGCCTACTTCATTGGCGAGAGCGTGCGCACCCGTCGATTTACCATTGTTGGCATCTATCAGACCAATATGACGCGCTTCGACGAAACCCTTTGCTTCACCGACCTCGCCACTACCCGTAAGCTCAACGACTGGGCCGACTATCAGTGCAGCGGTGCCGAGATCATCGTTAACGACTTCGATCAGCTGCAGACCACAGCCGACGAATTCATCGAGAAGGTGAACCGTCAGACCGACCAGGATCTGAATACCTATTCCTCGCAGACCATCTACGAGGCCTATCCTCAGGTGTTCAACTGGCTCGAGTTGCTCGATATCAACGTCTGGATAATCCTTGTGCTGATGGTGTGTGTGGCAGGCTTCACCATGATCAGCGGCTTGCTCATCATCATCCTTGAGCGCACGCAGATGATAGGCGTGCTGAAAGCGTTGGGTGCCCGCAACAAGACCATCCGTCATACGTTCCTTTGGTTTGCAGCCTTTATCATCGGACAAGGTCTGCTCTTGGGCAACGTGATAGGCGCAGGCATCATCGCCCTGCAGAAATACACCGGACTGGTAAAGCTCGACCCTCAGACCTATTATGTCAGCGAGGCGCCGATGGAGGTGAATATCCCCCTGTTTTTGCTGCTCAATATCGCCACATTAATCATCTGTGTGTTCGTTCTGATAGCACCCAGTTATCTTATTTCGCACATCCATCCTGCGAAATCCATGCGATATGAGTAAATAAAGGTTAATTTTTGCACATTTTTTTTGCGAATGTGCAAGAAAAGATTTACCTTTGCACAAAAATTTGAAATTTGTGCAATTTTAATGGAATCGTTTAGCAGTTTTAACGCATATATTCAGCGCGCCATTGTTGACAATTGGGACCAGGACGCACTTACCGATTATCAGGGTGCAACCCTCCAATTTCACGATGTCGCACGCAAGATAGAGAAACTCCATATACTCTTTGAGAATAGTAATGTTAAGAAGGGCGACAAGATTGCTATCTGTGGTCGAAACTCAGCCCATTGGGCAGTGGCTTTCCTCGCTACCCTCACTTACGGAGCCGTAGCAGTACCTATTCTCCATGAGTTCAACGGTGAGCAGATTCACAATATTGTCAACCACTCCGAGTCAAAGCTCCTCTTCATTGGCGACTTTGCGGTGAAGACCATCAACCCCGACGAGATGCCCGCTTTGGAAGGCATCATCAACATCCCCGATTTCTCGCTGATGTTGAGTCGTTCCGAACAGCTGACGTACGCGCGCGAACATTTGAATATGATGTTTGGCAGCAAGTATCCCATGGCGTTCCGTCGTGAGCACGTCAGCTACCATCAGGACGAGGCTGAAGAACTGGCACTTATCAATTATACCAGCGGTACAACGGGCCATTCCAAGGGCGTCATGCTCCCCTATCGCACCATCTGGGGTAATATCGAGTTTATCATCAGTCGTCTGGGCAAGAAAGTCAAGCCTGGCGATAATCTGTTGAGCATCCTGCCCATGGCCCACATGTACGGCATGGCGGTAGAGTTTCTCTTCGGCTTCTGTCATGGCTGCCATCTGTTCTTCCTGACACGTCTGCCGTCGCCCGCCATCATCGCCCAGGCCTTCATCGATGTGCGTCCCACGCTCATCGTCACCGTGCCGCTCATTCTGGAGAAGATCATCCGCAAGAAGGTGTTCCCCAAGATCCAGAACAACCGCATGCGCCTGTTGTTGGCGATGCCTGTAGTGAGCAAGAAGGTGAAAGACCGCATCTGCAAAGAGGTCTACAATGCTTTCGGCGGCAATTTCTATCAGATCATCGTTGGCGGTGCTGCGCTCTCGAAAGAGGTCGAGGAGTTCCTGCTGAGCATCAACTTCCCCATCACCGTGGGCTATGGCACCACCGAGTGCGCGCCCCTTATCTCCTATTGCGACTATAAGGAATTCGTGGCCGGCTGTTGTGGCAAGCCCGTCGACCGTATGGAGGTGAAGATTCTCTCCAGCGATCCTGCCAATATCGCCGGCGAGATTGTTACCCGCGGCTGCAATGTCATGACGGGCTATTACAAGGACGAGGAAGCCACGCGTCAGGCCATCGATGAGGAAGGCTGGTATCACACGGGCGACCTAGGCACTCTCTCCCGCTCCAACCATCTGTTTATCCGCGGACGCATCAAGAACATGCTTCTGGGTGCCAACGGACAGAATGTCTATCCTGAGGAAATCGAAGACCAGCTTAACTCCATGACGATGGTGGCTGAGAGTGTGGTTATCCAGCGTGGCGATAAGCTCGTGGCACTTGTCCATCCCGACAAAGACGAGATGATGAACTTCAGCAAGGACGAGCTCGAACAGATCATGGAGCAGAACCGCAAGGAGCTCAACGAACAGCTGCCCGTCTACAGCCGTCTCTCACAGATCATCCTCCACGAAGAAGAATTTGCTAAGACACCTAAGAAGAGTATCAAGCGTTACTTATATCAGAACTATTAATTTAGAACTATCTATATGGAACAGATACCAAGTTTTAACGCACTCATACAGAAAAGCATCATCGACAACTGGGATCGTGATGCTTTGACCGACTACAAGGGCCAGACCCTTCAGTTCCATGATGTGGCACGAAAAATCGAGAAGGTACATATCCTTTTCGAAAACAGTGGTATTCAGAAGGGCGACAAGATAGCCCTTTGTGGCCGCAACTCCTCGCAGTGGGCTGTTGCCTTCCTGGCTACGCTCACCTACGGCGCTATCGCCGTTCCCATTCTGCACGAGTTCAATGCCGAACAGATCCATAATATCGTCAACCACTCTGAGGCCCGCCTGCTGTTCGTTGGCGACCATGTGGCCACCATCATCGACCCCATGGCCATGCCCACCCTCGAAGGCATCATCAACAACCCCGACTACTCGCTGATGATCAGCCGTACCGACAAGCTCACCTACGCCCGTGAGCACCTCAACGAGCTCTATGGCAAGAAATTCCCTAAATACTTCCGCAAGGAACATGTGAATTACTATATTGAGCAGAGTCCAGACGAGCTGGCAGTCATCAACTATACCAGCGGCACCACGGGCTTCTCTAAAGGTGTGATGATTCCCTATCGCGCCCTCTGGTCGAACTATGACTTCGCCTGCGACGTGCTTGGAAAGACCATCAAGGCCGGCGACAAGGTCATCTCCATGCTCCCCATGGCCCACATGTACGGCATGGCCTTCGAGTTCATCTTCGAGTTCCTGCACGGTTGCCATGTCTACTATCTCAACCGTGTGCCCTCGCCCGCCATCATCGCACAGGCACTGGCCGAAATCAAACCTGTCATCGTGATTGCCGTGCCCCTTATCATCGAGAAGATCATCCGTAAGAAGGTGTTCCCCAAGATACAGAACAACCGCATGCGCCTGCTCATGCAGATGCCCGTCATCTCAAAGAAGGTGCGCGAGATGATTTGTCAGGAAGTGCTCAAGGCCTTCGGCGGCAAGATGTACCAGGTAATCATCGGTGGCGCAGCCCTCAACCAGGAGGTGGAGCGGTTCCTCAAGCGTATCGAATTCCCTTATACCGTAGGCTACGGCGCTACCGAGTGTGCGCCCATCATCTGTTATAGCGACTGGAAGACCTTTGCCCAGGGTTCCTGTGGACGTGCAGCCCTGCACATGCAGGTGGAAATCGACTCCCCCGACCCGCGTCGCATTCCTGGCGAGATTCTCACCAAGGGTCTCAACGTCATGCTGGGCTATTATAAGAACGAGGAGGCCACTAACGAGACCATCGACCGCAACGGCTGGTACCACACTGGCGACCTCGGCACGATGGACGTCAACGGCAACGTGTTCATCAACGGTCGTTCGAAGAACATGCTGCTCGGTCCCAACGGACAGAACATCTATCCCGAGGAAATCGAAGACAGGCTCAACTCCATGACGCTGGTGGTAGAAAGCATCGTGGTGCAGCGCGACAACAAGCTCGTGGCCCTCGTCTATCCCGACCTCGACGAAGCCAAGGCCAATAATTTCTCTGCCGACGACATCAAGAATATCATGGAGCAGAACCGCAACGGTCTGAACGAGATGCTTCCTGCTTACGAGAAAATCTCGGAAATCATCATCCGAGACCAAGAGTTTGAAAAGACCCCCAAGAAGTCAATCAAGCGTTACCTCTATCAATAAAAAAGTCCCCTCGTTTGAGGGGATTTTTATTGCAAATGATTCAACACTTCTCACTGGCAAGCCTTCTCAGGAGTTCGATGAGTACGCGCCAGATGTCCTCGATGGTGGACAGTTCCACACGTTCGCTTGTTGAATGCGGTTCAACGATACGTGGGCCGATGCTGGCAATCTGAATGCCTGGATAGTGCTCGACGAAGAATCCGGCTTCAAGTACGAAGTGCATGGCCACCATTCGTGGACGCCAGCCCAACACATCCTGGAACGTGTCGGAGGTCAGCTGCAGGAATGCCGACTGTTGGTCTTCCTGCCAGGCTGGAGCCGACATCACAACTTCTGAATGGGCACCGCTATCCTTAAACGTTTTGGCAATAGCCTTGCTTAGTGCATCCATATCATCATCGATGAAACTGCGTGTGTGGGTAGAGACAAAAATGTGTTCCTCTTCCGTCACAACACGCCCGATATTATTCGACGTTTCCACTGTGTCCGGCATCGCCCACTTTAATCTCACTACCCCTTGAGGCACCTCACACAAGCAGGTCATCAGTGCCTGAAAAGTTTTTGGCGAGATAACGGTTTCCTGGGGTTCATAGGCTTCGATGAGACACTTCACATCAGGGTCTTGAGGGTATTCATCATGCAACCAATCGCTTGTATGCTTAAAATCAAGAATCAAGGCTTGAGATTCTGCCGATGGACATGCTATCACCATCTCTCCCTTTGAGGCAATCGAAGCATTGGCCTCACCGATATTAATAGTTGCCAAGCTGAAGTCATGTTTCTCCGAAAGAGACAACAAAATAGCAGCTGCTGCCTTAACGGCCGAACATCGTCCTTTATTGATGTCAACACCAGAGTGCCCGCCCAATCCACCATCTATGCGGATGCGGTACCAATTCCAGTCTTCAGGGGCCGGCACACGCTCCATGGGTATGCGATGAAACTGCAGGCAGGCACCGGCTGCACCCGTCGTGATGGTGTCGTAGTCTTCCGAATCAAGGTTGATGACCTTTCGCCCCTTCAGGAAGTCGCTGCTTAGCTGTGAGGCTCCCGACATGCCGTCCTCCTCATTGGTGGTGGTAATGACCTCCAGCGGACCGTGTACAATCTCGTTGCTCTCCAGCACAGCAAGTGCCATTGACAGTCCGATGCCGTTGTCAGCACCCAGCGACGTGCCTCGTGCCTTCATCCATCCATTCTCTATATAGGCATCGATAGGCGTGTTAAGCGGATCGCTCATACCCACGCAAACCATATCCATGTGGTTGAGCAGTGCGACAGGCTCTGCACCCTCATAGCCCGGTGTGGCAGGCTTGCTGATGACGACGCAGTTCTCCTTGTCGCGCTTATAGGTCAGATTCAGCCGCTCAGCAAACTGGCACAGGTAGTCGGCCACTCGCTCTTCATGGTGCGAAGGGCGTGGAATCTGGTTCAGTTCCTTAAAAATCTGGAACACACGTTCTGTTGTAATATTCATATAATCTATTATAATTTAAAAATTTCGTGGTCAAAACCACCTCTCTTTTACCTACAAGTGAAGTGCAAGGTGAATGCAGAGCCGAGATTTCTCGAGCTTTGCTGAGCCGCAGCCTTCACTCGCAATTTCTATTGCAAAGATACAAAAAAATATCGAGAAAACCAAACGTTTCCTCGATTATTTTCTCACTAAAAACCCGCTAATACAACGACTCACGCAGATTTCTGGAAATAGTAATGAGACCACACTATTCCGGCAACAGCAATAACACCTAAGATTGCAAATAATACAATTAATGCCATATCAGTTATTCTTTATTTTTCCTATCAATATAAATCCGAATACTACAAACGCCATAACTGCGCCCATTACAGCGCTATGCCCAATGCGCGAGCTACGGCGTTCTTGATAAATGCATTGATGGTTATGCCGGCCTTTTGGGCTGCCATAGCCGCACTACTATGAATCTCGGGTGTCAGTCGCACATTAAGCACACCGGAATATGGTTTGCGTGGCTCTATGCCCTTTTCGTCACATAATGCCAGATAATCATCAACGGCTCCCTCAAAGTCTTCCGTCAATTCCTCAACAGTAGAACCTTCGTAGGTGATACTGTCCTTCGCCATGCCCTGCACCTTTCCAAACAGGCACTTGTCTTCTTCGCTATACTCCACGCTTCCGGTATAGCCTTTATACTTTAAATATCCCATATCATCGTCCTCCTTATTTAATATAATTGTTCGTTAAAAGAAAATTCAATATGTCACGCATCAGATAACCCTTTATGATATTACTTGGATGGGGCTTGTGCATGATGTATGAGTTTTTATCCGTAGCATTGTAGAACTTGACACGTGAACCTGATGTTGATCCTTTGTTTTCAAGTTCGAAGCCACAGCCTTGAAACAGGGTCACAACCTCATCGAAAGTAAAATCTCGAGGCTGAGTCTTGAATCGTTTTATAAGTTTATCTTTTTTATTCATCGCCGCAAAGGTAACTATTTCTAGTTACATATACAAATAATTAGCTAATTATTTTATGCTTTTCTTGCAAAATCAGTCGAAAGTAGATATTTTTTAGGCGATTATTTCAAAAACCAAACAAAAAAACGGAAGCCGATTGACTTCCGTTTTCCATGTTCTTCTTTAAAAGTGCACAAAATGAACCGTCCCTCCTGTGTTTCATTTTGGGGTGAGTTTTTTGAAATGCCCCCCACAGGCTAAGAGATCATTTTAGCCATAATAGCCGAGGCGGATGTAGTGGCGAGGCTGGGCGAAGGGATTCCAGGAGAGGTGAAGCCAAGTTTTGGCGGTAAGGAGCTGGTCGGTGAGGGCGTTGGCCTTGAGGAATTCGACGAGGCGCTGGAATTGTGCAGGATCCTGCGGACGGATGTCAGCAGCCTGGCCTAGGAGATGCTGGGAGTTTTTGACGCCCCCTACCCTGCGATTGACAGTTTCGTTACGGAAGCCCGAATTGATGATGATGGGGCCCACGATCTGACGGGCTGGCTCCAACAGCAAATGACAGCCATAGGTCAGATTCGCCACAACCTGCATCGTGGGGATATTCTCCGGATATTTCTTCAGATTTAGGAACTCGTTCAGCTTAAAATGAGGCGATATACGAACGCCATCAAGCTCGTTTGTTTTATTTTGATTCTCTTTCATGGTATTGCTTTTTAATGATTCTGATATATTGGTCGAGGCCGAAGATCGAGCCGGCGAGCAGAAACGACTGCGCCACATAATAGAGCAGTCCGCCCGCCACATCGTCGATCTTGATCACCTGATACGCCACCAGCGCGATACTGCTCACAATGAGCAGCACCGCACAGGCGTACTGAGAGATTTTGAAGCCTTTCTGGTTTTCCATGGCCTCTGTTAGATTTCTCACAATGGGGACGGTCCCTATTGTGCGATTGCTCCACCTGCAGCCCCACCCAGAAGCAGGGTGATGATGTAACTGATCACTTGAAGGATTTTTCTAACTGTTTTACTCATAACTTTACATGTTTTAAATGGTGAATTACTAGGGTTATCTCGTGGCCAAAACCACATCTCTTTTACCCTACAAAGATACAAAAAATAATCGAGAAAACCAAACGTTTCCTCGATTATTTTCTCATAAAAATCCCCCCGTTGTTATACCGCCGGAGTGAGTTCTACCGTAAGGCCGAGGGCGGCGATGATGCGGTAGAAGGTCGATACCTTGGGCTCTGTGCGTCCAGTTTCAACGCGCGAGATGTATGACTTGTTGGTACCGATTCTCGCAGCCAATTCTTCCTGAGTGATATTTGCCTTCTTTCGAGCATCTTCAATAATCTGCCCGGTAAAGAAGGCGTTGGCCCTTTCTTCAGCTGCTGCACGTTCTGGAGTGCCTTCTTTTCCAAATGCTGCATCCAACTGCGCATCCACATCAAAGATCTCCATGTTTTTTTCTTTCTTCATATTCTGCTTTCAGTTTCTTGTAAGCAATGATCTTCCGCTTCATGGCTGCAAAATTATAAAAAGTTTACTAACTGAGCAACTTTTTGCCGAAATTTTTGCTTTTTTCTTTTTCATACGCATACAATTTAAAGTTATATAAAGTTGTCTCACAAAGGGGACGGTCCCTATTGTGAGATTATGAAATCCTGATGTGGTGAAAACTGATGCCAGTCAATCGCACAAGTTGTCGGATGCTTGCGCCAAAATCCTTTGCACGATAAACTATGTCTGCTATACGCTCAGAAGAATATAAAGCCAGATCCTTTGGTGTACGTAATGAAAAGGTCTCACATAGGAAAGTTGATACCTCTTCATCACTTCGCCTATAACGTGTAGTATTATATTCCAGTATGACGGTCGTCTTGGGCAGCGGCTCGTTCACCAAAGCAACAAGATCGTCAAATGAAATCCTCTCAAGAACATCCTTTTTTCTCACAATAGGGACCGTCCCTTTTGTGAGAAATTCATGCCAGCTGCTCCATTTGTAGGAGATGACATCGTTGGTAAGACCGGCAGCCACGGGGTTCTGATGGATGTATCGTAGCAGGGTGATGAAATAGGCATCATTCTCCACCGGCTCACTTTTGAACCTGTCTTGGAAGACGTGGCCAACACGTTCGTACTTCAGATTATAATACTGCGCATACGATCCTCCGATACGTTTGATGAGCGTGGCGATGTCGTCTGATTTCTCTTTCACCAGCAGGTGTACATGATTGGTCATCATGCAATAGGCGAAGAACTGGCATCTCGGAGGCATGGGATGACCGAGTTCGTCAATGGGATTGACGGCCAGTTCAAGTAGTTTCCTGAACTTGACGTAGTCCATCCGATCGTGAAAAATATCACTTTTGTTGATTCCGCGAAGCATGACGTGATAAACGCCGCTCATACTTTTCTTTCTTGTTTGTCTTGTCATAGTTTCAAAGATAAAGTTAATATTACGCCGCAAAGATAGTGTATTTTCCAGAAACCACCAAATTTTAAACAGGAAAACTTAGATTCAAACAAAAATCTCACAAAAGGGACAGTCCCCTTTGTGAGACTGACCCCACCGTGATAAAATAAGACTGAAATAGTTTGTATATTCAGAATAATACACTATCTTTGCAGCATGAAAGTTGAAAGATTTATAAATCATGTTTATTACTCGTATGCTTCAGTTGACAGGCTACTTACTTATAACCCTGCCAGTATTGAAGCAAGAGAGAATGCCGTCTATACTGCAACCATGACATTGTCTATTGCATTAAGCGGCTATATTTTAGGCATGCTATACGTGATTTGTCTTTTATTGATTCAGATATTGGGCATAAGCTGGAACAAGAACATGTTATTTCTAATAGCGATTATTTCAGCTTTAGTTCTACCTTTTTGACTAAGGACTGTAAAGAGTGAGGTATACAAGAAATACTTTCGCGAGTTTAGGAATAACCCGCATTACAAACAATTTCAATGGCATATTATATCTTTCTTATTCTTGGCCATAGGGATCTCAATAGATCTGTTAATACTCATATAACATTTTTTTTACAAATATGAAAAAAGTAATTATACTATTGGCTGTACTCTCACTAGCACTTGTTTCATGTGTTATCGATTTTGCATATCCCATGTATGTAATCAACCGTACAAATGACACAATCCTGATAGGTTTTGGCCGCTACAATAACATCGATAGTACCAAGCGGTTTATGAATTCAGCACCTTGGGATACTTTAACTTCTAAAGACGATACTTTATCTTTTAATCGGGTACTAACTAAACATGTAACTCCAAATGGCGATACTTTAACTTTCTATTGGGAAGAAACAAGATTTAATGGTGGCGAAAAACTGACGATTGGCAAACATGATCTTATTCCTCCTGATTCGAGTGCAGGTTATCACGAACCACATCATCTATTTATAGACAGGCCCAACCAGACAGGTTGCTTCTATGTCATAAAACTGGAAACAGCAAGAAAGCATACGTGGGAAGAGATCTGTCGTGACACCTTGTATGATACAATCGTAATAACACAGGATATGTTAAAACAAGGAAACCATTTTAATTATTGGGGAAATGACTCTGTATCAGTGGCTCAGGATGCTTATAAATAAACGAAACATGTATAATTGATATCGTACGAATGAAGACAATAGAGAATGTGGATGAGGTAACAAAGGTTAATAAAAGGGGATACGACATAGCAGTTTTTGATAAGCGTAGGAGATTTCATTCAGTAGAAGAACTTAATACATATTTTCATACGCTGGATGACGGAGATGAGACAAAAGACTATAGTGACTATCGTAACTCAACGCCGGAATTGCAGAATTGGTTTTTTGCAATGAAAGATATAGTAAGACCCCTTAATGGTGAGTTCGTCCCTCCAGAAAGTGAGATAGGACAAAGGGCTTATCACGAAGCAGACTATGTGTTCGGACGAGAGTCAATATGGGTGGAATTTGCTTATTCAGATATGGATAGACTGTATGATACTGTAAAAGACCAAGCCCGACGCAACGATGTCGCCTTTTGGGACGTCAGCGGTACAGGTGCGGTTTTTTATCCTGACGGAACCGTCCTCCAAACCTACAAGCAACAACTATTGGACGAATACCAGCGGAAGTTCGCAGAAGAAAATGATAAGGAATTTAAGCGCCGGAATAAAATGTCGCTTCTGCTTCTGATTCCTTGGGGAATAGCAATGATTGTGTGTCTGATAACTGGGCAACTGCTAATTGGCATGTTCGTTCTGGCATTGTTGTTTATAATTGCCTACCCAATGAACAAATGGATAGACAGAGCCCCCAAGGATGTAAAGAAGAAACTTGATTTATGGTATCAGCAGATGGTTGAGCAACAGGCCAAAGCCTATGAAGCTGAAGAAAATCAACTCAAAGCCCAACCGATGGTATATCCAGCTTTCGAGTCTTTTGCGATGGCAGACATGGAATCGATAGTGAATGAAAAGGATGTTTGCGTGGCATTCTATGAATACTATGGCGATCATCTTTATTATATCCATTATGTAGATGATAAAGCAAAAGAGATATTCGTTGAAAACGCAGAGAGCCATGAAATAGTTTCCCTTGACTACGACGAACTTGATGAATACTATCAGCAACTTGAAGGTTTATCGGAAATGCTTGATTCCCTTGAAGTGGCTTATGTCGGTACTATTTCAATGGAGGATTTCAAATCACTGTAATGGAGGGACGGTTCTAGCGTCTCTTCGGTAGCAAGCGGGCAGAGCCCGAGCGCTTTTGTTACACAAACCTCGTTGTAGCGGGGCTTTTTTGATAGGTAAAAAGGTGAGGTCGAATTACACACTTTGAGGCTTTTGTGCAATGGGACGAAAAATAATCGGAGATTTATTTGTAGTTCAAGATTATATTTTGTAACTTCGCAACCTTTTCGGCTCCTTTCTCGGAGCGATGTAAACATGTCGAACTAAACAAATTAAACAACTAATCAATGAAAGAAGGATTAAACACAGAGGAACTGAAAGAGGCGACGCGCGAGGCACGTCGCCAGTTAATGCGTGAGCAAGAGGAATTGATGGAGAGGGCTGAGCAGTTGAAGGGTTTCATGACCACCCTCGAGACTACTGAGGAGTTGCTACAGGAGAATGAACAACTGAAATCTGACAACGAGGCTCTGCAGAAAGAGATTGACGGACTCAATCAGCAACTTCAGGACAAAGACACACAACTGAAAGAGCTTGGCAAGTTGTCGGCCGGTGTGGCAAAGAAGTCATCGGCCGACGATGTGGCGAAGGCCATACGCATATACCTGAACACGTCGAAGCGCAAGAATCTAAGCAAGCGTGAGGCCGCGAAGACGGTACTCTTGGAACTCATCACAGCAGCGAAACTGGAGATGTCGGAGGACATCATGGAATCGCTGAGCCACTTCGACGATGAAGAGTTGATAGACCAGTCTCAGTCGACGGGCACCGTGAACGAGAACGTAGCCGAACTGCTGACTGCCGAGGCACAGGTATTGTGGCAGCGGTTGAGGGATGCGGGATTTATCGTGGCTGACGGTTATGCTTTAGCCGAGGGCATATCGGCCAACCAGGCTGCGTACATAGCCGACCGCATGGCCGAGAAATTACAGATCAAGAAGAAATGGAAGCTGTTTCAGCAGCTGTGGGGCATTCCTAATCTGGCTCAGTTGGCTGGCACATGGCAGCAGACGGGCAAACTACCGCCCAGGAGCAGCGATATCGACAAGATAATGAAATAGACTAAGAATCAATCAGTTAGGGTCTTATATAAGTCTTATAGTAGGTCTTATATAAGACCTTTTTCTTTGTCCTTTTTCGTAATTTTGCAGCACCAACCGATGGGGGAAAATGGTCAAGCGTTGGACCGTAGGCCAGTCTCACTTCCCCCGTTGGGCGGAGGGCCCCTCGTGTGAGACCGAGGCAACACCCGAACCTATTTATTAAAATGAAAAAGAACAATGAGAAATTCTGGAACAACAACACGCACCTCTGCGTGAATCTGAAAACCCAACTGCGTAGCGACCGCTATGCCAAGACCGGCCAGAGCTATCAGGGCGTGTTGCGTCGCGACGTGTTCTGCGAGGAGTTCTGCTACGAGGATCACTTCACCTTCGTCGAGACCCTGCCCCAGCCTGCGCAGAAGCGCAACCCGCACGTTTATAACGGCCAGTACATCACCGTTACCCGCCATGCCGACGGCACCTACCGCCCGAACCTCAAGCCCATGAAGGTCGACAAGGATTTCAGCGTGGCGAAGTATGCCAGCGGCGTAGCCAACGAACTGCTCTGGGCACTAGAGGGCCTTGTAAAGAGTGAAGAGTGAAAAGTGAAGAGTGAAGAATCAAAGGTCGAGTCTATTACAATTACAGTTATTACAATTAAAAATAAGGTGGTCAAATACCCCTTATATATATTCATAACTAATTGATATATAGATAGTTATATATAGAAAGAGTGAAATTTGACCCCTCGAAAATAAAACTGTAATAACTGTAATTGTAATGACAAGCCAGTCAATAATCATCTAAATAGCAGAAAATCAATGAGATACGACATTAGCAATCAGAAGGCTCCCGAGATGCCTAACCTCGGAAAAGGTACAGAATGTATCAAATTCCTGCTCACGCAGGCCTCGAAAGACATGCACGAATCCCTCGTTCCGATGCTCTTTCCCTCTCTTGGTGCGCACATCAGCGGCGCAGAATTTCAGTATCCCGACCGCAGTTGGAAGGAAACATGTGGCATGATGGCCCAGTTGGTGGGCAATTCGGGCGACAACAAGGGCCAATTGACCGACTTAGTGAAAGCAATTTGCCGCGACTTCACCCGTCACGACGAAGCGGAATACAAAAAGTTGGAGGATTGGTCGAATCTCTACCAGGCCAAGAAGAACGCTAAGGACACGCCCGTATGTCCGACTATTGCTATCTGGTTTCCACCTGTCGACACCACCAAACCGGCCTTCCTCAAGAATGCCATAGCCCTTGAGAAGCTGGGTGGACGGACGCAGTATTTCGACCTGCCCGAGGTAGAGATGGCCGACCAGCTGTGCGGCAGCCACAAGCAGGTTTCCAAGACGTTCCGCAACATCTTCGACAAGGCAAAGGCCGGCGCCCTGCGTGCCACGGTCGACGGCGTCACCGGCAACCCCATCATGCGTGCCAACATCACGATGTCGGGCGTGCCCATTACCGTACGTCCCTTCTATAAGAACGAACTCTTCAACGGCACCTTCGGACGTATCGTCTTCTCCTTCAAGCCGCGTGGAGGTCGCAAGGGAAAAATACCCCGCGTGGGTGAGTATACTGATGAGTTCTACCAGAAGTTGGAAGAATATCTGGCGCGACTCGACATCTGCAAGGGTCGTTACATTATCAAGCCTTTGAACAAGCTGATCGACAAGATGGCCGAGGATATGGCGACGATGGCCGACCTGGCCGACGATGACGACCTGTGGGACATCTCCAAGCGTGCTCTTATCAATGCCTGGAAGGCCGGCTGCGTGATGTGGGCACTCAACAATCAGACATGGACACGAGCCATGGGCGAACTCGTCGAGTGGCTGGTATACCACGATTTGTGGTCGAAGATGCACCTTTTTGCCGACATGTTCAGCCAAGCTACTGATCAGGTGAGTGAGGCCCAGCGTCGTGGTCCGAAGAACATGCTCAACAGCCTGCCCAATACGTTCAACGAGGCTCAGCTGGAAGCGCTCCGCGCGGAGCTTGGCAAGAACAAGGAGGGCACCAAGGGACAATTGAGTCAATGGCTGTTCCGCAAGTTCATCACCTACTCGAACCAGACGGGACTGTATACCAAGACCGAGGAATACCTGAAGGGATAGTGAAGAGTGAATAGTGAAGAGTGAAGAATTTGCTACCGCAATAGAGTTATGGATAGAATAGAACTTCAGAAGCTGCGCGAGCTGCCTATTGAAGGCGTCGCAGAGCGACTTGGGTTACGGGTCATGAGGCACAAGAGCCTCTGCCCGTTTCACGACGATCATCATGCGAGTCTGTCGTTCTCGGTGCGCAGGAACAGCTTCCGTTGCTTTGTCTGCGGGGCCAGCGGCGGCACGATCGACCTCGTGATGCGGCATCTTAATCTCGGCTTCCGTGAGGCCTGCAAATGGCTGGCAGATGAGAACTGCATCATTCTGACGGAGTATCAACCTCAGACATCATACATCAGCCATCAGACATCGTTCGACGCCAGTCGCTATGAGCGATATTTCGAACGGCCGTGGCTGAACGAGGCGGCACGGCGGTTTCTCTATGAGGAACGGCGGCTCGACCCAAGAGTGGTTCGCTGGTGTAGGCTGACGTCGTGGACGGATAGGCAGGGTGTTTCATGGTTGCAAATACCTTATTATAATAACGAAGGTAAGCTCGTGGGCGTGCAGAACCGCAACCTCGTGCGCGGCGGTTCGCCCCGGTTCCGCTTCCCACAAGGTTCGCAATGCGGAATCTACAATCTGCCGGTACTCAGTCTGCTCCGTCCTGGCGAGTCGCTCTATATCACCGAGGGCTGTTCCGACTGCTGGGCCATGCTCTCGGCTGGTCATAAAGCCATCGCCATCCCCTCCGCAACATTGCTCACCAATGATGTAAGATGTAAGATGGAAGAGGTAAGAGCCAGGTTAGACATAAATTTTCACATGTTCCCTGATCGTGACGAGCCCGGCGAGCGTCTTTTCCTCCAGCTGCAGCAGGTGTTGCCCTCGCTCGTTCATCACCAGCTGCCCCCGGGTTGCAAGGATTTCGGCGAGTATTTTTCTCACAATAGGGACCGTCCCTTTTGTGAGAGATAACCTTGCCTTATTCAGAAATAACCTGCCATTATTTATAAATAATGGCAGGTTATTATTTAACACTCTTTATCATAAAATCTTTGGTGGTCTCGGAAATTATTCGTATCTTTGTAGCGTTAAAAGAACAATGTAAAAAATGCGGGAAGGGCCACCCGATGTAGATGGTCCACTTAGTAATATAATACCACGAAAAATTTTTAAAAGTATGATTGAACTGTATTTGTCAAAAGTGACCGAGAGTTCGGAATCAGAACAGGCGGGTAAACTCTACGCCCGCGTGAGTTACAAACAGACCATGACCGTGCAGGACATGGCGCATCACATGGCTGAGCACAACACGGCCTTCTCAGAGGGAACCATTACCGGTATCCTGATCGACTTCGTGAAGTGCATCCGCGAGCAGGTATTGAACGGTAACACCGTGAAGATTGACAACCTCGCCATCTTCAAGGCCACCGTCGAGGGCAACGGCCTGGAGACCATGTACGACGCCGCCAGCGATAAGGTGGCTTCAGCAACCGTCGGCAGCCTGCAGGAGGGCGCCAAGACCGGTGCTGCCGTGAAGGTGATCAAGCTGCTGGCACAGTCGACGGGCGAGTTCACCCGCGATGAGCTGAAGAAGGACGCTAAGCTCTCCTGGACCGACAAGACCAAGGCCGAGATCGCAGCTGCCAAGGCTGCTGCCCAAGGCGGCAATGGCGGCGATTCAGGAAACAGCGGCAGCGGCGGCAGCGACAATGGCGGCGGTAATTCCGGTGGTAACTCCGGCGATTCCGGCCAGAGCCAGCAGGCAACCACCTTCGCGCTGACTATCAGCAAGACTGGTATTGGTAGCGCTTCTGTCACCAAGGATGGTAATGCCATCGCCTCTGGCGCTTCTCTGAACGAGGACGACGAGGTGGCGATCAGCATCACGCCCGCTGAAGGCCAAGTGCCCACCGCTACCGTGAATGGCTCAGAGATCGAGCTCACCGAGGACAATGGTGTTTACACCGGTAGCTTCGCTATGCCTGGTCAGGCCTCGACCCTCATCATCAACACCGGCGAAGGCGAAGACGATGATTACGATCCCAACGCCTGAACCTAGGCCTCTTCTAATGAATAATCCCCGCCAATCGGTGGGGATTATTTTATTTGTTTGCTACCAATGGTTCTTTAATTTCCTTTCCACAACAGAAGCGATGCTCAATCTGACGATCGTCGCCCAGATAGATGAATCGTTCCAGACGGTGAAGCAGCGAGTATTCCGAAGGATAGAGCACGCTGTCGTTGATGACCAGGGCATCGAAGTCGTATCCAGGTTCGAAGCTACCCACCTTGCCAAAGAAACTGCCTGCCGACTTTGTGGCAATCCAGAATACCTCAGGCAGCGTAAGGAAACTCTTATTGTGATCTTGCTGGTAATGCATCTTGCTGACCTGAATGGCATATACCATCATGCGGAACATGTTCAGGTCGTGACCACC
This sequence comes from uncultured Prevotellaceae bacterium, assembly GCA_902785945.1. Taxonomy (GTDB): domain Bacteria; phylum Bacteroidota; class Bacteroidia; order Bacteroidales; family Bacteroidaceae; genus Prevotella. The sequence continues at coordinate 212,054 of CADAAR010000001.1, forward strand.
GCTGATGTCGCTGCCCAAACCGATACGGAGGCCCTCATCAAGGAACGTACGGACGGGAGCCAGACCCGAGGCAATATTGAGGTTCGACGTAGGACAATGTGCGACCATCACGCCCTGACGCTTCATCAGTTCCAGTTCCTCGCCTTCAGTCCAAACGCAGTGGGCCATGATGGTAGGAGTCTGTCCGAAGAGTCCGTAGCGGTTATAGGCATCACCATAGCAGGTGCTTTCCTTCTCCAGATCCTGTACCCAGGCGATCTCTGAAGTGTTCTCCGACAGATGCGACTGTACGGGCATCTGATACTTATTGGCAAGCTCGCCACAGGCTTTCAGCAGTTCTGGCGTACACGAAGGAACAAAGCGCGGGGTGATGATAGGACGAACCAATGCGTCGGGTTGATTAAACTCGGCTATCAACCGCTCGTTACCCTCAACAGCAGCCTCCACGTCTTCACAGAGGGCATCAGGACAGTTTCGGTTCATGGCCACCTTACCGACCAGAGCCCCCATACCGGCCTCCTGATACAGCTTCATCAGCACGCGGGTACTCTCTGTGTGAACGGTTGCGAAAACCACACTTCGCATGGTGCCGAAAAGCCACTGGGTATGCAGGAATCGACGATACATGCGTTCGGCATAATGCACATCAGCATACTTCGACTCCTCAGGGAAGGTGTAGTTCTGTAACCAAGGCAACAGTTCCATATCCATTGCCACACCCTGATTATGCACCTGCGGAGCATGGACATGCATATCGTTCATGGCGGGAATCAGCAAACGATCGCCGAAGTCTATGACCTCAGCATCCGCTCTGTCGGACTCAGTCAGATTTGCAGACACACCAACGACACGCCCATTAGCATCGACGGTGACATAACCGTTCTCAAATACTTCGAAACGGTTTTTCTCCTTGGTAAAAAGGATATGAGCTTTATAGACTTTTTTCATTTTATCGGGTTAGTGCAATATTATAGTTGAGGTAGCGGGGATTGCCCGTAACGTCTTCGAGCACCTTGATGAAAGGCGGGAAATTAACCGTTTCCTGCTCGCCCACTCCCTTGGTTTCCATCATCACGAGGTTGTTAATGGGCGCAGAGAATGTATCGATCTCGAAGAACTGTCCTTTCCAGATGAAGCTCTGACGCTTCTTCTTAATGGTAGCGCGATAAGGATCGGCCTGCTGAAGCATCTGCTCATAGAGGTTGTTATCGATGCGACGCTCGGTCTCAATGTCTTCGGTCTCTGAGATGCGTTTCTTTGAGCGGTGTACGTTGACCACCTTACCACCACTAAACACCCTACGGCGCAGGCGAACCTCACAGCCAGGCTCTGCCACAAGGTAGGTCTGGGTAATCTCGCTCTCGGAGCACTCGGGAATCTCGCCCACGATCTCCACGCGATAGACGCGCTCTTCCTGAACAGGCTGCGGCAAGCCTACCACCTTCGAGATTTCTTTCAGCACACGGTTGAGCTTGTTCTCAAAGTCATCGTGGTTATTGATGACACGCAGATGAGGATGGCCCGTCCAGGCCTTGATTACTTTCTTATCAAGTTCACGGGCGATACGCAGACCTTCTTCATTGGCTTGTTCGTAACGAGTGGCATTGGTGGCGGTGGTATAATACTGTTCGGCACCATCAGCCGCACTCACCAGGTGAAGCACAGCATCATAACGTTCCAACAGTTCATTGGGATTAGTACCTGCCATAGCCGTTATCTCCTGCCATTCCCCGGGTGTGATATAGGCCGAGATATCCATTGTGCCTCTGTCGCAGACAATGAGTACAGGCTTGGTGCAGACCTCAGCCAGACGAAAGAATGAATCCTCAAGGGCCAGTTGCGTCTCCAGAATAGCCCGCTCACCCTGATAGTAGAGATCACGGTTGGGTGTGAGATAGTTCCATCCAGCCGTACTGTAGATGGTAGGCACCTCGGGCACGTTAAATACTTTGTAACCGAATCCGGAGAAGTATTCCGTGATCTTCACCAAGGCAGTGGTCTTACCAGCGCAAGGGCCACCCGTCAGAACAATTTTCTTTATCTCAGGCATAGTGTTGTTAAATACTCAGTTCGTCGAGGACTGTGATGAGGCGTTTGTCGAAACGCTTGTCGGTACGGATACACTCCGTAAAAGGTACATATACCACATCGTTGTTACGCACGCCAACCATGATATTACGCTGCCCCTGCTTGATAGCCTCGATGGCACCGACACCAGTGATAGAAGCCAAGATGCGGTCACGGGCAGAGGGCGAACCTCCACGCTGCAGATGGCCCAAGATAGACACACGCACATCGAACCCGGGGAACTCCTTCTTCACACGGTCAGCATAATAAAGCGCACCGCACTTCGGACTCTCCGACACGATGACAATACAAGATTTCTTTGACTTACGGATACCACGACCCATGAAGGCAGCCAGCTGGTCGACATCGGTAGCCTCCTCTGGAACGATGGCAGCCTCGGCACCGCAGGCGATAGCACAGTTCTGCGCCAGGAAACCAGCATCACGACCCATCACCTCGACAAAGAAGATGCGCTCGTGAGAATTGGCCGTATCACGGATGCGGTCGACACATTCCATGATGGTATTCATAGTCGTATCATATCCAATGGTATTGTCGGTGCCATAAAGGTCGTTGTCGATGGTGCCAGGCAGACCGATGCAGGGGAAGTCGAACTCCATACCGAAGTTACGGGCGCCAGTCAGCGAACCGTTACCGCCAATCACGACCAAGGCATCGATCTTTTCTTTCTTACATGTCTCATAGGCTTTCTTCATACCAGCCATCGTCATAAACTCCTTACTCCTCGCGGTCTTCAGAATGGTACCGCCTCGGGTAATGATACCACTGACGTCTTCAGTTGTGAACTCCTTTACCTCGCCTTTGATCAGCCCATCGTAACCACGATAGATACCTTTGATTTGAAAACCATTATAAATACCGGCACGTGTGACGGCGCGAATGGCAGCATTCATACCAGGAGCATCGCCACCTGATGTCAGAATACCGATTGTCTTAATTATCGTCATAACCTTATTAGTTTAGTTACACATGTATATTTCGAGCCAGAGGATTCCAAATCCAACCAGCCATCCTATCAATACTTTGGGAGAGATATTCTTCAGATACCAGCCCAGCTTGAGATGCTCCATCTTCATCAGAGCAATACCGCTGGTAGAACCCACCGACAACAGACAGCCACCTACTGCCGTAGAGAAGGCTACAACCAGCCAATAAGCACCATTCATGACGAAGTTACCCATATAGTCGGCATCGGCCCAGCGACCTAACTGATGATACTCTAAGACGGGATAGAGCGAAATATCGCTGATGGCAATAGTAAACGTATCGACAAGACTGGAAAGAAGACCTGACAGAGCACCCACAATCCAGATATTATGGATATGGAAGTCGATCCAGGAAGACACATCGCCAAAGACACCCGTCTCCATTACCACACCCATGCCCAGCATAATACCCATCACAAAGAGCATCTGCTGGATGGCACCGTATTTCATGGCCTGAGGCAGACGGCGCTCCGACATGCGGTCGGCCAACATCAGCTTGCGATTAAAGGCTTCGTTGACAACCCACAACACACTCAGCACACAAAGGGCACCAAGGAACGGTGGCAACTTGGTGATGTTATGGAAGGTGGGGATAAACCACAGTCCACCGATACCAACAAACAACATCAGTATGCGCTGCCAGGGAAGCAGATTAGTTTCGTCGCCCCTATAAGGCATCGGTGACCACTGGGTGTCGAGACTCTCAGGCAGTTGCACATTAATCATAATGGTAGGGATGACCCACGCCATAATGGCAGGCAGAGCTAGATAGGCAGAGAAATGCGTAGCTGTGACGGCACCGTTGCCCCACAACAACAAACCTGTAGGATCGCCTATAACCGTAAAACATCCACCACAGCAAGCAGCTATCACAATGGCACTGCCTATGAGCATGCGCTGACGACGGTTCTGAACAATGCCACGCATGATAACCAGCATCATCGTGGCCGTTGTGAGGTTGTCGAGATTGGCAGAGATGATGAAGGTGGCTATAGTGATAGTCCAAAGCAGACGCTTAGGATTGTGGGTCTTGATCCATTTCTGAACAAAGTCGAAACAACCATTGTTATCGAGAATCTCGATGATAGTCATCGTGGCCAGCAAGAACATAACGATACTGGCAGCACGACCCACATAATTCAAGAAAATCTCATTGCAAATGTAGAATTTTACAGCACTACTCGAAGGTACCTCGCCAGCCAGATAGTCAGCATATTCGCGAGGATGCTGCGACATGACGAAATCGGCTCCCCAACAGATATAGAGCACCCAACCCACCGTACCAAGAAACATGGCTATAGCAGCCTTGTTAACACCAGTCAGATGACCTGTCGCTATGAGCAGATATCCGAAGAGTAATAATATGACTATGATTAGTGTCATTATTTCACATTACGCTTTCGGGCACAAAATTACAACAAAAAAAAGAAACTTCCAAATCTTTTATAAGGAAAATGAGTGAGATTATACTAACTCTAATTTCAAGACAGATGTAGTGGAGGGTGTAATACGGAAACGATGGTCAATACGATGACCCACCAACCACACCACCTCACCCTTGGCATCGGTAACAACCATCTGACTTAATTTGGACCAGAGACTGACCTTCTTATCGGTAAGATAATCGCTCACGAGTTTTGAGCCATTCATACCAAAAGGAACAAAACGATCGCCTGGTTGGATGATTCTAATCGTTAAAGGAAATTCCACCTTTTCTTTATCAATAGTGGCACAATTGTCTGATTTCGAAATCGTTAAATCATCAACAGAAGAAATTCTAAACTTGATATCCTCCTGGTATTTATAAACTCCTTCTTCCGGGATCTTCATAAGCGATACAGGCTGATATACAGGTGCCACCACCAACTCGTTGCGGTCGATATAGAGCACATAAGAGGCAGTTTGAAAGATCTTTCCCGATTGTGCATCAAGGCTACCGGCTATTTGCTGAATTTGTGAAGAGGTGAAGCCAAAAGGTCGCAGCCACTCGAACAGAAAGCACTCTGGAGAAGGCAAATCATTCAGGTCAGCCATCTTGACGCCATAGGCTTCGCGCTGATCAGCAGAACCAACAGCTGGTTGTAACGTCGTTACAAGGTCAGAAAGTGTAGCTTTCATCGCATTATCAACAATTTTCTCCACCTCTTTCATATAACCCGCCGTTTTAGCTATATTCTCCGATGATTTCGGCAAAATCTGTTGCATCAACGGAATCAGATGGAGACGGATTTTATTGCGCAGTACATCATCGATGGCATTGGTAGAGTCAGTAACATAGGATTGATGGATCGAATGGAGATAATCTTCGATCTCTGCACGACTCAGACATAAGAGTGGGCGCACAATCGCACCATTCTTAGAACGGATACCCGTCAGACCGTGAATGCCTGTACCATTCATCAGGTTCATCAGCAAGGTTTCAACCGCATCGTCGCGATGATGAGCCACACAGATGGCATCAGCACCGATGTCCTGACGCAGTTGCTCAAAATAAGAATAACGGAGTTCACGAGCCGCCATCTCAATGCTTAATTTATGTAAGGCAGCATAGGAACGAGTGTCGAAATGTACCCGATGGATTGGGACATTCTGTTCTTTACAGAACTGACAGACAAATGCTTCGTCGCGGTCAGACTCCTCACCACGAAGTCGGAAATTGCAATGAACTGCCTCAATGCGATAGCCTAACTGTTTGAGAATCAACAGGAGTGCCACACTATCGGCGCCACCACTGAGTGCTACGATATAAAGTCCTTCCTTATTGAGAAGACCTTCTTTACGGATATATGCCTCTACCCTATTCAACATAAAGGACCAAGCCTTTCAAGTACTCACCTTCTGGGTGATAGATATTGATAGGATGATCAGCTGGTTGATGTAGCTGATGAAGGATACGCACCTTGCGGCCTGCCTGGGCAGCAGCAGTAAAGACGGCATTGCGGAAATGGTCCTTGCTCACCACCTGTGAGCAACTGAAGGTAAACAGGATGCCCCCCGATTGGATTATCTGAAATGCCTTGTTGTTCAGACGAGTATAGCCCTTCAGAGCATTGTGAAGTGCTCCACGGTGTTTGGCAAAGGCAGGCGGGTCTAAGATAATGAGATCGTATTGGTTGTCTGCCTTTTCCAGATACTTGAAAGCATCCTCGCAAAAAGCCTGATGACGTGCATCACCTGGGAAGTTCAGCTGCACATTTCTATTGGTGAGTTCTATTGCCTTCGCACTGCTATCGACAGAATGGACGAGTGTTGCCCCGCCCCGCATCGCATAGAAAGAGAAACCACCTGTATAACAGAACATATTCAACACCTTACGGCCTTTTGCGAATTGCTCCAACAGCGAGCGGTTTTCACGCTGGTCAACGAAGAAACCTGTTTTCTGACCACGAAGCCAGTCGACGTAGAACATCAGCCCATTCTCAACAGCGGTATTGTTATTGTCGCCCCCTATGAGAAAACCGTTCTCCATTTCGTCCATAAACGGCAGAGTGGTCTCGCTCTTATAGTAGACATTCTCAATGCGGCCCTGCATGACCTTCTGTAATTGTTCGGCGATACTGACTCGGGCAAGGTGCATGCCAATGCTATGTGCCTGCATCACAGCCGTCTGGCCATAAATATCGACAACCAGTCCTGGCAGGTTGTCACCCTCGCCATGTACTAGTCGGTAAGTATTGTTGTCAGGATGATCCGCTAGTCCGATAGCAATGCGCATGTTTAAGGCCGACAACAGACGTGAATACCAGAATTCATCATCGATAGCCACATCTCGGAACGACAGCACACGCACGGCAATAGAACCCTTCTGATAATGTCCTACAGCGATGAAACGTCCCTCGAAATTCAATACACGCACCAGATCGCCATCTTCCAAGCCCTCATCCGCCGATTGGATGGCACCAGAGAAAACCCAAGGATGGAAACGTAACAAGCTTTCTTCCTTACCTCTTTTGAGCTGCAAGTTCTTCATATAGCTTAAAATCTTCTTCTATCTCCAGTTCTGTTTGTTCGTCAACGAGCTCATACTCACCGCTTGTCTTCAGTCGGACCAATTCCTCGTAAAGCTGGATACAAGCCCATGCGTCGATGGCAGCATACATCATCTGCTTTTCCTGAAGGATGTCGCGCTCCCAGTTTGAAAGGCGTTCTGCCTTACTGATACGTTCACCAAAAAGGTTAGCATATAACTTCTGAAGACTGAGATCTTCGATACCAATCTCACTCATATGATGTTGCAAATCGATGAAATTGCCAGGCGTAAACTTACCCAGTTCCTGCAAAGAGTGGATGTCATCATGCCACGAAAGGCCCACTTTGGGAACTTTAGTATCTTCCAACAGACGGATGATAGCAGGCGACATTCCTATGTGATTCAAGCGAAACAAGAAGCAATTGTGATGAGTGGCCACCTGAAGCAGGGAGCATTTATAATGCTGATTCTTCGTAAACGAAGGGCGCGTTTCCGTATCTACACCTAGAATAGACATAGACAACAGGTAGTTGACAGCTTTTTCAGCCTCGAGGGAAGAGTTTACCACGATGATTTTTCCATTGTAAACCACCTTTGGCAAATCCTCTAGCCACGCTTTATTAAACCTATTATAGATTATTTTTTTCATTATCAGGTGCAAAATTACATAAAAAATCGAGAAAAAATGATGAAATGTGAGTTTTTTACTATACTTTTGCAGAAAAAATTTGAAAGCATTCATATTATGGTTAAGAAAAAGCGGGAAAAGAAGGAAAATCATCCATCCGGATTTTTAGATATATTAGGATTCAAAAAATTCTTTGTAAATGAGAAGTTAGGCTTTCTCGTGGGCATTTTATTGTTCCTTGTGGCAGGCTATCTCACAATGGCTTTCATTTCATATTTTACGACGGGAGCAGCCGATCAGAGCATGATAGAGGCACCTCGCGAGGGAGAAATCATGAATGAGCATCATGAGTTCAGTAACACGTGTGGCAGTGTGGGAGCCTATGCAGCATGGTATTTCATCAAGCGTAGCTTCGGACTCTCAGCCTTCTTAATTCCCATCTTCCTTTTTCTGGTGAGCATCCATTTCATCAAAGCCTATCGCGTAAACCTGTTGAAATGGTTTATGGCGCTGATGATTCTGATGATCTGGAGTTCTGTTACGTTTTCTAAGTTCCTCTCGCCCTTCTTCAGTGATGCCTGCTATAACCCTGGTGGCGATCATGGTCTATATATCCAACAAGCCATCGAAAACCTGCTGGGAGCACCTGGTCTGACTGCGATCTTGGCATTGACAGCAATCGCTTTCCTCACTTATCTAAGTGCTGAAACCATCTTTATCATCCGCAAGATACTGAATCCCTCAAAATTTATCGATAAGGTAAAGTTCAAGATTACCAACAACGATCCCAACGAACCGAAGGACTCCTACGAGGACCTGATAAAGACAGAGGAAGACCCGACAGTCTTTGATGACCCCGCAACACAGACCGTTGAGTTCAAACCCGACGGTAAGACCGTAGTGATAGACGATGTTTATAATCAGAACGAAGAAGAGCCTGTCAAGCCTATAAAACCCATTAAACCTATTGAAGATGTAGATATGAAGGTTGAGGTGGCTGACGGCGAAGAGACGGCTGATTCCAAGACCCTTGGTGTTTTGGAAGCTCAAGGTCCATATGATCCCAAGAAGGATCTCGAGAACTACCGCTATCCCACCCTCGACCTACTGAAGAAATACGATAACGACGGAAAGCCTTATATCGATATGGCGGAGCAGACCGCCAATAAAAACCGTATTGTAGATGTTCTGCGTACCTTTGGTGTGGAGATTGCCAGTATTAAGGCTACAGTGGGTCCTACCATCACACTCTATGAAATTACGCTCGCACCGGGAGTCCGTATCACGAAGATTCGCTCACTGGAAGATGACATCGCTCTGAGTCTCTCGGCTCTCGGTATCCGTATCATTGCGCCAATGCCCGGTAGAGGAACGGTCGGTATCGAGGTTCCGAATGCCAAACCCTCGATCGTTTCGATGGAATCCATCCTGAACTCAAAGAAGTTCCAGGAGAGTCAGATGGAACTGCCCTGTGCAGTAGGTAAGACTATTACCAATGAGGTGTTTATGTTTGATCTGGCCAAGGCACCTCATCTGCTGGTGGCTGGTGCAACTGGTCAAGGTAAATCTGTCGGACTGAATGCTATTCTTACCTCTTTATTATATAAGAAGCACCCTGCAGAACTGAAGATCGTACTCGTCGACCCCAAGAAAGTTGAGTTCTCGATCTATAACCCGCTGATCAACCACTTCCTAGCGAAGGTGCCCGATGAGGATGCCGATCCTATCATCACAGATGTCACCAAGGTAGTACGTACCTTGAACTCGCTCTGCAAACTGATGGATACACGTTACGACCTGCTGAAAGAGGTACGTGCTAAGAATATCAAGGAGTATAACCAGAAATTCGTCGACCGTAAGATTCCACCTCGTGGCGGTCACGGCTATATGCCTTACATCGTTGTGGTCATCGATGAGTTTGGCGATCTGATCATGACAGCTGGTAAGGAGATTGAAATGCCGATAGCACGTATTGCCCAGCTGGCACGTGCCGTAGGTATCCACATGATCATTGCCACACAACGTCCTACAACAACCATTATCACTGGTAACATCAAGGCCAACTTCCCTGCCCGTATCGCCTTCAAGGTGAGTGCGGGTATCGACTCGAAGACCATTCTTGACCGCACAGGAGCCCAGCAACTAATCGGTAAGGGTGATATGCTGTATCTTGGTGGCGCAGAACCTATCCGTATACAGTGTGCCTTCGTCGACACGCCTGAGGTGGAACGTATCAATGAGTTCATTGCTGCGCAGCAAAGTTATAACATGCCATTCGAACTGCCTGAGCCCGATACACCCGAGGCAGACTTTGGTGATGGCGGCGATAAGGATGTGGATATGGCACATCTTGATCCGCTCTTTGAGGACGCTGCCCGTCTGATTGTCATCAACCAAAGCGGATCGACCTCTCTCATCCAGCGTAAATTCGCTATTGGCTACAACCGTGCTGGCAGACTGATGGACCAGTTGGAGAAGGCCGGTGTTGTGGGTGCCGCTATGGGCTCCAAACCCCGCGAGGTAATGATCCAAGATGAGATGAGCCTCAATAATCTGCTCGCCTCACTCAAATAGAAACTAAATTAATTAAGATATGAAAAAGCATTTTGCCCTTATCATGATGCTCCTGCTTTGTGTGGGAGTGCATGCCGAAAGCGCCAAGCGCATTCTAGATAAAGCCGCTGCCACAGTGAGCAATCCTGGTGGTGTGAGAGCCCATTTCCAGATGATTAGCAAACAGTTTGGAAACACCAATGGTGAAATTGCCATCAAAGGCAAGAAATTCCACGCAACTACGCCTGATGCCACCATCTGGTTTGATGGCAAGACCCAATGGACTTATATGAAGGGGAACGACGAGGTGAACATCAGCAACCCTACAGAGGCACAGTTGCAGGCTATTAATCCCTACAACTTCATCAACATCTATAAGAAAGGTTATAAACTGTCGTCGAAGAAGGTGGAGAATTCGTATGAGGTTCATCTGATACCCACTGATAAAAGTCGTAAGATTCAGGAGATGTATATTATTGTTGACAGCAGCTCTTATCGTCCTACACATGTCAAGATGAAGCAGAAGGATAAGTGGAGTACCATTATCATTAGCCAGTTGACGACAGCTTCGTTGAGCGATAATCTGTTTCAGTTTAATTCCAAGGACTTTCCCAAGGCCGAAATCATTGATCTACGATGAACAAACTTCAACTTTACAAGCTTTTACGTAAGAATGTCAACTTGAGCTATCGTCGCAGTCCGGCCTTCGAACAGAATCGTTGGGCCAAGGTATTGATGGGCTTTGGTGGTCTGATGTTCGTGCTCTACCTTATTCTGTATGGTATCATCATCGGAATGTCTTCAGATGGTGAGGCTGGTACACTCATCACCGCGATGATCATCATTTTGCCCATAGATTTCCTTCTGAGGTTTATCTTCCAGACAACACCCGCTATGATGGTCAAGCCTTATATTCTCTTACCGATATCCCGCTATTCGGCCATCGAGTGTTTCCTGATATCCTCCCATCTGAGCACTTTCAACTTCCTGTGGCTGGGATTGTTTATTCCCTTCGCCATCATTGTGCTTTTCGCTGGCGCAACTTTCCTTCAGGTGTTTTATGTATTACTGCTGGCACAACTGCTCATCATACTCAACAGTCAGATTTATCTGTTCTTCCGCACACTCATCAATCGCAATGTGCTGTGGATTATCCCTGGTCTGCTACTCTATGCCATACCATTTATCCCATCACTTATTACGCTGAATAGTAAGACTTTCGAACATACCCTTGATGTGATTCGGTCGATTAACACTGCCTGGTGGCTTCTCCCAATCGTATTATTATTGTTGTGTGGTTTATTCATGTTGAACCGCCGTTTACAGTTCAAGTATGTCTACGAGGAGATTTCTAAGCAGAAGGAGAAACAGTTAAAGAAAGTCTCACAGTTTGCCTTCTTCAATCGCTTTGGCATAATTGGCGAATACCTGAAGATCGAACTGAAGTCGAATCTCAGAAACAAGACAATGAAGCAACGTTGTATCATGAGTCTTGTGTTGGTGGTTATGTTCTCTAGTATTGTGGCCTATAGTAATATCTACGATAATCCTATGATGACCAATTTCTGGTGTCTGTATTGTTTTGCCATCTATGGTATGACAGCTCTCATTAAGATTATGGGCCAGGAGGGTAATTATATCAGTCTGCTTATGACCCAGCGCGAGAATATTCTGTCGCTGCTCAAAGCAAAGTACTGGTTTTACTGCGTGGTACTCATCATTCCTTTCCTCATCATGCTGCCAGCTGTATTTACAGGTAAGTTCACGCTGCTCATGTTATTTGGATATATGTTCCTAGTGGCAGGATTGATTCATTTTATCATCTTCCAACTGGCAGTCTATAACAAACAGACCATTCCTTTGCAGCTGAAGATGACGGGAAAAGGAAACTTCGAAAATGGCATACAGATTATCATTGAGTTAGCTGCTATGATTATACCTGGTATGATTGTTGGCATCGGCTATTTAACAGTGGGGCTCACTGCCACTTACATCTTTATGTGTGTACTGGGTTTAGCCTTCATCTTTACCTATCCAATCTGGATTCGTAACATCTACAACCGCATGATGAAACGTCGTTACGAGAACATAGAAGGTTTCCTGTCCTCTAGGCCATAACATATAGTTATATATTTACAATTAAAGCATATGACAAAACTTAATTTTGTCTACCATTTAACATTCAGAGTGTTAAACGCAAAGAACTTTTAACCCAAATGGCAAAAGTGTTAAATTGGGACAAATATTCGTGACATTTTGTCAGTATACAAAAAAAGTCTACTATATTTGCACTCGAATTCACGAGCATAGGCTCAGAGTCAACATTATCAACGAGTTTTAAATCATAACAAAAATGAATGCAAATATGAAGAAGATTGTAAATGTGGCAACTCCGGCAGTATGCGTTGTTGCTTTGGCACTCTCTGTTGTAGCTTTCACCAAGACCAATGCTGCAACTACTCCTAATCAAACTCCTGTAGTGGCAAACGTAGCAGCAGGCCAACCTGTTGACCTGACCTATGCTGCAGAAAAATCATTGCCATCAGTGGTTTATATCAAGAACACGCAGAACTCAAAGGTTCAGACCGTAGAGTACTCCGACCCCTTTGAGGATTTCTTCTCTGACCCCTTCGGTGGCTTCTTCGGACGTGGAAGAGGCAACGGCAATGGTGGCCGTCGTCAGCGTCAGGTAGAGACACCCAAACGTGTGGCTGCAGGCTCTGGAGTAATCATCTCTACCGATGGTTATATCGTGACAAACAACCACGTAGTTGATGGCGCTGATGAACTGCTTGTCACCCTCAACGACAATAAGGAATACTCTGCACGAATTATTGGCGCTGATGCTACGACCGACTTGGCCCTCATCAAAATTGACGGTAAGAATCTCCCCGCCATCCAAATTGCGAACAGCGACGACGTGAAGGTTGGCGAATGGGTGCTGGCAGTAGGTAATCCCCTGGGACTTAACAACACCGTGACAGCAGGTATCGTATCGGCCAAGGCCCGTTCTATGGGTCAAGGTGTATCTTCAATGATTCAGACCGACGCCGCTATCAACCAAGGCAATTCTGGTGGTGCGCTTGTGAACACCGCTGGTGCCCTAATTGGTATTAACGCTATGATCTACTCACAAACCGGATCAAATATCGGTTATGGCTTTGCAATCCCTACTACAATTATGAATAAGGTGGTTGAGGACATCAAGAAATATGGTACCGTTCAGCGTGCCATGATCGGTATCCAAGGTTCCGACGTGAACGCTTATGTTGACAGCGAGAAGGAAAAGGGTAATGAGGTAGACCTCGGTACGATGGAAGGTATCTATATCGCTAAGGTCATCGACGACGGTGCTGCTGCTGATGCTGGTCTGAAGGAAGGTGATGTCATTACCCATATTGACGGTCAGAAAGTGAAAACCTTCGGTGAGTTACAGAACATCATCGCCCAGAAACGTCCTGGCGACAAGATTAGCATCAACTATCTACGCAATAAGGCAAAGAAGACCGCTACCCTCACCCTGAAGAATGAAAAGGGTAACACAAAGGTTGTGAAAGATGCCGATATCGATGTACTCGGAGGACAGTTCCGTCCGCTTACCGACGCTCAGAAAGAGCAGTTCAACATTGGCTACGGTCTACAAGTAACCAAGGTGAGTGGTGGCCGTCTGAAGGATGCTGGTGTACCTCAAGGTTTCATCATCCAACGCATCAACGACGAAAGCGTGAAGACCATTGAGGATCTGCAGAAGATTGTCAAGGATGCTAACAAGTCAACGGAACCTGTTCTTTACATCCAGGGTATCTATCCGACAGGTAAGAAGGGCTATTTCGCCGTACCACTCGAGGACGAATAAATGAGTGAATCGTGATTAGTTAATCGTGAATAATTGGAAAAAAGAGCCGCAAAAGTAAAAATTGCGGCTTTTTTTTTGGTTGTGTCAAAAAAAAGGCATAACTTTGCACCTTGACTATAAACGACAATTAACATGAGACAACTGAAAATCACTAAATCAATCACAAACCGAGAAAGTGAAGCTCTTGACAAATACCTGCAGGAGATAGGTAAAGAAGAGATGATCTCGGTGGAAGAGGAAGTGGAATTGGCACAGCGTATCCGCAAAGGTGACAAAAAAGCCCTTGAGCGCCTCACCAAGGCCAATTTACGATTCGTTGTTTCAGTAGCCAAACAATACCAGAACCAAGGTCTCTCCCTACCAGACCTTATCAACGAGGGGAACGTGGGACTGATCAAGGCTGCAGAGAAATTTGATGAAACGCGCGGCTTCAAGTTCATTTCTTATGCCGTTTGGTGGATTCGTCAGAGTATTCTTCAGGCTATCGCAGAGCAGAGTCGTATAGTCCGCCTTCCACTTAACCAAGTGGGCTCTGTCAACAAGATCAACAAATTGTTGAATAAGTTCGAACAAGAGAATGAGCGTCGTCCGTCTGTCGAAGAAATCTCTGAGTCATTAGACCTGCCAGAAGAAAAGATCGACGAGGCTATGAGTGTGAACACCCGTCACGTATCTGTCGACGCGCCCTTTGTTGATGGCGAAGATAACAGTCTGCTCGATGTGCTTATTAACGACGATGCGCCGATGGCTGACCGTACACTCCTTCTGGAGTCGCTGAAATCAGAAATCAATAATGCCCTCAAGGTGCTCAACGATCGTGAACGTGGCGTGATAGAGGCCTTTTATGGCATTAACCAACCCGAGATGACCCTCGAAGAGATTGGTGTTAAGTTCGGTCTTACCCGTGAACGCGTCCGTCAGATCAAGGAGAAAGCCATACGTCGTCTACGCACTTGTACAAAGAAACATATATTAAAAACATTTTTAGGATAATGAAATATCTCAAATACTTAGCTCTAGCCATCGTCCTGATGGCTTTCATGCCTACTCATGCGGCCAAGAAGCCCGAGACCACTAAGGCATATCTCTTTGGCTTCGTAGCCAACTTCACCGATTCTGTGGTCTATTTCACAGATATTCAGGAAATAGAGAATGTAACCATCACGAAAAACAAGTTCTTGAAAGATCGTGAATCATATTCCGACCAACTGCGCTATTATTTTACTGAAAAACTTAACATGCCCAACCGTACATGTATCGTATCCTTTGGACTCACACGTAAGAAGGCTGAGAAGAAGTACGTCAAGATGCGCAAACTCTACACGGAGAAGAATGCAGGCCGCTATGATGTTCGTTACATTACTGAGAACGACTTCAAATTCCAGCCTATTCTCCCTGCCGAAATTATCGAATCGGATAAATAATAACGGCTTATCTGCGACCACCGCCTCCGAAGCCACCTCCGAAGCCGCCGCCAAAGCCACCACCAGGACCTCCACCACCCGGGAAGCCACCACCACGGCCGCCCTCTTGGAATCCGCCACCAGGTCCATCGTCTCCTCTACGACCGCCTCGCTGGCCAAAACCACCGCGACCATTACGTCCACCGAAGAAGTTCATGCGGTAACTCACGTGCAGCATGGCATAACTCGTGATGGCATTCACCTCACGATCGGTCCAGCCATTGGCCGTCACGTTCGTCGTCAGGTTAGTCTGCTGATGCAGAATGTCATACCACTGCAACATGACGGTAAGTGGTTTTCCGCGCAGGAATCCCTGTGAGAGTTGGGCGTTCCACAACAGTTCATTGGTATTCATTGTCTCATCAGTATAGCCGCGCTTGCTATACATGTGGAAATCCGTTGCCAGTTCCATACCCCAGGGCAGGCGGATATTTGTGTTACCACCATACTGGAAATTCCATGTAGTCAGATTATTCGTGGCTTGCAGACGGTTCTCAGTGCGGGCATACGTCGCACGACCGTTGAGCGAGAAGCTGAACATCCTGACGCGATAACTAAGCCGCAATTCGGGCGAGAGATTATAGGTATGCGTCACATTGCGGTCGGGCACAGCCGTACGGTTCAGGTTGACATAACCTACGCGATGATCGTAGCGTCCGTTGACGGAGCCGCTCACGTCCCAGCGATTCAGCGTGTCGAGTCCGATATTAAACGACATACCAAGGTTGGCACTCCAGTTACCGTTGATATTCTCTGGTTTCGATATACGTCCACCAGTGGTTTCATTATAGGTCACGATATTACCTATAGAGTTGCTGGTAATCTGCCATCCACCATTGGAAGTGAAACTCCAGTGAGCCTGATTCTTGGGCACAGTGAATCCCATACTGTCGGTCACGAGCTTCTGCTGTCGCTGCATCTGGAAGTTAAAGCTGAGGTTCGAGTTGAACGAAGGTTTCAGACCTGCGTTACCCGTCGAGATATTCAGTGGGTTTGTATCGTCGTAAATTTCGAGCAACTGGGTAATCTGTGGCTGCTGCGACTGTCCGCGGAACTGAATCTGGAGATTGGTCTGCTGATTGAAACGGTAACGCATATTCAGCGTAGGCGATACATTAGTGATAGTTCTGACAGTATCCACAGGACGTCCCAGATACTGCTGGATGAAGTGCGACTTCTGTGGCTGGATGTTAATACCGACATTCATATTCAGTTTCTCGCGCACCATACGTAGCTGTACGTCGATATTCTGGTTATGCTCCGTACGCTCGGAGAAACGACTCAGATCCTTCGAGAGATAGCTCTCATAGGGATTGTCAAGGTAACCGAACAGGCGTCCCCACTCACGGTATTCATTGAGCACTTCAGCAAAGGCCTCGTCGGTATAGACTGCAGGGAAGTCGTAAGTCGAGGGGTCGCTCTTCTGATGACTGTAGTTATAGCGATAGTTCAACTGCAGGAAGACGCCCTGAGCACCAAACGAGCGCACGCGGTTGCGATTGCCAAAGGGGCCGCGCTGCTGCGGTTGTGTAGAGTCGACCTCAACGGGTTTCGGTTTGAAATTAAAGAGCGGCTCAGTATAAGTTAAGCCTATCTGGTAGCTGAAGTTGTCGGTAGGCGACAGCGTGTAGCGGTTAGTCTGATAGGTGGAGTCGTTGCCGAAACGGTCTTTCTGTTGGAAAAGGTGCACAGCCGAGAGGTTGGCGTTCTTGTTAGAGCCGTCACGATAGTTGATGTTTCCGCTGATGGAAATGTTTCGACCTTTCGTTCCGATGCGACGGTTAAGCTGCAACTGTGCGCTGGCATTCTTGTTGGAGCCATAGCCGAGCGACTTACCCTGGCGGTTGTTGACAACGAGGCCCTTTTCGTTCAAGAGTGAAATGCTCTTTTCGCTCAGGGCATCCTCGACGTAATCGAAAGGATTGGCGTTGAACGAGGCATTGGTATTATAGGAACGACTGTCGTTCGTAGAGAAGCTTATATCAGGACGGAACGACAAGGTGGTCAGCGTGTCGATGCTCCATTGCAGGTTCATGTTGCCCGTCCAACTATTGTTGCGCGAGTAACTCTGGCTGATGCTATTCGAGAAAGCACCGCCACGGGTCTGGACGAAGTTCTCCGAAGCCGAACGGTTCCAGTTGTCAGCATCATTGCGGTTCCATGTCACACGTCCGCTCCAACGCACTTGATTGCCATTCCGTTTTCGCTTACTTTCGTAGCTGGCGTCGAGGGCTGCTGTCTTGGTCTCTCGCTGACCCTGGTTATTGCCTCGTCCACGTCCACCACGTCCCGAGAAATTACGGTCGTTCACGTTATTGGCATTGGCCATCAGGGTGTAGCGCATCGCACCGAAGGGTTTCATTGCTGTCAGACGCAAACCATAGCGATTGTCGGTACCATAGCCCAAATCTGGATTAGCCTGTATACCGTTGCGGGCACTGCGCTTGGTGACGAACTCGAGTGTGAAGTCATCATTACCATCGTCGATACCCGTCATACGCGACAAGTCGCTCTTATCGTCGTAGGCCTTTACCTGATCGATTACATACGAGGGCAGGTTCTTCATCACGGCATCGTTATTACCCGTCATGAAGTCGCGACCGTCGAGCTTGAACTTACGCACTTCCTTACCATTGATACTGATCTTGCCATCGTCGTCGATCTTTGCACCTGGGAGGGCCTCCACCAGTGCTTCGATGACCGAACCTTCTGGTACACGGAAAGCATCAGCATTATACACCACCGTATCGTCGCGGATCACCATCTTCGGCAGATTGGCGGTAATCACTGCTTCGTCGAGTTGCACAGAACTGGCTTCCATCGCGATAGTACCTACAGCGAGGTCCCTACCCCGTTCCTTGTTGACTGCACGATAGTAGTGCTTGTAGCCAAGGAAGGTTACTTTCACCAGATACTGACCTGCCGACACATTATTAAATGTAAAGCGGCCATTGTCATCCGAGAGCACACCGCTCACGAAGGTCGTATCGAGTTTGCCACCTGTCTTCTGTGTAAGACGATAAAGTTGAATAGTACTCTTTGCCATGGGCGAGTTGTCTTCCTTGTCGATAACACGACCTGACAAACCATCTCTTTGGGCTGCTGCTGTGAGTATGCTCAAAAAGAATGCAATTAAAATGGTTATAGTGCTGCGTTGGTTCATATACCATATTAGACACAATAATTGACAAATGTTTAATTTGTTAGCGCACAATTAACTTTTATTATCATCATAAGTAGGTATTTTTTTGAAAAGAATGCAAATTGCAACCCGATTGCAAGAAATTTTTGTGTAACTTTGCAGCAGAAAACAAAAAGGTCATGAAACTATCTGAGTTAAAGACAGGCGAAAAAGGCATCATCGTAAAGGTGCTGGGACACGGTGGATTCCGCAAACGCATCATCGAGATGGGCTTCATCAAGGGCAAGGAGGTCGAGGTGCTGCAGAACGCACCACTTCAGGACCCCGTCATCTATAAACTGATGGGCTACGAGGTGTCGTTGAGACATCAGGAGGCCGATATGATTGAGGTGGTCTCTGCCGACACCCCCATCGAGTCGTCGCAGTTTATTATCTCCGATAACGACCGTATCCATGAAGATGACTACGTCCGACATGAAGCCATGAAGGAGCGTCGTACCATCAACGTGGCGCTCGTGGGCAATCCCAACTGTGGCAAGACCTCGCTCTTCAACTTTGCCAGCGGTGCTCACGGACATGTGGGCAACTACAGTGGTGTGACTGTCGATGCCACCGAAGCCCATGCCTCGATGTTCGGCTATGAGTTCAACCTCACCGACCTGCCTGGCACCTACTCGCTCAGCTGCTACTCGCCAGAGGAACTTTACGTACGCGAACATCTGACAGAGAAGATGCCCGACGTGGTGATCAACGTTATCGACGCCTCGAATCTCGAACGCAATCTCTATCTCACCACGCAACTCGTGGATATGAACATCCGCATGGTCTGCGCCCTGAATATGTACGATGAGTTCGAGCGTCGTGGTGACCGTCTCGACCTCGAGGTGCTGAGTCGTCTCTTCGGTATGCCGATGGTTCCCACCTCGTTTAAGAACGGCGAGGGTGTAAAGGAACTCTTCAAGGCTGTCATCCAGGTATATGAAGGCACCAACAAGGCCTCGCGCCACCTGCATATCAACTACGGACACGAGATTGAGGACGGTATTGCCCACATCCAGAAATACCTGAAGGCCGATGAGCATATCACCCAGCACTACTCCACCCGTTATCTGGCGCTGAAACTGTTGGAACACGATTCTCAAGTTCTCGACTATCTGGGCAAGCACATGGCTGGTGAGCAGCGCATGCACGATTTCCACAACCTGACAAATGCCCGCGATAAGGCCTCTGCCCGTGTAAAGGAAGAGACGGGCAACGACTCTGAGACCGCCATCATGGACGCCAAATATGGTTTCATCAATGGTGCGCTGACGGAGGCAGGCTACAAGACAGGCACTAAGGAGGATACCTACCGCATGACCCATCGCATCGATGGCGTGCTGTCGAACAAATACATCGGTTTCCCCATCTTCTTCCTCATCCTTTACGTGATGTTTGAGGTAACGTTCACCCTTGGCCAGTATCCGATGGACTGGATTGAGGAAGCCGTAGCCTGGCTGGGCGAGAAGATCAGCGACGGCATACCAGAAGGACCGTTGAAGGCCATGCTTGTCGACGGTGTCATTGGCGGTGTAGGCTCGGTGATTGTCTTCCTGCCACAGATATTGATTCTCTATTTCTTCATCTCGCTGATGGAGGATTCGGGCTATATGGCGCGCGCTGCGTTTATTATGGACAAGCTGATGCACAAGATGGGACTGCACGGCAAGTCGTTCATTCCGCTTATCATGGGCTTTGGCTGCAATGTGCCCGCTGTAATGGCCACACGCACCATCGAGAGCCGACGTTCGAGGATTATCACCATGATGATCCTGCCGTTTATGAGTTGCTCAGCGCGACTGCCCATCTATATCATGATTGCTGGCACGTTCTTCTCCGTGGCCTACCGTTCGTGGGTGCTGTTGTCGCTCTATGCTGTGGGCATCGCAATGTCGATTATCGTCAGCAAGATCTTCTCGTCGCTGGTTATCAAAGGCGAGGACACCCCGTTTGTAATGGAACTGCCACCCTACCGCTGGCCCACACCGAAAGCCATCTGGCGCCATACCTGGGAGAAGGGTAAGGAATATCTGAAAAAGATGGGTGGTATCATCCTTGTGGCATCGATTATCGTGTGGGCGCTCGGCTACTTCCCACACAATGACGATCTGCCTCACGCACAACAGCAGGAGCAGAGTTACATCGGACGCATGGGTAAGGCCATCGAGCCCGTATTCTCCCCACAGGGCTTCAACTGGAAACTCGATGTCTCGTTGCTCGCGGGTGTCGGTGCAAAGGAGATTGTGGCCTCGTCGATAGGTGTGCTCTATTCAGGCGATGATGAGCTTGACAACGATAATGATGACGACGACGAGTTCTCGGAAGACACAGAGTTCTCAGAAGACTCGGAGAAATACACCCGTCTGCGCCAGGCGATGCTGCGTGAGGGCATCACGCCGATGGCGGCTTACGCGTACCTTATATTTATATTATTATATTTCCCCTGCGTAGCCACCATCGTTGCCATCAAGAACGAGACGGGCTCGTGGCGCTGGGCGCTGTTTGCAGCCTCCTACACCACCGTCGTTGCCTGGATCACATCCGCACTCGTCTTCCAGATAGGCAGCCTCCTGCTCTAGGTCGCCGATAAGTTTTTTTGCTCATTCATTTGGCTTTTCTATTGGTTTTTTGTACCTTTGCAGGCTGAATGGAAAAAGTCATTTTGGGTATCGACCCTGGAACCAACCTGATGGGATATGGCCTGTTGAAGGTGGTAGACGGTAAGGCGCAGATGATGACAATGGGTGTCATCGACCTGCGAAAGTTTCCTGACGCCTATCTGAAGCTCGGACATATCTTCGAACGTGTAACCAGCATCATCGATGGCTTCCTGCCCGACGAGATGGCCATCGAGGCCCCTTTCTTCGGTAAGAACGTACAGTCGATGCTCAAACTTGGTCGCGCGCAGGGCACAGCCATCGCTGCCGCCATCCACCACGGGGTGCCCATTCACGAATATGCGCCCATGAAAATCAAAATGGCCATCACGGGTAATGGTAATGCCGCAAAGGAACAGGTGGCAGGCATGCTACAGCGGTTGCTGAAGATACCCAACGAAGAGATGTCGAAATTCATGGATGCCACCGATGCCCTTGCTGCTGCCTATTGCCACTATCTGCAGATGGGGCGTCCCGAGAGCGAGGTAAAATACCGTGGATGGAAAGATTTTATAAACAAGAACAAAGAAAAAGTTTCAAAACGCAAGACAAAGAATGAAGACGATTGAGATGATCAACGCACGTGCCAGAAAAGCGGAATGGTCGTTGGCAGAACCCGTTAACTTCACACTCAACGAAGGAGAACACATCGCTATTATTGGTCGCAACGGAGCAGGAAAATCCATGCTTGTAGATATGATCACAGGCCGACATCCGGTATTCCCCGGCATGATCAGCTATGCCTTCGACGAGCCATACAACAACCTCAAGCATATCACCTTCCGCGATACCTACGGTGGTGACAACGATCGCACCTATTTCCTCCAACAGCGTTGGAACCAGATGGAGATCGACGAAGAAACGCCCACCGTTGGCCAGAAGCTCGAAGAGGCATTCCTGTTAACTGGTGAAGATACGCCTGAGCGCCGGAAATTCCAGAAAAACCTCTATCAGCTTTTCCACCTCGAAAATCTGCTTGATAAGTACATCATACTATTGAGTAGTGGTGAACTTCGCAAATACAAACTTGCAGCCAATCTGTTTACCAACCCCAAGGTACTGATCATAGAAAATCCCTTCATCGGACTGGATGCGGAAACGAGAGACCAAGTGAAAGAGCTCCTCAAGATGCTTGCTGAGGAACAAGGCATGCAGATCATACTGGTACTTTCGAAGATGGACGAAATACCGGAGTTCATTACACGCGTCGTCAAATTAGACAAACTCCGCATGGTTCCCGATATCAAGGTAAAAACCGATTTCCAGATCGATCATTGTCCGCATGCCATCCAAGTAAAGGATGTATCGCCCCTGCCACCGATACCCCAACAGGTTATCAGTTTCAATCACGTAACCATCCGCTACGGTGAACGAACCATTCTGAAGGATTTAAACTGGGTGGTGCTGAAGGGTGAGCATTGGGCACTTTCAGGTCAGAATGGATCAGGCAAGTCTACCCTACTCTCACTCGTCTGTGCCGACAATCCGCAAAGCTATGCCTGCAATATCTCATTGTTCGGGCACAAGCGTGGCTCCGGTGAGAGCATCTGGGACATCAAGAAGCGTATTGGCTACATATCGCCAGAGATGCATCGAAGCTACAAACAGAACATCCCAGCCCTACAGATTGTGGCCAGTGGACTGAAAGATACCATAGGGCTTTACTTCACACCGACCCAGAAGGAGAAAGACCAATGTATAGAATGGATGAACGTGTTCGACATCGGGCATCTGGCTGATCGCAATTTCCTCGAAATGTCGAGTGGTGAGCAACGACTGGTTTTGCTGGCTCGCGCATTCGTCAAATGTCCAGACTTGCTGATTCTCGACGAACCGCTTCATGGACTGGACCTATGCAACCGCAATCTGGTAAAGGCTGTCGTCGACCGTTATATGTATGACAATCCCGACTGCACACTCATCTATGTCACACATTACGAAAACGAATTGCCACGGTGCATTGATCACTACATCTACCTCGAAAAACAATAAAAAAGGCTCTCCATTACGGAGAGCCATCATGTTACCCTTTTTAACAATTTACCTTTAAACTATATACCATTTCCGGTTTGCAGTTTATTTATTTTCCATCAGCGCAGCAGTACGCACGCGCGATAGTGTCTCGGGCGTCATTTGCAGATAGCTGGCGATATAAACCAACGGTGCACGAAGCACCAACTGCGGCTGACGCTTAATCAGTTTCTGATAACGGTCCTGTGCACTCTCAAAGCGCAGCATATCGGCATGAACCTGCGACAGAATGAGCGATTCTTCAAGAATCTTTCGATAAAGAATCTGTATGTTGACGCTCTTCATGGCAACAGCCTCTAAGTCTGCCTTGGGTAAGGCAATGAGTACAGAGGGCTCAATAGCCTTAATCTGCAGGTGTGTTGGCTGTTCCATGAACAGGCTCTCGATACACATCACAATCGAGCTCTCGGTAGCCATATACTCTGTCACTTCCTTACCGTTCTTATAATAGAACTGACGTACGAGACCCTTCACAACCCAATAGATATTGGTACAGGTCTCTCCTTCACGGAGAATCATCTCGTTCTTCGCGTATTTCATGGGCACGAGAATGCTTTCCAGCATATCAAGCTCCTCATGGGTCATTGTACTGTATCGACGAGCCAACTCGCGGGCAACGTCTCTCGAAGTAATACTAATATTAGCCATAGGTCTTACTATCAATAAATATATGTTATTAGTCCAATTTCAACACTGCGAGGAAGGCCTTCTGAGGCACCTCCACGTTACCAATCTGCTTCATGCGCTTCTTACCACGCTTCTGCTTCTCCAACAGCTTACGTTTACGCGACACGTCACCGCCATAACACTTCGCTGTCACATCCTTACGCACCTGCTTCACCGTCTCACGGGCAATGATCTTCGCACCGATGGCAGCCTGAATAGCGATATCAAACTGCTGACGCGGAATCAGCTCCTTGAGTTTCTCACACATCCTACGACCAAACGTTACAGCATTATCCTGATGGGTAAGCGTTGAGAGCGCATCCACAGGCTCACCATTCAGCAGGATGTCAAGCTTGGCCAGTTTCGACGGACGGAACCCGTCAATATGGTAGTCGAATGAGGCGTAACCTTTGGAGATAGACTTCAGCTTGTCATAGAAGTCAATCACGATTTCACCCAGAGGCAACATGAAATGAATCTCCACACGATTACCGCTCACATATTGCTGGTCAATCAATTCGCCACGTTTGTCCAAACAGAGCGTCATGATCGGTCCGATATAATCGGCAGCCGTAATGATAGAGGCACGGATATAGGGTTCCTCAATATGGTCTACAAGTGTCAGATCTGGCAGTCCCGAGGGATTATGCACCTCCTTCACCTCACCCTGCTTGGTATAGCACATATACGATACGTTGGGCACGGTGGTAATGACGTCCATGTCAAACTCGCGGTCCAGACGCTCCTGAATAATCTCCATGTGCAGCAGTCCTAAGAATCCGCAACGGAAGCCAAAGCCGAGGGCCACAGAACTCTCCGGTGTGAACGTGAGCGAGGCATCGTTCAACTGCAACTTCTCGAGCGAGGCACGCAGGTTCTCGTAGTCCGTAGGATCAATGGGATAGACACCCGCAAACACCATGGGCTTCACCTCCTGGAAACCCTCGATGGCTGCCTTACAGGGTGTGGCCACATGCGTGATGGTATCACCCACCTTCACCTCCTTCGAATTCTTAATACCCGAAATAATATAGCCCACATCGCCCGTACGCAGTTCCTTACGGGGAATCATGTCCATCTTCAACACACCGATCTCGTCGGCATCATATTCCATGCCGGTATTGAAGAATTTCACAAGGTCGCCCTGACGGATCACACCGTTCACAATCTTGAAATAGGCAATGATACCTCGGAACGAGTTGAACACAGAGTCGAAGATCAGCGCCTGCAAGGGAGCCGTCTCATCACCCTCGGGATGCGGGATACGCTCCACGATGGCATCGAGCACCTGTTCTATTCCCTCGCCCGTTTTACCTGAGGCACGCAGGATGTCCGAACGGTCACAACCAATCAGGTCCACAATCTCATCCTCCACCTCGTCGGGCATAGCCGAAGGCATATCAATCTTATTGATCACGGGGATAATCTCCAGATTATGGTCAATGGCCATGTAGAGGTTTGAAATGGTCTGCGCCTGAACGCCCTGTGTGGCATCCACCACCAACAGTGCACCCTCACAGGCAGCTATCGAACGCGACACCTCGTAAGAGAAGTCCACATGTCCCGGCGTATCGATCAAATTAAGGATATATTTTTCGCCATTGTGCATATATTCCATCTGTATGGCGTGGCTCTTGATGGTGATACCACGCTCACGCTCCAAGTCCATATCGTCAAGCATCTGTCCCTCAGTCACTTGAATGGTCTTGGTAAATTCCAGCATGCGGTCAGCCAGTGTCGACTTACCGTGGTCTATATGTGCAATGATACAGAAATTTCTGATATGATTCATTAATAAACTTGTAGTTTGAGATGCAAAGTTACAAATTTTCTGTCGTATCTCCAATATTTTTGCTTTTTTTATGTATCTTTGCACCGAAAAATTACATTCGTTATGAAAAAAGTAATACTATTTGTGCTGGCAACCCTCATTTTGGGTGCCTGTCAGGAGTCACTCGAAGACAAATGTGCCAGAGAGTGTGTTGAGTTTACAAAACGGAAGTGCCCCTCGGCCATAGCGCAGGATATGATTGTCGACAGCATGACCTTCGATCGTGCCTCGCACACCATACATTATTATTATAAGCTCACGGGAGCTTCCGACCGTCCTGATGCCTATCCCAAGGATCAGGCCCGCGACGCCCTGAAGAACGCGCTCAAGAACACCACTCAGCTCATGGCTTATAAAGAGGCTGGTTATAACTTCCGTTATATCTACTATTCCGAGAAAAATCCGCAGACCACCTATCTCGATATCCTGCTAACAGAAAAGGACTATCAATAAACAATGATCCCCGCTCAAAGCTGAGCGGGGATTATTTTATTTACCTACAGTCGAATAGAATCTTCCTACGATTGTCTTTCGGACGCACCGCGAAGTGGAGCCAATAAGTGGTGCCGCGCTTCTCAAAGATGATCTCGTCGAAATTCTCACAGGATGGATCGTCTTTTTTGTAAGTTTTCCGGTCCTCTTTGTGAGATTTCTCATCGGAGAGGTCGAGGAGGATGTGGCCATAGCGTATCATCTGCTCGGGGCCGAGGCAGCAGATGTCCACGGCACAGCCTGTGAGATGATTGGAGCCCACTGCACCGCCGCACAAACGGTTGACCTCTGCTGAGCGGTAACCACTGGAAATAATCAGGGGCACGTCGCCGTCGCCATACATCATGCCATAGATATAGCGCAGGTCCTCCAGCCAGTCGACGCATAACCGACGGAGGTTTTCGATGGCCGTCTGGCTGGGGATATTTCCGTCGGCCGTGATGTAACTCGTCTTGGTCAACTCCCCGAGCTTAAAGTGCTCGGAGAGTTTCATGTTGGGATTGAAATTCGGATTGTTCATATCAAAAAACCTTTATGAAATTATGAAATAATGAAATATGATGGGAGGGATTACAAATCGATGCACATTTTACGGTAGCTGCCATCTTCCAGACGCTCGATGCATTTGTCCTTGACCAGACGGCACACGATGACGCGGGCATTCTCGACGGAGGTGCCGAAACCGTTCACCACATCTTCCAGCTTAAATGTCCCGGGCAGATGGTCGAAGGCAATCTTCGTACGACCACGGCGACGACGGTTGTTGTTGGCCTCGTTCTCCATGTTGTCGAAATACTGACGGGCATAGCGACCGAAGAAATAGTGCTGCGTGTGGTACTGGATGTTCAACACCAGCTGACAAAGAGCCCTGTCCTGCTCGTCGATGGTGAAGGTCTTGCTATTCTCCCACTCCTCCCAATGACGCATGAGGATAAACGGTGTGGCAATGCCGATGCCGTAGTAGCCCACACGCATGATCAGCAGCTCGTCGGCCTTGTCCTGATCGATCTTCGCCAGCAGCAGACGGTCGCGCGTCCAGGCCCAGATATCCTCTACCAACGGCCACACGGGCAGTTCTCCGCTCACACGGTCCAGACGGTAGGCCCAGGTCTTCATCATCTCCTCGGCGTTGTGGTCCACATGGCTGTGGCGCTCCAGGGGCATCATCTCGAAGTTGGAGCCGGGCATAGGGATGCAGGCCAGACGGGTGGAGAGACCGCTGCCGAAGTTGGCCTCAGTCACCTTTCTCTTCAGCGAGAGGGGTGTACCGGTGTAGATATAGTTCCAGTAGACGTCAAAGGGTCCGGTCACGGAGTCCACGTGCTTATACTGCTGATTGTCCTCCTCGTTGTGGAAAGCTTTCAGCTCCATGGTACTCTTGTCGATCCACTGACCACCCTTTGAGGCACAGGTCGAGGAGTCGAGCTCTGAGTCGAAGCTGAGCAGATGGAGGTGTATCTCCTTGTCGCCCACCAGTTCCACGGCACGGTTCATGTCCTCGATAAACACACCATTGGCGGTACGGGCGCCATGCACACGGACAATCACCTCAGGCTGTTTCAGCGCTTCTTTCTTCTGCTCCTTGGTGCTGGTGCCACGCTCCTTCAAGGCCTTCTTATAGCGGTTGATGGCGTCATTGCTCATCTTGTCGGCGGCAATGAGCGGGGCAGCCAGATGCTTGTAAAGACGGGTGGCAAAAGATTTTCCAACGGCGGGGTCACCGATGATGTAGATGCAGTAGTTCAGACGGCGCTCCTCTTCGGGACGGTGATAGTAGTAATACCACGTGCGGGTCATGTCGGTGCCCAGGAAGGCGGCACCCACAAAGAGGGCACAGGGATAGGCCGTCACACGCAGACCCTGACAGATCTCACGCAGACAAGGATAGACGTCGAACAACTCCTGGATCTGCTCACCCCATGCCTGCAGTTCACCAAAGAGCGGATGGATCTGGTTCTCGGTGTCCTCAGTATCTACGTTATCGCCCTTGAAACCGGCAGCGATCAGGGCCTCCTTCAGCTTGATGGGCTTCTGGTTGTAGTACTTCTGTTTGCAGGCACCCTCGACGGTGGCCTCCACGGGGTCGCCCTCGGCAATCAGATCCTGAATCCACGCCTGGCTCTCGAAGGCCTTCATGATCTTGGCAGGAGTGTTGTCGAGACAATAGCGGATATCCTTCGACAGATTGCGCATCGTATCGTGGCGGCTGCCCTCCTTAGGCACCTTGCCTCCCAGCCAGGCCTCGATGATCTTCTCGATGGGAATACCGCAGTAGTTCAAGGCCACTGAGGAGTCTGGCATTTCCTGTGATGTCGCTTCCGATGTCACAAAAGTGCCTGACCCTTCTGTGTCCTTTGTGGGCTGGGTGTGGCCCTGACGATACTCGGGAGTCCATTTCTGGTCGAAGGCCTCGAGGTAGTAGTCATAGAAGTTGGTCTCGTCGAGGAAGATCACATCCTCCTCTTTGGTGATGAAGTGACCGCGGGAACCATCCTTACACTTCTCGTCGATGAACTGCGCAACGCCCAGCAATTCGGCCATGCGGTGCTGGTTGTCGATGAGGTTACCCCACTCCATGCGAGCCTTGAACACCACCTTCACGCCGTCGCCCGAGGCAGAGATATACACCATCTTGATACCCAGTTCCATCAGGTCGAGATGGGCGGAAACCTGCTGCCACCACTGGCGCACATCGTCGGGGTTGTGACTGCTGACCACATGGTCGAGGTCCATCACACAGAGGCCGTTCAGACGCAGACCCTCCTTCTTACGCCAGCGACCCACCTTGGGTGCCTTCTTGGCCTCGCCGGGCTTCTGACGGGGATTGCTCAGCGTCTCGTCGAAATTGCCCACGAAGATCACCAGCGAGAGACTGCGCTTCAGACCGTCGGCCCAGGCCAGGGCCAGCTCCTCAGAAGTCTTACCCTCTAAGGTCTGGCGCTGCTTGGCCTTCAACTGCTGAAACCACTGTTGGTACTCTTTCTCCACGGTCCAGTCGCGGGTGGCGGCGGTGGCCTTGATCTGGCGGATAAGGTCCACCTTATGGGCGTTGTTGTGGTCACGGAGCAGACCTATGAGCAGGTCATGGCTCACGTCCTGTGTCGGTTCGAAAAATGATTTCTGATAACTGTATGCCATAATTAGAATTTGTTAGAGTCGATGATTTTGTTGATCTCAGAGCAGAGACGGAACAAGCGTCCCGACATCTGTTCCTTGGGCAGCGTGGTCTCGATGGTGATGAAGGCACAGAGCTGGCCCTTCTTCTTGCGTTGCCACACCTGCAGACCGGGCATGTCCTCGAGGAAGTTGCGCACCTCGATCCTGGGCTCGTCCTTCAGATAGGGCTTCAGGATGGCGAGGGCCTTGTCGAGCAGCACGGCGGCAGGATCGCTCTCCGTGCCGTCAACATTCAGGTGGAGGGAGTACGAGTTGGTGTTCTCGCCTTCATTGCGATAGTAGGTACCGCCTTTCTGTTCCTTTATTACAGTACGGGCGGGTGTATCCTTCGACTTCTGGGGCTCGAAGGCCACGTAGTCGGAGCCGTTCCATTTCAGCAGACGGCCACGGACAGTCTCATCGGGCTTACCCAGCGGACGGTTCACAAACGTGTCGTCGGTAGCGATGGTCTTTTTCTTTGTTGTCATAGGTCACAGCATTTAAAGGGTGATTCTAAAAAGTATCATTCTGACGTTCTGACCCACCAGCTCGCACTGGAGGATGGTGTAGTCGGCGTCGATGTCGAGCAGACGAGAGAGTTTCTCGCAAAAGTCCTTAGAACCCACCACCACATTGTGGCCGGTACGCTTGCGCGACATCTCGGTCACGGTATAGGTGATGCCACGCTGGTTGCTCACCATGAGGAGCACGTCGCCAGTGGTGCGCGATGTGCCCAGAGACACCAGCTTCAATCCGCTTTCAACAATCTTCTTGGTGTGTTCCTGATTAAATGTCAGGCGGTTACCGCTACGGAGGTTGAGCGAGGCCTTGTCCTTGCCCAGACCCACAGAGCAGCGCTTCTCAACGTCGAGGAAATCAATGTCGCTGAGCAGCATATCGTCCATCTCCTCCTCCTTGATCGTATCGAGCAGCTCCATCCAACCCTCGTGCAGGGCCAGCCAGTAGTCGCAGTCGTAGATGCTGACTTCGGGCTTGGGATAGACGAAGGCACCGGGAATGGCCAGCTGGGGCTTTGTCTGACGGAGATACTCCTCCAGACTGGCGGGATTGATCGACAGACGACGGTCGCGGTACATCTTCAGGTAAATGTAGAAAGCACTCTTCGATTCGAGATACTTCTTGAATTTCTTAATCAACTGTTTGTTCATTTCTTCAATAGATTTTCTTAAGTTTGTCTGCCGGGCGGTCAGAGGACCGGTCTTTCTCGCCGCCACAGCTTTGACAATACAAAGGTAGGCATAAAAAAAACACCCAAGACAGAGTTCTTGAGTGCTTCGGAAGTTTTTCCGGAAACTTCGGAAGAATTTACGGATGTAACAGGGGGGGATGCGACAACTGTGTCAATGTCCCCGCCGATATGTCACAAAACACCCCCTTCTGTCGCAACAACTGCGAGCGAAAAACACAAAATTTCTTGGAATCAATCAAAATCCGTCATAACTTTGCATCAGAAATCAGAAATGATATCGCTCTTTGACTTACTGACACAAACAAAACATAAAGGCGTAATAATCAGCACCTTGAGTGCTTACTACATCAGTCTCCGCCCTGACTGAAACCCAAAAAGGGCAACCCCAAAAACAAAAAAGAGAATTAAATAATAAATAAGTATAAACAATTAAAAAAATTACAGTTATGACAACAAAGAAGAATTTGGTAAAGCTGGCGCTCATGAGCACCCTTACCGCAGGTACAACATTCGCTTTCACAGCATGTAGCGACGACATCCAGATGGAGGACATCCAGCAGATGGCTGAGATGGAAAACAGTGGCCTTACCCGTGCCGAGGCCGAAGGCTATAACGTCAACGACTTCCACGTCAACTACGACGGCACCTCTAAGGCCAGTCCTTTCACCTATAAGGATTGGCGCGACCACCAGAGCATCTTCATCTACAACGGAGGCAGTAACACCATCGAGGTGAATACACCTGATGGCATAAAGAAAAAGACGGGCTTCAACCTCGTCCAATTGCCAAACGGCAAAAGAATCGGTGAGAACGCCAACCTCCCCGCCAGTGCATGGAATGAGGTCTGGGCTGACGGCAGCGACTGGGAACTGGCCTTCAACACCTGTGGCTACGACCAGCTGGAGCACGGCAGCTATCTCGGTTTCTATAATAAGTACAAGGGCATCGTCCGCGTATTTGCCTACATCGACGGCGAAGCCACCAGTAATGCCAGCGACCACCTGTGGGCCATCCAGATGGACGACGACCTGGCACAGCACTCAACCTTCCGCTACGGTGTGCCTATGGATCGCAAAATCGTGGACAAGGTGGCCATTGGTCAGAACGGCGAGGAAATGGCTCAGGTAACCACCCCTTGGGGATCATCCAGCGCCATTCAGGGAGCACAGCAGCCTTCCAAGGGATGGTGGGCTTTCGACATCGACCTCTCCGTCTATCGCGGAGCTAATGCCAAGCGCATCAGCGACTATATGGGCAGCGACACGGACCTGCTGAAGCTGCGCTGCCTGGGAATAACCAAAAGCGATGTAGAACTCTACGGCGACCTGCGTGGCCAGGCTAAGGGTACCATCGACCTTGAGAAGACATCGGTCAGCTCCAGCAGCGGCATATTCGGGTGCATCGAGGATGTGCTCGGCAAGGCCAACGGCATCAAGGAACTCTATGACCTGGGCTCGAAACTGATGAATCCCAACCCGTTGGAGGCCATCAATACAGGCGTCGAACTGGCCAAGAAGGGCTGCGACCTGTTCGGTGTTGACTACGGTGCCACGAAGTCAGGTAAGGACGGATACAAGGGCGAGATCAGCATGGATCTGACAGCAGAGATCAACACCACGGGTTACATCTCGAGTTCTACCCCCGTCAACGGCAATGCTTCGCCATCACTCAAGGGCAACGCGTTCCTCGTCAACAGCGAGAACTGCTCAACACTCGGCGAGGGCGTATGGAATATCAAGAACACCCCGAAGATGTATATCGTCGATAATTTCCGCGTCAATTGGAAAAGACAAGACAATGATTTAGGTAATAACCTGAATAATATTGCATACCCCTGGTACTATAGCCCCTTTGGCGGAGCTGCAAACGTTTATCCTAATGAATGGAATTATATGGCCGACACCAAGCCGTTCCAGGGCAAGATCTGCGTCTTCGACCCCAGCAGCATTGAGGTGGAGCTGAACCCCAACATCTTCCCCGAGGGAACAACCTATCAGGTAAGTGCAGTCTGCGGCGTACGCAAGGGCATGAAGTTCGGCAGCACCGAAGATTATCGCAAGGCACAGGGCCTGAAGGGCAGCCAGACAAGCTTCAATAAAGTAATCTCCATAAGCGAATATAATGATAATGTAATTTCAGACCGCCCGGTAACAGAGGCTCCCTTCGATGGACTCTACGGTTTCAATTCCAAAGATATTCCCAGTGGCTATAAGACCGGTACAAAATTTGATCAAGAGACATGCAATGACCACAAGGTCGGTGTATTCGGACGCGGTGACAGCGAATTCCTTGTCGAGCCGATGGCACTGGCAGGCGGCAAAGACAAAGACGACTGGAGCTTCTACATGCTGCCCGCTTACGAGGTGACCGTCACAGTGACAGTCGAACACAATGGCAGAACGTTCATGTATAGCCGCACCTACCTGCCCGAATATGAGGACTGCAAGAAAGAAAATCTGAAGAACGTCTATGACAAGGCCAAGAAAGCCGACAAGACTCATTACACAGCAATGTACGACAGTCAGGTGGCTCGCATCCAAAAAATTCAGGAATGGATTGACCGCACACCGGTTTGCCAAGACGCAATCCAAACTAAATGGGAAACCACTTTCAGCCACGGATGGTCAAAAGAGGAAGAAGCAGGTTACGCACTTCTCGATGGCGATATCTCTAAATGCTGGTACAGTTCAGAGGACTCAAGAAATTCTGTGTGGTTCCATGATAATAAGTCAAAGGTGGGTGGCTGGACTTGCGCATGGGTCGAATTCGATACCTACGCCTACAATAAAGTAAAGGGCTTCACACTCACTGGTAGCAAGTACAAAGGCAAATGCCCCAAACAAATCCGTCTCTTAGCTTGGGAGGATGGCAAATGGAGGGAAATCTACTTCGAGGATAACTTCAATAAGCGCTTTAATGATCAGTATGGCGCTACCACAGTATGCAAGATTCCAGTTGACAAGCAAAAGGCATACAAAGACTTTCGCTTCGAGTGCTCACACCAGAGCGGTGCCTACAGCTTCGCCGAGCTGACGTTGAACTACTAATTCCCTCACTCTCTCTTAAAAAGAAAAGCGAGCCGCAAGGCCCGCTTTTTTTTTGCTAACGGCTCTGAGTAACCTTTTTAATCATCCTCAGCGCTATCACGCCCGCCAATATATTGGCTACGAAGGAAGCCGCTATCAGCAACAGGGTGACGAGCAGCCCTTGGAGGGCAGGTGTACCTCCCAGCAGCATGCCGGCATAGAGCATCGGCACGACCATCACTAATGGCTGAGCCATATTCCTTACTTGATGAAACATGTCTTCGCGCAGCACCTCGGGCTTCTGCTGGTTGCGCTGGTAGTTCATCATGGTCTGCATGAGCGAAACCGTCATACAGGCCATCAGCACCGAATAGACGGACAGGAAGACACTGATGGGCAGCATCAGCATCGTACTGCCTCCCACCACCATGCTGCCTACGAGCATCGCCGCGCTGACGGGCCGCCACATCTTACGCCACATAGCCTGTAGCGGAAACAGGCACCAGCATATCGACAGAACCAATACCAGCAGGAACCAGAGCAGATAGGCCCACCAGGCGTCTGTCTGATACACCGTCCACACCACGGCTACGACGACGGCCATCTGTGCCACCGTGGCTCCGAATATCACTAACATGCGACGCAACATCTGCCTGTCGAAGGCGGCCAATGCTATCATCGCTACCAGCACAATGCACGCCACCAGGGCCGCGCCCCACAAAGAAATCTCTGATACTAACATACTAAAATAGACATGTTTCAAAAATCACGCTACAAAGATACTGCTTTTCCATGAATTATGACACATAAATCCTTTTTTTTGCTTTTAAAATAGGTTTGATGCGACAACTGTGTCAAGGTTCCGGCTTTGTTACAACAAGACGAGATGACCGGCAAAAGCGAGCCCCCAAGGCCCGCTTTTTTTTGTGCATAACGCAAAAAAAAGACCTGAAATTTGCTGTTTCGGATAATTATGCCTATATTTGCAGCAGATATTAAACTATAAGTGATATGAAGACTGAATTCAGAGAAGATGGCCAGAACTATGTGATGACCTTTGAAGGTCGTCTTGATACGCCAGCGTCACGTCTGGTGGAACGCGACATGCAGGTGCTCTACGACTGCGAGGGCCATGACATCATCCTCGACTGCACTAATCTGGAATACATCACCAGCAGCGGTATGCGGCTCTTCCTCGACCTGCTGAAGGTGGCCAAGAGCAAGGGTAGCAAATGTACGCTCACAGGACTCAACGACGAGATCTACGAAGTGTTCGACGAGGTGGGATTCATTAATCTTTTTGATATCATCAAAGCACCATGACGGAAAAGGAAATCAAACAGATGCAGGCCGAGATTGAGCGGCTGAGAGCTGACAATGCGCGATTGCAGTCGGAAATGATACGCTTGGTGGGTCGTAACCTCGCACTCAGCGAACAATTAGAGGTGGATGTGGAGCTGCGCCGCCGTTTCGAAGTGGCACGGACATTGATGAAGGAGAATATCGAGCGGCAGCGCAATGCCGACCTGCAGGACGACGGTCAGCTGCTGGCCCTGATCGACCTGCGGCTCGAAGAGAAACGCTCACACCTGAACCCCGATTTCGACACCAAGCAGTTGGCCGAACTCCTTGGCGTCAGCATGGAGCGCCTCATCAAGCTCTTCCGCAACAAATCTATCTACCGCACGCCGGAGGCTTACATCGACAACCTGCGCACGATCAACGCCATGCGCCTGTTGCGCACGCAACCCAACTACAGCATTGCTGCCATTGCCGAGGAATCGGGCTTCAACCATGTGCGCACCCTGCAGCGCCGCATCATGGATGTCACCGGCATGTCGCCGGCAGACTACAGGGCCCTCTTCACAAGGGATATGTAAACGGGATATCATTCGCTACAGTTCATCAAGATGAAATCCATCTCCAAACGACTCACGCTACGCATCATGATGGTGGTACTGACCATGATGGCCGTCATTGCCGGTGTGGTGTATCTCACCGTGAGCGAGTACATGGATGACGAAGCCGAGCAGCGGTTTCAGATTGTGGTGACGAGGGCGTACAGGGAGGTGCAGCGCCGGCTGTCGGAGGTGTATGTGGCAAATGTCAACAACGTGCATGAGATAGAGCGTGACATCGACGATCCAGACAGGTTGTACGACCATCTGGAGCGTATCGTCAGGCAGAACCCCTACATCGTCAGCTGCGGACTGTTGTTCGTTCCCGACTATTATCCGGAGAAAGGCCGCTACTTCGTGCCATTCGCTACCGCCGATACGGCCGACGTGGTCAGCGTGATGCGCATAGACAGCCTGTATCACGACTACAATGAGGAAGACTGGTTCGTGGAGCGGTTGGAGAGCGACAGTGCCGACTGGGTGGATCCTTACTTCGAGAATCCGTTGCTGACCACTCATTTAGCGCCGCGGCTGCTGGTGACACATGCCATACCTATCCACAACCGTGAGGGACGGCCTGTGGCCGTGCTCTGTTCTGACCTGTCGCTGGAGGATTTGAGAAATGACATGCTGCAGAAAGTCAGACAGGGGAAAAGGAACTACGAGCAGAACGAGAAGCATCCGTCGTACAACTGCATCATCGACCGCAACGGCCGTTACGTTCTCCATCCTGACAGAGACCGCATGCTGAAAGACACGCTCGATGCCAACGTGACTTTCAATGGGCAACAGGGGGCAGTATCCGCCATCGTCGACGGGGTGCCGTCGTGGATTTTCTATCGCCACCTTAATTATGTGGAGTGGACCGTCATGATGGTGGTACCCGAAAACCTGATACAGCGGCACGGGCGCATGCTCAACACCATCATCCTGCTGGTCATGCTCATCGGTCTGGCGGCTATCTACCTGTTCTGTCGCCAGCAGATCAGAAAGGTGACATCCCCCCTCCACCGCTTCGCCCGTTCGGCAGAAGAGGTGGCGAAAGGCAACTTCAATGCTCCGCTGCCCGACATCAGGGACGACGACGAGATACGCCTGCTGCGCGACTCGTTTGGCAACATGCAGCAGTCGCTCAGCCAGTATATCGACGAACTGAAGACCACGACCGCCCAGAAGTCGGCCATCGAGAACGAGCTGTCGGTTGCCCGCAGGATACAGATGTCGATTCTGAGGACAGACATCCCGAAGCGCCCTGATCTAGAGGTTGATGCCATGCTGACTCCCGCCAAGGCCGTGGGTGGCGACCTCTACGACTTCTTCCTGCGCGACAACTGTCTTTACTTCTGCATCGGTGACGTTGCCGGCAAAGGCGTGCCTGCCGCATTGGTGATGACCACTGTCTGCGGAGCCTTCCGCCTGTTGGCAGAGAGTGAGTCGGAGCCGATGCGTATCGTCAGCCGCATGAACGATATGATCATCCGCGACAGTAGCTTGACCATCTTCGTCACCTTCTTCGCCGGGGTGCTCGACCTCGACACCGGACATCTGCGCTACTGTAATGCCGGGCATAAGGCACCGCTTATCAATGGGCAGCCTCTTGGCGTGGATCATAATCTGCCCATCGGCGCCATGCCCGATTGGACATTTACGATGCAAGAGACCAGTCTGGCCCCGGGCAGCACACTCTTCCTCTATACCGACGGTCTGGACGAGGCGGAAGATGCCGGACACAATATGTTCGGCAAGAAACGGGTGATGGAGGTGATAAAGACCGCCGGTACCCAGCCCCGTGCGCTCATCCGACGGATGACGCAGGCTGTGGCCGACTTCACAGGCGACACTGAGCAAAGCGATGACCTCACCATGCTCGCTTTGCAATGGAAAAAATGCATGTAACAGGGGGACGGTTCTTTTGTTACATTACGGAAGTTCGGTCTGGAACTTCTCCAGCAGGAACAGCGAACGCTCCTTGGCGCCGTTTTCACGCCATTTGTCGACCTTGCAGTTGTAATAGGGATTGTCGCAGAAGGCATCCGACAACGTTCCCGGCCGACAGCCCCAGCTCAGGTGCAGCTTCTGGGCGATGGCATCCACCTCACGCTCAAACTGCGACTTGTTGTTGGGATAGCCGCGATGGTCACGGCACTCGCAAAAGAGCACCGCATAGGCACTGGCACCCCACATGTAGGTCTGGACGGCAACCACGGCCTTGGCCAGCTCCTCGTGGGTGAGCGGTGTGGCGGGTTTCTTATCGGTGGAGGCAGTTTCTTTCTTGTAACAGAGTTCGTTGACATTGCCGTCGATGATGTTCAATTGTCCGATCTGTGCGCCCTGCAGGAGTCCGGACAGACGCTCCTGCAGAGATTTCTTCTCTTTGTTTGCCATAGGTAATTATTCTTTTTTGGTGTGAGTGATTTCCTTGATGATGTCGGCCAGATTCAGCTGGTCTACCTGACGGAAGCCGGAGGCCTCGTTGTTGTTTTCGTTAATGTTCTCATTGCGGATCAGATTGAGCAGCAGGGTCTTCGAGGCACTGGCCAGCAGCTCCTCTATTTTCTCATCATGCAGCTTCTGCTGCTGCTCATTGCTCTTACGGATCAGGAACTGCTGTATCTCTACGGATGTCTCAGCCCAGCCGGGCAACTCCACATACATCGCGTTCATCACCTGGAACACGAGCTTCACGGTGTCCAACCCATAGAGTTCGCAGGCGCACTCCAAACCCTGGAGCACGTTGTCATGCGTGATCTTCAGCTTGCAGCGACGGGGCTTCTTGAAGGGGGTGTCGGTGGTCATCGTGACGGAGGGGTTGCTTAGTTAAATATAAAAATGTGTGTAGCAAAGAGGCCGATTTGGGGGCAGAGTGTCCCGCTAGTGGATGGTGGCCTCGATCTCCGATGATGACCGTTTCAGGAATCGCCGCCGCGCGACCGTCACCCGAGTTCTCTATACGTCGGATGGGGGCCAATAGTGCCTGCCCGCAGCGCTCAGCGGTTAGGGGGACAGACACGGAATGATGCACAGCATTGATCCTTGTCATGACTCAATTTCTTTGATTTCGTCCTTTCGGGTGCAAAGATAATATAATTATTTGGTCCGGCAATGAGTTGATGGGAGAATTTTTGGGGCCACATGATGTTAAAATATGTTACTGTTAAATATTATTGAAGCATCAGTCATTATGCCTCACCAACTATTTTCACGGTGACCCGCAATTTTCGCTGTATACTATTTTTACGATGCATGATTTTACCCTCTGCGCATCACATTTCATCATTTCATATTTCATAATTTCATAAAGGTGTATTTTGGATGGATTTTCGGTATTCTGCAGCATGTAGGGAGGATATTTCAATAATATATACTCTATATATTATATATATTATAATATATATAATATATAGAAATTTGCATTTCATTTTTTCAAAAAATGCTTATGAAATTATGAAATAATGAAATGAAACCCCCGACCTCCCTCACAGGGAGGCATGAGCGGAATACCAGAAACCCCGGGACATTCTCTTGGAATCCCTGCACACCTTCCAAAAACCTGTAAATATCTTTTACGGATTTCAAGGCATGCCGAGGGCGGCGAAGATGGTGGCGACCTCTGCAGGGAGGAAAGTACGGCGGGTGAGACGGGCCAGATGAGAGGTGGAGGGATCGTCGATGAGCAGCGACTTGAGTTTCTTCCAAGCCGCACGGGGAGTGATGGCGGGAAAATAGGCCTGTGCCAACT
Organism: uncultured Prevotellaceae bacterium; assembly: GCA_902785945.1. Lineage (GTDB taxonomy): Bacteria > Bacteroidota > Bacteroidia > Bacteroidales > Bacteroidaceae > Prevotella. Next base: position 251,485 of record CADAAR010000001.1, read on the forward strand.
CCATTCGTCCGTATGATCTTGTGGTTGTTTTCATACTGCAAAGATACTAAATTTCTCCGAATTATGCAAATATTTTAGCAGGAAAAGTGGCCATAAGTTGCATTAAGTTTCCATAGGTTTATGCAAGTGGCATCGAAGACCGGAAAAGCTTGTATATACCAGTATTTCTGCGTATATTTGCAACAGAATCTTCAATAGGTTTTTTAATTAACAGTTTTGTTTCACTCTTTTAAAATTTTTCAATTATGGCAAAAGAAAACATTGCTTTTTTGGTAAACCTCCGCAAGAACACCCAAGAGGGTTCGCCGATGGAGGGTCGTTACTACCCTGAGGCCGAGTCGAAGGAGACCCTTTCGATGAAGGGTTTCGCCAAGCATGTCTCTGAACACGGCGGCACGCTGGTGACGCTCGAGTTCATGCAGCTCGTCATGGCAGCCATCGTGAAGTGCCTCAAGGAGATGATGAGTCACGGTCAGCCCGTGAAGCTCGACGGTCTGGGCACCTTCCGCCCTACTGTTACCTCTGTTAAGAACGGCGCCGCCACGATCGAGGATGCCCTCCGCATGGGTGTCAACAACATGGTTGCCGGCGTTAACTTTGTGTTTATCCCCGAGAACGCCCAGGGTGAGGAGATCACCTCGAAGAAGTTCAAGGATCAGTGCTCGCTGCAGTTCGCCTACCTCGTGGAGACCGTCAAGAAGGTCATCGGTGGCAAGGAGAAGAGCTACACCCTACGCACCCCGCTTTCGGCCTGGGGCATCATCAGCGCCGACGAAGAGGGCTCTGAGGGCTCTGAGGGCTCCGAGAATGGCCAGAACGGCGGTTCCGAGAATCAGGGCAGCAACGAGAATCAGGGCAGCACCCAGAATCAGGAGACTCAGGGTTATGCGCTGACGATCTCTAGGACCGGCGTTGGTTCGGCAACCGTCACCAAGGATGGTAATGCTGTGACTTCGGGCGCTTCTCTGAACGAGGATGACGAGGTGGAGATCAGTATCACGCCTGCTGAGGGACAAGTTCCTACCGCCACCGTGAATGGCTCAGAGATTGAGCTCACTGAGGACAATGGTGTCTACTCTGGTAGCTTCGCTATGCCTGGTCAGGCTTCGACGCTGATCATCAACACCGGCGAAGGCGAAGATGACGATTATGATCCCAACGCCTAAGCGAGTGAAGAGTGAAGAGTGAAGAGTGAAGAATCAATAGTCATGAAGAAGAAGATTATTGAGGTGGCGGTGAAGGTG
>CADAAR010000002.1 GCA_902785945.1 uncultured Prevotellaceae bacterium
ATCGAATGACTTAACCTCAGAGAGACCCTGCTTAGCCAGAACGGTGGTGATAGCAGCAGTCAGAGTTGTCTTACCGTGGTCAACGTGACCGATAGTACCAATGTTTACGTGCGGTTTGGTACGCACAAATTGCTCTTTTGCCATTTTTTAATTGTTTATTAAATTGTTTATAATTCTGAATTTACAGTTTCCTCCTTAATCTTCAAGAGAGCTGTAACTGAGAGTTGAACTCAGGACCTCTTCCTTACCAAGGAAGTGCTCTACCACTGAGCTATTACAGCAAGTCATTGAGCGGAAAACGGGGCTCAAACCCGCGACCCCCAGCTTGGAAGGCTAGTGCTCTATCAACTGAGCTATTTCCGCGATCATCCCTTGAGTGTGGGTGCTGATGGATTCGAACCACCGAAGTCGAAAGACAGCAGATTTACAGTCTGCCCCATTTGGCCACTCTGGAAAACACCCAAATTTTTCTGCTCTTACGAGCCGAAAAAGGATTGGCTTCGCCTATCCTCCTTTTTCCTCCTAGAGCCTCTTGTCGGATTCGAACCAACGACCCCGAGATTACAAATCACGTGCTCTGGCCAACTGAGCTAAAGAGGCGTTTCTAAGCAGCCGCTCTCTTGTTCAGATTTACGACCTGTCGGAAAACGGCTGCAAAGTTACTACTAATTTTTGAAATACCAAAACTTTTCTGGGATTTTTTTATCTATCCCTTAATTTTTCCTTGAATTTCTGCAGTTGGTTACGCATGGAATCCACACAGAGATCGGTACTTTCCTCAAAAGTATCACTTGTCTTCTCAACAAACAGCGTATTACCGGGCACCGCCACCGACAGACTCACAGTCTTATTGTCGGCAGTAGCGGGTTTCTCTACCTTCAACTGCACCTCTACTTTCTGTATATCCTCAAAAGACTTTTCCAACTTGGCAATCTTCTTTTCAACGAATGCCTGTAACTTCTCAGTAGTGTCGAAATGAATCGACTTGATCTTAATCTCCATAGTTACCTCCTGTTTTAAGATAGTTATTAATTAGGATTAGGCTCTTGGGTGAGCCTCTTTATACACTCGCTTCAACTGCTCGAACGTGGTGTGCGTGTAAATCTCCGTCGTGCTGACGCTCTCATGTCCCAACAGGTTCTTGATCTCTTCCAAACCAGCACCGTTGTTCAGCATGGCCGTAGCAAAGGTATGGCGAAGCACGTGTGGCGAACGTTTTTTCAGCGAGGTGACTGCCGACAGATACTTCCGCACAATAGCGTAGACCTGATGGTCAGCAATCCGTTCTCCTTTATCTCCCAGAAAGAGAGCCTGGCTTTTGCCTCTGAACTGAACATCACGTACCGTCATATAGCGGTGCAACTCTTTAGCCAGTTCCTCTCCAAAGGGAATAATACGCTGCTTGTTACGCTTACCCGTCACCTTCAACTGTCCTGCACTGAAATCCACATCCTCGTCGTTCAGTCCAATCAGTTCTGCACGCCGCAGACCGGCCTCATAGAATAATAATAATATGGTACGCGCGCGCACGTTATCAAAACTGTCGTCCCATTCCAGGTCATCGAGCAACCTATCCATCTCTCCTTCACGAAGGAATTGCGGCAGAGGTTTCGATTTCTTCGGACCAGTCACACAGTGGGCCGGATCATGCTTCACCAGCTTCCGTTTAAGGGCAAAGAGATAAAAGGAACGCAATGCACTCAACTTCTTATTAATGGTTGAAGCAGTGTTTCCTTTATCCATCAGGCTCTCCATCCAGTCGCGGATGAGATCGGTGTCTGCTGTTGCCAGCGAGAGTCCGCTATCCTTAAGTATGATATACGATTCAAACTCGTTTAAAGCCTCCTCGTATGTTTGCACAGTCTGTGCGGAGTGGTTCCGCTCATAGCGCAGGTAGTTCAGAAACTGGTTTATCATTCTTTTGCCTCTAAAGGACTATACCATCCTTTTCGGCTACGAATTTACGAATAAATTTCGAAACCACCAAATTTTTAAGGAACTTTATTATTCCTCGTTCGTGCGCAACTGCTGTACGTAGATGGCGTGCTCCATCTTAAGACGCTTAAGTACAGAAGGTTTGTCGAACTGCTGGCGGCGACGGAGTTCCTTCACCACACCTGTCTTTTCAAACTTTCTCTTAAACTTCTTGAGGGCCTTCTCGATGTTCTCGCCTTCTTTTACTGGTACAATAATCATTTGTCTTTTTGTTTTAAAATTTTATGTTAAACTTAACGCTTCGGACACAGGTGCCACGAAAAGCGGGTGCAAAATTACTACTTTTTTGCGAAACCACCAAGTTTTTTAGTCTATTTTTATTAAAGTAAAAGCAAAAAATCAAAATACGTAGCCCAAATTAATATAGAAATAGGGTTCTTTTGTCTTGTTGGAATAGCCTACCGATGCGCCCAACGGACCAAACATCGTGTTGTAATAGTACGACAATGAGGTACCAAGCAGGGTACTGCGGTCGAGCAGGTTTTCCAGATCATCTGCCTGTTGGGCAGCGGCTACCCTCAACAACACATAGTTATTCTTGCCCAAGCGCTGTTGGGTCTGCAGCTGCATCGCCACGAGGTAAGGATCCACATGTTCGAGATAGTTGACGCCGGCAAAGGGCATCTGCCAAGCCAACTTGTGACCAAACCACTCACCGCCGATCATATTGCCCAGGATTCCGGGTCGTTCGCTACCAAAGAGCATACGTCCATAGAACATCGGCTGGATGGTGAAGCGCTCACCTAAGGACAATGATTTCCGCCACATGCCACTCACATCGTGCATGCCTGCCTTGCCCTTCAAACCGGCAAAGTCATCGGTATAATAGACATACTGCGCGTGGAGCTTCGAACCTCTGGCAGGGAAATACCAGTCGTTCTCGGAATTATAGTCCAACCTTCCATAGTAACTGAAGAAATGGTCGTCATCAAACGCTTTCTTTGAAGTCTCGCTATCCTTACCTTTCAGCACATGCGGGAAGTGATAATAGTCCCATCGGATACCTCCGCTGATAGTGAAGTTACGCACATTAAAGTTGAGTACAGCCAACTCTGCCGCATGTTGGTTATAGGAGAAATTATAGTCTTTCTCTCCTTTCTCATAGATATTAATCTCGTCGCGATGGAAGATATACGACAGCGTTGGACGCATTAGATGACCGGGATAGAAGGCCACATCCAGACGGGCCATGATTCTCATGCCCAGACGCAATGTCAGATCGATGTCGGTCATCGCCGCCCGTCGCATGGGTATATCAGCATTCACCTGAAGGGCCACCATTTCTTCCGTATCAAAGCGCACGCCAAGATTCAACTGTGAGGCTTTTTTCTGACCTCCCGTAAACACGGCTTTCACACCCTCAACTGTTTTCGTCAGGTGGAACGACGGCTCTTGATAGAACAGGTCTACACGCATAGCCGTTGTAACAAGTTCTGCCTGACGGGAGGTCAGACGGTCTTTCGCCCGCAAGTGGAACTTGGCACGGATATACTTCTCATCAATAGGCGATACATCGACAAACTCCACGCTCGTTATCTCCACCGAATCAGGCGACAGGAGTACGACAGACGTCTGGGGCTTGGGGGTATAATTGCCAATACGTTGCCGGAGCGCCACCAGTTCGTCCCAATGCTCCCTGGCAGCCTTTTCGCCACGGTTTATGAGTGTGTCGATAGCAGCCGAATTGAAACTAGCAGCACTGTAGTTATGAGTATTCACCGGTATATACACATCAGTGATACTTACATTCTCTTCGTATTTATTCTTTGTATTGTAGTCCACAATCCGCTTCAATATACTCGTCGTCGAGCCCAGATCCTCGGCAGATTTGTCCTCATCGGGCACAGCGATACCAATAATGATGTCAGCTCCCATCTCACGAGCTACATCGGCGGGATAGTTGTTGCGCATACCACCATCGACAAGCACCATTCCACCGATTCTCACAGGTGTGAACACTGCCGGAATGGCCATCGAAGCACGCATCGCCTGAGGCAACACACCACTATGGAAGTCATACTCAGTAAAGGTAACCATATCCGTTGCCACACAAGCAAAAGGAATGGGCAATGTATTAAAATCAATAGAGTCGTTGTAGCCTGAGGTGAGACGTTCAAACAGGCCGTGCAGGTTCTTACCTTTAATAATACCGCCAGTAGCCGACAAGCCTTTTTTCTTTTTCAGTGTGATACCGGTGGATATCATATATGTATTTTGCTTCTCTCGTTCTGCGATACGCTGCAGACTCAAGTCCTCACGGTCGAGCAGAAGTGTGTTCCAGTCCTGCGCCCTGACAATGGAATCGAGCACATCAGCACTGTAACCGATGGAATAGAGTCCTCCTACGATACTTCCCATCGACGTACCTGTAATGATATCGATGGGTATGCCGGCTTCCTCAATCACTTTCAGTGCACCTATATGAGCCACGCCCTTGGCACCGCCACCGCTCAGCACCACAGCCACCTTCTTGCGCTTGGTTTGTGGGCTGTATTGTGCACAGACCTGTGACACAGCCATCAGGCTTGCTAACAATACCATCCAGATTGTCTTTCTCATTGTTTCCTTAATGCAATTCTATTGACACTGCAAAATTAAACAAAAAATCCCGTACCAACAAACGATACGGGAAAATTTTAGGTTAGTCCCTATTGAATGTATTCATTAGATAATACTTTTTTTCTATATATTTGTATTTTTGCTCACTTATTCGTATCTTTGCACCCAAAATAAGAAGATGATAATCGGATACGACGCAAAGCGGATTGTGCGGAATGGCACGGGATTGGGCAATTATGGACGGACTTTGGTGAACGATATTGCCCAGTATGATGCACAGTTGGACCTGCGACTCTATGCCCCAGATAAAGGGCGCGACGAGTTGCGGGGACAGATTGTGGCTCAAGAGAATGTATCGTTCTGCTATCCTCAGGAGTCATTTCTGCCCTTCTATAAAGCATGGTGGCGAACCTTTAGGTTGACAAAGGACCTGCAACGGGACCAGATACAGATTTATCACGGATTGAGTGGTGAGCTGCCCTTTGGCATCAGTAAGACGAACATCCGCAGCGTGGTGACCATCCACGACCTGATCTTCCTGCGCCATCCGGAATATTACCACTGGCTCGACACAAAGATCTATACCTGGAAGTTTCTGCAGACCATCAAAGAGGCCGACCATATCATCGCCATCAGCGAGTGTACGAAGCGGGATATCATGGAGTTCGGCGAGGTGGATGGTAGTCAGATAAGCGTGATCTATCAGAGCTGCGCACCAAGATTTTCGAAGGAAGAAGTTAGAGGGAAAAAGGAAGATGGAAGATATATCCTCAGCGTAGGTTCGATTGAGGAACGGAAGAATATATTGTTGGCGGTGAAGGCGCTGCCGTATTTACCAGAGGATTTACAGCTGGTGATTGTAGGGCGGCACACGAAATATACCGATGTGGTGCAGGAGTATGTACAGAGGCATGGTCTGGCACAGCGGGTAAAGGTTCTGCATGGCGTGAAAAACGAGGAATTGCCCGATCTGTATGCAGGGGCTGAGGCGTTTGTCTATCCGTCTGTATATGAAGGCTTTGGCATCCCTATTATCGAAGCCATCAGTACGGGATTGCCTGTAGTGGCCTGTACAGGTTCTTGCTTAGAGGAAGCAGGAGGGCCAGACAACCTCTATGTGGCACCTGATGATGCTGAGGGTATGGCAGCTGCCATTCTACAGGTGCTCAGAGGGGCTGAGGGGCGCGAAGAGCGCATCCTGCGCAGTCAGGCTTATATCCGCAGGTTCGAAGGACAGAACGTCGCCCAACAGGTGATTGATCTCTACCACCAACTCCTTTTTTAGAATTTCCATCGGACTTGTAAATCGAGATCCGACTGCGAGGAGCCGTCGATCTGTTGGTAGCTGGTGCCTATCACAGAACGGTCGAAATAGTCGGTGGTGCCGAATTTCGCAGTAAGAATCAAACGTCGGCTTATCTCTGCCCGCGCCATCAGCCAATAACGGATGCCTTCGCCGCTAAACTGACTAAAACCGTAGCTATAAAGCGGGCCTGACTCATAAAGATAGACACGGCTGTCGTAGCTGTCGGTATGGAAATAGCCCAGGCCACCACTGAGTTTCAGCCAACGATGATGATAGCCCAACGACTGACTCACCATCCAGCCCCGATCCTGCCCACGGAAAACAATCTGAGTATAGTCCACTTGTGTGCGGCTGCTAAAGGAGCCATCATAGGTCAGGCTCAAACGTCCGCGATACTCGGTTCTTGATTGTAGGGCGGACTTATCTTCATTGTCTCGCTGACGGACTTTCAGGCGATAGCGGGCATCTATAGTCCAACGGTTGCGAAGGTAGGACACCTGCAGCATATTGTCGAACGCATGCGACGACTGAGAAATCTGATACTTAGCCCAAGGAAAATAGGCATAGTCACTATAAGCCATCACCTTCAATCGGGGTGACGGTTGCCAGTTGACACCGAGGTAGACGCCACTCTCATTCTGCACCGAGCCTCCTTCGCTGAAACTATTGGCATAAAGCGAGGTATAGCGGAAGGAATAGAAACGATAGAGCGCCATCAGCGAGACCCCGTTACCACATTGCAGGCTCAGGCTATTGATGGTAGCCAAAGCCCCGTTCTTATTCATCGCCGTCTCACCATTGAAGGCAAAGCGGTGATGAATATAGCCATAGTCTGCACTGAAGTTCATGAAGTCCGTTCCCTGAGCGGCATGCTGACGATAAAGCAAAGAGGTGTTGGGTTTCAACTCTCGATTCAGATGGGCAGCAATGATATTCAGACCTGCGTGAATGCCGTGTTGCTGATAGCGGATGTTTCCTCCGAAGGTAGTATTCCGGAGGTTGTCTTTCTTTTCCAACTCTGTCTCTGTACGATGATAGCCCGAGGTGACGATGGTGGTAGCCGAGCCGTCCTTATTGAGGGTGGCATCCATCGCCCGATACGACAGGAAGCCTGTTAGCGAGAGGCCTTTCACAATCGTCATGGTGGCTCCGGCGCCTTGCAGATAGTCGGCTGAGCTACGAGAGGAATGAGCACGCAAAGTGGTGGTAGAACGACCTAAGTTCTGCAGCGACGTCAACTTTCCCATCGTAAAGCCGTTGTTGGCAATCAATCCCATACCCATCGACACACGGTATTTCCCCAGCACCAGTGATTCCAGTCGTCCCCAATGTTTGATTTGCACGTAGTAGGAGTAATAGTCATATCCCCAGCGATTCTTATTCGCAAAGAATGGTTCTCCAGCATCCTGTGCCCCAACGAGTCCGGCTTTCACCTGATCATCATATGAGAATTGATATTTCAGCCAATGGCGATAAGGCCAGCCTTTATAGACCTCGTTGTCGCCTCGTCGCTCATAGAAAGGGATCTTAGCCGTTGCCATCAGTTCATGCCGACCGTATTGCGTGATTGTTTTCAGACTGGGGAAGCCTTGTTTCTGCTCGTCATCATCTATCCGAACGAAAAAAGTGAGCAATCGCCGTCGTTGATAATCCAGCGAACGGATCATCTGCAACTCTGCCAACGATTTCATAGGGCCGTATTGATAGAGATAGGCCATGATATCCTCCACCTGCTGGGCTGAGAGAAACGGCAATTGTTCCAACTGCTCTCGCGAAGCGTGGTTCATATCCATCGGATGCTGGTTCAACTCACACAACTGTTCATACAGCTCCTCCCAAGCCGCAGTCCCCACATCTTCAATCGTCAACACTTCATTGAGATACTCTTCCCACTCATGCTCCTGCTGCGCAGAAGCAGTGAATAATGCATAGTGCATAGTAAATAGTACCAATACTACTCGCTCCAGCCAATACAATCTTTGAATTTGTGCCTTCATACGTCGTTAATATTTAAGATTCACGCTGCAAAGATAATAAAAAAAGGTAAAAGTGAATAGTGAATTACGAAAAATTTGCTACCGCTCAACATTTTTTTGTATTTTTGCAGTCGATATGACAAAGATTGGTCTACATTTCAGAGTGATTGTGATACTATTCACTATTCACTGTTCACTATTCACTGCATTCGCTCAGGACGAACGCATCACGGCGGAGCAGGCGCTGACGGAGATGGACTCCCCCACGTTTGTGCCCACGGTGAAGATAGGCAAGGTGCTCGTGGACGGCGACAGCATACAGTATATGGAAATGAACAACGTATACGTGTATCCCGAACTGACCTTCAAAAACAAGAAACAGGCACAGGCCTATATGCGACTCGTAACGAATGTGAAGAAGGTGCTCCCCATAGCCAAGGAGGCTAAGCAGATGCTCTACGAAACTACCGAGACGCTGGAGATGCTACCCACCCAAGAGGCCAAGGAAGCCCACATGAAAAAGGTGGAGAGCGAGATATTCCGCACCTATAAACCGAGGATGAAGAAACTGACCTACTCGCAGGGCAAACTGCTGATCAAACTGATTGACAGGGAATGCCACTCATCGAGCTACGAGATGATACAAGCCTTTATGGGACCTTTCAGAGCGGGCTTCTGGCAGACCTTTGCCTGGGCTTTCGGTGCCAGCCTGAAAAAGGGCTATGATGCAGAAGGCACAGACAGGCTGACTGAGAGAGTGGTGCTGATGGTAGAAGCGGGACAGATATAGTGAATAGTGAACAGTGAATAGTGAAGATGAGGATATCAACCATAATATTAGCTTTAGCATTCTCCTTGGCGGCGGAAGCGCAGGAGGCTAGTGTAGATACGACGGCACAGAGCGTGAAAATCGGCTATTTCAGAACGGACTGGAAGACGTTGTCGGGAGCCATCGACAAAGTGAACGAGGAACGCATGAACAAAGGTCTGGTGATATCGTCGCTCGACGCCCTGAGTGGACAAGCAGCGGGTGTGACGATAGCATCCGGTGGTAACCAGGAAGCAATGGTGAGTGCCGTGCGCGTGAGAGGTACAACCTCGCTGACAGGCGGCAATGACCCCTTGGTAATCATCGACGGCGTGACTGCCGACCTAGCGACGCTATCGACCATCTACCCCTCGGACATTGAAAGTTTCACCATTCTGAAGGATGCCTCGGAAACGGCACAATATGGTTCACGAGGTGCTGCGGGTGTGATAGAGGTGGCCACGAAGAAGGGAAAGAATCAGAAGTTCCAGATATCATACGACGGCAACGTGGGTTTTGAACAGGTGTACAAACGTCTGGAGATGACCAATGCCGCAGGGTTCCGGTTGGCGGCTCAGCAACTGGGCGTGAGCATTATCGACAAGGGCTATGATACGGATTTTAACAAGGCGATTGAACGGACGGGCTTCGTACAGAGTCACCACATCGCCTTCGGTGGTGGTACAGAAACAGCTAACTACCGAGCCTCGGTAGCTATGACAGACCATCAAACGGTGATCAAGACGCAGGGCTACCGCAACTTCATTGCAAAACTCGACATCTCGCAGCAGGCCTTCGACAATCACTTGGCAGTGGATTTGGGAATGGTGGGATCGACACAGAAGGTGAACAACCTGCCATCGAAACAGCAGCTGCTCTATTCGGCAGCCACCTTCAACCCTACCCTCTCTGACGAGCGGAATGCCGACGGCACATATGACCAGGTGACGGAGGCGCTGTGGATCAATAACCCGATGTCGCTACTGGACAAGAAACAGGAGGAAGACAACAGTCACTTTAACATTCACCTAAAGGCAAAGGTGACTTTGGCCAAGGACTTTTATCTGCGGGCTTTCGGGTCGTACTCTTTTAACAACATCGGCAACGCCCACTACTACCCCACCACGGTGTGGAACCGAGGAGAGGCCTTCCGCGGCCACGAGAAGAACGAGGAGATATTGGCGAACATCTCGCTGAGTTACCAGTTTAACGTGGGCAAATCGGCTATTAGTCTGATGGCACTAACAGAGGAAACAACAAACAAGATAAAGGAATTCCATACGACAGTGACGGGATTTACCAGCGATGCCTACGGTTATGAGGAGCTGACGGCGGGCTCTGCACGTCCCTGGGACGGTACAGACTCCTACTACACGGATACCCACATGCAGTCGGCGCTGCTGCGTGCACAGTATACCCTCGATGAGAAATACACGCTGACGGTGAATGCCCGCGGCGATGCGTCGTCGAAATTCGGCAAGAACCACCGTTGGGGTTTCTTCCCCTCTGCCAGCGGTGCCTGGATCATCAGCAAAGAGAAATGGATGAAGCCACTGACGTTTATCAGCAATGCGAAACTGCGTGCAGGCTACGGATTATCGGGAAACCAGGCTGGCATCGACTCTTACAACTCAATGGAACTGATACAGCCCAATGGTATCGTATCAGTGAACGGAGCACCAACGGTGACACTCGGTATCATCCGTAATGCTAATCCCGACCTGAAATGGGAGATTAAACGCACGTTTAACGTGGGTCTCGACCTCGCCCTTTGGCAGAGCCGTATCGTGATGAGCCTGGACTACTACCGTTCGAAGACCACCGACATGCTCTACGTGTATGACGTGCCCGTGCCGCCATTTACCTACGACAAGCTATTGGCGAACCTCGGTTCGATGCGCAGCAGCGGTCTGGAGATCGGTTTCGGTATCACACCCTTACGTACAAAGGATATGGAGCTGACGGTAAACATGAACTGGTCGTTTGAACGTAACAAGCTGCTTTCGCTCGACGGCGACTACAACGGTCAGCACCTGACGGCACCCAACACGAAGTGTATCTCGGAACTCTATGGTGCTGGCTTCCATGGCTCGAGCGACGTGGTGATGCAAATAGTGGGCGAACAGTTGGGCGTGTTTCTGCTGCCCCACTGCAACGGACTCATGACCTTAGAAGACGGTTCGAAATACTACGATGTCACTGACGAGAAATATATCTGTGGACAAGCCACACCGAAGGCCACGATGGGTTCGAACATCGCCTTCCGCTATAAGCAGTGGGACGTGACGATGCAGATGAACGGTGCCTTCGGACATCACATCTACAACGGTACCGCCCTCACCTGCATGAACATGCTGATGTTACCGAATTATAACATCCTGAAAGGAGCGGAGAAGGAGAACATACAGGATCAGGCCATCAGCGACTACTGGCTGGAGCGGGGTGACTATGTGAACATAGACTATCTGACTATAGGCTGGAACGTACCCATCCGCTCGAAATACTGTCAGGGACTGCGACTCTCGGTATCGGTGAACAACCTGGCTACCATCACGGGCTACAGCGGTCTGACGCCAATGATCAACTCGAGTGTCATCAATGGTACCCTCGGTATCGACGACAAGAACACCATGCCGGTGTATCGGAGCTATACCATGGGAGTAAGCGTGAAATTTTAATGCGTATGAAGAAGTTTTTTTATTTGGCCATAGGCCTGATGATGATAAGCTGCTCGCTTGACGAGAACCCAAAGGACCAGATTCCGGAAGAAGAGGCTTATACCGATGCAGGAGCGTTATTCCGTAATACCGTAGCCACACTGTATAACTATATCGGTGGTGCAGCAGACGGACAAGGACTGCAGGGCACCTGTCGCGGTATCTATGACCTACAGACCTTCGGCTCTGATGAAGCCATGATTCCCACACGCGGCACAGACTGGTATGACGGCGGCATCTGGCAAGAGCTGTACCGACATGACTGGACGCCAGGACACCCCATGCTCAGTAATGCCTGGTCATATCTCTACGAGGTGATTACCCTCTGCAACCGCTCACTCGAACTATTGGAGTCGCATCAGCACCTGCTGAATGAAGTACAATATATAGAATACGACGCGGAGGTGCGTGCACTTCGTGCCATCTACTACTGGTATCTGATGGACCTCTTCGGACGCGTGCCGATTATCACCACCACAAAGACGTCGCTGAGCCAGCTGGAACAGGCACCCCGCAGTCAGGTATTCAAATTCGTAGCCAGTGAACTGCAACAGGTGGCTCCCCTGCTCCAGCACAAGAACAGTACGAGACAAGACGACTACTACGGCAGAGTAACCTATCCCGTAGCCTGCTTTGTGTTGGCTAAGCTGATGCTGAATGCGGAGGTCTATCTCGATAACAACTGGACAGACGGAGATCATCCCGACGGCAGCATGATGACGTTTTCTGTAGGTGGTGAGGCGATGAACGCTTGGGAAGCCACCATCTTCTATTGCGAGGAATTGAAGAATGCGGGTTACGAGTTGGAGCCGGTCTATACCAATAATTTCGAGGTACACAACGAGAATTCCAGCGAGAACATCTGGACCATCCCGATGGACAAGAACCTATACTACAACGAGATGCAATACCTCTTCCGCTCCTGGCACTACCGTCATGCAGCGGCTTTCGGCTTTACAGGTGAAAACGGTGCCTGCGCCACCAAGCACACACTTCAGGTCTTTGGATTTGACACCGAGGAAGAGGACAAACGCCTCCTTTACAATTACTACAAAGGCCCCGTCACCGATAATAACAGTCACGTCGTACGCGACCGTAACGGTAATATGTTAGAATATAAGCCATGGGAGGTTGAACTCGACCTGAGCGGCAGTCCTTATGTGGAAACAGCTGGTGCCCGTATGAACAAATATGCTGTTGACAAAAACGCTACTAAAGACGGTAAACTCATGGACAACGACATCGTGCTCTTCCGTTATGCCGACGTGCTGCTGATGCGGGCAGAGGCTTTGTTGCGCAATGGCCAGGCAGCGGAAGGACAGCAATACTTCCAAGCCGTGCGTGATCGTGTGAAAGCACCAAAAAGACCCCTCACCTTGCAGAACCTGCTCGACGAACGTCTGTTGGAGTTGTGTTGGGAGGGATGGCGCAGACAGGACCTGATTCGTTTCAGACAGTATGAGAGTCTCTTTATGGGTGACCAATGGGATGAGAAAGTCGATGAGAGCGATGGGCATACCACCGTATTCCCCATCCCCGGCAGCATGATAGATTTTAATCCTAACCTCACACAGAACCCAGGATATTAAATAGTAAAAAGTGAATAGTGATTTGTCAATAGTGAGGAAGAACTGCAAAATATGGTGGATGCTGGTGGGAGTGATACTATTCACTATTCACTATTCGTTTTTCACTTCTTGCGCCCGTCAGGAGCCCAAGAATTACACCCACGATGTATTGAACCGTATGACACCTATCAAAGATCAAGGTAAGAGCCAAACCTGTTGGGTCTACGCCATGCTGGCCACCATCGAGACGGAGCATCTATCCTGGGGTGACTCCGTGAACCTCTCACCTTATTATATAGAAAAGAAGATGGAAAAAGAACCACAATGTCCAGGATCTAAACGGGGCATGGGTAAAACACTGCTCAATCTAATACAGAAATACGGCATCGTTGGCTTTGATGCCATGCGTTCTGTGGAGACACCTGCCCCCAGATACGTTTTCATGGCAGGAGCAGAATATACGGCACAGGAGTTTGCACGCAGCGTCTGCAAACCTGACGAGTACATCGCCCTCACCAGCAACAGTAACAAGCCTTACTATCAGGACGTAGACATCGACTTACCCGACAACTGGATGCACGACCGTTTCTATAATATCCCCATCGATACGCTTCTGAAGAAGACGGAACGTGCTGTGCGCCAGCATCATGGCGTATGCTGGGAGAGCAAGGGCCATGCGATGGCCATCGTTGGCATTGCCCACGATGAGGAAGGCCATCCATATTTCATCATGAAGAACTCCTGGGGCACCAACCGTATCCACAAGGGACTTGATTACCTATCCTTCCGCAAATTCCGCAAAGAGACCTTAGCCGTCGAAATGACAAAAGAAGCCTACGGTCTCCCGTAGGCTTCTTAAATTATTTGTTCAGTTTCCAGGTGACGCCATCTTTGGTGTCCTTTACCTCGAAACCGGCTGCTGCAAGTTCATCGCGAATCTTATCGCTGGTAGCCCAGTCTTTCTCGGCCTTAGCCTTGGCACGCAATTCAAGCACCATATCCATCACCTTACCAAAAGCCTCCTCACGGGCATCGTTAGAGCCGCTCTTCTCAGCCTTCAGTCCGAGGATATCGAAGGCGAAGAGACGCATGGTTTCGGAGAGTTCCTTCAGACAATCGGCACAGATGGTAGCCTTATGATCAACGAGCTTATTAATGACGGTACAAGCCTCGAAGAGATAGCTGATGACCTGCGGTGTGGCGAAGTCATCGTTCATGGCGTCGTAGCACTTCTGGCGCAGGGTCTTTACCACCTTCTCGGTCTCGGCATCACATTTGTCGCTGACCTGCACACGCTCCAGATCGCTGATGGCATTCGTCAGTTTTTCCAGTCCTTTCTCTGCAGCTTCGAGGGCTTCGTTAGAGAAATCCACGGTGCCACGATAGTGCGCTGAGAGCACGAAGAAACGGATGGTCATCGGCGAATAAGCCTTATTCAGCAACGGATGGTTACCGGTGAAGAACTGTTCCAACGTGATGAAGTTGTTATACGACTTACCCATCTTCTGGCCGTTGATGGTAAGCATATTGTTATGCATCCAGTATTTCACAGCGGGATGCCCCATCGAGGCCTGAGCCTGTGCAATCTCACACTCATGATGCGGGAATACAAGGTCCATGCCACCTCCGTGGATATCAAACTCCTCACCCAGATACTTTCTGCCCATCGCCGTACATTCGCAGTGCCAGCCAGGGAAGCCGTCACTCCAAGGACTGGGCCAGCGCATGATATGCTCGGGCTGTGCCTTCTTCCAAAGGGCGAAATCAGCCTGGTTATGTTTTTCGCCTACGCCATCGAGTTCACGACTGGCATCCTTGATATTCTCCAGCGAACGACCGGAGAGAATACCATACTGGAACTTCTTATTGTAGGCTTCGATATCGAAATAGACAGAGCCATTGCTCTCGTAGGCAAAGCCATTATCGAGGATCTGCTGCACCAGCTGCTGCTGTTCAATGATATGTCCTGTGGCATGAGGTTCGATACTTGGGCGCAGCACATTCAGCGCATCCATCGCCTGATGGTAACGGTTGGTGTAATACTGCGCAATCTCCATCGGCTCCAACTGTTCCAGACGGGCCTTCTTGGCAATCTTGTCCTCACCCTCGTCGGCATCATGCTCCAGATGACCCACATCGGTAATGTTACGCACGTACCTTACCTTATAGCCCAGGTGTTTCAGATAACGGAACACCAGGTCAAAGGTAATGGCAGGACGCGCATGCCCCAGATGGGGATCGCCATACACCGTAGGGCCACACACATACATGCCCACATTCGGGGCGTGAAGCGGCTCGAAGCGTTCTTTTTGCCGCGTCAACGTATTATAAATGACTAATTTTGATTCCATCTATAAACTATAAACTACAAATCTAAACTAAAATTCGGGTGCAAAGGTAGTGCAAATTAAGCAAATTACCAAAACTATTTAGCATTTTCCGCCCATTCAAACCGTAAATGCCCCATTCTATGTAGCACGACAATCGCCAATATCTCAATCACATAAGCTATGAGATAGCTATACCAGAGATAGTCAGGCATCAGGCGAGCCATCAACCACATCACAGGGATGACCGTCAGCGAGAGAGCAAACGAGATGAAGAGGGCCATCTTGTGGCATTTGTAGAGCTTATAGACAATCATCACCACATAAATATAGCAGAATGGGATAAAGCTGAGCGAGAAAACACGTAGGGCATGGTCGGTCTCGGCAATCTGCTCCGACCCATCGGCACCGAAGAGAAGGGCGATGGCCTGCGGATCAATCCAGACAAACACACAGGTGAGGATCATGGCAACGGTGATGAAGCTAAAGGCCTTGCGCAGAATGAGTCGGAAGGCCTCCTGATCGCCCTTTCCCACCTGAATGGCACCTAACGACTGAAGGGTGCGACACGTACCCGAAAGGAAGAGATTGTAGATTTGCAAGAGGTTCATACAGACGGCGAAGGCAAAGATGCCCGTACGTCCTAAGGATGACAGCACAATGCTGTTGGCACTAAGCAGGAGCAACGTCAGGCAGATGGAGGCGACAGCCAGCGGCGCACCTTGGGAGATGATGCTACCCCAGGCCGGCTGCTCATGCACATGCGTGAAATGGAGGTGATTATTGGCATAGAACCAATGGCGCAACATGAGGACGATGCCGACCAGATGACCGACGACCGTTGCTGCCGAAGAGCCCGCAATGCCCCACCCTAAATATTGGATGAACACGATGTCGAGGGCCAGATTGACGGCATTGTCGATTAGAATGGCAATTGACACCAAGCGAGGACTGCCATCGACACCCACCATCGTCGAAAGGGCCCACATCACCATATAGGCCGGAGCGCCCCAAAGCATGACAACCAGATAGTCGCGCGTGGATTGGAACAGGTGTTCGTTCTGACACAACCAACCGGTGATAAGGTCGGGGAAGAGGATGCCACAGACGGTGAGCAGGAATCCAAAGACCAGACTCCCAAAGAACGAATGGGTATAGATATAGGCAGCCCGCTGATGATCCTGCTTGCCGAGAGCCATGCCCACCAGCATACCGGCACCTGCCGAGATAAGCATGCTGATGGTGAACATGAACTGCACGACAGGCTTCGACAGGTTGATGGCACTGACGCCATCACCACCTATCAAATTGCCCACAATGATACTGTCGACCACATTACCCAGACAGCCTGAAAGGGCTATCAGAATGGCAGACCAGAGGAAACGCCAAAACTGGGTGGTCAATGCAGAACGTTCTTCACTATTCATTTCTCAAAGAATCCAAATCCACCGATAGCAGTGAGCATACGCTCGACATAGTCCCACGACGTGGGTGAGAACGCAAAGCCCAGACGATAGAGCACTTGCGTAGTATAGTCATTGTCACGCTTCACATCAGCCGTCTTCTGTCCGTGTGCCATATCCTGATAAGCCAGCAGTGATGACAACTGACGGGCCTTCTGCGGGTCGTTCTTAGCCTGTTCCATGGCCTCCGCAAAAGCATCCTGCTCCACGAATCGGATGCCGTCTCCAACACTCTTCAAGCCTAAGAGTACATCGCCCAGGAACTGGCCATGGATATTGTAGGGATGGAACACCGTATTGGCTATTGGTGTGGTGGCCAGCAGCACAATGGCTTTCGAAACCTCGTTGATGGGCGAGAACTCCACCTGCTTGTTACGCATGGCGTAAGGACAGCAGCCCAACATATTATAGACCTTGATGCGGCCCATAAAGGAATTGGTGGAGAAGTTGGCCTGGAACTCACCATCTGTACTACGGGCGGCAAGATTGCCCACACGCATGATCTTTGCCCGCAAACCATGAAGGGCAACGGCATCGAGAATCAGCCGCTCAGCCATGAACTTCGAGTAAATATACTTGTTACCCAGGAACTGGCCCATATAGAACCGCTGTTCGGTAAACACCTCATCCTTAATCGTTCCTGCCCACAAGCCACGGGTACTGGCTGTAGAGACATGTACCAGTTGGGCACCGGTCTTGAGACAGAAATCTACACAACGCTTGGCACCGCCAATGTTCACATCTTCAATCTCCGTACCCTCGGAGAAATGTTTCACGATGGCAGCACAGTTGAATACTGTATCCACTTGCAAGCCTTCGCCAAAGTCACTGGTCACATCGCCGAGAATGACATGCAAACGCTGACCGAAGAGATGCTTGAAGGCATCGGCAAAATAGTAGTATAACAGCGTGCGTAGGCGACTCTCTGCGGCCTCCTGACTCTTACCACGGACCAAGCAATAAATCTGTTTGGCATCAGAGTCAATCAGTTCACGCAGGATGTGGATACCAAGATAGCCTGTAGCACCTGTCAACAGCACATTGCCTAGCACCTGACGCTCGCCTTTGAGGAAGTTTTCGAGGGTATTACGCTGCAAGAGGTTATTGATGGCGGTATAGTCGAAATCAACAACTTCGTCAGGCCCATCGCTGACCACCTCACCGGTAATCAGACAGGCCAATTGGCGTGGCGTCGGATTGGCGAAGACATCGCCATAGGCCACATGGAGTCCAGCCTTGTCGGCCTCAATAATCACACGCGTGACGACAAGTGAAGTACCACCTAATTCGAAGAAGTTATCCGTTGCGCCGACCTTATCCATTTGCAGAATTCCAGCAAAAATATCGCAGAAAGTTTTCTCCGTATCGTTGGCAGGTGCCACATAAGCCGAAGAAACGGCTAGCTGCGGTTCGGGCAACGCCTTTACATCAGTCTTACCATTGGGCGTCATCGGCATCTCTTTCAGCTGGAGATAGGCTGTAGGCACCATATACTGCGTCAGTCGCTTCGAGATCTCTGCCTTCAAAGCATCGGGGGCAATCTCATGATCAGCTGTGTAGTAAGCACAGAGGTGTTCCTTGTCATTCAACTTGCGGATCATGATGACCACCTTCTTCATACCTTCTACGGAGAGCATCACGTTCTCGATCTCACCGAGTTCGATACGCAAGCCACGCAGTTTGATCTGATGGTCGGTACGTCCGAGGATGACCACATTACCATCTGGCAGCCACTTGGCATAGTCGCCCGACTTATAGATACGCGTGCCGTGATACTCCACAAAGCGTTCACGAGTCATCTCATCAAGGTTATTATAGCCACGTGCCACACCTCGGCCTCCAATATACAATTCTCCAACGACACCTACCGGCAACTCATTACCATCGGCATCGACAATAAACTCTTTGACATTCAATTGCGGTTTACCTACGGTAACCATCTGGGCATTTGTCAGTTCCGCATTGTTCGAGGCCACCGTAATCTCCGTCGGACCATAGCAGTTGAAGATGCGGGCCTTGGTGACACTGCGCATCTGCTGCAGGAGAGCATCACTGAACTTCTCACCACCGGCACGACAGATCTTCACCTGTGAGATGGCCTTGCAGAAGTCATCGCTCGTAAGCCAGGTCTGCCAACGGGATGGTGTACCCGACACCATATTGATATGCTGTTCCTGAATGAGCTGAGCGAGGTCGAGCGGGTTGTTAGCCTGCTCCTCAGTAGCCACAATCAGCGTCTTACCGTTGTAATAAGCCATACCGATATCCTGCAGGGCAGCATCGAACGAGATGGTCGTCACACTGAGTACGCGGTCTGCATCCGTCAGTACACCATTGGCAAAGATATTAGCTGGATGACCATAGAGATAATTACAAATACCCTCATGACGCAGCATCACACCCTTCGGACGTCCTGTGGAGCCAGAGGTATAAATAAGGTATGCAAGATCATCAGGCGTGATCTGAGTAATCGGAATACTCGGAGTACTCGGAGATTCTTCCAGGAGCTCCTCCACATTAATGGCTTTGCCGGCAGGAACACTGTCCATGCGGTCGGCTGTCGTGATGATATAACGGGCCTCACTGTCCTCAAGAATCAGTTTGATACGGTCTGCAGGATAATCCGGATCACAAGGGATATAGGCGGCTCCAGCCTTCAGCACACCGAAGAGCGAGAGAATCAGACGGCTGGTACGCGGCAGGAGTAATGCCACCCTATCACGTTCCTTCACGCCTTTTTGACGTAAGGCGGCAGCAATACCATTCGTAGCGTCATCCATCTCTTTGTAAGTATACTTTGCATCAATGGCCACCAGAGCCTCATGGTCGGGCTGGGCCTGTGCGAAATGACTGATACACTCATGGAATAACTTGAAGGGAGCATCGCCTGTTGCTGTCTGACGCAAATGTGACAGCTCTTCTTCCTGACTCTTGCTGATGATGGAGAGTTGGCGAACCTTCACCTGTGGCTGGGCGATGATCCGTTCGGCAACAGCCACGATACTCTCAGCTATCGCGTTGCCTAAAGCGGCTGAGTAGAGGGCATCGTCATACTGCACCACTACGCCACGCGACTCAATCTTGATATTGATCTTGAACTTGGGCACATTCAGTTCCAACAGTTCCTGCTGGATGGGCTGGCCATTGACCGTATACTGCGATTGTACACCGATTTGATAGGCGTAGGCAATTGCGGGCATGAAGCCAAAGTCGGTAGCGATACGGGCGAAGGGATAGTCCTCATGGCGCAACGTCTCGTCGAAGGTCTCACTCACCTGTTTCAAATATTCGCTCACCGTCACATCGTCGATTTTCAGACCGAGGGCGAGGGTGTTGACGAACATACCCACCGTATCGGCAATCTTCAGATTCGAACGTCCGCTGCTAATGGTGCTGAGATACACCTCGCGGTTGTTGGTGTAACGCGAGACAACATAGCTCGTGGCTGCGAGAAAGAGGTGAGCAGGTGTAATCTCCTGCTGACGACAGAAAGCGGCAGCCTTGTCGTAATCCGCCGGGCAGACAGCTTCGCCGATAAAGCCCTGTTGGTCTGTCTTGGGCAAATCGGCAGGAATCTCACTCGCACCTTCACAGGTCTGCAGTTTCTCGGCGAAGAACAGCTGAGAGGACTTGAAGGTATCACTCTCCTCAGCCTTTTGCTGGTCGCTGACGAAATCAAGATAAGTATAGTTCTCTTTCTCGACAGTCATTCCTTCGAGTGCTGAGCCTATCTGTCGAATCAGCAGGTCAGCAGAGCCACCGTCGAACACCAGATGATGGACATCCAAGAGCAAATGGACCCCACTTCCGGTCTTCACGACCTCAAAGCGATAGAGCGGTGCTTTATTCAGGTTGAACGGGCGCACAAACTCATTCTTATAAGCTGTCAACGCCTCATCGCTCATTTCCGTGATGGGAACCTCCACAGGCAGACTGTCGGCTAAGGTCTGAACGATGGTATCGCCCTCTGTGGCGAAGTGTATGCTCAGTTCCGGATGAGCCTCAACCACTTGTTTCACAGCTTCTGCCAACTTGCTAGCTTCGACGCCTGCAGGATAGCTGAGCAGATAAGGGATATTGTAAATTGTCGAAGTGGGATTTTTCAGGCACTCGAAATAGACACCCGTCTGGGCGTAGGACAAAGGTACTGAGAATTGGACCTCAGCCTTCGGTGCAGCGGCCTCAGAAGTAACCATATTCCCTGCCATCATCGCCTTCAGGATTTCATTTTCGATAGTCTGTAAGGTTCCTGTCTTAACGAGTGTCTTTGAGTCAAGCATGATGCCAAAGCGCTTGTTCATCTGGACTGCGAGTTTGATGGCTGAAATAGAAGTCAGTCCGGCATAGCCAAGAACGGTAGTGATGCCGAAATCTTTCGTGTTCACGATACCGGCTATCATCTCGTGCAGTTCCTCTTCGAGTACGTTCATCGGCACATTGCTTTCCTCCACAACAGCAGCCTTCTTCTCCGGCTTCGGCAGCGCCTTCTTATTCACCTTTTGATTCTGATTCAATGGGATTGCATCTATCTGCATCGTCACAGCAGGCACCATATAAGGTGGTTTCTCATCGAGGATAAAATTATTTAAGGCTTCAATATCAATCTGTTGATCACTCACGATATAGGCCGCAATAAACTTGCCACCGGCACCACCTTCCTCATCAAAGGCTTGTACGGTAGCATCCTTGATGCCAGGGAATTCACGGATAATGGCTTCCACCTCTTTCAACTCGATGCGGAAACCACGAATTTTCACCTGTCCATCGCGACGACCCACGAACTGGATATCGCCTGATGGAAGATAACGCACGATATCGCCAGAACGATACACGCGTGCATACTTTGCGTCATCAGTGAAGGGATTTGGGATATACACCTCTGCAGTCTTCTCAGGTCGGTTCAGATAACCGCGGCTTACCTGCGGGCCACTGACCCACAATTCTCCTGCTGCACCCACCGGCAGACGATGCCCCTGCGGATCAACCACATAGAGATGGACATTGTCAAGCGCCTTACCAATAGGGATGTCCTTTAGCTTCTGGTCGACATGATACCTGGTAATCAGAACCGTTGTTTCCGTAGGGCCATACACGTTATAGAACTGGAAATCTTTCGGCGGTGTCAGCGATGCTAACTTCTCACCACCAGTGGAGAGGAACTTCAGCGAGTGGTTCTCAATGTTAGAAGCAAACTGGTAGCCCACCTGCGTCGTCATAAACGAATGGGTAATCTGGTTCTGCTCAAAATAGTCATTGAGGGCAATCAGGTCAAGACGCAGCTCCTCAGGCACAATATGCACCGTGGCACCACAAGTGAGTGCTGGATACATATCCATCATACAAGCATCGAAGCCATAGCTGGCGTAAGCCGCCACATTATGTTCAGGCTTCAAGCCATAAAAACGCTGATACCAATGACAGAAGCAGACAAGGTTGCCATGCGTGAGCTGGCAGCCCTTCGGCACACCTGTAGAACCAGAGGTATAAAGCAGGATAAATAGGCTGTTCGGAGTAATCTGAGTATTCTGATTAATCTGAGTACTCGGAAGATTCAAAAGCTCCTTTGTCAACAGCACCTCGCCCTGATACTCATCTACGATAGGTCTTAATTCTTCATCGGCAATCAGCAACTTGGCATTGGCATCCTGCATCATGAAGTTCAGACGCTCCTTCGGATAGCTGGGATCCAACGGTTGATAGGCACAACCAGCCTTCAGTACACCGAGCGAAGCAATAGCCATCCATTCGCAACGAGGAATCAATACCGATACCACATCCTCCAAGCCCAGACCCTTTGAGGCGATATAGCCTGCGATGCGGTCGCTTATCTCATCCACCTCAGCATAGGTGAATTTCTGGTCCTTATAGACCACAGCGATGTTGTCGGGTGTCGCCTTGGCCTGACGGCGGAACAATGAGACGATGGTCTGTGTGTCATCGTAGTCCACATCGGTCTGGTTGAAGCTGTCGAGCATTTCTGTCTGACTAGCTGTAGTAATATCGACCTCACGCAGATACTCCTTGCTGAGGAATCCTTTGATTACAGCCTCATAGCTCTCCAGATACTGACGGATGATCTCCTCAGAATACTCGTTGCTATTGTATTCTGCCTTCACCTGATACTTGCCGTTGAGGATGAACGCCTTCAGATAGAGCGAAGCTTCCAGCGTGCTGTTGCACAGGCGGATAGTCTTCATAGGCTTGCCGCACAGTTGCTCGTCGGCAAACATCATGCCGTGCCAGGCAAACATCGAGTTGCTCTGGATGCCCAAGTCGTTCACGGCATCGCTGAAGGCATAAGCCTCATGCTTGCGCACACCGCCCATCTGATCCTGACCAGCCTTCAGATAGTCAAGCACCTTGGTCTCATTGTCAAATTTGGCATAGACGGGCAGCGTCTTCACCGTCATACCGACAGAGTGCAGGAAGCGCTTGTCGCTACGTCCGTTGTAGATGGTGGTGAAGAGCGACTCCTGTTCATTATTGTATTTAGCCAGCAGGAAGCTGTAGGCCGTCGTGAAGAAATTGCTCTTGAATATGCCTTTCTCCTTGCAGAATGCGTCCACCTCGGCCATCTCCACATCGAGTGTCCTCACCATGCTGGCCTCACTATGCTCCGGCTCCTCAAGATCGGGCATCAGTTGGGTGAAGCAGTCGCCGCAGTCGAAGTTCTGTGCATACCACTGCTTGCCTTCGTCGAAGGCAGCCGTCTTACGCAGTTCTGCCTCAGCCGTCGCCACCTCTGCCATCGTCATCGCCTCGGGTTCCAGTGTACCGCCACCGTAAACTTTATCTATGTCGCTGAGCATCACCTTCAGCGTGGTGCCGTCGCCGATGATATGGTGGATGTCGAGGAAAAAGTAGAAATGATCTGCATCCTTGAACAGACGGATATGGAACAGACGGTCCTTGTAGATGTCGAAAGGCGTGATGAGTGGCTGACCATTGAAAGTGCCTCCATCTTCAATGTTCAATGTCCCGTTTTCAATGTTCAACATAAACGTCTCAGAATCATCGATGGTCTGAAGGGGGTCGCCCTCGTTATTCAGTTTGATGCGCGTAAACAGCGTGGGATGTGCTGCCACAGCGGTCTCAATGGCCCGGCAAAGCTTTTCCCCGTCCAGCGTGCCGTCGAGCACATAGAGATAAGGAAGGTTATAACAAGCCTCTCCCTGATGTGCTACACACTCTACGTAGAGGCCATATTGTACTTTAGATAAAGGGGCTGTAGCCATATTTGTAATTATTTATAGTTTATTGCTTATTTATTGGATCATCCCTCGAATTCAAACAGATCAACGAAGCCCGTCAGACGGAACACGTTCATAATGTCGTCATTCACCTTCTTCATCACCACATGACTACCACCAGCCTTGGCGCCTTTCAGAATGCTGATCAGGATGCGCAACCCACTCGAAGCAATATACTCCAGTTTCTCGCAGTCGATAACCACATCCTTGCCTTCACTGTTGTAGAGTGGCTTCAAGATCTCTTCAGCCTCCACAGCAGCAGCGGTATCCAGTTCTCCTTCCAATGTGGCAACCAACTTGCCATCCAATTCTTCAAATCTTGTTCCCATAACTATTCACTTTTCATTATTAACTATTCACTATTTTCTTCTTCAGCGTCAGCACGTTCTTGCCGTCCGTACGCTCATAATTGATACTGTCCATCAATTCACGCACCAACAGAATACCCATACCACCGATAGGCCGGTCTTCTGCCGACAGCGTGGTATCAGCCTTCTCCTTCTCCGTCGGATCAAAGGCCACACCATTGTCTATAATCACAAACTTCAGCCACTGACCATCCGACTTGGCATGTACATTGATATCGCCCGTCACTCCCGGTGGATAGGCATAATCCATAACATTCACCACAGCCTCCTCAACGGCGAGTTTGATCTCCTTAGCTATTTTCGTTTCAATACCCAGACGCTCCGTCACCTGCACCACGAAGGCATTCAATGTCTTCACCTGTTTCACATCATTCTGCAACAAAATACTTTCCTCGAGCACCATCTCACGACTAACCTTCTCATAACGGATGGCAAGCATCGTTAGGTCGTCGCTTCTTTCAGCACCTCGACAGAACCTCACCACCGCCTGCCTCATCTGCTTCACCAGCTCCTCAGGCTTGAGGTTGAGGTCATCTCTTTCCTTCAATACTTCCATCACGCAATCGAGTCCTAACTGTTTCCTTTCCAGATTCATCGCCTCCGTCAGACCGTCGGTATATAGGAACAACATCGCATGATTGTCGAGCATCGTCTCTTCCATCACGTACTTGAAGTCTTTAAACAGACCGATAGGAAGATTGGCCTTACAATTTTCAATTGTCCATTGTCCATTTTCCATTATAACAGGTTTGTCGTGTCCGGCATTACAATAGCGCAGATGGCCCGTAGGCAGGTCGAGAACCCCGATAAACATCGTGACGAAGATATTTGAATCATTGCCCTCGCAGGCTGTCTCATTAATGGTCTGCATGATACGGGCAGGTTGGTTCTCATGGGCCGAAGCCATACGGAACATCGTATGTATCACCGCCATCACAATGGCTGAGGGCACACCCTTGCCACTCACGTCACCAATGCAGAAGAACAGTTTCTCATCGCGCACGAAGAAGTCGTAGAGGTCGCCGCCCACCTCTCGGGCAGGCGTCAACGAACCGAAGATATCGATATCGTCACGCGACAATGAGAATGAGTGGGGCAGCATCTCCTTCTGGATGCCGGTCGCGACGCGCAACTCACTGCCGATACGCTCCTGTTCCAGGTTCGCCTTCTGCAACTTACGGTCGTTCTTGGCAAAACGGGCGATGATCAGCCCTAGTATTAAGAGACCCAGCAGCATCAGGACGCCGATGGTACGACGCATCTTGACCAGTTTGGCAAAGACCTCCTTATCGTAGCACACAACGGCAATCTGCCATTTGGGCTGACCCTTGAAATTGGCATAATACACCATACCCTCGTCGCCATCGGCATCTTTAATGCGGAAGACTGTACTCCGACCGCTGTTGCTGAGCGACTTCTCCACCGTACTGTCATTGATCTGGTTGATGATATGCTCCATCTCTGCCACTTTCTTCTCTCGGGTGTGCTTCGGACCCGCTATCAACTGACCATTCTCTGTCAGCAAGAAATCATAGGAGGAAGGATAGATATGCCGGTAGTTGAGTGTGTCACCCAGATGATCTGTTGACATATCAAGACCGAACAACGCCACGATATCCCCCTTACCATCATGGACGGGGAGGAGATAAGTCACCAGCTTCAGACCCGAAACAACATCCTCATAGAGGTCCGTCCACATTGGAGAATCCGAGGCATAGACTGCCTTGTAGTAACGGTTTTGGGTATAGTCGCGACCCACGGCTCCTATCTCTGCGCGCTTGATCTCCCCATTGTCCCACCAGACGAATGGTTCGAACAGGCGCCCTTTTTCCGGGAAATAGTTTGGTACGTAAGCCACCCAGCAACCCGTCAGATTGGGATGTGATCTAAGTACTAACTCCATCACACTATACGAAGAGTCTGGATGTAACAGATTCCGTTTCAAGTCCCAGACATGTCCATTGAGCGAGTTCTCTGCCAGATTCAGTGTGTTTTTCACGACAATGGCCTTCGACGTGATTTCCGACTCGGCACGATTCTCCAACTCATCAGCCAGAAGACTGCGCGTATAATAATACTGTACAGCCAATATACCTTGTAGCAGAATTGCCGCTGCAATGATAATTATCAGGCCAGTGTTGGTTTTTAGTTTCATATTTTATTTGTAGTTTAGAGTGGAAAGTTAAGAATTAAGAGTAAAGAGTTATGATTACTCACAGGACGAGAATTATCCACAACAGAGTAATCACAACTCTTAGTACTTAATTCTCATCTACTTCACATACTCCGAGAAGTCGGTCAGCTTCATGTCACCCTTACGTGCCAGCGTGTCGTGCATGGCGAAGGCAGCAGGCAGGTTGTGACGCGTCTGACCCATCTTCGAGATCTTCAGATAGTCCCAGAGCAACTGCTTGTAGTCGGGGTGAGCACAGTTCTCGATGATGCACTCAGCACGCTGGGCAGGACTCTTGCCGCGCAGGTCGGCGATACCCTGCTCTGTCACGATGATGTTCACGTCGTGCTCCGAAGAGTCCTGATGGCTCACGAAAGGCACGATGGAAGAGATCACGCCGCCCTTGGCCACTGAAGGACAGGTAAATATAGAAAGGTATGCATTGCGGATGAAGTCACCCGAGCCACCGATACCGTTCATCATCTTCGTACCGCTGATATGGGTAGAGTTCACATTGCCATAGAGGTCGGCCTCGATGGCTGTATTGATGGCAATCACACCCAGGCGACGGATAATCTCAGGTGAGTTGGAAATCTCACTCTGGCGCAGGGTCAGATGATTCTTCATATAGTCCATATTGTCATAGACCTGCATCAGGCACTCGTTAGAGACGGTCAGTGAACAAGCGGATGCATCCTTCACACGACCGTTGAGCATCATCTCAATCACGGAGTTCTGAATCACCTCAGTATAGATATTGAAGTCGGGCACGTGCTTGTCGGCACCCAAGGCACCGAGGATGGCATTGGCAGTAGAGCCCACACCACTCTGCAGGGGCAGGAACTCCTTGGGGATACGGCCCTTGTGCATCTCGTCCACAAGGAACTCAGCGGTCAGGAATCCGATCTTATCCGTCACAGGATCGCTGTCCTTGAAGGCACGGGCCTCGTCGGGGATGTTACACTCCACGACACCCACCACCTTCTCTTTAGGAATGCTCACATAGGGCTTGCCGATACGGTCACCGACATGCTCGATGGGAATAGCCTTGCGATAAGGGGGATCCAACGGCTCATACACGTCGTGGATGAACTTGGCATTGGGGTTATGGAACGAGTTGAGCTCCAGAATGACCTTCTTGGCCAGACGGGCACCCGTGGGAGAGATGCCACCAGCGGCGGTCAGGAAGACATGATAGTCGTTGCCCACCTCCTCAATGTCGCACACCTCGAGGATGGCCCAGTCTAGGTCGCCATAGAAACCATAGCGCAGCTCTTGTGCCATGTGGCTCAGGTGCAGGTCGTTGTAGGGGATCTCACCCAGGTTCACATGCTTGCGGAAATCAGGATTGGTGGTGTAGGGAGCACGATAGAGAATCGCCTGGGCATTGGCCAGGTCACCATCTGTCGACTGTCCTGTGGAGGCACCTGTGAAGATAGCCACCTTAAACTCGCGCCCTGCCTCATGCTCGGCAACGGCGATCTTTGCCAGTTCCTTTGTAGTAGCCTTAGCCACACCGGCAGGAGTAAAACCACTCATGGCGATATGGTCGCCATTCTTAATCAGTGCTGCAGCCTCTGCAGCGGTCATACGTGTATAAGCCATAATTTTAATTAAATTTGCAAATTTTGCATGCAAAATTACTGTTTTTCCTCCAAACCACCAAAAAAATTATTCATTATTCACTATTCTTGCGTCCTTTCAGTGGCAAGCGAGCAAAGCTCGAGCGCACTATTCACTTTTATAGTTGCTGCATCAAGACGTCCCAGACGGCGATGATGTGACAGACAGAGCCTGCCAGCACAAAGAAATGAAACACCGAATGCATGTATTTTTTCTTGTTCAGCGAATAGAAAACGGCACCTGTAATATAGCTCACGCCCTCGGCAATCAGCCAGATGATAGCCGCCTCCGACACCGAGTCCATCAGCGGTTTAAAGGCCACAAGTATGCTCAGACCCATGCCGACAAAACAAAATGTCTCCAGATGAGAATGCTCCTTCAACCGGATAAAACTCACGATGGTACCCGCGATGGCACACGACCAGACAAAGACAAACAGACTCCAGCCCCAATAGCCCTGCTCGCGTAACGCCGTCAGTGTCAAGGGCGAATACGAACCTGCGATATGCCAGTAGATGGCCGCGTGGTCCCACTTCCTGAGACGCTCCTTCCACTTCGAGTGGTGCTTCATCGAGTGGTAGAGTGTCGAGGCCGCATACGAGCCCAGCATGCCAAACAGATAGAGGATCACACCTACCCGCGCCCAGTTGTTGTCTGCCTGGAAACACCAAACCAAAAAGA
Organism: uncultured Prevotellaceae bacterium; assembly: GCA_902785945.1. GTDB lineage: Bacteria > Bacteroidota > Bacteroidia > Bacteroidales > Bacteroidaceae > Prevotella. Next base: position 28,815 of record CADAAR010000002.1, read on the forward strand.
TGATGCCAAACACGACACCCAACAGAATGCCTCCGCCATGCGACGCTGCATTCCAGATCTCTTCCTTCTTGGTATAACGAATCATTTCCGGCTATGGTATGAATAATTGATGCCGCAAAAGTACTTAATTTATTTGAAAATTAGGCAGGCGACAACAAATTTTTCACTTTTCACTCTTCACTTTTCACTTCTTTTTCATATCTTTGCAGCAAAATTAAAACCAAACGCATATGAAACTCAAGTCAATCATCCTCGGCGGTGCCAGTCTTCTGGCCTTGACCGCATGTCAGCAACAGGTACAAAACGAAAGCACCTGCGATCAGCTAACCACCGTCGGCAACCCCTATATGCCCCTTTGGGAACACATTCCCGATGGTGAGCCTTACGTCTTCGAAGACCCTGATCAACCTGGCAAATATCGTGTTTATATCTATGGCTCCCACGACGACCTGATTAGCGCCTACTGCGGTCGTGACCAAGTGGTGTGGTCGGCATCTGTCGACAGCCTCAACAACTGGCGCTACGACGGTACCATTCTCGTGGTCGACAAAAACCGTGACGGTCAGCCCTTCGACTCCGTAGGTACCGCCGATGTGCTCTATGCGCCCGACGTAACATTGGTGACTGGTGCTGATGGCAAAAAGACCTATTACCTCTTCCCCAACGATCAGACTGGCTTCCGCAATGGTCTGATTGCTAAGAGCGACCGACCCGATGGTCCTTTCAAGGTGTGCAACTGGAGTAAGGACAATCCCAATCAGGTGGATGGTGTGCTGAAGTTCGACCCCGCAGTATTTGTCGACGACGATGGCCGAGTCTATGGCTACTGGGGCTTTGAACGCTCCTATGCCGCAGAGTTCAACCCTGAGACGATGGCCACCGTCAAGCCTGGCACCGAGATTGTCGAAGATATGATCTCCGGCCGTTATCAGGAGGGCCGCTTCAAGTTTTTCGAGGCCTCCAGCATCCGAAAGATCAAGGATAAATACATCTTTATATATAGCCGCTTCACAGAGGAAGGCGAGTTTGGTTTGCCCTCCAGCAACTACACCCTCGCCTATGCCTATAGCGATGCGCCTTTAGGTCCTTGGACCTATGGTGGTACCATCATCGATGGCCGCGCTCGTGAGAAAGACGAACAGGGCAATGTGATTGCTTCAGCTACACCCGATGGCAACACCCACGGCTCCATCTGCGAAATCGGCGGTCAGTGGTATGTGTTCTATCACCGTCAGACGGGTACCGACGAATATGCCCGTCAGGCCATGGTGGCTCCCATCGAGGTGAAGGTAGAGGAAGGCAAAGGCGGTAAGGTGGAGATATCCGAAGGTGAATATAATAGCCAAGGTTTTGCCCTCAATGGTCTCAATCCCTTCGAGTGTCACTCTGCTGGTATCGCCTGCTGGTACACAGGTCCGAAGCCTGCTACCCACGAGTGGCCTAACAACACATTCTTCGGTTCGTATGTCGAGGCCAGCTACGGTGGTACACCTGAGATGACGAAGGAACAGGCCCTCGCCTCGAAAGAGAAATACGCTGCTCCCTACGACCTGCGCTACAACACCAACCGCGTCATCAACAACACCGATGGCAGCATCGTGGGCTACAAATACTTCAACTTCGATGCTGAGCGTCTGGCCACCGACGATAACCTCATGCTCGTCGTGCGACTCATACCCGAAGGCATTGAAGGCGATATCGACATCATGCTCGATCGTCCTTGGGTCTCTCAAGGCGGGACAAAGATTGGCGAGATCCACCTCTTAGCCGATATGGAAAAGAAAGTCTGGGACATCGCAGCCGGCATCCGAAACGAAATCAAAGAGAAGAGCCTCGCAGGCAAGCACGCCCTCTACTTCGTGTTCAAGTCCGACACTAAAGATCAATCCCTCTGCACACTCGAGGATTTTGTCTTTACATTTGCACCTAATAAATAATAAGGTACATGAAAGAGGTGGCTTTGGTGCTGTCAAGCGGTGGTGCGAGAGGACTGGCACATATCGGTGCTATCGAGGAACTGGAAAACAACGGCTATCGCATCAGCTCCATCGCTGGCTGTTCCATGGGTGCTCTGATTGGTGGTGTCTATGCAACCGGCAAACTCGATGAATTCCGCGAGTGGATGAAGACCATCGACCGGAAAAAGATGCTCGAGCTGACCGACTTCTCGCTGTCGCTGAACCATCTGGTTAAAGGTTCTCGTATCATCGAGGCCATCATGGAGTTTGTGCCAGATGTGGCCATCGAAGACCTGCCAATACCCTACTGCGCCGTTGCCACCGACCTGAAAGCCGGTCGCGAGGTCGTGTTCAACAAAGGCAGTCTGTTTGAGGCCATCCGTGCCAGCATCTCCCTACCTTCCTTCTACGAACCTGTGCAGCGCGATGACATGGTGCTCATCGACGGTGGTGTCATCAATCCCATACCCTTGAATCGTGTCAAACGACAGACTGGCGACATTCTCGTGGGTGTAGACGTGAGCGGTCACGACTACAAAGCCCAATGGGAAATCAAAGAGAAGCAGCAAGAGCGCCGCAAGCACAACAAGTCGCTGAAGGCGCAGATACTCGACAAGCTCATCCCCGACAACATCGATTTCAACTACCTCACTGTACTCTCGCGTACTAGTTCGCTGATGATCCGTCAGAACTCACTTCTCATGGCCAAACTCATGCATCCTGACATGCTCATCGATATTCAGATGACACGCTACGGGAGTTTCGATTACGACAAGTCTGAGAAAATCATCACACTCGGTCGGCTGAAGACATCGCTGGCTATTACCAAATACGAAGACGTCTCAAAAGATTAATAAGTCTACTCGCCAATAGGCAGTTCGATGATGAAGCGACAACCGGCTTTGTAAGAGGTGTCGAGAGTGATATCGCCACCAAGGTTCTTAAGATGACGCTTGGCAAGCGGAAGACCGATACCAAGACCTTCAGACAGGTCGTTGACCTTGACAAACATCTCGAAAAGTCGGGCGGCATCTTCCTCAGCAATGCCAGGACCAGTATCCTCAAAGATGAAACGGACCGTATCCTCTGTTCTGTTGATGCGCATGACGATGTGCTGGCCATCGGAATACTTAACAGCATTAAAGAGCAACTCGCGGACGCTACGCATAAGATAGAGATAACTGGTATGGATATGGAAGTCATCAGACACATCGGTCAAGAACTGGATCTTCATCTCAGGGAATTGCTTGAGAGTCTCGTCGATGCAATAATGGGCCAGTTCGTTGCATAACACCTCCTCATCGCGGTTGGCATAGGTTTCCTCGGTGATACCACGGGCAGAACTGTCGAAGAGCATGAGTACCATACGGTCGAGCATCTGGGCGTTGTGGCGCATCATATTGGTGATGCCCTTAGTCTCATCTGCCGATATAGCACCCTTGTTTTCCTTGAGTACCTGCGAGAAGCCCATGATGATGTTCAAGGGCGTACGTATCTGGTGGGACACGTTCTGAATAAACAGCGATTTCTGACGGGTGGACTCCTTAGCCAGTTCACTGATACGGGCGAGTTCTTCATTGCGTCGCTCGGCTTCGATGTTCATCTTCCGGATGTCGCTGACATGACGGTCTAACGATGCCTGCATGATAGCGAAGCTATTCTGCAACCGTCCCACGACGTCGCGATGGCGCGTGCGTTCGATAGTCTCGTCATAATGACCATCGGCAATGCGCTGCAACTTTTTTGCAAGGTTGTAGAGGGGGCGGATGGCATGGGTCACGATGAAGCTGCTGAAGAACAGAATGAGCACCAGACCGATGATGAGGAGGGCAGAGACGATGTAGGCCAGGAGGTTGTAGCTGCGGAGGAGGGTGCGCTCGGGAGTGACGAGGGCAAGACTCCAGTTGGTGTCTGGCACAGGCTGATAACTGACGATGCAGGGCACGCCCTTGATCTTGACGCTCATACTGCCTTGCTGCCCGGTAGTCATCTGATGCCCCAAAGCGATGATATCGGGATTCTTGTCGGGATCGGCACCGGTGAAGATGGTTTTCGTGAAAAGCTGTGCGGAGTCGGGATGCAGATAGAAACGTCCTTCGTCGCCTATCATGAAGAAATAGGAATCGGCAAAGGAGGTCTCGGAAGTGAAGGTCTTCGACAGGCGCAACAACGAGAGATCGGTGGAGATGATGCCCAGTAAGCTCTTATCGTCGCGATAAAGGGGCTTACAGTAGGAGATAACCATACCATCAAGGGCGAGTGCCAGGCTATCGCTTTCATCGTAAAACGCCGTCCAGCAGGCCTTACCCTCACGCTTGGGTTGTTTGTACCAGACCCTACTAAAGTATTCGTACTTCTCCTCAATGGCGGTTATAATGGTATCTCTCATTCCCTTTAACGAGTCCTGCCTATTATGCACGGAATAGACAGAGAAATAACGGCCGTATTGGGGGAAGGTCTCGGGTTCGAGACTGACGGAGCAGCCATCAACATAATTATTCATGGTGACGACATAACTGGTATATGTGAACAACGAATCTGGGTGGAGATTGGCCATGACATCACAGGCGGTGAGTTCGGTGGCGGTCTCCGCGATGTTCATATAACGATGGATGCGCTGCATGGTGGTGTTGACTATACTCTCTGCATACTTGGTGGCCTCGCGCTTGACTTTGTTGCGCGACTGCACAAAGAGGATGCCCAACGCCAGCATAAAGATGGGGATGGCCATCAGCAGGATGCCGAGGCTGAGCTTCCAGGAAAGCGACTGGCGGATATGTCTGACTATATTGCGCATCTCTGATTATTCATTATCCATTATCAACTATCCTTGATCTTCTCCGAATCAGTGATGAACTGGTTGAGCAAGGCGGTGACCATACTACCCCGATCGTGGATCTCATCAACCAGACGGTTGGTTTCTTCCTCCGAGAGTTCATTGGCTGAATTACTGATGGTCATCACGCGTTGGGTGATATCACTGACGGGTGCCATCATCTGGTCAGACATGTTATAGAGAAAATTAGTCTTCATACGGTCGCCTGCCTGCGCCTGTTCGTAGGTAGCCTGCAACTCATCGCCACGGTCCTTGAGCACCTCAGAGGCACGCTGCAGCTCTCCCATTCGCATGGTCAGTGACTGTTGCATATTCTGGAAATGACGGTTCAGACGTCCTATCTCATCCTGCTTGGGAATGTCGGGGATGGGATTGTCATAGGAGCCACCGGCAATGCGCTGCGCTGATACTGCCAGCTGACGAAGGGGCACCAGCTGACGATGGATGAACAGACGACAGGAAACGAGCAGCAACAACAGACCTATGATAGCGATGATGAATACCGTATTAAGCAGACGGTTGTAGTCGCCGAAGATATCTTCCTCGGGGAAGATGATGCCTGCACTCCATCCAAGATCGATCTTAGCACGTCCTGGCACATCGGCGCGGACAAAGGGTTTATAGAACACATAACAGTCGCGGTCGTCCATTTTTAAATACCTGTAACCGGTCTCTCCCGATGTCATCGCATGGATGACGCCCAACTCTGCATTATTGTCTAATTTCTCCGTCAACTCGAAGGCGTTCTTGTTGAGGATGGCACTGTCAGGGAAAACAATCAGTTTTCCTTTATTGTCGAGCAAGATACTGAACGAATTAGGCGAGGGCTTGCTCTCGAGGATGATCTCCGTGAGCTGAGTGAGTGACACACTGACATCAAAGGCACCGATGACACTCTGCCCCTCGTAGATAGGCAGACGGAAGGCGGTGAGGGGTTCGCCATTTAACTCCTTGAGTCGCAGGGGCGTGATCCACCCCACCTTATTAAAATCCACGGGAATGGAATCGGTGGCCCAGTGGAAATGGGCATCGACAATATAAGGATTGACATCCACCAACCGCTGAGTATAGGCCTGCAGCTTCTCGGGCTGACGGTAATGGGGCATCATCTTGAAATACATATTTCCCGTGGCCTGCTCCACATCGAGGAGGATATTGTCGATACGCGCCACTGTAGCCTCGAGGCTCTGGGCAGCATTGCTAATGGCCTCCTCACGCAGAGCCTTACGCGAGAAAAAGAACATGATGAAAAGGGCCACGACAAGCAGGATAGCCAAAGCGGCAATCACCACCAGACTGAGTCTGGCGGAAAGGGTACTGCGAATATGGCTGGTTAGTCGTGACATATCAGATGCTTATTCAGCCAACGTGAAGTCGAGCTGTTTGCGCTCCAGATTAGCTCGAGCCACCTGGATACGGATGGGGTCTCCCAACTGGTATTTCGTATGGTTACGGCGTCCTACAATGACGAAGTTCTTCTCGTCAAAGTCGTAGTAGTCGTTACCGAGGTCGCGGATGGAAATCATACCCTCGCAGTGGTTCTCATCAATCTGGGCATAGACACCGTAGCTAGTGAGACCGGAGATATGGGCATCGTAGGTGTTGCCGATCTTGTCCTCCATAAACTCCACCATCTTGTACTTGATAGAGTCACGCTCGGCATTCTGCGAAATCTGCTCCATATCGCTGCAGTGCTCACAGAACTCCTCGTACTTTTCCTTATTGGCCGAACGGGCACCATCCTGGTATTTCGTCAACAGACGGTGAACCATCATATCGGGATAACGACGGATGGGCGAGGTGAAGTGGGTATAATAATCGAAGGCGAGGCCATAGTGTCCGATGTTATGAACACTATACTTGGCCTTCATCATCGCACGCAGGGCCACCGTCTCAATGGCATTCTGCTCACGGGTACCCTCAGCATCAGACATCAGGGCATTGAGCGACTTGGTGATGGCACCCTTCGTGCCGCTGGTCTTGATTCTATAGCCGAACTTCGAAACGAACTGGCGTAGGTTTTCAAGTTTCTGCGGATCGGGCTGGTCATGGACACGATAGGGCAGCGTCTTTGCTTTCTGACCCTTCTTCACTCGACCTATCGATTCCGCAACGGTGCGGTTGGCCAATAGCATGAATTCCTCGATGAGCTTATTGGCATCCTTCGAGGTCTTGAAATAGGCCTTCACGGGCTTGCCCTTCTCGTCGATATCGAAGTGGAGCTCCTCACGGTCGAACTTCACACTTCCGTTCTTGAAACGGGCCGCACGGAGTTTCTTAGCGAGGGCATCGAGGACAATAAGCTCAGTGGCATTCTCACCTTTATAAGGATTCTTCTTCGTAGCAGCGGGAGCGGGCTCGCCTGTGCCGTCTTTCACCCCATTGTCCTCGAGTATCTGCTGCACTTCCTCATAGGCATAACGGCGGTCACTCTTGATAACGGTATGAGCCAAATGCCACTTCTTGACATTAGCTTCACCATCGAGTTGGAAGATAACACTATAGCAAAGTTTCTCTTCGTCGGGACGGAGCGAACAGATGAAGTTACAGAGTCGCTCGGGCAGCATAGGGATGGTGCGGTCGACAAGATAGATGCTCGTGGCACGATTGTAAGCTTCCTTATCGATAGTAGAGCCTTCCTTCACGTAATGCGAGACATCGGCAATATGTACTCCCACCTCCCAAAGGCCGCTGTCAAGTTTACGGATGGAGAGGGCATCGTCGAAGTCCTTGGCATCCTTGGGGTCGATGGTGCAGGTGAAGACATCGCGGAAGTCCTCACGACGAGCAATCTCCTGCTCAGTGATGGTGGCATCAATTTTCTCGGCGGCATCCTCCACATTCTTCGGATACTTATAAGGCAGGTTATACTGAGCGAGGATGGCATGCATCTCGGTATTGTTCTCACCCATCTTACCCAACACATCGACCACCGCACCGATGATATTCTTATGCTCATGGTCGGGCCATTGGATGACCTTCACCACAGCCTTATCGTCGGTCTTACCACCTTTCAGCTTACGCTTAGGGATGATGATATCGTGAACGAAGGTGGTGTCTTGCGGTATGAGGAAGGCCCAGTCTTTGTCGACATGCAGCTTTCCAACTATCTGGTCGTGGGCACGACGGACAATCTCGATGACCATCGCCTCCTTGATATGCTTGTCACGACGGGCCATATATGACACCTTCACCTTATCACCATCCATCGCCGACATCGAATTGCGCTCGGCCACAAAGACAGGTGTTCCTCCGTCATCGGGCAGGAACGAGTTACGACCATTGACCTTACGACGGAAGGTTCCCTCCTGCACCTGCGTCTTCATGTTCAGACGGTAGGAGTTGTCGCTGACCTTACTCAGGAAATCATCCCAAGCCATTTCCTCCATCGTGTCGATAGCGAGCATCTTCAACGGATGGGTGTCGAGTTTCAGAGCCTTGAAAATCTGCTTGAACGTAAACGTCTCGTTCGGATTATGCTGGAAGAGATTCTGAAGCAGTTCACTGACCTGCTTCTTACCCAGTCTTTTTCCACCTTTCTTCTTTCCCATAGTTTTGTTTTTAATTATTCTGTGTGCAAAGATAAGAAAAATTTGGAATAATTGTAATAATTACGTCTACAAATTATCATAAATTATTAATTTCTTCGTACCTTTGCACCCAAAATCATCAAAATGAAGATATTAATCACTGGTGCGAGCGGGTTTATTGGCTCATTTATCGTGGAGGAAGCACTGAAGCGTGGTTTCGACACATGGGCTGCCATCCGCAAGAGCAGTTCGAAAGAATGGCTACAGGATGAGCGCATCCATTTCATCGAACTGAACCTCTCATCGAAAGCTCAACTCGTGGAACAGCTACGAGGTCAGGACTTCGACTATGTGGTGCATGCCGCCGGTGTGACAAAGTGCCTGAACAAGCAGGATTTCCATCGCATCAATACCGAGGGGACAAAGAACCTGGCAGAGGCGTTGCTCGAAGTGGGGATGCCGCTGAAACGCTTTGTCTTCGTGAGCAGTCTCAGTATCTTCGGTGCCATCAAGGAGCAGCAACCCTACGAGGAAATCCGCGAGAGTGATACGCCCCGGCCAAATACAGAATATGGCCGCAGCAAACTGGCAGCTGAGCAATATTTGGAATCATTAGGTGCACGTCTACCTTATATTATATTAAGACCTACAGGTGTATACGGCCCTCGCGAAAAGGACTACTTCATCATGGCGAAGAGCATCCAACAACACAGTGACTTCGCAGTAGGCTATAAACGTCAGGACATCACCTTCGTATATGTGAAGGATGTGGTGCAAGCGGTGTTTCTGGCACTGGAGAAAGGCGACAACGGACGGAAGTACTTCCTCTCTGACGGTGAGGTATATCAGAGTACGACGTTCAGCAACCTTATCCACGAGGCACTGGGTCGTCCGTGGTGGATTCGTATCACGGCACCAGTTTGGGTGCTGCGCATCGTGACCTTCTTCGGAGAATACGTCGGACGGATGTCGGGCAAGGTGACAGCCTTGAATAATGACAAGTATAATATTCTCAAACAACGCAACTGGCGCTGTGACATCCAGCCTGCCATCAAGGAACTCGGCTACGAGCCGAAGTACAAACTGGCACAAGGCGTGGAAGAAACCATCAAATGGTATAAGGAGAACAAATGGCTTTGATTAAGTTCCTATTTGAAATAGAGAAGAAACCTCGGAAAGGGTTGCTGGCAGTGGAATGGGTCGTGATGGGCTATCTGCTGCTGACACTCCTGCTGATACTCTTCGCCCAAACGAAGATGCAGAATCCGGAGCCCATGCTTTGGGGGCGGTTCCGCATTGTGATGATGACACTGGCTCTGTGGGCGGTATATCGCATGATTCCATGCCGCTTTACCCACTTCTGCCGTATCGGCGCTCAGTTACTGCTCCTGCCTTGGTGGTACCCAGATACCTATCTGCTGAACCGCATCTTCCCCAACCTCGACCACGTGTTTGCAGGCTACGAACAACAGCTCCTGGGCTGTCAGCCTGCACTGTTCTTCGCACAGTCATGGTCGCATCCGGTGTTCAGCGAACTAATGCACTTAAGCTATGCATCGTATTACCCGATGATTGCCCTTGTGACACTGTTCTATTTCTTCTGCCGTTATAAGGAGTTCGACCGGACGGAGTTTATCATCCTCTCGGCGTTCTTTATCTATTACGTCATTTTCATCTTCCTGCCCGTTACAGGTCCACAGTATTATTATCTGGCTGCAGGCCTCGACAACATTGCGAATGGCACATTCCCCGACGTCGGCAACTATTTTGCAACCCACAATGAGGCACTCCCTATTCCGGGCTATGCCAAAGGCTTTTTCTATCAGTGCGTGGCCAGCGCCCACGAAACGGGCGAACAACCTACAGCAGCCTTCCCCAGTAGTCATGTCGGTGTGACCACCATCCTCATGATCCTGGCTTGGCGCAGTCAGAACCGGAAACTGTTCTATGGTATGTTGCCGCTGTTCATTCTGATGTGCTTCGCAACGGTCTATATCCAGGCTCACTACGTCATCGACGTTCTAGGTGGATGGGTATCAGGCATCATCATCTTTGCCGTTTTGCATTTTTTATACGGAAAAATTTGGCTGATTCGAAAATAATGCCTACCTTTGCAAACGGAAAAGTAAGGATAAAGACATGTTAACAGCGAGGATTCCGACATGAGAAAAGTCGGGATTCTTTTGTTTTTTGTCTGTCCAAGGAATGAATAATTAAAATTGTAAATCATTAAATTGTAAATAACATGGCTTACATGTCACAAGAAGGCTACGACAAACTGATAGCCGAACTGAAACGCTTAGAAAGCATTGAACGTCCCAAAGCCTCAGCAGCCATTGCAGAGGCTCGTGAGAAGGGTGACTTGAGTGAGAACAGTGAGTATGATGCCGCCAAAGAGGCACAGGCACATCTTGAGGATAAGATCAATCAGCTGAAACTGACAATCTCAGAGGCAAAGGTGGTGGATACCAGTCGTCTGAGCACAGACTCAATCCAGATCTTATCGAAGGTGGAAATGACCAATCTGACGAACAACGCCAAGATGACCTACACCATCGTCAGTGAGAGCGAGGCCAACCTCCGCGAAGGTAAGATCTCAATCAAGACACCGATTGCCCAAGGTCTGCTGAACCACAAGGTGGGCGACGAGGTGGAAGTGAAGATTCCTCGTGGCACCATCAAACTCCGCATCGACAAGATCACGGTCGGCTAATCAATTGTCAAATTGTAAATCTTCAAATTGTAAATTACAATATGGATATCTTTAGCAAAATCGCTGCTGGTGAGATTCCCAGCTACAAGTGCGCAGAAAACGAGGAGTTCTATGCCTTTCTCGACATCAATCCGCTGGTAAAGGGACATACGCTCGTTATTCCCCGTCGTGAGGTAGACTACATCTTCGACATGGACGACGATGAGATTGCCCGCTACCAAGTGTTTGCCAAACGCGTGGCCCTCGCCATCAAGAAGGCCTTCCCTTGTAAAAAGGTGGCTCAGGTGGTGCTCGGCCTCGAAGTGCCTCATGCCCATATCCATCTTATTCCGATGCAGTCGGAACAAGATGTGGATTTCCGTCGCGAGAAACTGAAACTCTCGGAAGAAGAGTTTAAGGCTATCGCCGCAAAGATTCGTGAAGAGTTTGTCTGATCAGACAAACTCTTCTCCGTATTTGATCTGTACCTCACTCACATATTTACGCACCAACGACGATGAGTCGCCCTTCTTGCAGATGAGAAGCACATTATCCTGCTCAGCTACAATATAGCCCTCCAGACCATTGATTACGCCCAAACGTCCCTTTGGCAACTTAATGACATTATCGCTGCAATCCTCTAGGATCACTTCCGAGTCGAGCACCACATTGTCGTCATCGGTCTTCCGCATGGCCTCATAGATACCATGCCACGTACCAAGGTCAGCCCAGCCGAAGTCGCACTTCATGACATACACATCCTTGCTCTGCTCTAGAATAGCGTAATCGACCGACACATTCGGATAACGCGGATAGTGTTCCTTCACATAGTCCATCTCCTGCTCATATGTGTAGTTGGGTATATCCTCATCCAAATGACGAAGCACCTCGGGGAAAATCTGTCGGAAGCTATACAGCAGATGACGCGCATTTGCAAGGAAGATACCAGTATTCCAATAAAACTCGCCGCTGTTCATAAACATCGTAGCAAACTCACGTTCAGGTTTCTCCGTAAACGACTTCACGCAATAGACATCCGGCTTACAACTCACATCACCCAACTGGATATAACCATAACCTGGCTCGGGTCTCGTAGGCTTCACCCCCATCGTCAGCAGCACGTCGTTTTCCGAGACATAGCTGACACCAATCTCTATGCTCCGCCTGAAAGACTCATCGTTCAGCACCATCTGGTCGGAAGGTGTGATAATGACATTCGCATCGGGGTTGATACGCGCAATACGCATAGCTGTCCAAGCCACACTAGGACCCGTATTACGATGAACGGGCTCAACGAGGATATTGTGATCAGCCACCTCAGGCAACTGATCCTTGGTCAGTTGGAGGTATTCCTGACACGTACACACAAATATATTCTCTTGAGGCAGGAGTTTCACAAAACGGTCGTAGGTGGCCTGCAATTGCGTACGCCCCGTACCGAAGAAATCCATAAACTGCTTGGGATACAAATCCCTACTACATGGCCACAGGCGTCTGCCGCGGCCTCCTGCGAGAATGACACAGAAGTTTCTCTTGTCTGTTTTTTCCATCTATAATATCTATAGCCTTTGTTTTCGTGGGCGAAGTTACTCAAAATTGTTGATATAAGCAAGTATTTTTCATTTTTTTATCAGAAACTTTTGCTGTTTCAGATTTTTGTAGTACCTTTGCACCCGCTTTGGTAAAGAAACCTGCTGCGTTGTCATGCCCAGATGGCGGAATCGGTAGACGCGCTGGTCTCAAACACCAGTGGGGCAACCCGTGCCGGTTCGACCCCGGCTCTGGGTACAAGGAAAAGGTTCTACACCAAAGTAAAAGTGCTGCGAGATAACTCACAGCACTTTTTCTTTTTCTATATGATTCTCTTACCGTTTCTTCTTCAAAGCTTCAAGGCCACCGCCGATATAGGCAATGCAGATACCCTTCTCCCACTGCTGACGGATATAGTCCTTAGGATCGTCGGGGTTCACCTGAAGGTTCTGGAAACGCTCATCACCACGGGCGTAGTTGCCGAAGGTAACAATGTACTTACCACCGCCATAGGCCACCTGATGCAGGTTGAAACCTTTGTTCCATACTTCCGACTGGATACTGCGCATCATATCGTTGGTCGTCTCTGAGGTGAAATAACCCTGCGACACATACTTGGAGTTCTGACTCATCACCACCAACCACTGCTTACCGTCGAAAGCCAAATCAGTGATACTATAGCCGTAATTCTTCTGCTCAGCAATCCAAGGAGCAAGGTTGTCCCACGAGTTCTGCCAAACAATCTGACGACTGATGCCACTGCCCTGAGAGAGCACCACGAGCCACTGACTGTTGCTGCGCGACATGGAGGTGATGGCATAGCCCTCCTGCGTCTTCTTGGCAATCCACTCTTCTGGCCATTGGTCGCTGACGAGATAAGTTTGCATGGAATAACCTGTATTGCCAGCCATGATGATAAACCATCCCTCACCCGTATAGGCGGCTGTCACAATACGCTTGCCTTGGTCCCAACAACCTACAATGTCTTTCTGGTCGATACGCTCAGAACCGTAGGCAAACCATGTCTGGGCGGTATAGGGAAGCCCGGACTCAGAAATCAACAAGGTCTTTTCCTGTGCCATTGCCGCTGTCGACAGCTGCATCAACAGTACGGCGATAAGGAGTTTCTTCATCATTCTCATAACGCTATTCTTTAATTACATACCTTTTCGGATGCAAAGATAGTAAAAAAAGTGAGAAGTGAAAAGAGAAAAGTGAAAAAAAATTCTATCTCTTGCAGGGCGACTCTTCACCAAAGAGGTACTGCGACTGATAACCGCCTGTATCGACCACGATCTTCTCGAAGACAATACCTGGATGCTTGGGCTGTATCGTCAGACTGTGTACCTCTTTCTGCGTCACTGGCAATTCCACGACCTTCTCCACCACACGACGGGCAACGGCAGGATAATAGTCGGAGTACATATAGGGCTGACGGTCGACAAGCGTCTTGTTGAAACTGACAACATACTCAAAGCCACCTACGTTCAGGAAATCGAGCGTTGACTTCGTCACGACATGCACCTTCACCTTTGACGATTCGGCGGGTAGCGTAAACTGATAGGTCAGGGCCGCATTTCCTACTGCTTTCGTATAGGGTGTCAGGGCAACGGCACTACGGGTACGACCGTAATAGGGGTAGATCGTCCACTGAGTTCCTTCAGACGCCGTAGCACTGTAATAGTGCTCTGCCTCCATTGCCACATAGCCATTCTTGGCTTCGAAAGTATAGCCTCCCGTAGAACTCTCATCGTGGTTCGTGGCAACATATCTGCACGGAAGTTATCGTTCCAGGAACGGTAGCCGATATGCTTCTGTATCATCATACCATTCCACTTGCCACCGGCGATATCGGTATTATAAGCCGCACAGAGCAACGAATCACGACGGAAACAGTCCTTCACCTTGTCGGCCCAGAGATTGGCATCGGGGTTCTTGCTGGCAGCCAGATACTGGTTCATGGCCTGAGCGTAATACATATCATAGAGATTGGCCATAGCCTGTACAGGGAAGAGTACGAGCTGACGGTAGAAGTCGCGGGCCTCGGCAGGAATCTGGTCATAGAGACGCAGGGCACGCAGTTCCAGACGCTGGTAGTCATCGGTCACTTGTCGCCACTCACCTGTCTGTATATTATAGGTACGCGCGTCGAGCATCTCGGGCGTCACACGAGCCATGTATTGGCAGTTGCGGTTGTAGATCGACGCAGCCTCCTCTGCCACAGCGCCGCTGAGTACACTTTGGAAGAAACGACGCGTGTGGTCGGTGACAGTCTGAACGGTATAGTCCTTCGGATTCCAGGCCATATCCATAAACAATTGGATGGGATACTCCATCGGCTTGAGGTCGCCGACATTGAGAATCCACATGCGCTGAATACCGAAGTCATAGGCCAGCGACAACTGTTCGAACATCTGTTGCGACTGAGTGACATTGAGCCATTTCGTGTTACGGGGAGCACCCACGTAGTCCACGTGGTAGTAGATGCCCCACCCACCCTTACGGGCACGTTCGGCCTGAGTAGGCACACGACGGATATCACCCCAGTTGTCATCGCTGATGAGAATCATCACATCGTCAGGCACACGGAGTCCGGCATCGTAATAGTCCTGCACCTCTTTATACAAAGCCCATACCTGGGTGGTCTTTTCTGCCGGCTTACTCGTCACTTCCTTAATGATCCGGCGCTGGTTGTCGATGATTTTTTCCATCAGCTTCGTATCAGCTGTCTCACTCATGGCTTCATCACCATCACCACGCATACCAATGGTCACGATATCATCGGTACCTTTCATACGCTCGATACCCTCACGGAAGAAACGGTCAAGGTTTTCCTTGTTGGTCTCGTAGTTCCAGGCCCCCCACTTGTTGCGATTACGGGCATATTCCTGATGATTACGGGCCATCGGCTCATGGTGGGAGGTGCCGATAATGACACCCATCTCGTCGGCCACCTTCAAATTCTCAGGATCATCAGCATAGAAAGCCCAACCCCACATGGCTGGCCACAAGAAGTTGCCCTTCAGACGAAGAATCAACTCAAACACCTGCTCATAGAAACGGTGGTCACCGTAATTGGTGCCAAAGGTATTTTTCACCCAAGTGGTCAGACAGGGAGCCTCATCATTCAAAAAGAGTCCGCGATAGCGCACACTGGGTTCGCCATCGGTGTATTCACCTTTCTTAATATATAGTGTTTCGTGTTGTTCAATGGGGACATCAGCCCAGTAGTACCAAGGTGAGACCCCCATCTGCTTGGTCAGTTCATAAATGCCAAACACAGTGCCACGCTTGTCACTACCGGCAATGACAATCTGGTCGCCAATGGTCTTGATGATATATTTCTCGGTCTTACCCTTCAGATCACGGAGTTCACCCTTCTTCACCCATTGGTCAATCTGCTTGTTGACGCCGACCGTACCCACAAGGATCCGGGCACTTTCAGAAACAGGAAGCTGCTTCTGCGTGACCTTCTCAAAGTCTTTCTGAAGATTGGCAACGGCTCTCTGAACACAACTGTGCTCACGGCTATCGAATGAAACACTGGCACCTTGCAGGGACAGAACGTCTGCAGATGACTGGAAAACAACAAAAGGCTCGGCTGCTTCCGAACCTAACGTCACCACAAAGGCGAGGAGGGAAAATAAAATTCTTTTCATGCTTGACAGATTCTTTTTCGGCCACAAAGGTAATAAAAATCTGTCGCGCAACTTTTTAAGTATGTCACAATTGTTTTTACTTTTGTTTCATACTTAAAAACAACGGTTTATTTTACTTATTGATCAACGAAACAGCTTTGTTTTTTACAACTGATGCGATCTTAATGGCTACAAAATTTAAAATAATCATACGTCTAATACCTTTAATTGTTATCCTGGTTTTCTTAATTCGGGTGCAAAATTACAACTGTGTTCGCACACAAACAAGTTTTATTGCATAAAAATGGATGTTTTATACATCTTCTTGACTCACATCAATGAAGCTTGTTTCCTTTTGGCTCCAAAACGATAGCCAACGCCTAGCATCAGGTTGTTAGGAAACTGAAAATCATAAAGGCTATAGCCGATATGGAGGAATGTTTTCTGAGAAAGGGCGACTTTCAAGGCTAAGATTTCATAAAAACCCTTGAAATGGGCACTGCCCGCATTGATAAAATTATGTCCGATACCGAAATTAATCGTAAAATACGGCATCACATATTCTGCACGTACGGAGAGACCTGCCGTCACCTGCCGATACCAAGACGGAGCACGAAGACGGTCTTCAGTGGAAACCACAACCTCTTCCTTCTGCTCAGACTCCGACCCTGTCTCTGCTTCCGGCTCCGTACTGGGAGTCGTCGTTGGTATCTCCTCTGCTTTAAGGTTGGCACTATGGTCATAATACAAATCTAAGGAAGCACCCACATTCAACCAGTGGTTTAGGTTATACATCGGGTTCACATTGACACCCACAACACCGTATGTACCCGACAGTGCATACGATCCCAGAGCCGTTTCCGCTCCTCTTCGCTTCCATCCACCAAACACAACCACATCGGTACTCCAATGCTTTTCGAAAAGGGGCAACGGACGATCAGCAGGCAGTTCCTCCGGTCGGTTGATATAATAGGCTAATGACAATTTCGCAGAAGCCACATTCAATCCGGCATTGGGCATCGATGTATTGCCATTACTGAAATGGGAAGCACTCAAACCGATGTTCAGATCAAACTTCCGGGAGAGCATCCAACGCAGATAGACACCAAAGTCCATATAAGCCGTCAGTTTCGAACCAATCACATGATTCGACACTCGCTCGGTTTCGTTATAGGAATGCCAACCATAGGCCACGCCAAAGTCCCATTCGTAGTTGAGAGCGAGCTTCGGCGACAAGGTCTTGATGGTTGCTCCTTGGAAGAGATAGGCAGAAACAGGATTGCCTATCTGAGAATTCAGATGATGATAACCCAGACCAGCACCTTGATAGGCACCTTTATAGATATGGGCCTGCTCAGAATCGGGTGAGGGCATGAAGGAATACTTCAAACGGGTCGTGAAATACTGGTTCATCGTGCGTACCTCGGGATTATAACCCTCCAGGTAACGATTGGTATGCAACACAGCACCATCGATGACCTCTGCCTCCAGACGATGGATAACAGGCGCTGAACCCCATTTCTGCAGGCGTTTGTACTCCTCTTTAGTCAGGCGCATGAAAGAGCCGTGTTGCGGACCTGTCACGCCTTCAATATCCACGGGGTCAGAGAAGTTGCGCAAGTTCTTGTCGGCCTTACAGATACGGTAGTGACGGGGCTTCGAGGAATACTCGATATAGGCCACACGCCAGGTATCATCACCGATCAACTGGAAGGCACTCGACCCCTCACACTTCTTCTTGCCCTCAAAACTGACATAGTCATCTTCCACCGGCTCTCCCCAACCATAAGTCAGGTGTTCCGAGGTGGCTGTATAGATACCTGGCTTACCACCTTCCTTCTTAATCAACATGTGGTAGAGACCGTCGCTCTCCAGGTAATTGATATCGGCGTCGATAGTGGCATACCCCCAGTCAAAAAGGATACGAGGCTTGGTGAGTTTGGTGAAGGTCTTGTCGGCATAGGAATAGTACATGCGGTCGTAGCCTTCTTCATCACGGTTCCACATCGAATAATAGATCATGTAACCGCCCTTCTCGCCATCAGACCATACATAGTTGGGATCCCAGAATATCTGCGGGGCCCACACACGGTTGATGGTGCTCCAGTCTTTATAGGGACTGGGCGACTCACAATCGCAGAAGATGGCATCGCCCTTACGGTAATCAAACGAGACACTGGTCCAGTGGATAAGGTCATCACTCTTCAAGAGGTCAATGCCATAGTTGTCCCAGTCGCTCTTCTTACCGAGGGCTTTAGTCATGCCGTTGTTCATGTCCGTCGTCACCATCACAAAACCCTTGCCGTCCCAACTGCGGGTGATATAGGCATCGCGCTGACCACCTTCAATACGGGCATGTTCCTTCGGGTCCATTACAGGATCACCGCCCAGAACATCCTCGTAATGATAGCCGTCACGACTGAGTGCAAAGGCCGTATATTGCCCACGATCGCTCATGTGACAATACAGATAGCCATAGTCGCCTTTCTGCATGTTCTGTGCAGTGGCAACTACGGCTATCAGTAGGAAAACAGACAGAACGTATCTGCGCATCCTTTACTCTGCGTCAGGCGCCTTGTCAATCAGATCCATAAACTGATCGAGCTTCGGCGTGATGATAATCTGAGTACGACGGTTGCGCTGCTTGCCTACCTCGGTATCGTTCGATGCAACGGGGTTGTACTCACCACGACCACCGGCAGTCAGACGCTTGGGATCTACGCCATAGTCGTTCTGCAGGGCCTGAACAACACTCGAGGCACGCAGGGCAGAGAGATCCCAGTTGTTGCGGATATTGGTCTTGCTGATGGGCACATTGTCGGTGTTACCCTCGATGAGCACGTCGTAATCCTTATAGTCCTTGATGATCTTGGCAATCTTCGACAGGGTCTGGGCTGCACGGGCATTGATCTCATAAGAACCGCTCTTGTAAAGCATATTGTCGGCCAAAGAGATATAAACCACACCCTTCAATACCTGCACGTCCACTTCCTTCATCTCATCCTGAGAGAGCGAACGGGTCAGGTTGTTCGTCAGCACCATGTTCAGGGAGTCGCTCTTGCTCTTCACCTCCACCAGGTGACGGATGTACTGGTTCGACTCATTGATCTGATCAACCAACTTCTCAATAGAAATATTGTTCTGAGAGGCATTGGTCAGACTCTTGTCGAGCGCTGCCTGCAGTTTATCATACTTCTCCTCAGCAGCCTTCAGCATCTGCTGCATACCCTTCTGCTGTTCTTCCAAACTGGCAATACGGGCGTTCTTTGCAGCCAGATCTTCCTTGGCGGCCTGAAGACTCTCACTGAGAGACTTGTTCGTCTCCTGGCATGCCACTAATTCTTTCTTACTACCGCAGCTGCTCAGAATCAGGGCAGAGACGGCTATCAAAATAAAACTCTTTTTCATAATTTTCTAATATTAATGATAATAAATCGGATGCAAAATTACATTAATGTCTCAAAAAACAATGAAAACTTTGGCGGAATTAGAATTATTTTAATTAAATTTGCACACAAAAACCAAATAAAGCACCCAAAAAGATGAAAAATTACAGACTTTTTCTCATTTCTACGCTCTGCCTGTTAGTGGTGGGCATTTCTGCTCAGGTGCCGGAAAAAGGCGTTTCCAAGGAACTCGCCCAACAGCGTAAAGCGAACATCAGTAACGTTTCCTATGACTTGACATTCAACATTCCTGCGGATGCAAAGACACCCGTTACAGGTAAGGCTGTAATCGCATTCGACCTCAAAGAGAAGAGTGATGTTGTACTCGACTTCCAAGGTGGCTTCTCTGGCACTTGTACCATCAATAATAAAAAGAAGCGTCAGGCCACGTATAAACATGAACATATCGTCTTGGCTGCCAAATTGGTGAAAGAGGGCCTCAACATTGTTGAGATCGACTTTGCCAGCACCAACAAGGCCCTCAACCGCCAGAAAGAGTTTCTCTATACCATCTTCCTGCCTGATCAGGCGCCTTCGGCCTTCCCGTGCTTTAACCAGCCAGACATCAGGGCAAGATTCACCACTACACTCAGTGTGCCTGAAGGCTGGAAGGCAATGTTCAGCGACGGTAGCAACCCGATTCCCGTCAACCTTTATTCGTTTGTAGCCGGAAAGTTCGAAGAGAAGGCTGCCGTTCGCGATGGCTATCGCATCCGTGCCTTGTATCGGGAGACCGATCCGAAGAAAGTGGCACAATTGGATGTTGTCTTCAGTGAGATTGTAAAATCCATGAAATGGATGGAGAGCTACACGGGTATCAAATGCCCGTTTAAGGAATATGGTCTGGCCATCTTGCCCGACTATCCCTATGGTGGAACAGAGAACCCAGGTGCATTCCAGATCAATGAATCACGCCTGTTGCTCGACAAGAACGCCTCAAAAGAAGAGGAACTCAAACGAATTGAACTGATTGCCCACGAGACGTCACACCTCTGGTTTGGCAATATCGTCCAGCTGAACTGGACAGAGAACCTTTGGGAAAAAGAAGTGATTGCGAATTTCCTGGCATCGAAGATGACGCGTAAGCAGACCAACGCCACCGAAAGTGACATCAACTTCCTTAACACCTACCAGAACCGGGCTATTGCCGTTGACCGTACAGATGGCACGCATGCCATCGAACAGCCGTCGATCGTTAACCATTCCACGTTGCTTTACGACAACATTATATATAATAAAGCAACAGTCATGATGCGTTCTTTAGAGAGCATCATGGAGGCGACAAAGATGCAGAAAAGCCTGCGCAGCTTCATCCAGAAGCATTATTTCAAGGATGCCACCTGGGAAGACTTGATCGAAACTCTCGACAAGGAGAATCCTACTGTCGGCGTCCGTCAGTTCTGTGAGGTATGGGTCAAGCAGAAAGGCATGCCCATCATCAACACGTCGTATAAAAACGGACAGCTCGTGGTATCACAGACCGACCCCTTCGGACGTGGACTCTGCTGGCGACAGAAATTCGTCATCCAAGTCGTTTATGACCTGGCGCAGAGCCGTACCATCGTCGTCGACATGCAACAACCCATCATGACCTATAATCTGAAGAATGGTAAGCCCAGCTATATCATCCCCAACTACAACGGTCAGGGTTATGGCATCTTCACCCTCGATGATGATTATGCAGAGATCCTGCCCAAGCGACTCATCACAACCCGTAATGATCTGGCACGCTATTCGCTGCTGAACACCATCCACGATAATTATCTCCAGGGCAAGGTCGCTCCGTCGCACTTTGGTGAGCTGTATCGCTTTATGATGAAAGAGAAGAACCCGATCATCATGCAGACGGCCATCGATCACATGTTCAAGATTGCCACAGACATGACATCTGATCAGCGTAAGACGCTCGAGCTTTGTATGATGGACCTGCTGGGCGAGAACAAGTCAAAAGACTGTCGCCAGCTTATCTTCCGGAAGATGGCTGCCAACGCCACATCACCTGATGTGCTCGCACAACTGGAGACGGTTTGGCAACAGCAGAACGATCCGCTCTTCGATGAACACGACTATATGGAAATGGCCTATCGTCTGGCCATCAATAATCCTACCCGCGCACAGGAGATTCTGTCCACCCAACGGGCTCGACTGAAGAGCGAGGATCTGCAGAAAGAGTTCGACTTCGTCAGTCGTGCTTGTAACCCGGATGCTTCGAAGCGCAACGACCTGTTTAAGAAACTCATCAAAAAGGACAACCGTAAGGAGGAGGCTTGGGCCATCCACGCCATCAAACTGTTGAGTACCGATGTTTATGCTCAGGATGCGCCGAATGATGTTGCGCAGAGCCTCGCCAACCTGAAGTATCTGCAACAGACCAGCGATATACTCTTCCCCGACAATTGGCTGGAGGCTTTATACGACAGTCAGAAGAGCAACGCTGTCAAACAGACCACAGTAAACTGGCTGAACAACCCGAAGACGGACTGCCCTGAGGACCTTCGTAACAAGGTTTTGGAGGTTTCATGGCTCATGAGAAACCAGAAACCGTATGTGGAACGCCCCAAACCGGCCGTCGTCGTTTCAAACCCCAAGACGACAACCAAAAAGGCTGCGCCCAAGACAACTGCCAAACGTAAGAAATAAAAACAAAACATAAAGAAAAGATATGATACGCTTCTTTCAGACACCACTGAAGACAGTGATCGCCACAGAGGTTGATCACACACTGAGTGAACAGGAAATCAAGGAATTAAACTGGTTGTATGGCGAGGCCACGATGCTCGAGGCTGATACGCTCGAAGGCTTTTTCGTTGGACCACGCCGTGAAATGGTGACCCCATGGTCCACCAATGCCGTAGAGATTACGCAGAACATGGGACTCAAGGGCATCAGCCGTATCGAGGAATATTTCCCCGCTGCCAGCAAGGATGCCGAGCACGACGAGATGCTGCAACGCATGTATAATGGCCTAAGCCAGGATATCTTCACCATCAACATCAAGCCGGAGCCCATCAAGTATGTGGACAATCTGGAGGAATACAACGAGCAGGAGGGTCTTGCCCTCAGTCCTGAGGAGATAGACTATCTGCACGGTCTCGAGAAACAGAACGGCAGACCGCTCACCGACTCTGAGATCTTCGGATTTGCCCAGATCAACTCCGAGCACTGTCGTCATAAGATCTTTGGTGGTACATTCATCATCGATGGCAAAGAGATGGAATCAAGTCTCTTTGCGATGATCAAAAAGACCACTCAGGAGAATCCCAATAAGATTCTCTCAGCTTATAAAGACAATGTCGCTTTTGCACAGGGTCCGGTGGTGGAACAGTTTGCGCCGAAAGATCAGAGCACCAGCGACTGGTTTCAGGTGAAGGATATCGAGAGTGTCATCTCACTGAAGGCCGAGACACATAACTTCCCCACCACTGTTGAGCCATTCAATGGTGCTGCTACGGGTACTGGTGGTGAAATCCGCGACCGTATGGGTGGTGGTGTTGGCTCCTGGCCTATCGCCGGTACAGCTGTTTATATGACGGCTTATCCCCGTCTCGACGATGCGGAAGCAAATTCTTCACTCAAAAGGGATTGGGAGGATATCCTTCCCGTGCGCCAGTGGCTGTACCAGACACCACAGCAGATTCTGACCAAGGCCTCTAATGGTGCCTCTGATTTCGGAAACAAGTTCGGTCAGCCGCTGATCTGTGGTTCTGTATTGACATTCGAGCATCAGGAAGGAAAAGAAAAGTACGCCTATGATAAGGTTATCATGCTGGCTGGTGGTGTGGGTTACGGCACCAAGCGCGACTGTCTGAAAAAAGAGCCCCAAAAAGGCAACAAGGTGGTCGTTGTCGGTGGTGATAACTACCGCATCGGTCTCGGTGGTGGCTCCGTATCATCAGTTGACACAGGTCGCTACAGCAATGGTATCGAGTTGAACGCCGTACAGCGTGCCAACCCAGAGATGCAAAAGCGTGCCTACAATCTGGTGCGTGCGCTCTGCGAGGAGGATGTGAACCCCGTGGTGTCTATCCACGACCACGGATCAGCTGGTCACCTGAACTGTCTCTCTGAGCTGGTCGAAGAGTGCGGTGGCGAAATCGACATGACCAAACTGCCCATCGGCGACAAGACCCTCTCCAGCAAAGAGATCATTGCCAATGAGAGTCAGGAGCGCATGGGCCTCCTCATCGACGAGAAGCATATCGAACACGTTAGAAAGATTGCTGAACGTGAGCGTGCACCGCTGTATGTTGTCGGTGAGACCACAGGCGATGCACACTTCTCCTTCAAACAGGGTGATGGTGTGAAGCCTTTCGACCTCGATGTAGCCCAGATGTTCGGCCACTCGCCAAAGACCATCATGAAGGATAATACGGTAGAGCGTCACTATCAGGACGTCACCTACTCTCAGGATAAGATCGACGAATACCTCAACCGCGTGCTCCAGTTGGAGGCTGTGGCTTGTAAGGACTGGTTGACGAATAAGGTCGACCGTTCTGTAACGGGTAAGATTGCCCGTCAGCAATGCCAGGGCGAGATCCAGCTGCCATTAAGCGATTGCGGTGTCGTTGCCCTCGACTACCGCGGCGAGAAGGGTATCGCCACTGCCCTCGGGCATGCGCCGCAGGCTGGTCTGGCTGATCCCGCTGCAGGTTCGGTTCTCTCTGTGGCCGAAGCCCTGACCAATATCGTCTGGGCACCACTCGCTGAAGGTATGGATAGCCTCTCGTTGAGCGCTAACTGGATGTGGCCCTGTCGCTCTCAGGAGGGTGAGGATGCCCGTCTCTATGAAGGCGTGAAAGCACTCTCCGACTTCTGCTGCGATCTGCATATCAACGTACCCACGGGTAAAGACTCGCTCTCTTTGAGCCAGCAATATCCCAACGGTGAGAAGATCATCTCCCCGGGAACGGTCATCGTCTCTGCCGGTGGTGAGGTCAGCGACATCAAGAAGGTAGTAAGCCCCGTCTTGGTTAACGACAAGAACGCCTCACTCTACCATATCGACTTCTCATTCGACGAGCAACGCCTCGGCGGTTCTGCCTTTGCACAGAGCCTTGGTAAGGTGGGCGACGACGTGCCTACCGTCAAGAACCCCGAATACTTTGCCGATGCCTTCATGGCCATCCAACAGCTCATCGAGAAGGGTTGGATCCTTGCTGGACACGACATCTCTGCCGGTGGTCTCATCACCACCCTGCTCGAGATGTGCTTCGCCAATACCAAGGGCGGCCTCCACATCAACCTCCACGACATCTGCAAGGACGGCGACATCGTGAAGACACTCTTCGCCGAGAACCCCGGCGTTGTCATCGAGGTCTCCGACGAGCACAAGCAGGAGTTCAAGGACTTCATGGAAGAGCAGGGTGTCGGCTTTGCCAAGATTGGCTATCCCGTGCCTGAGGCTCGCACCATCGTGGTGAAGGCTGGCGATGTAGAACAGACCTTCAATATCGATGACCTTCGTGATACTTGGTATAAGACCTCTTACCTCCTCGATCGCAAGCAGAGCTTCAACGGCAAAGCCGCCGAACGCTTTGCCAACTACAAGAACCAGCCCCTCGAGATGGTCTTCCCCAAAGGCTTCACTGGCACCCTCGCCCAATATGGTTTGAACCCCGACCGTTGGAAAGACTCTTCCCTCTTCCCTCTTCCTTCTTCCCTCCCCAAGGCTGCTATTATCCGTGAAAAGGGCACCAATGGTGAGCGTGAGATGGCCTATATGCTCTACCTCGCCGGCTTCGACGTGAAGGATGTTATGATGACAGACCTCATCACGGGTCGAGAGACACTCGAAGAGGTCAACCTCATCGTCTTCTGCGGCGGTTTCTCTAACTCCGATGTGCTTGGCTCTGCCAAAGGTTGGGCGGGTGCCTTCCTCTTCAACCCGAAGGCTAAGGAGGCACTCGATAAATTCTATGCCCGCAAGGATACACTCTCACTGGGTATCTGTAATGGTTGCCAGCTGATGGTGGAACTCGGCCTCACAGGGGCAAAGGGAGCCAAAATGCTGCACAACGACTCGCATAAGTTCGAGAGTGAGTTCATCAGCCTCAACATCCCACAGAACAACAGCGTGATGTTCGGTTCGCTCAGCGGCTCTAAGCTCGGTCTCTGGGTGGCTCACGGCGAGGGTAAGTTCCATCTGCCGGAACCTGAAAGCGCCTATAATGTGATTGCCAAGTACAATTATGCCGGTTATCCCGCTAATCCGAATGGTTCTGACTACAACGTGGCTGGTATCTGCTCTGCCGACGGACGTCATCTCTGCATGATGCCGCACCTCGAGCGTGCCTTCTTCCCCTGGCAGAATGCATGGTATCCCGACGACCGCAAGAACGACGAGGTGACACCATGGATTGAGGCCTTCGTCAACGCTCGTAAATGGATTGAAGCCCAATGAACATCTATTGGGAATCATTCAAAACATTCTTTAAGATTGGCATATTCACCCTCGGTGGTGGATATGCCATGATTCCTTTGATAGAAGAAGAGGTGGTCAACAAAAAACAATGGGTATCCAAAGACGAGATGCTCGACCTCATCGCCATTGCACAGAGTTGTCCGGGCGTCTTCGCCATCAACATCGCTACCTTCATCGGCTATAAGTTGAACAAGACACGTGGCGCCATCGCTACCACCATCGGCACTGCCCTACCCTCGTTCCTGATCATCCTGGCCATCGCCATCTTCTTCAGCCAGTTCAAGGATAATCCTTATGTGGCGGCTATCTTCCGAGGCATCCGACCGGCTGTCGTAGCCCTCATCGCCGTACCCACCTTCCGTCTGGGACAACGGGCCAAGCTCAACCGCTACACCATCTGGATTCCCGCCGTCTGCGCCCTCGCCATCTGGGCCCTCGGCGTCTCTCCCATCTACATCATCATCATCGCCGCCCTCGCTGGCTACCTCTACGGCATGTATATCAAACCTACTGAGTCATGATTTTCCTGTCGCTTTTCATCACCTTCTTTGAAATCGGCCTCTTCGGCTTTGGTGGCGGCTATGGCATGCTCTCACTCATCCAACACGAAACAGTGGAAGCTCATCACTGGCTGTCAACAGCTGAATTCACTGATATCGTGGCCATCTCACAGATGACACCCGGCCCCATCGGCATCAACTCCGCCACCTACTGTGGTTATACCGCCATCCACAATGCCGGCTATGGTCACCTGATGGCAACGCTTGGTTCAGCCACTGCCACCTTCGCACTGGTACTGCCCTCACTGATTCTGATGATTCTGATTAGTAAGATGTTCATGAAATACATGAACACCCCGTTGGTACAGTCGGTCTTCACAGGCCTGCGTCCCGCCGTTGTTGGCCTCCTCGCAGCGGCCACATTACTTCTCTGTAACAAAGAGAACTTCTCTACCCCGATGGAGAACCCCTGGCAGTTCTGGATCAGCGTTGCCCTCTTCCTCGCCACCGCCTTCGGCACCGGCTACCTGAAGATCAATCCCATCCGTATGATCTGCTACGCCGGCATTGCCGGACTACTATTACTTTACTGAGAAAGATCAATGGTAATCTCGAGGTCGTCGGTCTGATTCTCGCGAGCCGGATCTCCATAGTCACTGATATCGCGGAGGATGCTGTTAGCCATCTTCTCGACATCAGCGATTTTTTGTTTCATAGAAGGCACGAGGGCAGCGAAGGACCCCGCTTCCTTGGCGATAGAGAGGAGACGTTTCAAGAGCTGCTGGCCTTGAGGTGATTGGTGCTCATTGCCCTCAGCATGTACCACAAAGCACTCGGCAGCCTCGTTAGCCACAAGGTGAAGGGCTGACGACATATCCTCCACCTGTGTACGGATGCTCTCGGTCAGTCTTTCCTTAGCTGTATCGCTGAAGTGGTCGTCACCAGGAATGGTTGTGACATGACCTGTGGTGACGTTCAGTTGCCGGAGGTCAGCACTAAGGGTGAGCACGCGGTAGTCGCAGGGATAGGAAATAAGAGAGCCTGTGGAGATATCGATGATAGACTTTGACAAGTCGGCATTGAAGTTCTTAGCGATGTCGGAAGTATGGAAATGTCCCGTCAGGACAACGCGTATGCCAGCATCAGCCAGGCGGTTTCGGACCTGCTCATAGTCGGTGATGACGGCGGTTTTGACGAACTTGTCAACCCCATAGAAATGAGGGAACAGGGGATGATGCATCATGGCGAGAACCTGTTTTCCTGCCTTGTGGGCCTCCTCGGCCTTGTTACAGACCCAGTTGAGCGTCAGCCTGGACAGCCAGCCATTCTCGCCCGAGTCGATACCGATGACCACAAGGCCAGGGATAGGCTCCGTGCAATAGGTGAGCGTACTGTTCTCACGGTCCGAATGCTCATCATAGCCGTATGTGGCATAGAGTTTGGCAAAGTCAACAGCAGAGATGGTGGCCGCCTTGGTGGTATTAGCACCATCGTAGCAGAGGGCATTGCGTGTTCCGAGGTCATGATTGCCAGGGATGACAAGTGTCTGAATACCGCATTGGTGCAGCTCGTTAAGCTTGCCAGCGACATATTGGTGGCTAAGCAGTTCACCATCCTTCGTGATGTCGCCGGTGATAAGTACCAGTTGTGGCTTCAATTCGGTTTTCAGACGTTCTATCATCGTATCGAAGAGCGTCTTACTATGATCAACCATCTTCCGGTCGGCACTCAGGAACTGCTGCCAGGCAGAACCATCGCTGACAAGGAGCTCAGGTGCCATGACATGCGTATCAGACAACACCACAATCTTTGTCTGTGCAAAAGTGCTTATCCCGCAGAGCAGCACCACAACACCTATCATCAAAACCTTACGCATATCCTACTATCATTCTGCGGCAAAGATACAAATAATAAATCAAACGGCCAAATTTTTCCTCAAATTCTCTCTAAGAGGCTCCTCAGCCCGTAGTCTGTTTGTTACTGGTATCATTTTATATCATCTCCCCATTATACCAGAGCGCCATCTGTTCATCAGACATTCCCTCTTCCTTCTTCCATCTTCCATCTTCCTTCTTCCATCTTCCATCCCTTTAAAGAAGGCTTCCAACAATCCCTCCGCCGCCTCCTTATACCATAAAACAACATGAGATAACAAAGAAAAACAGGTGAAAAATTCTAAAAATCAGAAATAAATACATATTTTCTTTTGAATTTCAAAACTTATTTGTAACTTTGCACCTAATACAAATATGGCAAATATTACGAAAGAGCAATATGAATTTGCATTGGCACGGATTGAAGAACTGTTGCCGATGGTGGACGACAACACGCCTGCCAACGACCGTAATGCTGTGGAGTTGACAATGATGTCTGATGTTGTCATAGACTACGAGAAAGAACACTTTCCCATAGGCAAACCAACTGTAGCTCAGTTAATACAGCTCTCGCTTGACGAGAAGAAAATGAGCCAGAAGCAGTTAGCTACAGAGATCGGTGTCAGTCCATCCCGAATCAGTGACTACGTTTCCGGCAGGGCTGAGCCTACGCTAAAAATAGCCCGTTTGCTTTGTGTTACCTTGGGGATAACGCCTGCAGCTATGCTGGGCTATTAATAAGCCCCAGCACACTAGTGATCACGGTTGCGATGAATTTATTGTTTTTATTAGGTCCCACAGAAATCACAGAAATCACAGAAATTTTCATCCTGCCGTATAGAGCTATCGCTGCAAAGCAGCCTTTCTGTCATTTCTGTTATTTCTGTGGGACAATAATTATAAGTTCACAGAAATTTTTGTAATTTTGCAGGCAAAAACATGCAATTATGACTGATAACGAGATTACTTACGAGATTAGAGGGGCAATATACGACGTTTACAAGAACCTTGGTCCAGGTCTTTTAGAATCGGTTTACGAAGAAGCTCTGGTCTATGAATTAGAAAAACGTGGTCTGAAAGTCGAAAGGCAGAAAGAAGTGCCAATCAACTATGATGGGCATGTCCTTAACACACAACTCCGTATTGACCTTTTAGTAGAGGAAAGAGTAGTTATTGAACTAAAGAGCGTAAAGGAAATGCAGGATGTCTTCTGGAAACAGACTAGAACGTACCTTAGATTGTTAAACCTGAAGGTTGGAATTCTTGTTAACTTCAATACTGATAATATTCTTGAAGATAGTATTCATCGTGTGATTAACTAAATCACAAAGATTTTTTGAAGTCCCACAGAAATAGTTTTCCTGAAGGAAAAGAGCTATCGCTGCAGAGCAGCCTTTCTGTTATTTCTATTATTTCTGTGGGACAATAATTACTTTTCTGTGAGGTCGGAGGCCCAACAGGTGAGGATGAGGTCGCGGAGAGGAGAGGAAGCGAGGGCTGACGTCAGCCAGTCGCGCCAACATGGATTTACTGATGAAACGGTTCTTGTCGTAGTAGTTGATCATTTTTAAATGAGTTTTGGGTCAAAAGTAAGTTGAATTATATCAGAAATCAAGTTGATTCGAAGAAGAAATCAACCAAGTCGATTTTGCGACGCTTCTGGTCGGGCGTGGCATGGCGCTCGAGGAGATGTCGGGGAAGAGGATTGCCGAGGTGAAAGTCTGAGCCCATACGTACTTCTCTCTACGAGAGAGAAGTAGTATGTGGGGCTTCAGGAGCCTTCACCGAGGCGCCCCCCTCCCATCTTCCCCTTTTCTTCCATCTTCCATCTTCCCTCTTCCTTCTTCCCTCTTACATCTTACTTCTTCCCTCTTCCATCTTCCATCGTAACCAGAATAGTGCCACTTTTCGCCTCGGATAAGAAACCAAAAATCGCTGATGTCGCGAAGATAGCAAACAGCATCCTCCGCGACATCAGCGACTATGGAGATTCCGATCGTAAGAATCAGACCGACGACCTCGAGCTTACGATTGGCTTTTAATTAATCTAAACGTATGTTTCTCGTTTTGTCAAGAGATGCAGACATAAATGTCAATCCTTCAAACATCCAATTGGAACCACAAGCACACCATCCTCACGCCTATAAGCATACTGGCCGACAGCCGTCAGCACCATCAGGAATGATGGCTTTTTCATTTTCGATGTATCAATCTTATCCGCCAAATCTTTCAAGGCATCCACGCCCTCTTGAATCAAGCTATCGCCGCCCAGTTTAATCTCGATTAGACCATAACTCCCATTACTCAGATGCACCACCGTATCACACTCTAGTCCACTCTTGTCCCGATAATGATACACTTTACCGTCCAAAACCTCTGCAAAAACTCTTAAATCCCGTACACAAAGCGTTTCAAACAGTAGTCCGAACGTGTTTAAGTCGTTTATCAGATCATTAGGCCCTAGACCCAATGCTGCCGTAGCAATCGATGGATCCACAAAATAGCGGTTATCTGAAGTCCGTATAGCCGTTTTTGAGCGCAGATTCGGGTTCCAAGCCTCCATATCCTCTATCACAAAAATCTTCTTCAAAGCCTTGATATAAGAAACCACCGTTTCATCACTCATCCCATCTGGTTCATTCGTTTTAAGGTCTTCAACAATGGTGGGTACAGGAGCCGTCGATCCTTGCAGACGAGCATACGAACGCATCAATCGCTTGGCCCTCCGTTCATCCCTTGATACTCCGTCCACCCGAGAAATATCCGAACGCGTAATAGCCTCGTAATACTCCTTTACCTGTCTCAGGGCAGACTTCTGACTTTTTTTGTCCATAGCCTTGGGCCAACCACCTCGACAAGTGACAAAAGCCACATCCTCTAACGATAGATGACTCTCACCTTCCACCATTTCAGAATTCTCAAACAGTTGAGCTAGGCTTACGTCGCCAGTCGACTCCCCAGACTCCCATAAAGTCATCGGACGCATCGTTAACCAAGCAAACCTGCCTGCACCCGTGTGATGAATCTTTGATTCGTCAGCTGGTACTGCCGAGCCAGTCAACATATACAGGCCGTCGTCCTTACGATGATCCGTCTCGAAACGTATGGCATCCCATATTTGCGGAGCTATCTGCCATTCATCTATCAGTCTTGGTGTATCACCTCGCAGCAGTAACTTAACATTTGTTTCTGCCAGTTGCAGATTCTGAGCCATGTTGTCTGGATCGTCCATATATAAGATGCTTTTTGCTTGCTGTTCTGCCGTTGTTGTCTTTCCGCAAGCCTTTGGACCTTCTATCAACACAGCCCCCATAGCATCCAACTTATCAGCCAGAAGGCTGTCAGCCACTCTTTTACGATATATCCACTTTTCTGCCATATACTAACATAATTTTTGGCAAAAGTACAAAAAACTTCTGTGATAAACGAATATTTTAAGAACTATTTGGTTATTTGGCAAAATTCTATTTGGTTATTTGGCGAAATTCTATTTGGTTATTTGACCTATTTTCGCTCACCCCTCTTCCATCATCCATCTTCCCTAACCCCTCTTACTTCTTCCCTCTTCCCTCTTACATCTTACTTCTTCCTTCTTCCATCTTCCCTCTTCCTTCTTCCATCTTCCATCCCTTTAAGGAAGGTTTCCGACAATCCCTCCGCCGCCTCCTTATACCATAAAACAACATGAGATAACGCTTTGTGTTACCTTGGGGATAACGCCTGCAGCTATGCTGGGCTATTAATAAGCCCCAGCACACTATATTGTGGGCTGGGGCATGCGAAATCGCTGGCTCTCGGCAATGCTCAAACGAGCTTGGCATTGCTCTCGAAGTAATCGCGATATTCCTGGCAGGAGAAACTGGGACAGTCTTTGTGGACGCCTTCGAGTTCACAGTGACCCATGATCTCTGCATCAGGGTAGTCAACCTTCAGTGAGCGGAGGAGCGCTATTAGGGCTGCACGCTGGGCAGGTGTACGTGTATCGGCCTTTCGACCTTTTTCATCCAAGCCCCCTTCATAGCAGATGCCGATGGAATGGGCATTGTAATGTCGGGCATGCATACCTATTTCTTCTTCATCACGGGTCTGATAGAGCTGACCATCCTTCTCAATGTAGTAATGATAACCGACGCCTTTGCCATGGAAACGCGCATTGTGACAGGCACGAAGCATATCAACGGTAAATCGCTGATTGCTGCGGGTCGCAGAACAATGAATCACTATAAGAGAAATCTTCCGAGGCATAGTTTCACGTTCTTAGAACCAGTAGGGAGCACAGCTTTGGACGGCCATGGTGCCGAGGACACTAGTGATCACGGTTGCGATGAATTTTAGGACCTTCACAACAGTAGTCCAATTTACTTTTACCATAATTCAAATAGTTTTTTTATTAGGTCCCACAGAAATAACAGAAATGACAGAAATTTTTTCCTGACGGAAAGAGCTATCGCTGCAGAGCAGCTTTTCTGTGATTTCCGTGATTTCTGTGGGACAATTATTCATTAGGCGTTGGGATCGTAGTCGTCGGCTTCGCCGGTGTTGATGACGAGGGTCGAGGCCTGGCCGGGCATCGCGAAGTTACCAGAGTAGACACCATCGTTCTCGGTCAGTTCAATAGACGAGCCATTGAGTGTGGCGGTCGGTACCTGATCCTCAGCCGGGGTGATGCTGATGACGAGCTCATCGTCCTCACTCAGCGAAGCACCTGAAGCGACGGCATTGCCATCCTTGGTCACAGTGGCTGTGCCTGTACCAGTCTTGCTGATTGTCAGGGCAAAGGTCGTGGTCTGGGACTGCTCACTCTGCGAGCTGCCTTCGTTGCCACTCTGTGAACCGCCCTCGTTTCCGCTCTGAGAGCCGCTCTGGCTTTCGGTTCCTGACTCAGAACCGGAGCCGTTTCCAGAGCCGGAGCCTGAAGGCGTGGCGCTCTTGGGCTTGGTGGTGGTGAGATCCTTGACGTTCATGAACGAGGCCTTCTTCTTCAGCATCTTCGAAGAGAGGTTGTTGACGTCAGTGCGACTGGGAGCGAAGCAGAGGTAGAGGCCCTGGATGTTGATGCCGAGGCTGTAGTCCTTCTCCTCGTCGGCGCCGGTGCTCTTGACAGAGAGGTAGAACGTGCCGAGTTCACCGAACTGGACTTTCTTACCTTCCAGGAGCTGTTCGAGGATACAGGTCTGGAGCTTGTTGGCGACGCCGAGGCAGACGTCCTCGCCGAAGACGGAGTTGTGCTCGGACATGTGTTTACAGAGCTCTTGGTAGCTCATGGTCTTACTCGATACGACACGGCCGTACCACTTGCCGTAGGACTTGGAGTCCGTGATTTTGTTTTGGGATACTTTTACGAATACGGGCATAATGAAATAAGTGAAGAGTGAAGAATGAAGAGTGAAGAATTTGCTACCGCGCGACAAGCTAACTCATTCAACTCTGTCAGAGCGTTTCTCTGACAGTGCAAAGGTACAACATCTCAAAGAGTCATTGTCCGACTCTGTCAGACTCTCACAGAATTTTTTTATAATTCCTCTGACCAGCAGGTGAGGATGAGGTCGCGAAGGGGAGAGGCGGCGAGGGCGGACTGATCCTGGAGGGCGGGAGGCAGGTCGATGCAGTAGTCCTCACAGATGTAACGGACTGCCTGCGGAGGGAGCTTCTGGGCCTTGGGCGAGATGCCCATGGCATCGAGGACGTGCCGACGGGTGGCAAGGTAGCGAGCAAAGGTACGAGGACTGACGTCGGCCAGTCGGGCCAACGTGGATTTGCTGATGAAACGGTTCTTGTCGTAGTAATTAATCATAAAACATAAACTTTTTGGGGGAAAGAGAAAAGTGGCTCTATTCGGGGTGCATTACGGCACTATAGGAGGCGGATAGTGCCTCTTTTCGAAGAGGAAATCAACCAGGTCGATTTTGCGACGCTTCTGGTCGGGTGTGGCGTGGCGCTCAAGGAGAGGGGAGACACGGATGGGATTGTCGTTGGGCCAGAAAAATGACTTCATCACCTCCTGTGCAGCGTCGTACCACCGGGTGAAGGCCATGCTGTCGGGATCTGTGTCGGGGAAGAGGATGACTTTGTGGTGGCGGAGGGGGAAGAACTTGTTGACCTGCACTTCGTTCATGCCTCCGGCAGCGAGCCAGGTGTATTGGGGATAGAGCTCTGAGCAGATCACCGCAGTCTTCTCTGCTTCCACTAAACAGATTTTTTTAGGTCCCACAGAAATATTTGAAATAACAGAAAATTTTTCCTGACGGAAAAAGCTATCGCTACGGAGTAGCCTTTCTGTAATTTCTGTCATTTCTGTGGGACAATATTTTTCTGTGCGGTTTAGCAGGTGGAGGCCGAAGAAGCAATGAACAGGCTGAAAGGCGTCGTCGGGTACGGCGTAATGCCGCTTCAGGAGATGACTCACCCACGTGGCATGACGATTTTTCAGGCGATGACAGTCGGCCCCGTACCACATCAGTTTCCCATCGTGCGTCTGTCCCAACTGGTCGATCTGCCAATAGATAACGGCATCATCCTTTGAACAGCCCAGTCGGTAACGAAGCGCTGCGTGAACCATCTGTCGCTGGGTCAGAAAGCCAGACGCCACCACCGCCCGACAGAAACTGCTCTTTGAAGAAAGCTTTATTGACCACATGGCCCTCCCCTCTTCCCTCATCCTTCTTCCATCATCCATCACACTTCTTACTTCTTCCTTCTTCCCTCTTCCATCTTCCTTCTTCCCTCTTACTTCTTCCCTCTTCCATCTTCCTTCTTCCCTCTTACTTCTTCCCTCTTCCATCTTCCATCTTCCATCTCACCCCTCTTCTATAGCCCCACCTCTCTATGAGAGAGGGTGGGCCTATATAGAGAGGGGGTTAGGAAGGGATGAGGAGGGCTACGATACGCCCCCGTTGATCCATCGTTGTCTTGACAATACGCTGGTCGACCGCCAGGTTAAACACTTTGTCGTAATATTTCGGTTGTTTGATACCACTCAACGCCATCACCTCATTCATCAACGCGTCGAGCGGCAACGACGGACGGTCGGCGAGTGCATCGGCAAACAACTGACGCAGGTTCCACTCCCACGACAAGCGGGCACTGCCACTATTGCGGATGATGTACGTCTGGTTGAACAGGTCGGCATTCTCCTTCTTAATCTGGTATGCCTCAGGCTTGTTGGTCTTGAAACGTCCTTCGTTGTCACGCGGCTGGTAGTTCGGTTTGGTGGTAATCACCGGCAGTCCATTCTCATCAATCTTGTAGTAGAGCGTTTCCGCGACGCGGTATTTACGGGTGAAGGTCTGTTCCACGGAGAACACGTCGGTCTTCTCAATCTGTTCGCAGTAGTACACGTCGAAGGCCTTGTGCAGAATCTCCGTACCCAGCCAACCGCGCAGGTTACGTTTCTCGCCTGAGCGGTTCAGATGGATGACGATGGTGATGTTGCAGTTGTACTTCGTGGAGAGCTGCATGAGCTGGTCGATAACCTTGGCAGAGCCCTCGGGGTCGTTGATGCTGGGCAGGAGGTCGCTCACGTTGTCGATGATTACCATGTCGGGCTGGTAGGCCTCGATGCCCGCCACGAGGTAGTCCATCCGCTCCTGGCAACTGCATGCCCTCACGTTAAACACGAAATACCGCCTGTCCCTTTCTGTGATTTCTGTGTGACCTTCTTTCTCTGTGTGAATTAATTTGTAAATCCTTTCTGTGAGGATGCTCTTTGTCGACTGCCGGCTCTGCTCGGTGTCATACCACATCACCTTCAACGGCTCCTCGCTGATACGCTCCAGCTCCAGTACATTCTTCTCCGAGCAACAAGCCATGAGCATCGATGTGAAGAACGTCTTACCGCACTTCTCCGTGCCCGTGATGGTCGAGAGGTCGCGACGTGGAAAACAGGGCTTACCGAACAGTCTGAGCAGGAAATCCTCTGGCGGCACCTCCGTGTCCGACATGATGCGGCACTTGTCTAGTTTTATCACCAAAGGTGACACCTCAGACGCCTCACCAGCCTTATTCAACTCATCTTCAATAGGATCTGATTCGTTCGTTTTTTTTGTTTTAAAGTTTGACATAATAAAAACACTTTTTATACGTTATAGTTACTGATATGTCGCTGAGCGACTGCGTAAAGATACGCTAATTTTACGAAGTAACAATGAAACATGTTCCCGGCATGTCGGGAACAAATTAAGTATAATATAACAAAAAAACGATGAATCAATTCAAGTTCACCCCGTCGTTGATTGCCATGCTCAATGATGGCATCGACGGCATCGCACAGGCTACTGTGCGTGACCTCTGCGCAGCCCATGTTGGCAAGCACACGCAGAGTCGTTTTAGAAAAGAGACGTGATTGCCTTGTACCAGGCTTACGTCGCAGTGCGTTATCGCCTCACCCAGAAAAAGGTCAAAAGAGCCCCTGGCGACAAGTGGCTGCTCATCGCCGAGATGCTCGACGCCCTGGAAGAGGATTACCGCAGGATCTACCCCGACGATGATCCGCCCTTTGAGGAAGGTTTCCGACAATCGCTCCGTCAGCTCCTTATACCATAATAAGAAAACATTCGATAAACTACTACTGTAGGTACCGCTCGGCTCTGCCGCTTCGCTAGTCGAAGAACAAAAACAACAGCAGCTACAACATTTGTGTGATGTTATAGCTGCTGTTGTTACAATATTGGTATTACTACCTGTAGTTTATCGAATGCTTACTATCATCAAGAGTTAACGCATATCTTTATATCATTTTCCCACTTCACAAACAAGACGCCCCAAGTGACAGTTTACGAGTCCCTGCCTTTAATTGCATTAATATCTTATTTCTGCGGTCTGGCAGGTAGGGCTGCAACTATGCGAAGGATTGCAATCTCCCATCATCAATCAAAAGCCAAAAAGTGTGTGTAAAGGTTGGACCTGCACCACAAATTGACAATTCTTTCAGTTTACTGTATTACTTAAACAAACATATTCTGCGTGAAACATTATCAAAATCCTCCAATTGTTGAGTCCATAACCCATTGCTTTGCAATTCTAACTTGAGTTTTTGATACTCATCACATGAATGTAACACCGTGGCACATATTGCCGCATATTCACTATCAGGTTGGCACAGGCGCAAAATTCCATGTGTAGCACCCATCAGTTTATTCTTATTAGGAATATCGGGGTGCTTAATATATGTATCTAACTTTACCAAAAGCTCTTCAAGCGATTCCTGTAATTTATTACCTATCTCAAAGCGGGTATCTACTAACTTCCGCTCGCCATCATTCAAGTCCAATACCGAAATGGTTTTATCACCTTTTGTATCTTTACCCTTATATCTGTAATGCTGAAAATAGAGATGACTGCTTGGGTTGTCTGTAAATGGGTTCACAATTGGTTCTACTATCACATTGTGTGTTGACTTATGACCGTTGCAATGCTTACAAGAAGGCAGCAAGTTATCCCAGTCCATTACTTTGTCCGGATTATGTTTCTTATCTTCGAAATGCTCTACCTCCATATAATTGCTCTCTTTAGTCAAAGAACACTCACAATAAGCACATTTGCAGTAGCTCAGTTCTTTTAGAGCATCTTTCATCCATTCAATATTCCAAACGGGTTTTTGTGTAGCCTTATATTGATCCGTTTTTGATTGCACAAAGGCCGGTGTAAGCTTTAACGGCGTAAAATTCCTAATAAGCTTTATCATGCTTCACTTATTTTGGCAAGTTGGAAACTAAGAAGCTTTCGCTGAGGATTACGAGGATGAAGGAGTTCATCCAGCTCCGCAAAAACGGTTTTCGCCGTTCCTGCATCCTCGTCGTCAATTGCCTTTCCGAATGCTTCTATCAAAGTGCGATACATCTCTGTGCGCAGGGTTTTCATGCCCATTACGTCATAAAGAATCTCTTCGACAGTCCAGCCTTTAAAACCATATTTATTGGTTTTAAGATCTTCGCGCAATGTCACATTATCATCCTCCGTCAATTGCAAGGCCATTATCTGGTTGGGCTCTGCCGTCTGTATGACATGCGGGCTATGTGTTGTAATGATAAACTGTGCATTCGGGAATGTACTCTGTAGAATCTGTGTTATCTGTTCCTGCCATTCAGGGTGCAGATGAATCTCCACCTCATCAATCAGGATAATTCCGTCGAACTGCTCTGCTGTCAGATGATGCTCCTTAAATCTGAATTCTATTTCTTTAATGATAGAAAACAAAAGATATAAAATAGACTTGAAGCCTGATGACAGATACTCATAATAAATCTCTCCGTGTGGTGTTTTTACCATTATATCATTCGAGGATGCCTGTACATTGGAAAAGCTATATGTTGAATTAATAATTGAGAAACACTTAACAGCCAACTTATAATTAGACATCTGCTGAGCAGATAGTGAGCCTTCATGTGTAGAATACAAAAACCTATTCACGAACCAACCTTTCACCCCATCGAAACGGATTCCTGATCTCGTTTCACTCCAAACTTCACCAAGATCTCGGTTTTGGTCGCTTGGCACTGCATCTAATCTTGAATAGTTAAAATTACGGCCCACTTTTATAGATAATAGTTTTGTGGCTTCATGATAGAAAGAACCTACGCTCTCCGACTCACGAGGGTTAAACCTGAGTATTTGAATACTATTTTCTCTCACCTGACCATCTATCTCAATAACGGCTCGAATCATTCCTTTGTCAAAAGAAACATTTCGCTTAACAGTTGGTTCGCCATTATTAAACATCGTAGCTACTGATTCAATAACAGTCGTCTTACCTATGCTGTTTGGGCCGCACAAGATATTCATACGGTCATTAAATTCCAAATGCAAGTCGCGAATACAACCAACACCTTTGATATCTATTCCTTTTATCTTCATGTCTAACAGAACTTTTAGTAAAAAACACCAAATCTTTGTTATCTGTCCTCGGCTTGGTACAAATGCTCGAGCTTGTTCGCTTGCTACTAAATGGAAGCAAGAACCTAATCATTTCTTCAGTACACTTTACTCTGCAAAGAACCAAAGGTCACTGTTCCCAAAGGGAGGTAAAGGGTATCATTTCCCCATTTCATAAATATGAAGTCAAAATTGACAACATACAATTAGCTTATAACTTCCGATAGTAAGCATTTGTTGAAATACACATTGTGCCACCTATAGTATATTTCTTTTGCAGCGCAATAGTGAACAGAACTACAACTGTTACATTTATGACTCAAGAATATTTTATAGAACTGCAATCATATCACCAGAAGAGTGGTCTATCGATAATATCGTACCTACAGCAGATAGGTATTAGTTATACAACCTACAACTACTGGCAAAAGAAGTTATTGACTGTATTCGAGCATGCAGCAGGTGGAATAACACCACAATTGATAAAAAACAATCACGTTCCATCTGAGATTCTTAAAATTGCATCCTCAATGTTATCAATATTATTGGCAAATGAAATACTCCTGTCTTTTATTTTTAACTTTCCCTTGACAACCCTCCAAAAAGCATTCCATATACGTGAAACTATTTTCAAATAAGTATAACAACGCAAAGCAATTGCCCTATTAGATAACGAATACGCCAATTCTCTTACAGGATAGTGATAAACCACAAAGAACTTATAGATGGTTTCAAAGTCAATCTTATCAATAATATCTTCCCTACCCATGTTTTTAAGCGTCTCGATCGATGATTCCGCCCAAATTATTGAACCAACTGCTATCTTTGGTAATCGTTTGTCCCATATTTCCTCTGCTCCTGGCCTAAACCAAACCATATCAGATATTTTTGGATAACGGCGGAAATTGCCAATCGTGGCTCCACCATGGAATTTGGAAGCGCCTGATATTGTAACCACATCACTTGTCATCAGGAATTTATCAATAGTTAGACTCATAGCAATACCATTGGAAATGTCTGGAGACTGGCCTGGAAAGTATGTATTACACTTTTCGTATATTCGATTCAAGGCAGCACGACTAACAATACCATGATAAACTGAAGGAAGATTACCACGATCAACAAAACCGCGATTGACGACATCCGTCAGTACTTCTTCTGAATTGAGCATATTTTTACCTCCTGCCATTTTTGCCCATCGTATATGCCCTTGAGCTCCATCATATTTAGAGATGGCATCAGGCCAGTTATAATGAGCCAAATTCGAGCGCATAGCTTCTATTCCATGCTCTTTCATATAGCGACAATATTCCAATGCATTCGGACATATTCCATCATCATCACCAAGGAAACAGACAAACTCCCCCTCGGAATTGAGAATAGCTTTGTCTGCATTTGTGGTCATAGGTAACTGTCCCTCCTCATGGAAATACTTACACCCAGGATAGGCAAGTACCTTCAGAAACTCAACAATCTCTGTATTGTCATCTGTATTGTCCTGAACAACTATCTCCCACTCATCGCTATTATATGATTGGATAAGTTTGATGAGGTGTTTCAGGTACTTATATCTATCCTTGGTGGGTACCACCACACTCAATAAAGGTTTTCCCATATTATTCTGTTTAATGGTTTAATAAGGGTAGTTATTGACCCATCTAGCCTATTAACCAACGAAAGCACTAACCCCAAAATATATTTAACAACTTAAACGATTAAACTACAAAGCGTAATGTTCATACAACACTTTGTGCTTGTAAATCCATTCTGCCATTTCAGATACCATCTGCTCATAATCAGGTATTGTATAATTAAAATCCCAATTGGTACGCTTCAGGCTCTTGTCCGCATTAATACCTTCAACGGGATTAATCTGAACACGTCCACCTCTCAGGTATTTGTTGAAAAGCTTTAGAAGCTCATATTTGGAAATGTCAGTATCAGGTACTGCATTCACCAAACCATAAGCACGCTCCTTAGCAGCCACCTCCATGGTTTTGGCCAACTGATAAGTACACTGACCAGTCCAAATAGCTTTGGTATAACCATTTACCACAGGATGCTCACCTGTAGTGTTGTTCATGAACCAATTCAGCAGACCAATGCCCCTGGGATTGAGGTCAGCACCTACGATGGAACTTCTCAAAGAGAGATTCTTGTCATCCTCCAACTCACCCAAAGACTTGCTGCGGTCATAAAAAGTCTCGCCGTCACGCAGGTCATGCTCTGTGTAGCTTCCCTTCTTGCCAGAGAATACGCAATCGGTAGTCATGTGAATAACCTGTGTATCGGTACCTTCGGTAATTTTGGCAAGGAAATGTGGGAAATAACTATTCAAGAATGCAGCTAGAGCATGGTTATTCTCTGCAAACTGATTCAACACTCCAATGCAATTGATAACAGTATCATAGTTCCCTTCCTTAATAACTCTGGCGATAGTCTGGGTATCAAAAGCATTACCTGCAAAACTCTTAATTAATTTGGACTCCAGAAGGTCAAAACCATAAACCTCATGTCCCTGCTCCTGAAGATATAAACTGATGGTATGACCAGCCATACCATTACAGCCACATATAAAGAATCTCATATACTTTTTTAGCGTAATTGTTCACTTGTTTATTTGCGTAGAAGATTACTCTACGAGTTTTTTTAAATAAGAAGAACGAAAAATATTAATCATCTTTGATGGAACAGTGACAAAAATCCTTCGTATTTGGTCAAAGAGCGCATACTTTTCAAAAGTCGGAAAGCATTCCAACAAATGATAAGCTTCAATGTCTAAGGCTTTTGCCTTCTGCCACACTTTCAACTTTTAAAACAAGTATTCGATTCCGCTCATCTCTTTTAAAGTACTAAACTATAATCTACTAAGCTATTCAGACCTTATTTCTTTAGCGTGAGCACGTGGCTGTAAGCCAAGATCTTCACGGATGAACGTAAGTTTCAGTAGCAGTTCTTTCACCTCCTCAACTGTCAATCTGCGAGTATTGTGACTATGGTATTCCTCCATCTTGTCAATTTCAGGATTACCACCTTCCACTTTATCGTAGTTCAAGTCGCGAGCATCGCAAGGAATACGATAATAATCGCCCATGTCTATAGCACGAGACATTTCTTCACGCGTCACCAATGTTTCATAAATCTTCTCACCATGACGGGTACCAATCACCTTCACCTCTGTTTTACCATATTTAGGATTAACTTTGGCATATGTCTGTTTCAATGCCTCTGCCAATACATCCAGTGTTGCAGCTGGTGCTTTTTGTACGAACAAATCACCATTCTTTCCATGTTCAAATGCATAGATAACCAAATCCACAGCATCATTGAGTGTCATCATAAAACGTGTCATTTGCGGATCAGTAATGGTAATTGGCTTACCCTCTTCCATTTGGTCAACCCAGAGAGGAATAACAGAACCACGGCTAGCCATCACATTTCCATATCGTGTACAGCAGATAGTCGTCTGTGTATTGTCACCAAGCTGTCGAGCTTTAGCAACAGCCACCTTCTCCATCATTGCCTTACTAATACCCATCGCATTGATTGGGTAAGCAGCCTTGTCAGTGGAAAGCACTACAATGTTCTTTACACTATGAGCAATAGCAGATTCCAACACATTGTTTGTTCCAATAATATTAGTTTCAACAGCCTGCATCGGGAAGAACTCGCAACTCGGCACCTGTTTCAGTGCAGCTGCGGAGAAAACGTAATCCACACCTCCACGCATGGCAATGTCTATACTCTGGCGATTACGAACATCACCGATATAGAACTTGACTTTCTTCGATGCTTCAGAATATAGTGTCTGTAGATGGTGGCGCATATCATCCTGCTTCTTCTCATCACGACTGAAGATTCGAATCTGCTTAATATCGCTCTCCAAAAAACGCGTTAGCACCATATTGCCAAAGCTACCTGTACCTCCTGTTATCAGAAGAGTTTTGTCTTTGAATATTGACATAACAAATTATATTTAAGAGTAAAATCAGAGGTCATTGACATCGTTAGGATACATGTTATCTGGGCTTCTGAATTAATCCTCGACAAAAACCAGTGACTGTTTTTGTTTTACATTTATTGCATTTTGTTGCTCATTAATATGCGTTCACGTTTATATCATCTCCCCATTATACCACATCTTTTTACCAAGGACTGTACAAAAAATCATCTGGATATCCTTGAGGAATGAGTAATGCTTCAGATAATAGAGGTTGATTCTCACTTTATCAGGATAAATCACCTGATCATTATACCAAAGTGCAATCTGTTCATCAGACATTCCACTCAACTCTTCCTTCTTCCATCTTCCATCTTCCTTCTGATTGCGGACAAACTCCGCAATCAATTCTTCTTCTCGCCGATATTTCAACGATGCGGGTCCTGTGACGCCTGGTCGCAGTTCTAGGATCCTTCTATCATCACCCTGCAGCTGATCTGCATAACCAGGCACGTCGGGCCGAGGCCCCACAAAACTCATATCACCCCTCAATACGCACCATAGCTCTGGCAACTCATCCAACTTATACCGTCGCAAGGTCACACCCAACGGCGTGATACGCCCCTCTCCAGATACTGTAACCGAATTTCCTGAGTGTACCTTTTCCATTGTTCTGAACTTATAGATGGTAAAGAGCTTTCCATGCCTTCCAACCCGTTCCTGACTAAACACGACAGGTCCGTCAGGCATCCTCACCTTAATAAGCAAAGCAACAATAAGCAACACAGGACTTAACACTATCAGACCGAATAATGCCATTACTCGATCAAAGATATATTTAAAAAAATTCATTTCCTCTTAACATATATAATTTTCTTCGTGATTCCGAAGAAGATGTTCACACCAGTCATTAGCAGCGACAACAAAGCATTCATTTTTTCTGCCTGACGGAATAGCTTGTAGTGCCACCTAATCAATGACAAATAACTATGATTGCTGATAGAACCCACCCTTATTCTATATTTGGCTAAACATTCATCCAACAGGTAACAGCTAGATTTTCTTGCGACCTTCAGCCACATGGCATAGTCATTATTCTTCTTGATGTCCGAAATCTGCACCTCCCCTATCTTTTTCGCATCCCACATGACCGTCAAACATCCAGGCCAACAGAAGGCATACATGCCCAACTTTGTGATATGCTTGGGGCCTGTGATAAACACTCCCCTTTCTTTGGAATACTGATC
Organism: uncultured Prevotellaceae bacterium; assembly: GCA_902785945.1. Lineage (GTDB taxonomy): Bacteria > Bacteroidota > Bacteroidia > Bacteroidales > Bacteroidaceae > Prevotella. Next base: position 73,296 of record CADAAR010000002.1, read on the forward strand.
TATTTCCTGATAGTTGGTATAAGTATAAGCATATCCATGCTGCTCCATAAAGACTACCTGTTTTTCCAGTTTCTGTGGTTCCCATAGGTCATCACTGTCAAGAAACGCCATCCAGCGTCCTTTGGCCTCTCTTAATGCAACATTCCGCGAAAAGGCTGCGCCACAGTGGTCTTTATTCTCAATTATTCTTATCCTCGCATCATTCTCAGCCAAAGCTCTTACAATACTCAAGGTATTATCTTTGGAGTTGTCATCTACAAACAACAGCTCCCAGTTATCATATGTTTGTGCCTGCACACTGAGGATACTCTCTTCAACAAATTCCTCACAATTATGTGACGGCATAATAATCGAAACTAATTCATTCATTTTTAAAAAAAAGGCGTTCATTTAATACAGACATTGGTAGTTATCCGTTTCTTAAAACCAATCACCTTATCAGACAAAAATATTTTGGTATTAATTAGATGGCCCTCATTATTAACAACTCTCATATTATTCACTTTCACATTGTTGATATGTCCTATTTTTACATCCTTCCTTGACTTAGTCCGACACCCATATAGATACAATTCATCAACATTTTCAGGAACAATCACTTTCATATTACTAACAAAGAGATTTGGCCAGTTTTTTTCTTTTAACTCCTCTCTTTCATTATCTTTACCAAATGGATTACCAACCTGAATTAAATATCTTTGTCCCTGTTTAAACTGCCATGTACAGTCCTTAAAAAAAAGATCAAATCCTGTATAGGCATTATACGAGGATTCAAATAGAACTGGCAAGAAATCCATAAATTGGCAATGATCAAACATAACCTTACCATATACAGAGCTAAACTGGTTATAGAGGTTTCGGAATGTGCAATTCTTAAAGCAGACATTTCTCCCATAGCAATGAATGTCAAAGCGATTAATGTCACAATTCACTAATGTTGCCATATTCACATTATTATTTCCAAACACCCCCCAGTTCCCGTTTCCGGTCAAATGATCAAACGATACATTCCACACATTATTCATAGAGATGCCATACCCAAATTTACTATTCTGAGAATATGTCCTATTAATCGTGACATCTTTTACCCTGATATTGGTACAATTCGTAATACTAATAGCCGCATCACCAAAGAGATTCCCTCCTGATGGCGTATTGATAGTAACGTTTTGTATCTCTATATCATTTTGATTCTCTATGGAAAATACATTGGTTATATATATCGAAGCCGCATCGCGGTTAATCGTCAAGTTCTTAATCTTCTTAACGTTCTTAGTTATCTCACATCGTGAGAACTTGGGCTTTGAACTTGCTGTCCCATACGATGACACTACTTTATTCTTTATTTGACCATCTTTCACTAATAAGAGATCTTTTCGTGTATGTCCATAATTGTAACCAATCCTATTTTTCACCCAGGGTTCTTGGTCCTCAATGATAATAAGATAATCTCGATGCCTATCGGGGATATTTCCTTTGACGATTTGATTCCACGTAACATCCAACGGCTCTGTCTGTTGCGTCATTTGAAATAACACCATTTTTTTCTGCAGATTCTTGACATTCAAAACCAAGCCACCAAAGTTCGTGTTGTCTGTCAAAGGCAGTGGCTCTGCATCACGTGGAATTTCTATATTGATAGTGTCAATACTTGAATAATCCACCCCACAACCCTGTTTTAGAGCATCATTATGTACTTCTTGTAGCACATAATAACGTTGTATGTCTGATATACAATCTTTCAGTCCATAATCCAATGGCGAGAGTGTTTGATTCCCGCCCCACAGTAATACTGACCGTACTAATAGTATAGCCATTATTATCGCGCGATAAAATGTTCTTTCACTATCAACAGATCTCATTTGATGGATTAAGTCTATTGACCAATGCCTTTTCGTAAATCTTTTTATATCTTCCCGCTATTTTCTCCCAGCGGAACTCATCAAAGTCAATGATATTATATGGATGATATGCAGATGGCTGTTCAAAATATTTTTTCAGACCATTCTCAATGGATTTTATTGATTGTGGATTAACAGCTTCTCCTACACTTCGATCAAACATACCATCAACGCCCTGTCCTCTTGTGTAAAGAATTGCCAAGTTTTGAGATAATGCTTCAATATAGACCAATCCAAACGTTTCATGAATGCTCGGCATAGCAAAAATGCTGCATTGTCTGTACAATTCTTTTAGTTTATCTTTGTCACTTATTTGTCCCTGGTAGAATAAGCAATCAGGATGATTATCAATCATTCTTAGAACTTCTCTCTCTTTGGATCCCCCTCCCCCAACTAAGTGCAGTCTGAGGTCTGGGAATAATTGTCTGAGATTCAAAACCGCCTTTATCAGTCTGACTACATTCTTATTTCTATCAAATCGACCCACATAAATCACATTATAGGAAATAGTCCTTTCAATTCTATTAATATTGTTCAGCCAATAGTCATCAATTCCATTGGGTTGTAAGACAAACTTATTCTGAATATCAGGAAGGATCCTTCTGATGGCAATATGCTTGCAGAATTTTCCCTGAAGGGCCTTGGAAATAAAAATGATACGTTGGGCATTTCTCAGAATCTTCAACCCCATCAACCAAGTGTGTGGAGCTATGCCTAAAAAAGTATTGACATCAGTATTCCGAACAGTAACAATGTAGGGGAGGTTAAATTCTTTGTGTAATTGATAAGCGATGGCTCCATCACTAAACAATGTTGTCGCATGAATTAAATCATAATCCAAAGGAATAATCTCCTTTTTTAGTTCAGAATAAACTTTTCTAATCTTGAGGTGATAAAACAATCTATGCCATATTCTTAATATTCCCTTATATATAAAAGATGTATGTAGGGCTTCAAATTGATTCTTCTCTTCTTTTCCGGTACCTCTATAATATGTAAATATCGTTTGTTCGACATTCAATTCATCCAATCTTTTATACAGATTTGCATGCACTTTACTTCCGCAGAAGTCATTACAGATATGCAGGATACGCATGTTTGATTTACTTATAATCGCCCATCAACGGTCTCTCGTGGCAATACACCCTTTACATCATATACGACACCATTGTCCTTTAAATAATCTTTCACATTTAAATCCATGAATTCTTTATGTGCAACAGCCAGTATCACTACGTCATACCTTGAACTTTCAGGATTTACTTTTAAGTGTTCAACAGGTATGCCATATTCTTTCTTTACAGACTCTACATCCGCCCAAGGGTCATAAATGATAATATTTGGTGTGTATTCTAGCAGCGTATGATAGATGTCTACAACCTTGGTATTGCGTATATCCGGACAATTATCTTTAAAGGTAATGCCAAGGATAAGAATCTTGGAGTCCTTAACCATTACCCCTTTCTTATTCATAAGTTTAATGACTTGATTAGCCACATACTCCCCCATACCATCATTCAATCGTCGTGCATTACTCATAATGCGTGGTAACACACCATAAACTTGTGCCTTTTGTATCAGATAATAGGGATCCACGCTGATGCAATGGCCACCGACCAGTCCTGGACTAAGCTTGATAAAATTCCATTTTGAGGAAGCAGCCTCAATGACATCATGCGTATCAATACCCATCGCATTGAAGATTTTTGCCAATTCGTTCATGAAAGCGATATTCACGTCTCGTTGGGCATTTTCTATGATTTTCGAAGCTTCTGCCACTCTTATGCTAGGTGCCTTATGGGTGCCATTGACCAAAACAGAGTTATAGACTTGGTCTACAATATCTGCGACCTCAGGAGTAGAGCCTGATGTCACCTTTTTAATTTTCTCTACTGTATGGAGCTTGTCTCCAGGATTAATCCGCTCTGGCGAGTAACCAGCAAAGAAATCCACATTGTATTTCAACCCACTGACACGTTCTACTACAGGCAGGCATTCTTCTTCTGTTACCCCAGGGTAAACTGTCGATTCATAAACAACAATATCACCTTTAGAGATGACCTTGCCAACCGTCTCACTAGCACCTATAAGCGGTCTTAAATCTGGACGGTTGTTCGCATCAACCGGCGTAGGTACTGCCACAATATAAAAGTTACAATCTCTAATCTCGTCTAATTGAGTCGTACACTTGAACCCATTCTTTTCAATGGCATCCTGCAACAATTCATCGCAGACCTCTTTGGTACAATCATATCCCCTAATTAATTCGTCCACACGTTGTTGATTCATATCAAACCCTATTGTAGGGTACTTTGTTGAATATAGTCTGGCTAATGGTAAACCAACATAACCAAGACCTATCACACAAACTCTAATACTTCTCATTGTTTTTATTTTTTCTTCAATAATTGTACTTTTGATAAAAAGCGCATGTTTGGACTGTATCTTATTCTTAGCAGATATCCCATCAGCAGTGCAAAACTATACGATATCAAATAACTATTGGATACCATCAGTGGAACAACACCATAAAGTAGCATAATTGTTAACATTGCCCTTCCCCCTTGGTGAACGATAAAGATCTGATTCATAAAACAACTTACTACAAGAATGATGAAGCCTATTATCAAGAATGCTGTGACAACAATACCATAGTGAATTGCTAATTCCAAAAACAAGTTATGAGCATAGCCTTTGATGAACTTTCTGTCAGCCCCAATCCCCCATCCTGTCACGGGATGTTCTCTGATCTTCGCAATAGCCTTGGTTGTGATTATATCCCGCCCAGAATTATGTGAGAGAAATTCACCCCGTTGATAAAGCCATACTGTTCTTGAAGACTGTATACTTAAAACATCACCTAAACCTCCATAAGCAAGAAGGCCAACCAGTACCGTTGCAACTATCTGCTTCCAAAGCACAGAAGACTTCGTAAACCATATTAAATGGATGACATAATATGATGCAATAACCACAACTGGTCCGCGAGAACCGTCTAAAATAATTAGCAAAAATAATACAAAACCTAAAATCTTATCAGTGATATCAGTCTGACGGAAAAGAAACAATGCAGGCAATAATAATGAATAACCAAACGACATGCTATATTTATAGCTTTCTACACTAACAGGTAATAGTTTTGTAGCCCATATATAGACTATTGCCAACAAAATCGATACTCGGCTGGCCCACAACAAAACTTTAAAAAAATAGTCAAAACATCTAATAGTTATAACGATGATTGCTGTCATGATGGCAATAGGAGTCAACGTTACAGCTTGACGGCTTTCGAGAAAGGCATGAGAATCTGGGAAAAAAGCATAGTTAAAAAGCGCAACTACGCCATATACGACAAAAGGAAATATAAGCAGGCTAAAATTCCTTCTCATAATAATAACAGCAGCGGGAAGATATGTTGCTATTGTAGAATAAACTCTAAAAGTAGCAGCCTGCTCAATTGTTGATAATCCAAGCAATGGTAGCAATTGTTGAATAATCACCACTAGCATTTGAAAAAGCAAAACAAATGAAAGATAATAATCTTTATTTATAATTATTCTCATATATAATCAACAGTAAAAAGCGTTATGAAGAGCTTCTATCCTTTGTCTGCCATATTCTATATCGGATTCAAATTGACCTTCTCATCAATATCTCTCATAATAATGTTAAATACACAATGTATAAAAGTACATCTTTAAAAAAAATGCATTAATAATCCTTTTTATCTTTCTCACATAATTATATGGACTTAAATATCTCGAATATTTATGTAGAAAGGATGCCCATTTTGAACCATCTGATTTACAATATAACTGAAGCGTTTTATAATAAAGATAACCATCCCAAGCTAATAAATAATGAGATTCCTTCAGGAGATCTTTAAACGGAAAATCAAAATAGAACTGAGAAAGAGATAATTCAAGCCTTTTATTCCTGAGGCCACTTTTATTTCGAAAATGTGACATTGAATTTAAAGAAAAACGATACCTAACCAGTTTTTTATCAATAGCGAAAATTCTATTTCCACTTTTCAATACCTTATAAGCAAAAGGCCATTCTTCTCCATTTCCATAAGATATATTAAAACCTCCAATTTCATCAAACAGTTCTCTACTATAGAAAAAAGATGGACCTACAAATACATTTTTTTGTAATACCTGAGTAAGTTGCTGTTGATATATTGCACGCTCTTTATCAAAATAAACATCATAACTTTTCTTTAGACTCTCAGGGACCTCGCAATCTGTCGAAAAGCATTCCACGTCACAAACACACATCCTTACTTTCTCAGCATGGTTCTTAACAAAATATACATATTCTTCTATAGCGGTTGGTATCAACAAATCATCACCCGCAATGGATTTGATCCACTCACCCTTTGATTGAAAAATACCACGATTAAAATTTCCTGACACACCAGTATTTTGGAGTGTTGTAACAAGTTCTGAATGGACAAAATAATTCTTATTTTCACTTAACCACTTCTGACATATTATCACAGTATTGTCTGTTGAGCAATCATCTGTTACAATCAACTCAATATTCTGGTATGTTTGGTTCTTTATACTCTCTAAAGTTTCTATCACCGTAGCTGAAGAGTTATATGTTGCCACGACAACGGATACCAAAGGAGATGTTGAATTATTGATATTCATAATTACCCACTGTAAATGAATTCAATTTGCTTATAATTGGCTTTATAAACAATTGGCAAAGTTTATCATAGATGATGCTGAATATGAAAGTCATCATAATTACACCCACAGAACCAATAAGATAAATGCCATAAGAATTCTTAATAAGTAGCTGATTTTCAATATTTACCAAAAGTTCGCGCAAAGGACTTGTTATATGAATAATATAAACCGCAAATGTACTACTCGCAATCCAATTGATAACTCGGTTATAGTAAGTATGATAGAGGAAAGGCATAAAGGTGCATATTGCTGAGAGGAGTACCAATGGGTTGGAGTATGCAAAAGTCCACTTTACTCCAATGAAATATAAAAGAAAAATAAAAACAGTACAAATAATATATCCAATAATCCAATACACCTTTTTAATCTTTAGCAAATCTTCTTTATACAATGCCAGACAACGAGCTACCATATATACTAACACAAAATGCATGATAGAATACCCCCCTCCAAAAGCCAGGCAGTCCAATTGTTTGATGTTGTCAAACCAAAACTCAATCAAGATAAACGCAAGTGTCCACAGCAAGATACGTTTCCCCTCCTTTTCTACGAAAGCGTTAAAGACAGGAGACAGAAACATCAACAGTAAATAGCACTGGACAAAGAAACCAGCCCTGGACAACACAAATAGTTTGCTTATAAGTTCTCTTGTATTATATGAACCCTCAACTACTGACTGAATAAGATAAAATGGCACAAAAATAAATAAAAGCAACAAACTGATTTTTAGTATAGAAGACCATTTCAAATGAATACCAAAATAACCAGAGATAAGCAAGAACATATTAACGCATATACAAGTTGCAGACTCAATGAGTGCTTGTCCTATCCGGAAAGATGACGGATTCAAAATATCAAGTTTTTCAGGCATCCCTATGAACCACCCGTTAAAATGTACAATTAGAACTGCCAATGTAGCTATAATACGGTAAAGTTCTATACTTGAATTCCTGAATTTCTGATTATTTATCATTCAACTGAATTGATTAACAATATCTATAACGTAAATTACTTCCTTCATGGAAATTGCAGGTCCTATAGGAAGGCTGAGTTCACCTTTCGCCAAATATTCTGTGACGGGCAATGATAATGTTGGTACATTCCATTCTGCATTCCTATAACATTCCTGTTGATGCGGAGCTATAGGATAATGACAAACACTGCCAATTCCATTCTTTTCCAAATAGTCACGCAAAGCATTACGCATACCGTTACCTACTAAGATTGGGAACAAGTGATATACATTTTGCTCATCAGGCAAGAAGTCTGGTAGAGTAATCCATGGATTCCTGATATGTTCATAATAATAGTGTGCCACTTCCTGGCGATGCCTGTTATCTTCTATAAGATATTTCAGTTTCACATCCAGTACAGCAGCTTGAATCTCATCTAAACGACTGTTACGACCAGTATATATAAAAACGTATTTTTTCTGAGATCCGTAGTTTGCAAGAGCTCGTATGGCTGTAGCCAACTCTTTGTCGTCAGTGGTAACGGCTCCTCCGTCACCAAGGGCCCCAAGGTTCTTGCCAGGATAGAAACTATGACCAGCTGCATCACCTATACTACCTGTCATTCTACCATCATTAAACTTGCATCCATGAGCCTGAGCATTATCTTCCACTAGTTTCAAGTTATATTTCTTACATAGATCACCTATCTTTTTTGTATAGGCACAACGACCATACAGATGTACAACAACAATAGCTTTAGTCCTTGATGTTATCAAACCTTCTATGAGCTCGTCATCAATCTCCAATGTATTTAGCTTTGGTTCGCAGAGCACAGGCTTAAGACCATTTTCTGTGATCGCTAAAATCGTAGCTATATATGTGTTGGCTGGCACTATCACCTCGTCACCAGGTTGCATCACACCCATCTCTATATACGCACGGAATATCCATATCAGCGCATCTAATCCATTGCCACAACACGCACAATATTTTGTTCCTATAAAATCTGCATAGTTTCTTTCAAACCTCTCATTCTCTTTACCCTGCAAGTACCACCCACTGTTCACAACGCGACTAACAGCCTTGTTAATTTCTGGGCCATGTAATGCTGTCACATCTTCTAAGGAGAGAAACGATATATTCATAGAAACCAAACCACTATTTCTTTATTATTCTCGCAGGATTTCCATATACTATAGCATTTGCTGGCACATCCTTGGTAACTACACTCCCGGCGCCAACTTTTGCATTTTCACCAATGGTAATTCCTGGTAATATGGTAGAACCAGCTCCAATGACAGCACCTTTGCAGATGTGTGTACGTTCCAATATCCAATCTCTATTTCCTGAACGGGGATGACGATCGTTTGTAAAGGTAACATTTGATCCAATGAAGACATCGTCTTCTATTGTCATACCATCCCAAATCTGGACGCCACACTTGATTGTGACGTTGTTGCCAATCTTCACTTTATTTTCTACCAATACATGTGAGCAAATATTACAATTCTGACCAATAACAGCCTCAGGGAGTATAACACAGAACTGCCATACTCTTGTTCCATCGCCAATCATTTGAGATTGACAGTCTGTTAAGGGATGAATAAAGTTAGCCATTATTCTTGTAATCTAAAAATTCATTATAATCACGTATATAGTCCTCTTTATCATACTTATGGGAGGCCAGGACCATACAAACACTACCTGAAGAGAAATCATCAAGAGTACGCCAGATACCAGGAACCACCAATAATCCTTGATAAGGACGATTGAGCAGAAAAGTACGCTTCACCTCACCATCATCCAAAGTAACAGAAAAACTCCCACTGGCAGCAATAATCAACTGATATAACTCCCTATGGGCATGAGAACCACGACTTTCACCTCCTGGTACGTCATAAAGATAGTAAACCCGTTTAATATCAAAGGGGATGTCCTGTCCGTTTTCCACAACAGATAAATTTCCCTGAAGAGCATGATGTTTGCTCAGCTCAATCATTGTGCAGTCATAAACCCTACTTGCTTTCATTTTTTAAACGTAAGAAGCTCTCATGATCACGGATATAATCATTCACATCGTATTTGGTAGATGCCAAAACCAAAGCCAACGAGTTGGTTGAAAAGTTATCCATTTCGCGCCATAATCCTTCAGGAATATAGAGTCCATAATACGACCTATTAAGATGAAATGTCTTTTTCTCCTTGCCATCGTATAGATGTACATCGAAACTACCAGACATTGCAACAATGAATTCCTGATTTTTACGATAGGCATGTCCGCCACGAGCCTCACCGCCAGGAACATCGTATATCCAATAGGCTCGCTCTATCTTAAAAGGAATATCCTTGCAATCCTCGATAACAGACAGATTTCCTCGAGGATCTGAAATCTTAGGAAGTTGAATCAACTTAGCTTCATTCATTTTTATAGATACTTCTTATTTTTATCATCTGATAGAAAGATGAGTAATCAATGACTTTAAATACACAACAAAAGATGGCATACGATAGCACGCCAACGATACCGCCACCCAATAGTTGCAGCCACAGATTCTCAACCATACAGCAATAGGCATATACGATACAACACATAAGGCCAACAGACAGAATAATAAATCGCCAATCTTTCAATTGGTCAAAAGCACCATAGCCAAATAGTTTCCCAGGCAGATATGCATTGATAAAAAAGCAAATAACGGTTGTTATCACATTACCCCAAACAATTGCCTCTACACTAATAGGTATTGTTATAATCAAAGCTCCGAGAATTAGTGGGGCTTTTGACAAGTCCATCCACATAAATAAATCCGACCGTCCGCTGGCATTCAAAACACTAATATTCAACGACGAAAGGGGAGTGAACATCCTGGCAAAGCAATATAATTGCATCATTAACAGGCAAGGTAACCATTTTTCCGTAAGAAACAAAATAATAAATGGTTTCGATAATATACAAAACAGCATCATCACAGGAAATACAGTCAGGGCTGTTGTAAACAATGCTTTTTTATACAATCGAAACATATGCTCCTTATCTTCTTTTATTTCACTCATTACAGGAAAAGTAACAGACCCAAGTACTCCCATAATAAATGACGATATAGTATTAGGAGTTTGATTTGCCTTAGTATAGTAACCTAAAGCTGTACTGTTATATGTACGTCCTATAAACAACGTACTAATATTACTAATGACAACAGAATAAATGTTTGTCACCAAAAGCTTTGAACCATATCCGAAAAGCTCATGGAAAGAATTAGCAGAAAAGTGTATGGATGGTCTCCATCTTGAGTAAATCGGGAACAGGACGATTCCACAAATTGTTCTAGTAATAGTTTGCCAAACAAGAGACCACACACCATAGCCTGCATAAGCCATAGAGATACCGACAATACCCGATATTATAGTACATGCAACGTTAATCTGAGCCAAAGACTTGAAATCTACCTTAAGGGTAAGCTGCGCTCGATGTACAATATTAAACGCATTTAAAACGACATTCAACGCCAACAACCGAGTAATATTCGTTAGTATTGGTTCATGGTAGAAAGCCGCAATATAAGGTGCTGAAACCAATAAGATAATAGCAACAGCAATAGACATTACCATATTAACAGAGAAGACGGTAGAGAAATCTGACTTTGTACAATTATGTTTTTGAACCAATGCATTTGAAAGTCCACTATCCACAAATGCGCTCAACACTAATAGGAACACTGAAAGCATTCCCAAAAGACCAAAATCTGAAGGAGACAACAGACGTGCCAAAACAATGCCTATAAAGAAAGTTATTCCATGGAGGAGGAACTTCTCTATTGCATTCCAGAATAAGCCATGCACCAATTGCGAACGAACAGATTGTGGCATTTAATTACGATAAAGTATTTGATTATCTATACTATCAAGAATGTCATCAATAATATTCTGTGAGGGGGAGCCCTTAGGCATCAAGCTTTCATTAATAAACCTTGAGCGTTGCTCTTTCATTGGATCGACACCACAAATTACATTACGAATGAATTGCTCAACATCCTGTTCTGTAGATGCAAGATAATGCTGGTGAATGCATTGTAAACCAAATGTGTTATACATGATCTCAAGTCCTTCCCCATTTAGAGTCCTCATGACTGGTTTATTAAGGTAAAGGTACTCAACGATGAAAGAAGCGCTATCATGAATCATTGCATCGCTTTCAGTAAATAAATCTACATAATCACCTTCATTAAGAGACATATTTTCACTCTGTTCCCATAAATGGTAATATGCATCTGTGCGCTCCTTTCCCCACAACCCATATAATTTATTACGGAGCAATGGATGGGGTTTGAACACGAAGTGTACCTCCTTTTTATATTTTTCAGCCATCTCCAAGAAGAAATCATAATACTTTAGAAAACATGAGTAGAATATAATGCCAACTGGTTCTATCGTATGATGTGGTGCCCATATGATTCTTTTTCTTGTGGTTTTAGTATTATGATTCTTCAAATGAAGGAATGGTTCGATGCCTGGATAACCAGTATTCACGACATTAATGCCTTTATTCTTGGCGTATCTAACTGACAACAATCTATGATATTCTGTTTCAGAATAACGGCGCCACACAAGATTATGTAATTCAAGATTACATGACATCTTATAATCTTTATTACTATTCATAAAATAGGGGACATAGACTGTCAGTTTCTTTTTGAATTTTGTGATATAATATCTCTCATCTATGAGTCCTTTATATGGACTAGTATAAAAGATGATATCCGGAGAAAGGTCTTTTTTTAAATCAATATAAGAATTAAACTCTTCGTTATAAGCGCGAATAACATTATAACCTTTATTCTTCAGTGCATCATAACAGGCATTCATCCTTTTTATCATATTCTCTTTCCCATAATTCACAATGGGGCATACCATAATTAATGCCTCAAAGCGGGGATTTGCAGTCATCAGCCGATATACATTATCATATTTCCAGATTTCCTCAAACAATGCCAAAAAGACACATTTTATAGTTCTTTTATTTTTTAGTTCCTTTAAAGCGAATTTTTGATAATATTGAGATTTTCTAATATTATATTTTTCTTTTATTCTGATAATTCCTTCTATGAGGAAAGATGGAATGATTTTCTTTAATAATAACATAAAATAAACTAATAAAGAGGTCACAAAGTCATTTACTTAACAATTTGTTCATAGAGTATTCTTATCGACATATCATCCAACTTCACAGGATTATTTTTCAATCTAATTGGGTTCACAGACGAACTGAGAATATCAATGTCTGAACTAAGATTATCTGAAATCGGATATGGCATCTCCATCTCTTTCATTATTCTGCGAAATTTGTTAATGGCTTGCATTGAGTTATCGCAACCCATTGTTGAAGCAATATCATTGAAAACAGCATTAAGATAATTGGATCCTCGGACATCTATACATTTATTCATATTGTTAATCATAAAGTTCCAAATTATGGGAAGACATATAGCGACAGCATGTCCATGAGGGATTTTATAAAGAGAAGTTAACTTATAACTGAATGCATGTGGTGCAGTTGTCTGGGTGATGCAGATGGCTTGACCTGCCATATTAGCAGCATACATGATTCGCTCAGCTGAGATATCGGTATTACCAAAGATATATTCATGCCACCAATGCATAATGGTTTCTACTGCTTTCTTTGACAACTCTTTGCTTTCATCTGTTGAATTAACCGACCACCATGACTCTATACCTTGGCATAAGGCATCTAGCATAGTACACTTCTTTTGGTATAAGGGCAGTGTTTTAAGGACTTTAGGCTCAAGAATCGCTACATCAGGAATAATACTATCGTGAGTTACACTTTGCTTCTTTCCATCATAGTAAATAACTGCATAACGTGTAGATTCTGAGCCAGTACCTGCTGTTGTTGGGATAGCAATGAGTTTCACGCCAGTATCCCGATACTCTTGATGAAGATATAGTTTATTTCTTTCCATCTTGCAATAGAGTTTTATACACTTGGCTACATCCATACAACTACCGCCACCAATAGCAAGGAGTGCGTCACATTTGGTGATTTGAAAAAGATCTACACCTTTGCAAACGTCCTCGTATAAAGGATTTGATGTAAACTGATCAAATATCACATACGGCACGCCCATTTTTTCTATCTCATTTCTAATATTCAGGCAAAAAAAAGATGAATCACATACAAGAAGTACTTTGGTTGAACCATCCAATGCTTTCTTTAAAAATGATATGCCGTGACAGATTGTTTGCATATTATTTATTTAAAAACTCCATAAATGCATCTTTATTTTGGATAGGAGTTGTCGTTGGTCGTCCCAAATCATTACGATTTCCTTTCTTTACCTTAACCTCCATGAAGGTTGTACCTTCATGTGTATGGGGTAAAATGGATGAGGTAAGAACATATTGTAAGTCCTCTTTATTATCCACAGAGAGCACAAGTTTGTAACCTACTGCTTGGGCTATGGCTGGAAGATTGATTTTTAAACCCACAGTAGGTTGTCCTCCAACGGAATCGTGGGCTCCATTATTAAATATAATGTGAATGAGATTCTTTGGTGATTTCTGCCCAATGATGGCCATACTACCCATATGCATAATGGATGCGCCGTCACCGTCGAAACACCAAACTCTCCGGTCATGCTTTTCCATCGCAATACCAAGAGCAATCTGAGAAGCATGTCCCATGGATCCAACAGTCAGGAAATCTCGATGATGTCCTTCATTCGTAGCTGTACGATATTCGAATAATTCTCGAGAAATCATTCCTGTTGTTGATACGACAACATCCTTCTTTCCTATTGATGCAACTACAGTCTGAATAGCCTCTTCGCGTGTGAGTGCCAGATCATTCTTTTCTACATTCTGGAGGGTGTAGGATCCGAAGGTATCCCTTTCAATTATTAAAGCATAACATTGTTTTGTGGCCTGCATATAGGTAATAGCCTTCATAATCTGAGTTTTAGCTTCATCCTCTTCTTTTGATAGTATAGTATAGTCTATACCCATAACATTGAGAAGACCTATGGTAACTTTTCCTTGTTTGATATGCTGAGGCTCATCATGAACTCCTGGTTTTCCTCGCCAGCCGATAACCAATAATATGGGTATCTTATATACTTCTGGGTCGGTTAAAGAAGCCAATGGATTAATGATATTTCCTAGTCCTGAGTTTTGCATACAAACAACGGGAATCTGACCTGTTGCCATATAATGTCCAGCGGCTAATCCCACAGCACCACCTTCATTAGCAGCTATGATGTTATGAGTGGCATCTGTATGGTCAGTGATGTATGCACAGAGGTTCTTTAATAAAGAATCAGGTACACCAGCATAGAAATTGATGCCACAAGTGGCAAGGGTGTCATAGAAGAACTGAGGTCTTATCATTTTGTTCCAGGAATTAGTTCTAATATCTCTTTAATTGGCATACAAATGTTATCTGCCTCATAAGATCGTCCATGTGCCAAAATTGATCTCGCACACTTTACCATGGCTGGATAAGCAGCTCTGAGCATGTGGTTAGCATAAATAACCACGTTGACACCCCATTCTGTCAATTCATCCTCTGTTATCTGATTGTATGTTGTAGGAACAACAATGAGTGGAGTTACCTTATCATCTTTGCGGAATCGCAGACAAAACTCCCTAATATCATCACCAGATTGTTGTCTACTATGAATCATGATGCCATCTGCTCCAGCTCTAACATATGCAGAAGAACGCTCAAGGGCCTCTTCAATGGTATGGCCTGCTATCAAACTTTCACAACGCGCAATGATCATAAAATCCTGAGTGATTTGTGCATGCTTCCCCGCCTGGATTTTATAGCAGAAATTCTCCACTGTATCTTGCATTTGAGAAGCCTCCGTTCCCAACAATGAGTTTTTTTTCAATCCAGTCTTATCTTCTATGATAATAGCAGATACCCCCAAACGTTCTAAAGTACGGACAGTAAAGACAAAGTGCTCTGGTTTTCCGCCCGTATCCCCATCATAAATAATGGGTTTGGTCGTCACTTCCAGAGTATCATTCAAGTCATGAAGACGTGTTGTTAAATCAACGGCCTCTATATCTGGTTTCCCCTTTGATGTACTGTCTGTCAGAGAACTAGCCCACATACCATCAAACTCGTGTTTAACGTTATTAATAGTTACGAAAGTGTGTTCTATAATCAGCCCTGTCAAGCCACTATGAGATTCACATATACGGACAATTTTCTTCGCATTGATCAATCGACGCAAACGTTTCAATCTCACGTCAGGGGTCGTGCCAATTTCTTTTAGTCTTTCATTGAGCATGGTAGAGGAGATTCCTTTGGTATATGGAACATCAATCACGCTGCCTCCCCATTCTGCCAATTTCTCTATTACCTGCTGACGTGTCTTAGCCTGGACACCCTCTATCCAATCGTCACCATGAACCACATAGTCAGGATGAAGTTTCTCTAGGTTTGGTCGGTAGTCAAGTGTTAATTGTGGAATAACTTCTGATACACCCTTTAACTCTGCAACTACCATTGCACGCTGCTCATAGGTCAGATAAGGCAGACGTTTATAGCTGGCAATAGCCTCATCAGTCAACACCCCGACAATGACTCGCCCATATTTTTGGGCTTCATGTAATATATTTAAATGACCCGGATGAATGATGTCAGCACTCATGCCGATATAAACCAGTTTTCCTTGTTGATTCATATTATTGAAGAGCTGCTATATAATCGTTTTAAGAAAAAACATATCTTACATAAAGAATAATTACTTATTATCATTCGCTTTAGATGATTATTGATTTTTATCGCATTCCAATGTTCTCGATACTCATTTAATATAAGACATATAAATATGTCGTAATATTGCTTTTTGCTTTTATACAGCCATTCTTTTGCAAAATTATATGTTTCTGAGATTTGTGACTCTTTACACCATCGTTGATATAGCGAATGTTTGTTTTTAAAAAAATCTGAAACAATTTGATATGAAGTTATTTTTTGTAATTGAAGTCCAACATCGTCGGATTCTTTATTTGTATAAGAATTCATATTTAAACGATTATGATGATAAACAACATCCTCTATACCTGCTATATTATTGGAATAGTAAACTAATATAGGAAATACCTGAAAATCTTCTAACATGTTTATTCCTTCTTTACAAGAAATATTGTTATTGGAATAAAGGGAACGCCTAATGATCCTACGCCATACCGAAGTACTAACTTTACGTTTTAGCAGTTTTTCTAATAAATCATCCTTTCCTAAATTCCAGCCACCAGTTAAATATTCTCTTTCTTTATCATCATAATGTTCTGTGGCCTGTCCTGTGATAACATCAGCATCTATTTCTATTTGCTTTGTGACCAATAATTCCACCGCATTTAACTCCATCCAATCATCGGAATCAACGTGCATTACAAAATCACCTTTTGCATTTTCTACCAAGGTATTTCTAGTTGCAGCTAAACCCTTATTGTATTTATGCTGTATGATACGAATCTGTTCTGAGCGATGAGGGTAGTCCCTAATTACTTCCTCTAAGATATGCATGCTTTTGTCTGGTGTGCAGTCATCAACAAAGATATACTCCAGATTATTGTATGTCTGCTCGAACAGACTTCGTGCACATCGCTCAATATATGGTTCTACATTATAGACAGGAACTAATATGCTGACGAAGGGAGAGGCCATTGAGTTAACTCAGAAAGAAGTGGTCATTCTGACTTTAATTTCTTATTTAAGGATGGTGTAAAGGAGGGAGGCGAGGGAGACAAGGATGCTGGTGCCAGTGAACCAGAGGTTGGTGGTAGAGCCAACACCTGAGTTACGGGCCTTGACCTTATTGGGCTCGACATAGACAATGTCGTTCTGCTGGAGGTAATAGTAGGGGGAATTGATGATGCTGGCATCGTTGAGGTTGAGGACATGCATCTCCTTTTTACCTGTGGCGTCTTCACGTATCAACTTCACTTTGTCGCGGACACCCCAAATTGTAAGGTCCCCTGCCTGTGCTAAGGCTTCGAGAATGTTGATTTTCTCATTGTTAACCGTGAACATGCCTGGCTTATTAACTTCACCAAGTACGGATATTTTATAGTTGGTCATACGAACCGTGACAATAGGATTCTCGTTCTTGTTCAAGTAAGGAAGTATCTTGGCACGAATCAGCTGTTCACAGTCGGACTTGGTGAGACCACCCACTTTCAATGTACCAACAATAGGGAAATCGATATGCCCGTCATTATCCACCAAGTAGCTCTGCAGCTGTCCAGTGGTATATAGACTGTTGTTTGATGAACTGAAGGTTGTAGGTACAGACAGATTAAACGGCTTGGCAGCCTCAGGATTGCTGGTGCTGACGGTGATGCTAAGGATGTCTTTGGGCATAATCTTGGCATCGTAGAGCATACGGGACTGCTCGAAGTCAATCTGGTCGGCGTTTTGGAAATAAGCGACGTTCTTGGTGCTGGCACAGCTGCAGAGCAGAACGAGCAGGGCTGAAAGAAATAGGATATTATACTTTTTCATAAGAAAATATTTAAAAACAAATAACTATAAATTATTGTCCCACAGCGCTCGAGCTCTGCTCGCTTGCTACCGAAGAGACGCAAGAAATAAAAGAA
The DNA here is from genome assembly GCA_902785945.1 of uncultured Prevotellaceae bacterium. GTDB lineage: Bacteria > Bacteroidota > Bacteroidia > Bacteroidales > Bacteroidaceae > Prevotella. The sequence continues at coordinate 91,479 of CADAAR010000002.1, forward strand.
ATTACAGAAATATTTTTAGAACTGCCACCAGTGTTTCTTTTGAGGGGAACGGTGGGAATCGAAATCTGAGAGAGAGGCTTCTTCGAGGAGGTCTTGCCAGGATTTCTTTTGGCTGATCATGCGGTAGATGGTGCCCCAATCGGGCAGGCCACCGAGGTTACGGTCGTCGATGAAGATATCGACTTTGAGTTTGCGACTGAAGTGGACGTTACGTTCGACATCCTCCTCGGGGAAGTCGCGATTGACCGCCCAGAACTCCACACCGCGATCACGGCACCAGGCTATGGCCTCGTCCAGAAGCCTGCCCTGACGGACGGACCATAGTATTAACTGGTGCCGGTCGCGGATAAGCATTTTCAGGGTCTCGATGGCGAAGGGCTTCTCGGGACCGATATCGGGGTAGCGGTGCTCGACGATGGTACCGTCGAAATCGACTGCGATTGTCATGATGGAAGAGGGAAGATGTTAACGTTTGATGGAGTGGTCGTCGGAGGAGCCGTAGTGGGACTGGGCGTAGCGGCCGTAGGAGCCGTAATTGCCGTAGTTGCCATAACCATAACGGCTATTGCCGTAGCCGTATTTGCCATAGCCATAACGACCGTATTTGCCGTAATGGCCATAGCCATAGTAGTAGCCATACTTACGCTTCGACATGTCGATGCCGTTGAGCACGATACAAGGATTGGGCATTTTCTTCTCGTCTGCCAAGGTATTCAGCAGGCCGAAGCTGGACTTGGGCGTATAGTCAGCACGACAGATAAAGACGGTGATATCGGCCACACGACCTATCTGCAAGGTATCGCTGACGATGCCCACAGGGGCCGTATCGAGGATGACATAATCGTATTGTTCTCGCAATAGGGTAAGAACCTTTTCGAAACTCTGTCGCGCCAAGAGTTCCGTGGGATTGGGAGGCGTGGGGCCTGCCAACAGCAGGTCGAGGTTGGGATTAATGCCCGAAGCCACTATCTGTTCTTGGAGCATTGGTTGCGTTACCGTATCCTTGGTGAGCAAATGGGTAATACCCTCATGGCGATCTGACATGCCAAAGAGACGACCCAAGGCGGGTTTGCGGATGTCCAAACCACAGAGGATGACTTTCTTGCCCAAGAGCGCGAATGATACAGCGAGGTTAGCGGCGTTGAAGGTTTTGCCCTCACCAGGTGAAGAGGAGGTGAAAAGGATGACCTTTTCATTCTGTTTTAACATAAACTGGATATTGGTACGCATGCCACGGAAAATCTCATCAATCTGATTGTTTTTGTTTTCTTGCACCACAATGCCAGCTGCTGTCTTCACATCATCGCTGGCCACAGGCACGTCGGCCACGATGGGTAATTCGGTAAGCCGAACCACATCCTCGTGACCTTCTATCTTATAACGGAACAGATTGCGCAAGAAAAGGATGACGGCAGGCAACAGCAAACCAAAGATGATGGCCAGTGCCAAAATAATCATACGACGCGGACTTACTTGCCCTTCGAACAATGGCTCATCAAGCAACTTGCCCTTATCGGCTGTAGCCGCTAAAGCAATGCTATTCTCCTCACGTTTCTGTAGCAGCATGAGATAGACGCTCGACTTTACATCCTGTTGGCGACCAATCTGCGCTAACACGCGTTCCTGAATGGGGGCGGCAGACACCTTGCCCTGATATTTGGCATATTGCGACTGGATACCCTGACGAGCAATGTCTGCTGACTTGCGGGCCTGCAACAGGGCTGCCTGTATGCTGGGCAACATCTCGTTAATGGTAGATGTCAAAGTCTGCACTTGCGGCGCCTGCTCGCTGACTGCCTTCAACAGGCGATTACGATCCTGGACAGCCTGGTTATAATTATCGATGAGTTTTTTGGAGGCTTCATCGGTCAGACCGACATTCGAGGGGATGATATTTTTTGCATTCGCGGGGTTGTTGACATATTCCCGTAGGTAGTCGAGCATCTGAATCTGTGAGTTGGCCTCTGACAACTGCGCAGAGAACTGGCTTGACATCTGCACGGATGACGAAGCATCAATCGTAGGATCGGTCATCTCATTGCGGCGCTTGAAACTCTCCAAAGCGCCCTCGGTATTACCCAGTTCCGTATTGATTTTTGCCATGCGCTCGTTGATAAACTCCTCCGTGCGCAGGGCTATTTCGTTTTTGTCGGCATTGGCCTGGCGGTTGTAACAGAGTGCCAACTGGCTTAAGAAATCAAGGCCGCGCTGCATATTCTTATCTTTCAGCGTCAGTTGTGCTACAGCAGAACCCTGTGCCATAGCCTCTACTTCTAAGTTTGCCAAGTAACTTGTAGCCACCTGCATAGGCGGGGTAATGGTTATTTCATAGATATTGTTGTCATTCTTCCATTGCTGCCCAACATTGGCAGTGAAGGTCAATACGCCGTAATCCGTCTTGATGGATGTTGGCAACGAGCTAAATTGGTGATTAAATGCTTTTTCTTCTATATCGCCACGCATCAGGAAACCCTGTACCGTATAAGACTTACCTGTTTTTTTCAGCTCCATCTTGATGCTACGCATACCTGTCAGCAACAGTTTATCGAGGCTGTCAAGTCGAGTAGGTTCCAGATCAACACTGATTGGCTGTTTTTTATAAATAATATCGTTAATGACCCTGCCCTGGGTACGATACTCCACATAGAGCTTTAAATCCTTTACCGCATCACGCATCAACATACGTGAGCGGATGACCTCTATCTCATTGTTAATACCCGATGAATTCGTCAGGTAGCCGAATTCTGCCATTTGTGAGAGTAGATCTGAAGCGTCGCTCTTGCTGCTGTTATCCTGTTTAATCAGGATACGTGCTGACATCTGGTAGGTTGGTTCTGTATAGCGCAAATATAGCCAAGCACTAGCGATAAAGGCGATGAGTGACAACAGGAACCAATGCCAGTTCAACACCAGCATGGCAAACAGATTGGCAAAACTAAAGAATGAGGACTTTTGATCGCTGCCTTCTATAAGGTCTTCGAGTTCCTCAAGACTGATTTTCTTTTCTTCTATCATAAACAAAAACACACAAATTTTATGCTAAAATTGCGTAAAAAACACAATCCTAGCTCGTTACGCCTATTACAAAATATTGATAATCAGGACATTACGTAATTTAAAAGTTTTATATATTAATCACTATGGGATATTTAGTCACCATAGTCACTGCAAAGGTAAGAAAATAAATTGAAAATTGAAAATTGAAAGTTGAAAATTTTATATTTATAGTGTGTTTTTCTTTATTTCGTCGAGTAACTGATCGCGGAGTTTGCTGGGACGAAGGCGGGAGGCAGCAGTACGGCAACGCTGTAAGGTAGATTCATTGACAGAGCTTAAGACACGCTCTGCTAATAGCAGTGCTAAGGAGAGTTGAGCTTCGGTGGATGGAATATAGCCTTTACGAGGCAGGAGGCTTTGGTAGAGGCCTTGTATCTCACGATACAGGAGATCCCATTCGTGACGTGAGGACTCCTTATCTGGTGGGGAGATCAGCATTGTTGTGGAGAGGTGGATGAGTTCTTTGGCATCGCCAAGGATATCGTGACTGGCAGGGCGCTGTTGCGAGACTACTTCTACAACATCAGGCTTTACGCTGACAGCAGCAACAGCCAGGTCGGGAATGCTGACAACGAGTTGTTTTTCACGCTTTCCCTTCACTTTCACTAAAACGCCCTCAACACCATCGAATGCACCACCATGGATTCGAATGCGGTCACCTTTTTCCAAGCTGAGCTCGTCTGGACGGAAATACGTCACCGCTCGTTCTGTCTGCTCTGTGATACGAATGAAGTTTTCCATATCACGGTCGCTGACAACAACTTTTTCACGACGGTTTTTACCCAACACAGGGCGCGTGAGCCAATAGCATGTCTCACAGAGTTTCATCTTAGCCTCACTGATTTGGTCTTCAGTGCCATAGATAAAGACCAATTCAGTAATGGCTGGCACCAATCGGCGTAACTTATGACCTTGCTGCGCCTCCACTTGATAGCGCATAGGCACATAACAACGTAAACCACGACGACGCAAGGCATCACGCACAGCAAGCTCTCTTTTAAAGATGGCTCGCAGGACGTACCAGTGGATACTATTTGTGTCCATAAAAGAAATCCGCTGCGCAGGGTTTGCGCCTGCGCAGCGGAATATAAAAGATATAATAGTTACACTACAAATTAGGGAGCTACTACACAGAGGATCTTATCTGTAGCAGTCGGCGAAGCAACCTGAGTAGTACGATACTTATTGACTGTAGCTACAGCCTTATCAGCAGCTTTAGTTGCAGCAACAACATTAACGGTAACAAACCAAGTAGTTCCAGCCTTCTCTTCACTGATAGGCAGCGTAGGATGAGTGTAATAACCACTGTAACCTACCAGACTCTGATTCAGCGTAATTGCATGATAACTGTTGTCAAGAGTTGTAGTTACAAACGTAGCCTTAGCCTTTTCATCGAGTGTACGAGCCGCTTCTGTGTACTCATTCAAGTTAATGATAACGTTACAAGCCTCTGTAGCAGAAGTTGTTTCAATTCCACCAACAAACTGTCCAATCTTAGCATAGTTGATACCATAGTTTGAACTTGACTTCTGCTCAGTAATAGCAACAGCCGATCCATTGCAAGTACCTGTAATATAACTCTTAACAGGTGTACCCGCATCATCAGTTTTTTGACCGAATGTAAGTTTAGCCGTTTTTGCTACCAGACCTACAATACCACCGAGATTACCATAAGCCTTGATGGTACCTGCAGTTTTAATATTTGTAAGAGTTGTAAGGTTGGTAGTATTTGTAACCTTACCTAACAATCCACCAACAGAGATAACATTATCAGATGTAGTGGGCTGAACATCCAGACCCTTCACCTCGATATTATTGATAACAGCATCAGCACCTGTAGCATCCATTTCACCAGCGAGAGCACCAATAATCTCATCTGCAGCAACAGCACCAGAAACCTTCACATTGTCAAAAACAACATTTGCAATGGCCTCATTAGCAATCTTGCTGAAGAATCCACGATATACGACTGTTCCAACTGTAGTAGCCTTCAACTTCAGATCCTTAATAGTTGCAGGGAGAACGTTGGCAGCAGCAAAAGCTTTTGAATCTGTTGGATAAATACGATAGTCACCATTCAAATCGTGAGCAGTCTTAGCTTCCCAATCACGATCCTCATTCATGCTAATCTCGCTAGCGAGAATGCGTACAGCACCAGCAGCATTCTTCAACTGGTGAGCAGTTACGGCAGCAGCAGTGATAGCAGTAGAAGTAGCATCTCCTGTTGAAGCACCAGTGATTGTGGCCAGAGGAGCCATAATAGATCCTGTTTTAGGAAGTTTAGAAGTAAACTTCACCTTCAAGCAGTTTGCAGCAAAGTCCTTTGTGGCAGCTGTAGTACCAACAGTAGCCCACTGACTAAAGTCAACAGCTTCAATCTGAACATTTTCAGTGTAAATATTACAACCAGCAGCGTTTCCACTATAAGTTGCTGACAAATGTGTTTCATCTGCTGCAAACTTAACATTTCCGACCTTACCACTCTTAATATTAACACCCTGACAAGCGTCCAGTACATACAACTGTTGAGTTGTAGTTGTAGTCACAGCTCTATCAATAACCATCTTACCAGATGTAACGATACTACCGGTTCCCTTAGCAGTCAAGTGATCATTAGACTTGTTGATCAAAACAGGAATTTCACCATCAAGAATAAGGTCTGTAGCCATTTCTTCGTCAACCAGCACATTAACTTTTTTGGTGGTTCCCGGAACCTGAGCAATATTCAATGTCAGTTTCTTACCACCAATCTTATGAATCTTCAAAACCTGATTAACATCAACACCTTCAACTGTAGCATTAATTGTGACATTATGCTTCAACTCATAAGCCTCAGTAATAACATCATCAAACAATCCATAATTGGGAATTGTATTAGAGAAGTCAATCCACTGCTTCTGAGGAGCATCATCACTGTTGTTTACCTGAATAGTCTTATTAAAGCTAAGTGTGAAATCACGAGTTGCTTCCTTGTCAGCAGCAATAATAGCCTGAACCATCTGGAATGGAGAAGTAGCATCGTCATTAATGCGACGGCTGTCATCTACGATACTATAGGTCTGGCCACGATATACGCTCTTGGCAACAGGAGTAGTCACACTATGTCCCACCTCTGCACCACCACCAGCAGCAGTAAAGTCGATAGTTGTCACAGCATCAGCATTAGAAACATCACCACTCAACATTACTTTGAATAGATGATCAATCTTCGTAGAAGCAGTCGCACCTGCAGAGATAGGAATATAAACAACGATATCGCCACCAGCACGGCCAATGTTAACCAGAATCTGGTTGTTACAGGTTGCAACACCTGTCTTAGGAATTGCATCATAAGTACCTGTATAAGCAACAACATCAGGAGCCACGAGAACAGGGGCCTGAGCCTTCAGACCTGTTGTAGCATTGTCGGGATCAGCAATAGTAGCTTCGAATGTACCTGTCAGTGCTTTGTTAGATTCAATCAACAACCACTTGCTACTACCTTCTGCTGCAGCAGGAACCTTTGCAATATCAAGACGCAGGAAAGCGGTAAGATACTTCAAGGTCATCTTTTGATTAGCAGCAACACCCCACATAGGAACAGGGAATGTATTACTGCTACACTCGATACCATTCTTGTAAGCATTACCAGCCTCAAGATTAGAAGGCTGTGCTACGTTTACAGAGAACACTTTCAGAGCATCGAAGTCAAACTCCATAGTCGTACGATCCTCATCCATGAACTTACCGAATTTTGTTGCTACGCCTGCTTTCTGGAACTCTGCAGGATAGATACCATAACCTGATTCGTACTCATCTCCAGGAGTTGGAGCCTGGAAAATGGCAGCATCGCCACCTGCAGCACCATCAGCATTCGTATAATGTACAGATGTCGTACCAGAATAAGTCCAATTCTGTGGACGCCAGTTGTTGGCATCGTCATAAATCTTAAGTACATCACCAGGGTTGAAGACTGTAACTCTCTTAAGTTTGCCGTCGACCTCAGCCTCAACGAAGCCTGCACGTGTAGCATCGCCATTAAGATTTTCTACAGTTACGAGCAACTCATTTGACTTAAGGGCAACATTATCTTTGCCAGTCATAAGGTCATCGCTTTCAGAGCAACTAGCAAATGCAAAAACTGCTAAAGCTACCGGAAATAGTTTCATTAATTTCATAATGCTTGTTTTAAAAGTTAAATAATAAATACATTTTAGAGATTACTGGTTTAGGTCGATAATCTCCTCGTCCTTTACGTCTTCTTCGGCTGAGCCGGGACTAGTGCAAAGGAATTCCTCCAACTCAGTCTCGATAATCTCCTGAGCGGGAGCTACATACCATTTTAATTCTTTCTTGTCCATAATTTAAAAGTTTTAATAAAATTAATAAATATGTTAATTATCACATTTTTACATAAAATCCGCCGCAAATTTAAGGTAAATATTTGAAACATGCAAGTTTTTCGCTATTTTTTTTATAAAAAACCTCGAAAAAATGCCCATTTTACTACTATTTCCTCAATTTTTCGCTTCGGAAGCTATAAATTTATTTAAGAGTCATGTCTCAGCATTTGTCCCTTTCAGGACTGCCATAGACAGCATAACAAGGGCGCATGGCTGCTCCCCTATACACGTACCTTATATATAATATATTAAGGCGGATCCTCAAATTTTGGTTCACACATACTCGGTTTATTTGGATTATATGCTTAAAATCGATGCAAATATAAGGATATTTGCTGGAAACTGCAAATATTTCACGTGTTTTTTTGTTAAATTGGGTAAAAATGTCTCTTTTCGTCAATAAAGCAAGGACAAAATCTAAGCTTTATAACGAAATCTTTTCATCACAGAGCTCGCAGACGAGCTGGCGGTGGGTGATGAAGATCATGGTTTTTTGGGGATAAGCCTCGAACAGACGGCGGTAGAGTTCGCGCTCGGTCTGCTCGTCGAGCGAGGCGCTAATCTCGTCAAGAAGCAGGATGCCGCCAGGGCGGAGGAGGCCGCGGGCGATGGCGATGCGCTGGGCCTGGCCCTCGCTGAGGCCGGCGCCACGTTCGCCACATTCGGTGTCGATGCCCTCTGGGAGCTGGAACACGAAGTCGGCCATGGCGGTATGGAGAACCTGGTGGAGTTCCTGGTCGGTGGCATCGGGCTTGGCCAACTGGAGGTTGTAGCGGATGGTGCCACTCATGAGAGTGTTACCCTGGGGCACAAAGACAAAGTTGGAGCGCGTCTTCTCGCTGATATATTCCTTGCCACGGCGACCATAGATGGTCAGGGTGCCCTCGTTGGGCTTGATGAGGGCCAGCAGCAGACGGAAAAGGGTGGTCTTACCGGCACCTGTGATGCCCATCAGGGCCGTCTTACTGCCAGGATGGAAGTTGTAACTGAAATGGGAGAGAATCTCGCGATCGCCATCGGCATATTGGAAAGTGACGTTCTGGACACTGACGCCAAGCGGGGAGGAAGCGCTTGAAGGGCTTAAGGAGCTGGAGGATTCTGAGGGGGACTCTTCTTCGGCCTCTATTCGTTCAAGTTCCTCAAGACGGTCGATGCTGGCGGAGGCATGGATGGCCTGGGGCAGCATGTTGAGCATCTGGAGGATGGGCTGCTGAATCTGGGAAACCAGCTGGAGGAAGGAGGTCATCACACCAAAGGTAATGGCGCCAGTGCGCAGCTGCATGGCGCCCCAGATGAAGGCAATGATATAACCGAAGCTGAAGCTGGAGGCAATGAGCAGACGCGAGACCACCGTGAAACGGGCACGACGGTTGATCTTGCCCTTCAGATCCTGCTGCATATCGTCGAGACGGCCCGTCACCCAGTCGCCACTCTCCAAGGAACGCAACACGGCATTGTGCTCCATGGTCTCCTGCACCAGCATCTGGATGATACTCTCCTGACGGCGGATATCGAGCGTCATCTTCCGCATCTGACGGGCAAAGAGCTTGCCGACCACGAGGAAGATGGGCGTGAGCAACAGCAGGGCCCAGGCCAGACGGGCGTCCATCATGTTCATGAACAGGAAAGCACCTAGGAGCTGAACAAGGGTGACAGTGATGTCGGGCACTAGGGAGGTGGTGGCATCGCTCACCACGTCGATGTCCTTCTCCAGACGCGAGGTGACATCGCCAGAGTGCAACTCCTTCTGCTCGAACATCTGACGACGGAACAGATGACTGAAGATGCGCAGGCGGATGGACGTGCTCTGGAAAGCACTGGCCTTGACGCCAAAGTAATAATAGACCTGTCGACAGATGATGCCGCCACTGATGGTGGCCACCAAAGCAGCTATCATCAGCAGGATATCGTCGGAGCTACCTGTCCGGATGGTGACGTCGATGAACTGTTTGCAGAGCCACACCATCAGCAGTCCGAACGCCACGCGTCCGATGCCCGCCACGATGCGCACCAGCATATTCCACCGGATGCCCCGCGTGTTCTGCCAGAGCCAGACCAGGTATTTCGTCATCTTAGAGAATCAGTCCGATCTCTTTCCAATTAGCGACAATCTTCTTAATGTCACTCAAGGCCTGCGACTTCTCCACATCGTACTCCTTGCAGATGGCGTCGGCCAACTGCTCTTCGGTGAAGTCGCCCAGTTCTGCAGCCTTCTCCCAGAGCCAGGCTGCGGTATCGTTCAGGCTGATGAGCTTACCGAAATTCACGGTCTCGAGACCTTCGCCTACAATCACTTTCTCGCCGCACACCTCGCGCAGCACAAATCCTTTTTTCTGTTTCATCTTATATATGTATATTCAGTTTCAATAATGACCTACGGTAGATGGCCAGAATCCAACGCCTGACAGGCAGCAGCCTGCTCCAGAAACGGGAGAAGCGAAGCCTTTGGGGGGTATAAAGATACCGCCGCTTGCCATTCGGGGCAATGACATACTCCGCACGCGCCTTCACATCGCTGAGCGGGCAGTACTCGTCGGCAGTGATGTTGCCATCGCCCATAAGCTGGACCTGGTCGTCGTTGATACGGATGATACGGTGGACCACAAAGCGACAACCATTGATCCACGCCAGCACCACATCGCCCACAGCCACGGTCTCAGGCTTGACAAGCTCTACACTCTCCCGACCGCCAATGATAAACGGCAGCATGCTATTGCCCTTTACAGGCAACACCACCCGCTGGCCTTCATTCACCAGTTGAATGAGATCGCGTAAAATCTCATTATTGGGCAGGACTTTATGTACAACTTCCATGACTGATTCTTAATTTCGGCTGCAAAGGTACGAAAAAAAGTGAAGAGTGAAGAGTGAAGAGTGAAAAATTTGCTTCCGCTTGAATGATTTTCAATTTTCAATTTTCAATTTTCAATAAAAATAACTACCTTTGCACACAAATTTGAAAAATGAGATGAAAGAATATTATTATAAGGTGGCGGAGCATGTGTTTTCGCTGGATATGGGAACAAAAGGCGATCTGGTCTGTGACTTGCGACAATACGAGGGGTTCGTGACAGATCCGACGGAAGACGTGGTGTTTAGCATGCAGATTGTGGATATGCCTTTCTCAACGGAAGGTTTCAACGATGAGATGCACCAGGAAGAAGAGGGGCAGGAGATCATTGCCGGCCATCTGCCAACAGGTGAGCCTTACTTTGAATTTCTGCTGAAAGGCAAGCGTTCTGCTGTGCTCATCAGCAGTCAGGACTACCGACAGGCCCGTCTCAGTCTGGAGGAATATCCGCAGTTTGGCGTGAACAACGCCCTGATGGTGATGTATGCCCTGGCCACTGCCAACAAACGGACAGCCATGTTCCACTCGTCGGTGGTGAGCTATCAAGGAAAGGGGTATATGTTCCTCGGCCAGAGTGGCACCGGCAAGAGTACACACTCCAGCCTGTGGCTGAAACATATTGAGGGCACAGAATTGGTGAATGATGACAATCCTGTAGTCAGAGTCTTAGAGAATAACGAGGTGCGGGTATACGGCTCTCCATGGAGTGGAAAGACGCCTTGCTATCGGAATGTGAGCTATCCTGTAGGGGCCATCGTCAAACTGAGTCAGGCACCTTTTAATAAGATCGAACGTCTGAAGGGTATCAAGGCCTATGCGGCTGTGGTGCCTTCCATCTCGGGTAAGCGCTGGGACAAGGAATTGGCCGAAGGTCTGCATGAGACAGAGAACCTGATTGCCCAGCATGCTAGCGTCTGGCATTTAGACTGTCTGCCCGACGAGGCCGCCGCGCAGCTCTGCTGTAAGACAGTTGAAAGAGTGAAGAGTGAAGAGTGAAGAGTGAAGAATTTGCTTCCGCTTGAAGATTTTTGCACAGTAGGGACTTTGTAACAAAGGGATGTAACGACACATTATTTATTTATCAACTAATTATTATTTATGAAGAAATTGTTAATCCTCATGCTGATGATGGCTACCACAGTGGTGTCATCGGCGCAGACAAAGAAAGTGTCGGTCTTGGGCGACTCGTATTCCACATTCAAGGGCGTGGGCCCTGCTCATTACGCACCGTTCTATCCCAACGACCGTAACGATTGCAAGGCCGTAGAGCAGACTTGGTGGGACCTTTATATCAAGGCCAAGGGCTATGTGCTGGAGAAGAACGATTCCTGGGGCGGCACCACCATCTGCGGCACAGGCTACGGTCGTATGGATGCCTCGCGCAACAATTTCATTTCGCGTGTCGACAGTCTGGGTAATCCCGATATCATCTTCGTGTTTGGCGGCACCAACGATGCTTGGGCCAACGTTCCCATAGGCGAATATCAGTATGCCGACTGGACGAAGGATGACTGCAAGAACTTCCGTCCTGCGCTGGCCTGCCTGCTCGACATGCTGCAGAAGCGTTATCCCAAGGCCAAGCTCTGCTCCATCCTCAATTCGGAGTTGCGAGAGCCCATCAACGAGTCGATGCGCGAGGTGTGCAAGCACTACAACGTCCAGCTCGTAGAGTTGCATGATATTGAGAAACAGAACGGTCACCCGTCGGTCAAGGGCATGAAGAGCATCTGCGACCAACTTCTGGAAGCAGGACTGTAGTCATCAGTTGGCACAAAAAAAAAGCGGGCCTTGCGGCTCGCTTTTCTTTGTGTGAGAGAGTGAGGTGATTACTCCCAACGAAAGACTGCACCGTTTCTGCGAGCAGGGTCTGAACCGGTGTAGTCCATCGAATAGGGACTGCCCGTGGTGGGGCTCTTGCCAATGTAACGATGCGTGCGCATCGACATGAGCATAAACTCATGATTCAGATAATCCTGCCACATAAAGACTTCGGCCTTCGACTCATCGGTTGTCAGCCGTACATCGCCGGCAATGCCAAAGCCTGACACGAAGACATAGCGACCGTCTTCGCACTGGAGAATGACCTGACCCTGTCCCTTGTCGATAAGACGGAAACGCGTCTGAGGGCTCTTGTCAGAGGCCTCTGTATCGTAGAGCAGTCCATGAGGCAGGGCGATGGCGGGTTTTCCTGTGGCAAGGTTGATCATGCGAAACCAGCGGTCGGCGGCCGAAGGGGAAGCCAAGGTCTTGCCATAAGGGATGTTCCCGCTACGGTCGGCCTGAGGCTCCTCAACGGTGAAGTTGTCGAACTCTGCATAACCGCCCTTCTGCCCCTTATGATTGAAAGCGAAGAGAGCATGGCGTGAACCTTGGAAAGATATGAGCTGATAAGAGAGCGGCATCTCTCGGCCCACCTGATGATAGACCTCTCCATCGAGCGAATACTCATAGTGCGCACAGTCGTGGTCATAGTCGCCCACCATGCGGAGCCAAACTTTTTTGATGGCCCCATCTGTTGCGGCAATACCTAAGGTCACGGTGTCGTTGATGGCTTGCTCGAAACAGCGCAGATGCAGGCGTGCGTCGTCCTTGGTGATGCCAATCCATGAACACGGCACATTGATATTGCCCAGTCCTGCCACATCGCCATCCTTCAGGCCCTTGGTGTACAACTCAACGGTAGCGATAGAGGTTGGACCTATCACGCGCTGAGTGAGGGTGTTGCGAGCCCACATCAGTTGTTCAGCAGGCATCGACTGCAAACGAAGACGACCGTTCTTCAGGCTCCACTTGGTATCATCGGGGTTGTGGTTCCATTGCCAGATACGGCCAAGGGACTTGCCATTGAAATCCTCATTGCGATTGTAGGGAGCTTTAGGAAGACTAGGCAGACTAGATGGACTAGAGACATTAGGCTTCAGCCAGGTGCGGGGGGCGCGGCCTAAGTTGCCTTCGAGGCCGAGCATGGGCCAGCCGTCCTTCCAGGTGATAGGCGCAAGGGTAACGGTACGGCCGATAGAGTGGAAGTCCATCATCAGAAGGGCCCACCACTGACCACTCTGATCCTCGACGATGCCACCCTGATGGATATTGGTACAGGCAGTGGCATCCTTGTCTACCTCGGGAATACCAAACTTTGCACCATCTTGTCCGATGCGGTATTTCTCGCCACGAGGCACCTGCGTCAGTGATGCCGCATGATAACCAAACGTCTCATCGGCGGTGATGGTGATGGTCTCGTAGGGTCCCCAGATACTTTTCGCACGTGAACAGAGGGTACGACCATTAGGACGGTAGTCGGTGGAAATGAGGTAATACATACCGTTGATCTTATACATATGATGACCCTCGCCAACGGCATTGCCCTCAGGGATGATCGTACGCTCCGTCTCTTCGATAGGACCGCACATGTCAGACTTCAGTTCCGTACACTTCACCTCGCCATAACCATGAATGGCATAGATCTTCCCGTCATCATCGAAAAGTACACTGAGGTCGTAGATACGGCCTTGCATATTATGATGCTCCCACGGACCACGGATATCCTTCGAGGTGTAGCACTGAAGACCCTTGCCATTGATATTGGTAAAGACATAGAACTGCCCATTGGCATATCTGATAGCAGGAGCCCAGACGCCCTGGCCATAGATCTCCTGATGGTTCTTCAACGAGAAGGCGTCGTCAGCAAAATCAAAGCGATCGAAACAGTATGAGATGTTCTCCCAGTTCACCAAGTCCTTCGAGTGCAGGATGACCAGACCTGGCACGGTGTGCATGGTGGTTCCTGCCAGATAGTAATCATCGCCGACACGCAGAATATCGGGATCGGAGAACTCATCATAGAAGAGCGGATTCGTGAATGTGCCGTTGCCGTTATCTGCTGTCCATGACTGACCGTAACACGGACTCATAAAAAAGTGAAAAGCAAAAAGAATATGTATTGCTATTAACCAACTATTTCTAACTAACTTATCATTTCTTACATTTTCACACATAACTCTTTTACTTTTCACTTTATATTTTTTTGCTTTTTTATCTTCCCAACGTCGGCCAGCCATCGGCTGTCCATATAACAGGGCGCTGAATAAGAATAGAAGCGCCTTGGTGGGCGATGCTATAGCCATGACAGATAAAGATGTCCTGACCATCAAAACGGTATACAGCACAATGGCCGGCGGCCTCAAACTCTTTTTTGTCACCTTCGAGGAAGAGATTTCCACCACCATACCGCATGTCGATACCCTTACTGTCGAGATAGGGGCCATCAACCGTCTTGCTGCGACCTACGGCCACACGGTAGTTACTCTTGCTACCTTGGCAACAGTAGTCCCAGGATACAAAGAGATAATACCAGCCATCGTGCTTGAAGATAAAGGGTGCCTCGATGGCATTGGGGCCTGCATAATCGGAGGTCGGGTTCTTCGGAGGATTGACCTTCGGTCGAGCCTGCTCACGCTCAGCAGAATTCAAGCCTACTTGATTCTGCTTTCGCTCAATCGCAGCCTTTGGATTAATCGGGAGAGCCGCCTTGGCATCCTTGCTATCCAGATTATACCGACGAGCAATCGTACGGGGCTTTTCACCTTTGGCAATATGCATCGTCGTATCGAGACGGACCAACTGAATACCATCCCAAAAACTACCCCAAACCAGCCATGGCTGATCTTGATCGTCAATCACAAAATTAGGATCAATGGCATTCCAGTTGTCACGCTTCTCTCTGGAGGTCACAATACATCCTTCATCATCCCACAGACCTTGGGCCAGGGAACGACAGGAGAGCAGACCGATAGCAGAACCGTTCTTACCAAAGGTTGAACAACTGTAAGCGAGCCACCAACGGCCGTGCCACTGAATGATGTCCGGCGCCCAGACATGATTGCGGAATCCGGGTACAGAATCATGCGTCCATTTCGGAATAACGCTCATCACCGGCTCAGCATGAACCGTCCAGCTCTTACGGTCTTTCGAGGTCATCTTCTGGATACCCATGCCTGTAGCGAAAAGATAATAGGTACTGTCCTCGTAGGCCATCACAGGGTCATGCACCATCGGCATATCGGTGACGAATGGTAAGTTCCTCCTGGGATGCCGTTGCCCCTGCGCCAACAATGTGACACACGAGGCTAACAGCACCAAGGAAATGACTGTTTTCCTCATTTATACTATGATTTAGTAGTTTGTTTTATCTGACGATAAATTTCTTTCCATTTTTAAGATAGATACCGGGCTTCTTCAGAGATGAAACAGGTCTGCCTGAGAGGTCATAGACCCCATTATCCATTGTCCATTGTCCATTATCCATTGTCATAATACCTGTAGCAGCCTTGGTCTGATAAGCCCATGCTGTGACACCGGTCTTACTGGCCAGACCTGTAAAGGCTATCGTTTTCTCATCTTTCGGTTCGAGCGTCTGCTCAACCATGACGCCTCTATAAGCCGTACCACTGATGACAAAGTTCACATACGACGTACCTGCTGTTGCAGCCCAAGTACCAGTAGCTCCACCACTGATCTTTCCATCGGCAGAAAGGGTGATCTCAACAGGCTTGGCGGCTTCCTTCTGAGTGTGGTCTAGTCTGTATTTGTGAATCAGAAGTTGATAGGTTCCTGGGATACGGTCGGTGCTCACCTGCTGCGAACTGGCGATATCAGCACTCTTTACCTCCTCACCGGTATATTCGAACGGGGCAGCAACCAACCATCCGTCTTTGTTCTGGAACACCTGATGAACGCGCACCTGATGACCTTCACCTGCATTCTGGAATCGGGTGTGATAAACCAGATAGGTACGTCCATCCTCGGCAGCAATGATGCTATTGTGTCCCTGAGAGCGCTCACCATAGTTGCCCTTCGTCTGATTGCCCCAGTCTGTATAAGCCCCAAAAATATTCACGCCACGGTCGCTGTTGGCCTTGGCGCCGAAATTAAGTTGGTAACTATTGTAGACAGCACTGATATTATTAGAATCTTTATAGGGACCGTCAGGCTTTTCAGAACGGAATACACGCATCTGGTAGCCACCGTTATTGTATTCGTTAGGATTACCACCAGCAGCCAGACCGCCATAGCTCATGAACAGGAAATAATAGCCTCCGATATACTCGATATACGAAGCTTCGCCTGATACATAGTAACCACCAGCAATCTTCTTACCGAAATAAGGGTCTTCAGTGATGCCATTGCCAGTACCAGTCAACGAATATTCCACATCATAGTCACGCAGGCCGGTATTCTCGTCGAGCTCCAGCATCCAGATGCCACCGCTCCAAGAACCATAAGACATCCACAGCTTTCCTTCCTCGTCGTAGAAAACGCATGGGTCGATGTTATTGGGCCAGCGATCACCCCATTTACTACCTGTGGCATAGCGCGAAGGCAGAGTGCTCTGCGAACCAATAACAAGTTCAAGGTCAGTATCCTTAAACTCCGTACCATTCTTAAAGCCGCTGATGACCACCGGAGCCTGATAACGATAAGGTCCAGTAATTTTATCAGCAGTCAGAAGAATGATACTTGAATACCACGAGTCACCATTAATGCTTAAATACATACACCATTTATTCATGACCTTGTTGTAAATGACATCGGGAGCCCACATGTTTCCGTCTACATTATAACTCTTACCCCCCTTTGCAGACCAGTTAACAGCATTGAACTGCGGCAGGTTTACATCTACACCGCCTTTCTTGACCGTTGTGACCTGTGGAGTGGTAAAGGCATCCTTATTAGCAGCATTGCTGCTCGATGCGGTGGCCCAGGGCACAGTGACTTTGGTCCATCTCATCATGTCACTTGTCTTGGCATTATCTCTGTGAGAGCCGAAGATATAATAGGTCTTGGACTCTGGATCCCAAACGACACTTGGGTCATGAACTGTCACATGCTGCAGCGATACCGCAATGGATATCGCTGGCAGCATAAGCGACAGAAATAATGGTATGAATCTTTTCATCATCATTACTCAAAGATCATGTGACAACCGTCAACCGTGAAGCGGAACCAGAGGTTATCCCCGTCAATAGGACTGATACCGATATAGTCCTGATAGTAGGTCTCACCGTCATTGCCTTCCATGACACACTTCACATCAGCAGAACCACCATTGTTGGTCACGGATACGGTTACCATCGCCTCATCCATAGCCTTAAGCCATGCACCCCAGTCGAGCTGACCACCACTTGGCAGACAAGCACCATAGCTGTCACCCCAACCATAGTTGTCGGCACGGACGACAGCATATTCACTATTGTCCTCACGGGTCAGCACAACCACAAAGTTGTTCCAGTTGTTGGCGCCATTGGTGAAGTTCTTGATGCGGGTAGTAACGGTCTTACCAACAGGCACATTGTACATATCAGAATGAGCACCCCACCAACCGGTAGAGTTATCTTCTGCACCAAGTACGCTATCGAACTCCAGGTGGCAGTTGTCAACAGTAAAGCGGAAGTAGAAGTCTTCCGGATCAACCGTGTTGATGCCATTGTACTCCTGCGTATAGACCTCACCGTTTGTGCCCTGCATCACGGCCTTCACATCAGCGGTACCATCACCGTTGTTAGTAACGGCTACAGTCACCTTGGCACCGTCCATAGCAGCAAGCCATGTACCCCAGTCACCCTGGGTTCCAATCGGCGTACAAGCACCATAACCATCACCCCAGCCATAATTATCGGCACGGACTACGGCATACTCTGTATTATCAGCACGACAGAGAACCACGACGAAGTTGTTCCAGTTGTTGGCACCACTAGTGTAGTTGGTGAAGCTGCTCACAAAGGTCTCATTCGGGCCTACCTTGATATTCTCAGAATGAGCACCCCACCAACCAGTAGAATTGTCGGTAGCACCAAGGCTCGTGTACATCTTATCAACAACCTCGAACTCTGCAGTTCCGATGATAGGTGCATTGGCAGCCTCACCTTTGTAGGTCTTGGCATAGGCAGCCACGAGGGTCTTCTTGCCCAATGAATACATATCAGGAACAGTCTGAATGGCCAAGTCAGTTATTTTCACAGTCGCAGAAACCTCCTGCTCAAACTGGATGGTTGCAGTAACATTAGCAAAGGCTTCAGCCAGATCAGTGCCCTGAAGCACCTTCTTGGGTACGCCGTTGAGCGTCATTGACAGTGGCTGCTTGTCCTCCTTAGAAGTGAAACCGCCGATAGGCTCGATGGTTGAACCAAGGAAATTAATGAATGAACCCTCAGGAACCAAGAAAGCACGGATAGTGGTGTTCGATGCATCCGCATTCAGATTCACCAGAGGCGAAGTCTGAGTATAGGTCTTCGTCACCTTACCATTGGTCATAGTGACAACCAGACCACCACTGGTGCGGTCAATCGTCAGAGTGACTTTACCACCCAACTTATCAACACCAGCATCAGTATCAGTAGCAAACTCGAGGTCGCTGGTTGCGAGGCTACGGTCGATATAATCACCCCACTCTGAGTTACCACTCGGTTGGAAATCATAACGGATAGCACCGTACTCCTTATAGTTGGCAGCACCACGATCCTCATCATTGGTGATGATAAGGGCATAGTTCTTATAGGTATTCGATGCACTGGGATTGATGTTCAGATTGAACTGGGTAATCCACTTGCCACCTTCAGGAATCTGATAATACTTGGAGAACACAGCCCACCAGCCAGAGCTATAGTCTGTAGCGCCAACGGTGTAAACGTCCTCTTCCAAACCTTCAATTTCTTCTTCACCGCCCTGATTCTTGGCCTTTTCAGCAGCGATGGAGTCTGCCTTAGCAGAAATCCAGTCGGGTGAGTCGATGCCATACAGGTCGCCACCCTCACAGGAAGTGACAAAGAGGTAAGAGGTAAGAAGTAAGAGGTAAGAGAATACGCCTACAACTACCTTATTATATCTATTTGTTTTCATAATAATTTCATTTTTTCATTTTTTCATTTTTTCAATTCTCTTAGAGGTTCACCACAGGATGTACCGTCCAACCCTTGCTGGCGAAATAGTCAGCATTGCTCGTACTGCTATTGGCAGAGTTGCCTACGAGGTTGGGGTTATCGTTCAACGTACCCTGATAGATGGGGAAGAACTCATGACCCTGGATCCAGGAGTCGTATGAACTCTTCAACTCAGAATCGACACCTACCTCAGCATAGCTGACAGGTTCCTTCACCCTGCTACGATCATTAGTACGACGGAAAGTGCCGTGTTCCTTAATCTGCTGCAGACGGTCGGCACTATAGAAGAAGCCCCAGCGCAGGAGATCGAAGCCACGACCGAACTCACAACCGAACTCCTTCGGGCGCTCCACATTGGCAATCTGCTCGAAGAGTTTGTCTTTTGAGTTGAAATCAGCAAGATTGAGATTGGCCAGTCCAGCACGGTTACGCACCTGATTGATCCAGTCGATAGCCTGCTGGGTAGGACCATTGACCTCGTTCTCGCACTCAGCAGCACGAAGCAGCACATCGCTGTAACGCATCATACGGAGGTTGATACCACAGTGCAGACCGGTTACCACCTTGTCGTAGATACCCGTGCGGAGATTGGTGTTCTTTGCGATAGGCAGACCACCATAGTTATTGTTTGTCACCACAGGGGCATCAGCAGTCATCGGCACAGTATAGCAGACATTGCCATACTCAAAGCCTTCCCATTCGGGCTCGTAGGTACCGATGGTCCAATAGAGACGGGGGTCGAGTGAGCCACTGGTGGTCTTCTCAGCCTTGAAGAGCTGATAGAGCCAGGGCGAGGCAGAGAGGTCTGCCCATCCACCGAAATCACCAGGTCCGTAGTTACTCTCGATAGCGTGGCCCTGTGTCGCATTCGGGCTGGTATTCACTGGCGTCCACTCATCGTCGGTTCCCTGTGAACCATAGTCCAGGTATTGAACCTCGAACAGGCTCTCGTCATTGTTCTCATAGGCCGGTCCCTCACGGAAGTTATCTCCATAATTAGCCATCAGCTTATAGGTACCATACTGACCATTAATGATAGCTTTCAGCACCGTGAGCGCCTCACTATACTTGTGGCGCATCATCAGTGCACGGGCATAATAACCAGCGGCTGCACCACAGGTGGCACGACCCTTGGCCCACTCTCCGCCTTCATTACGGCTGGGCAGCAATGTCATGGCCTCAGCAAAGTCCTTCTCCACCTGATCCCAAGCCTCGTCATAAGTGCTGTTAGCACCATACAGACCATCGAGCGTAGAATAGGTGGCATAATCGGTAATCAAAATCGGGTTCTGATAGTAGCCGGTGAGGTTATAGTAAGCCAGACCACGTAGGAACAGCATCTGTCCCTTGATGCGCTTCATGGCTTCTGAGAGTACACTATTATCTTCTCCACAGCGAGAGAGCGTATAGTTTGTCACGTTGATGGTGTAGTACCAGTCACGCCATGACCACTGACCAATCTCGTCGGTGAAGGGGGCATTCAGATCATCAAAAGGCATGTACCATACCTGTGAGGAATTCCACACCTCATCACCACGGCACACGTCGAGGGTATAACCGACACGGGCGTAAGTACCCTCCATACGAATGTGGTTGTAAGCGGCAATCACATTCTCCTCCAGATCTTCGGCGGTATTGCCGAACGTGGAGGTCGTCTGCTGGTTGGGGTTCGACACGTCCAACTTATCTTCACACGACGTCATCATGCCAAGACCCAGCAAAAGAGCGAAGGAAATTTTATATAGTTTCATATCTTGATTCGTTTTACTTTATTACCTTTTTACTTTTTTACCTTTTTACCTTTAGAAAGTAAAGTTCAGACCGGCCATAAAGCTACGTGCTGTAGGATATGAGCAGTAGTTATAGCCCGGGGTGAACGTACCACCGGCATAGTCCACATTGTAACCCTTGTAACCAGTGATGGTAAAGAGGTTCTGGGCAGAGACATACACACGGACACCAGTGACATAATTGGCGAACCACTTGTTGGGGAGGTTACAGCCAAGTTCGACATTAGCAATCTTCCAATAGGCAGCATTCTGGATCTGACGGTCACAGAACAAATCGTTCCAGGCTAAAGTAGCACTGTTCGACAGATAGGTACGGGGGATGTTGCTCACATAGGTTCCACCATCCCACTGGTTGGCATTGAGGATATTCACATCCTTGTTACCGTAGCCATAGCTGGAGTTCAGCGTATTGTACAGGTAGTCGGTCACATGGTAGCCAAGCGCACCGAAGGTAGAAATGCTCAGGTCGAAGATCTTGTACTCCAGGTGAGCACTCAGACCGAAGTTCACCGCAGGCAGACCGCTACCGAGAACAGTCTGGTCGTCACCATTGATCTGACCATCACCATTGATATCGCGGTAGTAGCAATCACCAACCTGTGCTCCAGGCTGATACTCAGCAAATCCCTTTTCCTGGGCGATGGCATTCAGCTGATCAAGCTGCTCCTGAGTACGGATAATGCCCTGATAGTCCCAACCATAGAACTTACCTACCTCCTCACCTACTTCAGTAATATAGGCACCAGTGATGTATTTTTCTGTTCCGAAACCAAGTGAGGTCACCTTGTTCTTCAGCGTGCTCAGGTTGGCACTGATCTCATGCTTCAAGGCGTGGTCGCGATTACGATAGGTGACCGAGAACTCAAAACCACTATTCTCTAATGAAGCGGCATTCATCGTCACAGTGGTGTTGGCCACACCGGCACTGGCCGGAACGGGAACATTATAAAGCAGGTCCTCCGACTTGTTCTTATACCACTCAGCAGTAAACTCAATGCGATTATTGAAGAAGGCCAGGTCAAGACCAACGTTCATGGTCTTTCTCTTCTCCCAAGCAAGGTTTTCGTTGACGAAGGTCGAAACGGCAGAACCGCTGATGGGCTGATTACCAAAGCTGTAGGTCATGTTATTACGGGCCATCGTGGCATAGATGGCATAGTCACCCACGGAAGCCTCGTTACCAAGCTCACCATAGCTGGCACGGAGTTTGAACATATTCACAATGTCACGGTCGATGGGGAAGAACTTCTCCTTATCGAAACGCCATCCCAAGGAGATAGAGGTAAAGGTATCCCAACGGATATCCTTGGTCAGACGGGAACTACCATCACGACGGATGATACCAGAGATGAGGTATTTGCCGTCGTAGTCGTAGTTCAGACGGGCCAGATAAGAAGCCAAGGTATGCTTGTACTCATAACTTTCGGCACTCCAGTCACTGGCATTCTGCAACTGCAGGAAGTAGGGCTCATTAAGCATAACACCTGTTGCAGACAGTGTGCTGGGGGTCTCTTGCTCGAAGGTCTGACCAACCACAAGGTTAACATGGTGGAGACCAATGGTTCCATCATAGGTCAGCGTATTCTCAATCAGGGCATCGGTATACTTGCGATGGGCCTTGGTCAGACGCTCGTTCTCCTTGGCCAAGTACACACGGTTACTCTGTATCCAGGCAGGAATCCAGGTCTTGTCATTGCAAGAGGTGGTACTGTAGGAGAGGTTGATCTTATAGGTCAACTGATGGTTCTTGCTCTTGATGCCAACCATACTCAGCAGGTCGACATCGGCAGAGGCAGTACCCAAGAAACGGTCAACAACCGTATTACGGGTCAGCATCTCGTTAACCAACAGGGGGTTCATGGCAGAGATATCACCATGGATGGTGTCGTAATACACACCATAGCCGTAGGCATCGTAACGGTAAGCACTGGCACTACCCACCTTGTCGTCGAGTACCCATGTGGAACTGTCGTATGCCTTGATAGTCGGCTGCATGTTCAGCACACCGCCAAGCACATTGCCCAAATTACCATAAAGTCCCTGAACGTATTCATTAGCATTTGATACAGCAAGGTTGTCCTGATTCGAATGTGAGTACACAAGGCTAGTGCGGAATTTGATGAACTTGACATCCATCGTATTGTTTACACGAGCCGTGTAACGTTCAAAATTAGGACCAGCACCCTCAAGGGTTCCCTTCTGCTTATAATAATCAAGACTGATATTATAGGTATTATTCACGCCTCCACCACTGAGGTTCACACTGTGGTTCTGACGAATACCCGTCTTGAAGGCTTCACTGAGCCAGTCGGTGTCAGTATTATCCATAAAATGGTATTTACCGTCAGCACCCTTGCTATATCCACCAGGAAGAGCAGAGATACCGACATTCTCAGCAGCAATGCCGAGATACTGACTGTACTGCTCGGCATTGGTCAAGTCGTAGACATCCTTCTGAATCTGGTCGATACCGAAGTAGCCTTTGTAGTCCACCTTCAGAGGCTGCTCTTTCTGACCGCTCTTGGTCGTGATGATAACCACACCATTGGCGGCACGCGAACCATAGATAGCACCTGCCGAAGCGTCCTTCAACACCTGGATGGTCTCAATATCGTTCGGAGAGAAATCGCGAATAGAGGTACCCATGGGCACGCCGTCGATGACATACAGAGGAGCCTGGTTTCCGTTCAGGGTACCGATACCACGGATACGAACCAATGGGTCGGCACCGGGCTGTCCGTCAGAGGTAATCTGCACACCGGCTACCTTACCTTCCAACATCGTGGAGATATTGGAGTGCGACACGCGCTTCAACTCATCGGCATTCACAATCGATACCGAACCGGTCAGGTCGGCCTTCTTCTGAACACCATAACCCACAACGACCACTTGGTCGAGCATCTGTGAGTCTGACTCTAACTGAATCTGATTAAGGATCGCGCGTCCGCGTACGGCAATCTCACGATCTTTGTAACCAACATAACTGATTACGAGCGTCGCATCAGCAGGAACACTCAACTCAAAGTTACCATCAAAGTCGGTAATAGCACCTGATTGAGCATCCTTCACCTTGACAGTGGCACCAATAAGCGCCTCACCGTCCTGGTCAACAACCTGACCACTGACCTTAATGGTCTGTTGGGTCACAGATGCCATCATTGGTGTCGGGCAGACGGAAAGTCCACCTAACATCCCCAAGGATAGCATCACAGAGAATAAAGTTTGTTTTCTCATTGTAAATTGTAGAATTAGTTATTAAATGAATAAAAAACTGCCGCAAAAGTAGTCGTTTATTCATTTTACATGGTGGACAAAACAATTTATAAGGTGGACAAAACGATATTACGGCCACCAAGGCTGTTTTTTCCACCTCTTGAGATAAATCAATGACAAATATCAATTGCCACTATAGGCACTGGGACTGACCCCATACATCTTCGTAAAGCAACGGGTAAAGTATTTGGGATCATTGAAACCGACTGCATAGGCTATCTCGGTGATGTTACGGTTGCCGGTCTTTGTAGAAAGCAACTCTTTAGCCATGTTCAGACGGTAGTTACGGATAAACTGCCCTGCCGGGAGTCCGGCTTCTGCATTCAGGTGCTTACTGGCCACACTACGACTCATGCCTAAGGCATCACAGAATTCCTGAACACCGAATTCGGAGTCCATATAATGCTGCTCCATAATAGCCATCACACGTTCCATAAACGGCTTCGTGTTTTTCATCACTTCTTCCTGATCGGCCTCCACACTCCTGGTCACACTCTTCTGATAACGTGCCTGATTGTCGAGGATGTTGCTGATGCGCTGCTGCAACTGCTTGGGATCCTTCGACTCTTCCAACACTTTACGGATGGGCTGCATCAACTGCTCGGCCTCACGACGCTTCAACTCAGTAACCCACCTATTATATATATGAATAATAAGCACCACGAACAAGGCTGACAGCAACAGACGGAACCACCAACTATTCCAGAAATGTGGCTTCACCACAATTTCTATCGAGATGGTCTCTGCCTCCACCGTCGACAAGGCGGATTCATATTTTACCTCAAAGGTGTAATCGCCTACGGGCAGAGCACTGTATCTCACAGAGTGCTGACCTGACTTCAGAAGGGTCCACTCACTGTCAAAGCCTTTCATCCGGTAACTGAAAATACCCTGGGTCTCATAGCCGTAGTTCAAGGCCGAGAAGTCAATAGAGAACGAACGGTTACCCTCACTAAGCCGGATGACCTTGGCAATCGAGATGTCTGCATCAAGATAGTCACTGCCGGCCATGATGTCCTGATTGTCTACCATCAGACGGGTGAAGACAAGATGACCTTGACGGGCGGCCTCGGGATTCTCACCCGTCACCTCTATCACACCGGCCTCACTGCCCAGATAGATGGTTCCTGAAGGGGCTATCACTGCAGAGTTCCAATAAAACTGCGAACTGACAAGACCGTCGGCCTGCGTATAGTTGGTAAAGGTCTTCAGGTGTGGGTCATAGACAGAGAGACCGTTCTGCGTGGTAATCCACAGCCGACCATTACGGTCTTCCACAATGCCCTTCACAGCATTGTTCACCAGACCATCTGCCTGTGTCAGCACTTCAAATCGCTCTTTTCCGTCCTTATCCACCATCCTTCGGTAAAGGCCATAGCCGTTACTACCCAACCAAAGGGTACCATCACGACTCTCACAGAAGGAGGATATTTTCTCATAGATACGGGAATCGGGATCATCCAACCGATACATCAGATTACGATAGCTAAACTTTCCCCCTTTTTTCGATTTCAGGTCGACAGCACAGACACCACGCATACAACCCATCCAGAGTACGCCGTCCTTGTCGATCACCGAACCGATACAACCGCGGATCAGGTCACATCCTTCAAAAGGCTCCATCAACCGACCGGTCTTCAGGTCATAGAGGAAAATACCATCATTACTGCCAATCCATAGGGCATCATTATAAGAATCATAAGCCAAAGCACCGATGTAAGTTGTCAATCGGGCCTGCTGTTCAGACATCTCCACTTTATGAACGGTCTGCGAGGCAAGGTCCACAACATTCAATCCCCCGCCCCAGGTGCCAGTCCACAAACGTCCTTTATCATCAGCCACCAAAGCTGACACACTATTATGCGACAGCGACGAATCCTCTTTTGTCAAATGCACAAACTCTTCCACCTTCCCTCTTCCTTCTTCCCTCTTCCTTCTTACATTCAGTCCGCCCTCCACGGTGCCCACCCAAAGCGTACCATCCGGCTCCACATACATGGCATTCACGGGATTAGGAGAGAGGGATGCCGACGAGGCTGTATGAACATAGTTCTGCAACAACAACTGACGGGGCACCAACTTGGCAATACCACCGGACTCCGTACCGACCCATATCAGACCTTTGTCCACCAGAAGACAATGCACGAAATCACTCTTCAAAGGCGGGTTGCTGGCGGTATTCCAGACAGAAAAACCATCGGTGGCATCATCATACACATTGACACCCGACAGGGAACCGACAAGCAACCGGTTGTCTGAGGTCAGGGCCAGACTGGAAAGGAAGTCATGGGACAGTCTGTAGACCGTCATCTGCTGCTGATAGGGATCATATCTGAACAGACCGTGGTTCGTGGTAATCCAGATATAATTATCACGCTTCATCATGTCCGTGATGTACAGACCATTTAAAACCCGGAACTGCGGCGAGATCTCCTCACGCACGAGTTTGCCGTTTTTCTCTACCAAACGGAAAAGACCACCATCAACACCGATCCAGGGCCGACCGTTGCCTTCCACGTCCCGGATACTGACATCCGGCGTATTCCCATAATAGGCATAGGAACAGATTTTAGCCACATGACCTTTTTCGTCGAAGGTCAGCATATTGACCGTTGAATAGGTTACCAGCCACAGACGACCCATCGCGTCACAATAGGTCTTGGTACTCGACTCCGACAACAACTGCTGAAGATGCTTGTCTAAGGTCTCAGGGAAAACACCCGACATCGTTCGCAGGTCAATGATGTTCGTCCCTTCGTCAAAAGCCACCCAAAGCCGCTTGAAACGATCTTCAGCGATGCTCTTGCAGGAATTGCTCTTCAACCACATCACAGGCGACATCATACCGTAGCCGTCATAACGCACCAGACCGCCACCATAGGTTCCTACCCACAGAAAACCACTGGAGTCCACGAAGATAGAACTGACATTATTATGGGGCAGACCGTTCTTCAAGTCAAGATACGACACATTGTAACGCTCTGTCAACATCGTTGCTGATGTACCGACACTAAACAGCAGCAACAATAAACATAACACGATATGACGACATCCACGACTCATAGACAGTACACTATTGGCCTTTCTCCTTCAAATATTTGGCAAAAATCCTGGCCGCACTCTCTACCTTGGCAGCACAGGGACGGGTTTTATAGTATTCCGCCGTACGGGCAGAGGCCACATAACTGTTCGGGGCCTTCTCGTAACCTTCAATACCCAAGATCTCAGCACAGATCAGACTGCCGTTCTCGGCCTTCGACTGTGCCAGAAGATCCTGAACGACCTTGTAACAGGCGGACTTGCCCTCACGGTCGCTACCTTCCGTCTGACCGCAGTCCAGACCAACGAGCATCACAATACCCGACACGGCCCCGCACATCATACGCAAACGACCGACACCACCGCCAAAACCGGCTGCAATACGCTTCGCCATCACCTCGTCCAAACCATAGAGATCGGCAAAAGCAGCTACCACACTCTGACAACAACCATAGCCGGCCATGAAATTATCAACGGCTCGCTGTACCCTCATTTCTAACTCCAAATCTGACATAGTTTGCTCTTTTTAGGTTACAAAATTACAAAAAGAAAACACAAACACGCCCTTATCGACATTTTTTTGATGTTAATTATTTCTAATTGGGTATCATAAGACTTGGCTTATTCAAATAAATAGCGTAATTTTGTGCCACATTTAACGTTTTTAGTTTAAAGTTTATAGTTTAAAGCAATGATTTATTCAAAAGAAGTTGAGAACATGTGTAGCGTTTGCAAAGGCGCTTATCATGGACCTGCACCTATTCCCGAGGAGGGCAAGTGGGTTGCAGTGAAGGAAATCAAGGAGATTTCTGGTTATACCCACGGTATCGGTTGGTGCGCACCTCAGCAGGGTGCCTGCAAGCTGAGCCTGAACGTGAAGGACGGTATCATCCAGGAGGCTCTCGTAGAGACCATCGGTTGCACCGGTATGACACACTCAGCTGCTATGGCTTCTGAGATTCTGCCCGGTAAGACCATCCTCGAGGCGCTGAATACCGACCTCGTTTGCGATGCTATCAACACCGCTATGCGCGAGCTCTTCCTGCAGATTGTCTATGGTCGTACACAGAGTGCTTTCTCTGAGGGCGGTCTGGCTATCGGTGCTGGTCTGGAAGACCTGGGTAAGGGTCTCCGTTCACAGACTGGTACACTCTATGGCACTGTTGCCAAAGGTACACGTTATCTGGAACTGACTGAAGGTTACATCACCAAGCAGTATCTCGATGCCAACAACGAGGTTTGTGGTTACGAGTATGTCCACCTCGGCAAGATGATGGAGGCCGTGAAGAACGGCATGGATGCCAATGAGGCTCTGAAGAAGTTCACCGGCTCTTATGGTCGTACAACCGAGGAGCAGGGTGCAGTGAAAGCTATTGACCCACGTAAAGAATAAAGGAGGATACGACTATGATTAGAAAAGTACAGTTTGAGAGTCAGGAGCGCCGTATCAACCAGGTTCTTGCTGCTCGATTTGTGAAAAGGCTGGTATCGACCCCTATCAGATGTGTGAGGACACTCAGCTCATCTGCTTCGAGAATGCCAAGTGGGCATACGTCTGTGGTGCTGCTATCGCCATCAAGAAGGGTGTGAAGACAGCTGCCGAGGCTGCTGAGGCCATCGGTATCGGTCTGCAGAGCTTCTGTATCCCCGGATCAGTAGCCGACGATCGTAAGGTAGGTATCGGTCACGGTAACCTCGCCGCTCGTCTGCTCCGCGAGGAGACTGAGTGCTTCGCCTTCCTGGCTGGTCACGAGAGCTTCGCTGCTGCCGAGGGTGCCATCAAGATTGCTGAGATGGCCAACAAGGTACGTCAGAAGCCCCTCCGCGTGATCTTGAACGGTCTTGGTAAGGACGCTGCTCAGATCATCAGCCGTATCAACGGTTTCACCTACGTACAGACCAAGTTCGACTATTTCACTGGCGAACTGAAGGTGGTGAAGGAAGTGCCTTATGGCAACAACCCCAGCCGTCTGAAGGTGAAGTGCTATGGTGCCGACGATGTTCGTGAGGGTGTAGCTATCCTGTGGAAGGAGAACGTTGACGTTTCCATCACTGGTAACTCTACCAACCCCACCCGTTTCCAGCACCCCGTAGCTGGTACGTATAAGAAGGAGCGCGTGCTCGCTGGTAAGCCTTACTTCTCAGTAGCTTCTGGTGGTGGTACTGGTCGTACCCTGCACCCGGATAACATGGCTGCCGGTCCCGCTTCTTACGGTATGACTGACACGCTGGGTCGTATGCACTCAGACGCTCAGTTCGCAGGTTCTTCTTCAGTACCTGCTCACGTAGAGATGATGGGCTTCCTCGGCATGGGTAACAACCCGATGGTAGGTGCTACCGTATCTGTAGCCGTTGCCATCGACCTGGCTATCAACAAGAAGTAAATCCTCTTTTCTCACAAAGGGGACGGTCCCTTTTGTGAGATTCGAATAATCCCCGCCGGTTGGCGGGGATTTTCTTTTAGATCTCAAAGTCGAGACAGCTGCGCTGCACGGTGTAGGGGCGAACCTTACCGTTGGCCACAGCCACATGCTCCGGATGAACGGCGTAGCCTTTGAGTGCTTCTTCACTCTCAAGGGTGCTGTCGAGCATCACGTCGGCATTCGACGAGGCCAGACGACCGTCAATATGAACCTTGACATCGAGGAGTCCGGGAACCTTCCCCACGAGTCCTTCCAAACCGGCCTTAATACCGGCCTTCACTTCCTGCTTCTCTGCTTCAGAGAGTTCTGGATTCAATGTCCAGAGAATAATGTGCTTAACCATAACTAAAATATTTTAGAGAGTTCAAAATGTAATCGTTTTCCTGTGACAGGATGGTCGAAGGCAATGGCCTGCGCCTGGAGATAAAGGCGATCGGCCTTCTTTCCATACAACTCATCCCCAACAATCGGACACCCCAGTCCCTCCGGATGCGCACAGTGCACCCTCAACTGATGCGTCCGTCCGGTATGCGGCCATAACGCCACCAATGTGTAACAGGGGGACGGTTCTTTTGTTACATCGCCGGTGTAACAAAAGAACCGTCCCCCTGTTACACTCGTCAACGTCCGATATTCTGTGATGGCTCGTTTTCCGTGCACTAAGTCTACTATCTGCAGCGGCCGGTTCAACGGATCACTGCTCAGCGGCAGGTCTATAACGCCATGCTCTTTCTGAGGTACGCCCTCCACCACAGCAAGGTACTTCTTCTTCACAGTCCGCGCCTCAAACTGCGCCTGCAACTGATGATAGGCCTCCATCGTTTTAGCCACAAGGATAATGCCCGATGTCCACATATCCAAACGGTGAACGAGCATCGCACCCGGCCATTTCTGCTGTGCCCACGTGACGACGGAATAGTCTTCAATCCGCCCTGGGGTACTCAAAAGACCAGCGGGCTTGTTAAGCACAGCCATGCTATCGTCTTCGTAGACCACCGCTGGTACAAGATGAGGGAAGCCTACCTCCTCAGGATTAGGGTCGACATCCAACCCCTGTAACATCCATGCCAACACAGGCTTACACTTTCCACTACAGGCGGGATAGAACTGTCCATGATGACGGATCAGGCTCTTCGGACTCTCTCCCCACCAGAACTCGGCCATACAAACAGGCTTCAAGTCATGCTGATAAGCATACTGCAACAGCTTCGGGGCGCAACAGTCACCCGTACCTCCCGGTGGTAAAGGATATTTCTCACGGATACGAGGCGCACTATGATAGTCCTGCCAAATCTCCACCAAGTCCTTCGTTTCGCCTTTGGCATTCAGCAACCGATACTGATGAAAGAGCCATAGCTGCAGGTCCTGAGACATTTTTCTTGATTCTTCGTTAATAAGCTCTGAGATCTCCCGTTCCTTGGTCTTGAAATAGCCATCCGGCTGCTGGGCATCATACACCGGTGGTACGAAATAGTCCCAGTCATTCCTGCCCTCCAACAAACCCGAATACGCCGCCAGGAATGACACAGGGGAACGGTTCTTTTGTGATATTGTCGATGTCACAAAAGAACCGTTCCCCTGTGTCACAACCAACACCCCAAACATCTTTCCCTCCTTGGGTCCGATCCTCTCAATTTCCTTCTTCACCTCCTCCACGGCCATCAGACACAACGGATGGGGCTCATAGCAGAACGGATACGTAAACCGCTCCGGCTTCGGGATATCAGATGACAACGGATGAATCCTCACTATTCACTATTCACTTTTCACTATTCACTACAACAGGTCCAGGCACTTCTCCACAGGAATACCCCTGTTCTTATCCTCCGTATCACGATAACGGTCAATCATACGGAACACAGTGTCCATCGCCGTACGGGTAGAGACCTTCAACGACTCCCCATTCAACAGATGACCGATCAACACCGCCGAGAAGATATCTCCCGTACCATGAAACAGTCCCGGTATCTCGTGATACTCCAGATGGAAATAGCTATCGTCGAAATGGTTATAGGCCGCCACGGCATTCTGTCCGTCGATCTTACAGCTTGTGATAATCACCGACTGACAACCTATCCCGCGCAGCTTGTCGAGCAATGTCTTCGTCTCCTCCCACGTGATACCCTCCATATGAATCGGCGTATCCGTCAGATAACAGGCCTCGGTATAGTTCGGGAAGGTCAGATGGGCCACCGACACCATCTCACGCATCAGCTCCACCTGGCGATGGGTAACACCATTATACAACCGACCGCCATCACCGAGGATCGGGTCTACAAAAACAATCGTTCCCTGAGCACTCTGTTCCTTGCAATAGCCAGCCACCAACTTGGCCTGTTCATCGCTGAACATCAGTCCCGTACAGATGGCATCAAACGAGAAACCGAGCTCTTTCCACACGGGCAGGGTTCCACGGATATACTCGGTGGTATCCTGGATATTGAATTTCCCGTAGTCTAGTGTGTTGGACACGAGCGCCGTGGGCAGACTATAAGTAGGCACACCCAGATATGACAGGATAGGCAGCATTGCCACCATGCCTACCTTACTATACCCCACAACGTCGTTAATCAATAATATCTGTTTCATTTCTTTCTATTTGGGTGCAAAGATACAAAATAATTTCGTAACTTTGCATCCGAAACGATGGGAAATCAACAATCATCGCCAATATTGGCACTCCAGCAACAGCGCCTGCTCCTCCAGATGGAATACGCCGCTGAGAAAGAAACCTACCGCAAACAGACCGAGTCGATGGGTCTGCAGCGGCAGATCAAACGCGGCGATGCCTGGTTCCCCCTCAAACTGGGCAAGACCTACTACAACTCCCTCAACCAACTCGTCATCGAGCTCTTCCGCCAACCCGACGATAACGACATCGAGCATAACTTCGAGTTCGGCCGTCCCGTGACCTTTTTTACGAGTCTGACTACTCAGAGTAATCGGAATAATCAGAGTACTCCGATAAAATACTTCCCCTTCACGGCCTCTGTAAGCTACGTCGATGGCGATCGCATGGTTGTCGCCCTCCCCGATAACGCCCCCCTCGTCGACCTCCAGACCGCCGAAAACCTTGGCATCCAGCTCTTCTTCGACGAGACCTCCTACCGCACAATGTTCGAGGCCCTCGACCGCGTCATCAAATCAAAAGGTCGCTTGGGCTACCTCCGCGACCTCTTCTATACCCCCGCCATGAAGACCGAGTCGTTCACCTTTGCCCCCTTGCACTTCCCTTATCTGAACCGCACGCAGGAAGATGCTGTCAATAAGGTGTTAAGAGCCAAGGACGTGGCGATCGTTCACGGTCCTCCAGGCACCGGCAAGACCACCACCCTCGTCGAGGCCATTTACGAGACCCTCCGTCGCGAGAACCAGGTATTGGTCTGTGCCCAGAGTAACATGGCCGTCGACTGGATCTCGGAAAAACTTGTTGACCGTGGTATCAACGTCTTGCGCATCGGCAACCCCACCCGCGTCAACGACAAGATGCTCTCCTTCACCTATGAGCGTCGCTTCGAGGCCCACCCCGACTACACCCTCTTGTGGAGCATCCGCAAGGCCATCCGCGACCTCCGGAGTCACCGTAAACGGGGAGATGAGCGGTTCCACCAGAAATTGGAACGCCTCAAGGAACGCGCCACAGAACTGGAGGTCCGCATCAATACCCAACTCTTCGGCGAGGCCCGTGTCATCGCCTGTACCCTCGTGGGCTCGGCCAACCGTCTGCTCGAAGGTCAGAAATTCGGCACGCTCTTCATCGACGAGGCGGCACAGGCACTTGAGGCCGCCTGCTGGATTCCCATCCGACGGGTGTCGCGCGTCATCTTCGCCGGTGACCATTGCCAGCTGCCGCCTACCATCAAGAGTTTCGCAGCCCTGAAGGCGGGTCTTGGCAAAACACTCATGGAACGCATCGTGGAAAACCACCCCGAAACGGTCACCCTCCTCAAGATGCAATACCGCATGAACGAGGAGATCATGCGTTTTTCTTCCGACTGGTTCTATGGCAACCAGGTCGAATCGGCCCCCGAAGTGAAATATCGCTCCATCCTCGACCTCGACATCCCCATGACCTGGATAGACACCTCAGAGTTTATGAACGAAGAGTTGAAAACTCAGAGTAATCATGACTCTTCACTCTTCACTCTTCACTCTTCACTTTTCAAAGAGGAATTCGTCGGCGAGTCCTTCGGCCGCATCAACAAAGCCGAAGCCGAACTCACCCTCCTCGCCCTCGAACAGTATTTTAAGAAGATCGGCAAAGCCCGCATCCTCGACGAACGCCTCGACGTGGGTGTCATCTCCCCTTACCGCGCCCAGGTGCAATACCTCCGCCGACTCTTCAAGAAACGAGAGTTCTTCAAACCTTACCGCCACCTCATCAGCGTTAACACCGTCGACGGCTTCCAGGGCCAGGAACGCGACATCATCCTCATCTCCCTCGTCCGCGCCAACGACGAAGGACAGATTGGTTTCCTGCGCGACCTCCGCCGCATGAACGTGGCCATCACACGCGCCCGTATGAAACTCATCATCCTCGGCGATGCATCCACCATGACACGCCATCCTTTCTACAAAAAACTCTACGAATACATCGACGCACTCTGAATAAAATGCGCAGTGCACTCGGAAAAACTCAAAAAAATTTGGATTTTCTCTCGTTTATTCGTAACTTTGCACCAATGATTAAAATCAAACGCGTTGAAACGAAACGGGAACTGAAACAGTTCATCCAGTTTTACTACGACCTCTATCGCCATAACGATTGTGCCGTACCTTTCCTTTATTCCGACGAGATGGCAACGCTCCGTCGGGATAAAAACCCCTCGTTCGAATGCTGTGAGGCAGAGTATTTCATGGCCTTCAAAGACGGACAGATGGTAGGACGCGTGGCGGCTATCATCAACCGCCGGGCCAATGAGCGATGGAACCGCAAGGCCGTCCGCTTCGGATGGTTCGACTTCATCGACGACCCCGAGGTGTCTGCCACCCTGCTGAAAGCGGTCGAAGACTGGGGAAAGGCCAAAGGCATGAACGAGATAGCCGGACCGCTGGGCTTCATCGACACCGACCGCGAGGGCATGCTCATCGAGGGCTTCGACCAACTCTCTACCATGTACATCAACTACAACGCCCCCTATTACTCCCAACACATGGAACAGATGGAGGGTTTCCAGAAAGACAACGACTATGTGGAGTGTAAGGTGAAAGTGCCGGAGGTCGAGCCCGAGAAGTTTGCCAAGCTGACGGAGATGGTACGCAAGCGTTACGGATTGAGGGTACACAAGTTCACGCGCCACGAACTGATCCAGGAGGGCTATGGCCAGAAGGTCTTCGACCTACTCAACGCCACCTACAAGGATCTCTACGGCTTCAGCCAACTCTCACAGAAACAGATCGACAAACTGGTCAACGACTATATCAAGATAGCCGACCTCAACCTCGTCACCGCCATCATGGACGGCGATAAGATGGTGGGTTTCGGCATCACCTTCCCCTCGTTCTCACAGGCGTTGC
The DNA here is from genome assembly GCA_902785945.1 of uncultured Prevotellaceae bacterium. Taxonomy (GTDB): domain Bacteria; phylum Bacteroidota; class Bacteroidia; order Bacteroidales; family Bacteroidaceae; genus Prevotella. The sequence continues at coordinate 126,747 of CADAAR010000002.1, forward strand.
AGAAGACCAACGACGGACGTTTCCTGCCCTTCGGCTGGTGGCATCTGCTGAAGATCCTGAAATGGCACAAGACCGACACCGTCGACCTGCTGCTTATCGGCGTTCTGCCCGAGTACCGTGGCAAGGGCGCCAACGCCTTGATCTTCGACGACCTCATCCGTCAGTTCCAGGCCTATGACTTCAAATGGGCCATCACAGGTCCACAGATGGAGTCCAACGAGGGTGTCCTCTCTCAGTGGCAGTACCTCGAATCCACCATCATCCGTCGCCACCGCTGCTACAAGAAAGAAATTATTAATTATTGATTATTATTTATTATTTATTATTTATTAGTTATTAGTTATTATTTATTATATGGATATGACTTGGGAATTTATCTTGCGCATTTTCGTGGCAGCCCTCTTGGGCGGTGCCATCGGTCTGGAGCGCGAATATAGGGCCAAGGAAGCCGGTATGCGTACCCACTTCCTCGTAGCCTTAGGCTCTGCCTTGTTTATGATTGTCTCTGCCTACGGCTTCGAAGGGGCCATGCATACCCCCGAACACCGCTGGGACGTGTCGCGTGTGGCTGCTCAGGTGGTATCGGGCATCGGTTTCATCGGCGCAGGCACCATCATCTTCCATAAGAGCGAGAATGTGGTTCGCGGACTGACCACAGCCGCCGGTCTCTGGGTGACAGCAGCCATCGGTCTGGCGTGCGGAGGAGGCATGTACATCCTCTCGGCAGCCGCCACCTTCCTCGTCCTAGTAGGTCTAGAAGCCTTCAACTACTTCCTCAAGAAATTCGACAAGCATCGCACCACATAGGTTATGAAAAAAAGCATATTGTCCTTATGGGCACTGCTACTCACACTGGTAGTCAATGCCCAGATGATGAACCCTGTTCACTTCACGTCACAGCTTAAGACCGGTAAAGGGGCAGAGGCGGAGATCATCTTCCACGCCACGATCGACCGCGGTTGGCACGTCTATTCCACCGACCTCGGCGACAACGGTCCTATCGAGGCCACCTTCAACGTCACGAAGATGGAGGGTGCGGAACTCGTTGGCAAACTCACTCCGAAGGGTAACCTCATCAAGAAAATGGACAAGATGTTCAACATGGAGGTAAAGTACTTCGAAAACGAGGCCACCTTCGTCCAGAAGATCCGCTTCACCAAACCCGATTACGACATCGACTGCTACCTCGAATACGGCACCTGCAGCGACGAAAGCTGCCTGCCCCCCTCCGAAGCCGCTTTCAAACAATCCGGCAAAAGCCCCGTTGTAGAAGGGAAGATGGATGATGGAAGAGGGAAGATGGAAGAAGGAAGAAGGAAGATGGAAGAGGAAGCGCCCCCTGCAGAGCCCATCGCGGCTGTCCCTTCCGACACCACTGCCTCTGACACTGCCGCGGTAGCAAATTCTTGCGTCCCTTCGGTAGCAAGCGGCAAAGCCGAGTCTTCACTCTTCACTCTTCACTCTTCACTCGATACCGCCCTTTGGGCCCCAATAACTTCGGAACTCTCCACCTTCGCTTCTGCATCCGACATCGCAAGTCACTCCCTCCTCTGGCTCCTGCTCATGGGCTTCGTAGCTGGTCTGCTGGCCGTCTGCATGCCTTGCATCTGGCCTATCATCCCCATGACCGTCAGCTTTTTCCTGAAGCGCGCCAAGGACGATAAGAAAAGAGGCATCCGCGAGGCCTTTACCTACGGCCTGTCCATCATCGTCATCTACCTGGGCCTGGGTCTGCTGGTGACTGCCCTCTTCGGCTCCGACACCCTCAACGCCATGTCGACGAATGCAGTATTCAACATCTTCATCTTCCTGTTGCTCATCGTCTTCGCCCTCTCCTTCTTCGGCTGGTTTGAGATCCGCCTCCCCGACTCCTGGGCCACCGCCGTCGACAAAAAGAGCGAAGAGCTCTCCTCCAAAGCGGTAGCAAATTCTTCACTCTTCACTCTTCACTCTTCACTCTCCATCTTCCTGATGGCATTTACGCTAGTGTTGGTTTCCTTCTCCTGCACCGGCCCCATCATCGGCATGCTGCTCGTACAGACCACCACCTCCGGCAACTGGCTGGCACCGGCAGTCGGTATGTTTGGTTTCGCCCTGGCCCTGGCTCTGCCCTTCACCCTCTTCGCCATGTTCCCCTCATGGCTGAAGTCGGCACCGAAGTCGGGTTCATGGATGAACACGCTGAAGGTCGTGCTCGGCTTCATCGAACTGGCCTTTGCCCTGAAATTCCTCTCCGTAGCCGATCTGGCCTACGGCTGGCATATCCTCGACCGCGAAGTCTTCCTCTCCCTCTGGATCGTCATCTTCGCCCTCCTCGGCGCCTACCTCTGTGGCTGGCTCAAGTTCCAAAGCGATGTAATCAACGGAGAATCGGAGCCCATGCCCGTCGTCTGCATCATGGGCGGCCTCATCTCCCTGGCCTTCGCCGTCTATATGGTTCCCGGCCTGTGGGGCGCTCCCTGTAAGGCCGTCAGTGCTTTCGCACCCCCGATGAGCACCCAGGACTTCAACCTCAACCCCACCATCGTCGAGGCCGAATACAATGACTATGATGCCGGTATGGCAGCCGCCCGCGCCCAAGGCAAACCCGTCTTCATCGACTTCACCGGCTTCGGCTGCGTCAACTGTCGTAAGATGGAGGCCTCGGTCTGGAACGATGCCCGCGTGGCCGACATCCTGAAGAAAGACTACGTGCTGATTTCGCTCTACGTCGACGACAAGACGCCCCTGCAGGAACCGATGGTCGTTACCGATGCCCAGGGCCAACAGAAGACCCTCCGCACCGTAGGTGCCAAGTGGAGCTACCTACAGAGTCACAAGTTCGGTGCCAACGCCCAACCCTTCTACGTGGCCCTTGACCCCGCCACCGGCAAACCCCTCACCGGCAGCCGCGGTTTCAGCGAAGACATCCCCGCCTACCTCGACTTCCTGAACCAAGGTCTTTCAAACTATCGGAAATAATTATAATTGCATAAAATATTTTGTGCACAAAATTTAAAATAGTTAAGGTGTCCACCAGGGATGGTCGGCACCTTTTTTGTTTTAGACAGAATAACATATTAACATATTTATCCTAATGACAATGAAAAAGAATTATGAGTCGCAGCTACAGCTGCAAAAAGTGATGTGGGAAAAAACATGAATTGTGAAGAACTCGCTCAGCTGGTAGGGATCTCACATCAGGCCATGAGCAAGTTTATTAGTGGTCAGAAAGACCCGTCACTCTGGCGATTGCATACCATTGCAGATGCACTAGGCGTGTATGTCAGCGAGCTTTTTCTGAAGGCCCGCAACCAATAGGTTGCTAAATCACGCTGCGCTGCAAATTAGTGATGTGAAAACTTGCACGTGCCGGCTTCTTTCCGTAACTTTGCGGTGATAACATATCTTTTTGCCGATGAAAGAATCAGAAGAGAAACCGAAAAAGAAACGCAAGAAGGCTCCGATTAAGCGAGAGCCATCAAGTTCGCTTGAAATGGCCGAGCGTGAGGAGACTCGACCGAAGGTCAAGAAAGCCACAGAGAATGATAGCGGCGAGAAGGCGCACAAGCCGAATTGGCGGGAGACGCATGCCTCGAAACAGGACATCACGGCATTCCTCAACGACGTGATTCTGCTCAGGCATAATGTGATTACGGACAAACAGGAGTTCCGGGTGCCGGACAGTGACGAGTTCGAGTCCCTCGGCATGACGTACCCCACGGGTAAGACACCGCTCGACGAATGGCGCGGGTGTAAGGAGTGGCAGACGGTGAACGACCGACTAGTGAACTCGCTGTGTAACATGCTGGGTATGCAGAAGGAGACGCGGGGGAGGGATATCTGGGACGTGATCGGTTCCGACTTCGTGCCGCTCTACAATCCTTTCGTCAACTACCTCCACCGCCTGCCACCGTGGGACGGGGAAAGCAATCCGATACTGGAACTGTCGATGTCGGTCACGGTGAAGGGCGATACCGAGGAACAGCTGTTGTTCTACTGCTGCCTGCGCAAGTGGCTCGTGGCGATGATAGCGGGCTGGCTCGAAGAGGGAAAGGTGAACCAGGAGATTCTCGTATTCGTGGGTCGCCAGGGTATCTTCAAGACCACCTGGTTCGGGCATTTGCTACCTCCCGAGCTGCAGCCTTACTTCCACTCGAACACCAGTTTCGGCAACATGACGAAGGATGAGGTGCTGAAGCTATCGCAGTACGGACTGATCTGCTGCGAGGAGCTCGACACGATGAAACCCTCGGAGATGAACCGCCTGAAATGGGCGGTCACCACCACCGTGACCGACGAGCGGAAGCCTTATGCCCATAGCTCCGAGCGTCGTAAGCATATCGCCACCTACTGTGGCACGGGTAATAACATCCGTTTTATCGACGATGACACAGGTACGCGCCGCTGGCTGCCGTTCGAGGTGGAGAGCATCGAGAGTCCGCATGAGCATCCCTTCGACCATGAGGCGGTCTTCGCCCAGGCGTATGGCCTCTATCGGAGGGGCTTCCGCTACTGGTTCAACGACCGGGAGATGCAGCTGATGGCGCGCCACAACGAACGATTCGAGGTGGCGAAACCAGAACGTGAGCTGATCAGTAAGTACTACCGTCTGCCCCGTCAGGACGAAAGGGGTGAGTTTGTCAGTTCTGCGGAGATCCTGCAGACCGTCGGCGGCAACCTGATACCGCGACTGACGATGAACAAGCTGGGCCGGGCCATGACCGCCCTGGGCTTCGAAGGTGTGCGTTCGCATGGTCAGCGCGGCTATCTGGTCGTGGCGTATCAGGCTGACGACATCAAGGCGAACCGTTCGGTGCTGGCCTACGATGCCCGGCCGGAGTCGGAGGCCTCGGCAGTATCGGTTGAGGGCGTGTTTGACGAAATGACACAATAATCTGAGACTTCCTCACGCGTACTGCGCCCGCCTGTACGGTACGCACGAGAAAGTTCTATTTTAATCTGTCAATGTGGCAAGGAAGGAGAGAAGGAGTAAAGGAGAGAAGGAGTAAAGGAGTAAAAAGAAAAAAGTAGATATGAAAGCAATGTCAAAACAGCAGCTGGCAGAGATCGCAGGGGTCACGACGAAGACGCTGATGACTTGGTGCGAGCCGTTCCAGAAGGAACTGGAGGCAATGGGCATGCAGCCCCACATGAAAGTTCTGCCTCCCCATATTGTCCGCTTCATTACCGAGAAATTCTGCATCGATGTGAAGGATGTCAGCGTGTAAATCGGGAATAACGGGAAGAATGTGGAGGAAACGGGAGTAAACGGAAGGAAACGGAAAGTGACCTTCCGTTTTTTCGTATCTTTGTATCTGGTAAGCAAGACGAACCGAAGGGCTATCTTCCACGGTTTGTTCAGATATCTCGGACGACTCATTCAGATTATTTCCATACCCTTATAGGGATTATCTGAACACGTCATAGAGACTATCCGGATAGCACGAAGAGACTATCTGAACGACGCGTAGTTGACCCCTCCTTTTTGCCTCGGCTGCCCAAAATTGTAAATGGTAAATTGTAAAATGGTACATTAACATTATGAGTCAGAAGTACATTAAATCACAGAACAAGAATTCGCACAATGCGAAGAGCTACGGCAAGTACTACGCGACTGCCGTGTATGACAATCATTTCATCGGTACGGAGGAGCTGGCCGACTTCATCCAGCAGCAGGCCTCGGTGAAGAAGTCTGACATCAAGGCCGTGCTCGACGAACTGGGCGCTGCCATGAAGCACTACTTCGAACTGGGCCAGAAGGTGAAGCTCGACGGCATCGGCATCATGAAGGTGGGCTTCTCGTCGATTGGCGTTGCCAAGATCGAGGACTGCACCTCGGCTACGATCACCACGCGTCGCGTGCTGTTTCAGCCGGAGACGGAGCGCGTCGTGGTGGGTCAGGAGAAGAAACCCGACGGCAGCGTCAAGCAGAAGTACGTGAATGCCATCACACTGCTGAAGGATGTGGTCTTCGAAGAGACCCACGACAACTCCATGAACGCAGAGCCGGAAGGCTCAGAAACTGAGGGCAACGGCTCAGGAAGTGGCAATGGCAGCTCGCAGAATTCCGGAAATTCCGGCCAGAGTCAGCAGGGTGGCGACAGCCAGAATCAGTCGACAGGCTTTGCCCTGACCATCTCGAAGACGGGTACGGGCTCCGCCAGCGTCACCATCAATGGTAACGCCGTTTCATCAGGCTCTAGTCTGAGTGAGGATGATGAGGTGGCAATCAGCATCACACCGACTGAGGGACAGGTACCGACGGCGACCATCAACGGCTCGGAGATTGAGCTCACTGAGGACGGCGGTGTCTACACCGGCAGCTTTGCCATGCCTGGCCAGGCCTCGACCCTGATCATCAACACCGGCGAAGGCGAAGACGACGACTATGATCCGAATGCGTAAGCACTAAAAACAGAAGCGTATGACAAAGAAAGAAGCAGCAAAGTTTATTGTGCAGATCATTGCATCGATCGCGACAGCGATACTGACCGCACTGGGTGCTGTTAGTTGCACGGTTTAGTTAAGCGTTCAGAGATGAGAACCATCACATTGTTAGTCATTCACTGTTCTGCCGTGAAGCCCGACCAGACCAGCTCGGCCGCTCAGATAGACACGTGGCATCGCAAGGATAACCATTGGAAATTTGGTATCGGCTACCACTACGTGATCCGACGAGACGGAACGATAGAGCCAGGCCGTCCTGAGTGGATGGTCGGTGCCCACTGTCTGAACCACAACGCCCACTCGTTAGGCATCTGCTACGAGGGCGGGTTGGACATCAACGGTGAATATGACGACACGCGCACGCCGGCGCAGAAGGCTGCCATGCGCACATTACTTGAAGAGCTCCACGCGCGTTACCCCCGCGCCGTGATTGTAGGGCACCACGACCTCGACCCCCGGAAACCGTGTCCCTGCATCAAGGACGTCGCCCATGAATTCGCTGACCTGCAGCCGAAATAAAGTAATCCCCGCCGAATGGCGGGGATTACTTTATTCAGTTTTCTTTTCACCAATGATAACCTCCGAATCTTTCTTCACCATACCAGCATCACCGCCACCGAAGACATTACCCTGGACATCGGCCCCCTCCTTGATATGTACTTTCGTCCAAACAGAAGTGGCAATCTGGGTGTTGTCGCTCGACAGACCACGGCTGGCTCCATAGACCTCACCGCCATAGTGTGCCTGATAATCCGTCGGCGTTCCAATTGTACCCGAAATATTGACGGTACACTGCGACTGCCAACCTGTTTTACCATCATGCGTGGTGGTATCATCCTTCTTGTCGGCCAAGTCTGTTCTTGTCGGCGGAATGGCAGGAGGACCTACGCTGGCGAACGAGCCACCACCATAGACATTACGATGGATGGTGCCACCCTTGATATCAACCGTCGTGAAGCAGGTCACAGAACCGGCAGAGGTACTATAATCCTCTTCCTTGATGGCATTGCCATGATAAGTAATTCCTTCAACGGTGTCGTCTATCTTATTGTCATAGTTGAAGTCATACTGATACTTACTGATACCTGAACCAGCACCAAAGACATTACCTCGATACAACCACTGCGGGTCATCGAGCTCCTGACTGAGAGTCTTTCCTGTGGTATTGAAAATACCCCTGTTCGTGCTATTAAAGGCCAGGCCTATCTCACCCTTATTAATAATCACATGAGCGTCTCGACGCACGTGACCATCCTGACCACCGCCATAGACGGAGCCTAAGATGGTGGGACCCGTGTAATTCTCATCATTTATCTTGGTCTCATCACCAATAATCACTTCCGTCTCGTTGGCATAGCCTACGAAGAACTCAGGACAGTAAAGATAGCGTGGAGACTCGGTGATGTTGGGTGCAGACTCACCACGACAACCGCCAAAGACGTTTCCATAAGGCAGGCCATCCTTTATACTCTTTGATGGATCTGAAGCGACATAGCCCACGGTACCGCCTGTAATCTTGACAGTACATTTACCGCTATTCAAGAAATGCCATGCATTATCACCTTCGCTCGAACTGGTCCATAATGACCCATTGAGTGCTTCTCCATAGCCATTATATTGCTTACCATTGGCAAACACGTACGAATAGTCATCTGTACCGCCGGCATAGTTACCCTTACCTACAGATCCCAAGGTACCTCCGCCAAAGACATTACGCACGACATAACCACCGCTCATCTCGACATTTGTATTGCCAAATACTTTGCCGGCGGTGATACTGTAGATATCGCTGGTATAGTAGTCATCATTATTATCGGAGCCAGAAGTCTTTCCAATCTTTAATAATCTTGTACTGAATTTAGACTTACCACTACCACCGCCGTAGAGAGCATGACCAATGAGACCATTTTCCAGTTTCACCTTAGTGTCACCCATGACGTGGCCGTTCTCAGCACCGCCATAAACGGCACCTGCAATGCAGTCAACCTTATCTTCATCTTTCATAAAGTTCTCGGGCGTTGCATTGTTGCTATCAGGATACTTGATAGTTATCTCAGCAGAACCCACGTTCGCACAGAAAATATAGTCATTGAAGTCGCCGACAAGACCCTTACCGCCGCCGTACACATCACCATTGTCTGTTCCTATGTCATCACCCTCAGTGCAACCAAGACGTCCGCCAGTGATGTTAATCTTTGTTGTACCAACATAGCTAGGGAAGTACTCGAACTTATACGGCCAGCTCAGGGCAAAGCTATTAGTCTCATCAGCGTGTTTCACAATATTCTGATAAACTGTGTACCTATTGGTTTTGGGGTTCTTTCGGAATATCACCTTATCGTCAGGAACAGCAGCCTTGGTGTCAAACTCATCACTACTCAGTACATTGTTGATGACGCCTACTGATGCCATCTCGCCACCGCCATAGACATGCTTTTTCACCTGGCCGCCCTTGATATTCACTTCGGTTCCTTTACCTACGCAGCCAGCCCATTGCATTGGCGAATAGCCAAAGACGAGTGTGTTAGTGCCGTCTGAGGACGTCACAGTAGCCTTGTAGTCATCAGTCATAATGGAACTACCATAGCCACCACCATAGACATCGCGGAAGATAGTCGGAGCACCCGACGCGGTGATACTGCCATCTGCATTTCTAGTGCCGCCGATGGTCACGTATGCATTATCTCGCACAGTACCCAGTTCACCACCACCATAAACATTGCTCTTGATTTCACCGCCAGTGATGTTGATAGTAGCAGTCTTCACCTGCGCCAACTGTGGCCAAAGCTCATTGTATGAACCATCCTGCATCTCAAGTCGTCCCATTGAGCCACCAAATACGTTACCACCCTTGGTATGGATCGGGAGGCCCGTCTTTCCGTCATATTCTGTATTGGGAATCTGATGGTAATTCTTCCACGTTTGCCACTCGCCATCAACTGTCCATTTGCTGATGTCTGTTTCCGTAATACCAGCTGCAGCAATGTTAGTTTCATTAGGAACGGTTTCGTGATCATTACCAATAGTACCGCCGCTGATGTTAACGGTGACGTGACCATAGGTTCTATTCTGTCCATCTTCTGTGAACGAACCATAGTTGGCATTGGAAGGTGCATTGAAACCGATACCTACTGATGCCAGACGTCCACCACCATAGATAGAGCCCAGCATGGTGCCACCGCTAATATTCACCGTCACATTGCCACCAACAGAACCAGCCGTCAGTGCATCACCGCTATAGCCACGACCTGCACCAAAGACGTTTCCATCCACGTAGGAAGTACCAGTTGTACCAATGAGCGCACCATCGCTGATGCTAGTCATGGCATTTTCTATCACGTGGCCATCTTCACCACCACCAAACGTAGAACCATAGATGCGGGCAGTGCCCGAAATGTTTACTTCTGCTTCCCTGATGTTAGTCCAGGTGTTGAAGAAGGTTCGCGTGTCACCCTTGCCTGCTCCGAACACGTAGCAGGTCACAGGGTGAGCTGCAATCTGTCCCAAGGTGCGAGGTACACCGAGGGTACCACCCGTCATATTGATGGTGCACTTACCTCCCGATACAGGAATAATTGGCTCATTATCATTATTGCCATCTTTGATGTAGGTTCCTACATCGGTCATCTCGTTACCACCATAAACAGAACTCAAGATATGCCCGCCAAGGATATCTACTACGGTATTACCACCTACAGCGCCTGCTGCCCGATGCCATTTACCTGCTTTGTACGGATAATAGCCAGAGCCACCACCAAACACGTTGCCATAGAAGGTGTGTCCGTCAGAACCTGTAGGACGACCGCCCCTTGCATCTGGTTCAGAAGAACCAGTATAAGTGCCATCTGCATTAGCAAACTTGTCATAAGGAGCAAAGACCTTCTTGGCATTCTCACCTGTACCTTCAGTTGCGCCATAGGGCCAGCTGGCACATTCAGGAAGAGACGTAGAATAATTGCTACCGACTGCAGAAACCAATCCTGCATCAGGATCTGTTTCATCAACATCCGTTGTTTCAGGATCATCGTTAACGATCAGATGTCCAGCTTCCCATTCTGCGTCCGTATAGCGTCGGTTCACGCCACGCTTGGTAGCCAGATAGCTACCATTATCATCCATCTGCACATAGCCATTACCAATCTGGCAATTCTCCTGAATCTTCACATGAGTGTCATCCAGCACACGGCCGTTCTCACTACCGCCATAGACAGAACCTTTAATGAAGGCACGTCCTCTGATGGTCACATCGGTCTTGTCTGCCAAAGCCAGCGTCTCAATATACTCGAGGTAATCAGTTTCTTTATTTGCATAAGATTCCCACGTATATTGATTGTTGTCATTATTGTACCAACGTCCCGGACCCTGTCCTACTCCTGATCCAGAGTCTGTGTCCGTGTCTACATAAGGTGTGATACCCATTCCTGCACCAAACACATGACCATGGTCATCAGGACCGCCAACTGCCGTCATCACCATAGCCTCTTTTGGTCCTATTTCAGCATCATCTTGAACGGTGACAGTACAAGAACCACCACTTATCCGTGCATACGGCATTCCTTTGGGCACATGAGCATATTTAGGATTATCTTTGTCATCGAAAGAACCATCGTTTACATCCTTAACATAGAATCTACCCACCGATGCCTTCTGGCCGCCGCCATACACGCTACCTCTCACTTTGGCTTTGCCCTGAACGGTAACAGTACTATTGCCACGTACCAAACCAGAGTAGCCATGTGTAGCTATGCCCTGACCAGCACCGAATACATTGCCTTCGATTGTTATTTCATTCGTTGTATTTCCCAATAAACCTATCGTCACTTCTGTATCCTTTTCCACGCGGCCTACCTCACCACCGCCATAGACGTTACCTTCCACAGTGCCGTTACCAATGATGACATTGGTGCTACCTTCGCCAGAGTCAACAATTCCCACCATGGCTTTGTCGCAGATGTAATTGTCGGCTTTACCTTTGCCACCACCATACACATTTCCGGTTATCGTGGCAGCATGGCGGGCAGGGTTAGGAGTTCCTTCTATAGTCACTGTTTCTGTGGCTGACTTTTTATACGTCCATTTCTTAGAATTCGTATCATACGTAAATGTCGTGGTGAGGTCTTCATTGTTAACCTTGATGGTTCCATCCATTTCACGCTGACCGTTTTCGTTGATCCATTCACCCGTACCTATCTCCACATACGTGTCCCCAACAACATCGGCTTCGTTACCGCCACCATAGATATTACCGATGGTACCGATAGAAAGAATACCGTTTCCTGTGGTTTCATCTATTCTAAGACCTTCGTATGTAACGTCTTTCCCTTCTTTGTCCTGCACTGTATGTGTCCCTACAAATCCTGCATCTACATAATCGGAAAGAACCTGACCTTCCTGCATATTGACATTGATTCGCGGACTACCTATCATCTTGGCCTCATAGCCGCCACCATAAATAGCTCCAATTTTTGTCGCAGATATGACATTGATACGCGGGTTCTTATTAGGTGTACTCGATGCACCAGATTCGCCAGCTGCAAGAGGAATGTATTGACCTGAAGTATCTACAACGTAGTTTCCACCTTCTTTCTTATAACCATAGATAGAGTAGGGTGCTAAATAACCGCCACCATAGAGTTCGCCGATAATAATGGGCTGACAACCTTTCTCCTCTATGTTGATGGTGATGGAGCCTTTAATCATACCCTTCGTATCATTTCCTCCGAATACCTTTGCAATGGTTCCGTTGGTGATATTCACTACAATGTCGTTTTCTATAGTGGCATTCTGTGAACCACCATAGATATTTGTAACATTCTTCACGCAGTCAAGATTCTGTTCAGTTCCGGCATCCATTTCAGAATCCTTACTACCGCCATAAGCCTTATCAATATGCATTTCACAAACACCTGCTTCTTCAATTGTCGATCGTGCTGATGTTCTAATATTTCCTTTCGTATCACTACCGCCATATACATAGTGAATCCGTCCCCCTGTAATATTCGTGGTCGTAATACCAGATCCATAATGGTATTTGGATATTGCAGGTTCTATTTTTCTTTTTTCCGGGGTATTGGCGTCTTCATTTTCTGTCCAACTGGTGCCCGACAATGTAGAATAGTTCTTATAACCCACGTGGGCGCCAGGGTTGTCTATCCAAGTACTATTGTCTAGTGAATATTGATCCTTACCGTTACCACCACCGAACAATTCCTCGATTTCATGAGTACCGGTCACAACCATGTAAGTAGCAGGTACAGAAGCTGCATTACCACCACCATATACTTTTTGGATGCTGGTGAGTCCGCAACCGTCGATGAGAACGGTCGTACGTGCTCTTTCTTTTAATGCTTTGTTTGCTTCGGTGTCTTCCGCCAAGAAAGCATTGACAGGTTCATATGGAGCCAAGTTACCACCGCCATACACTGCCTGAACATCATATAGCTTGCATAGTTCCTGTTGAACATTCTCGATAGCGGATTTTATTTCAGTTTCAGTTCCATTTCCGCATGTTGTCTGGGCTGCGGTTATCACGCTTGCTGTTATCCTCGGATCAACATAAACACTTCCACTCTTTGTCGCATCAATCAATCGCTGCAAATATTGCTTTGAGGTTTCATTCTCGCCTTGAACTGGTCGCGTTGCAAATTTATCGTTAATTATGTTTTTGTCTGCATTACTGTTCTGCGTTGCATATACATGCACAGTCACATTACCTTGAGGCGAACCCTGTAGATTGTTACAGCCAAAGATACGGTTCAGAATACAACCTTTCGCTGTTGTTGATACATTTTCGTTCAGCTTAACCGTTATGTCACCGTAGACTTTTGCATCAACAGCTGTGACATCAGTGGCTTCCTTTCTTCCCAAGCCGCCACCATATACGTCACCGTTAATGACGCCACCCTGCAGATTCACTACTGTGGTATATTTGGCAGACATTTGGGTGGCGTCTGCCCAAGCATTATTCTTCCAGTTGCTGATATTTGTATTGGCTCGGGCACCGCCGCCATACACATCCTTGGTGATGTTACCGCCAGTCACATCGACAGTCACACCGCACTTCACATAACCAGTCTCACCACCGCCATACACACTTCCAGAAATAGTACCACCACTGATGTTGACATCCGACCACAGATCGGTAGCAAACTTCGTTTCGTCGTAGGGAATATTCTTATCGGTAAATTGCTGCTTACGGAACGTGTCGCTAGGACCTCGGCTGGCACCAAAGACATCACCTTCAACGGTTCCGCCCTTGATATCGACCTGAGTGAATGACTTAGAACCATGAGCACGATTACCAGTGGTATAGTTCGTCGTGGTGTTGTACTCGTCAAAGCCCTGACCTGTCTGGGGAGGACCCACAGAGGCCATAGCGCCACCGCCATAAACGTTACCCTTGATCGTTGCATTCTCATAAACCTCAACCAGCGTCGTACAGGTAACAGAACCAGAGGAATTACTACAAGCCATGAGGGGTTCGCTATTTAGCAATGTTCCTGTGTCGTATTTACCTATACCCGAACCTGCACCAAATACATGTCCACTTCGTTTTGCTTCATCAGGCTGGCCCTGAATCGTTCCCTTGAAGATTCTTACCTCGGTATTGTTGCGCACATGTCCGTCCTGACCACCGCCATAGACAGAACCGTAGATGGTGGGGGAATTAGAAGAGAGAGCCGATGCCGACGTACCGCCGATATTGATGACAGCCTTGTTGACATAGCCCAGGAAGAAGTCTGGTACATACCTGTAGCGAGGCGAACGTGCACCAACATCCTTGGCAGCTTTACCACGGCTTCCGCCAAAGACTGAACCATAAGGAATGCCGTCTTCATCAATACCAGTACCAGTCGCAGGACCTACAGTTCCACCCTTGATTGTGACAGTGGAGAGACCACTATTCAAGAACTGCCATGCATCATCACCTTCGCTAGCGCTAGTCCACAGATTGCCAGTGAGTGTCTCTCCATAGCCCGCAGTCGAATAGTCATCCGAGCCGCCTGCATAGTTACCCTTACCTACGGAGCCCAGGTTACCGCCACCATAGATAAACATACCCACGCTACCGCCATTCATAATAACTTCGGTATTGCCATACACCTTACCTGCTGTCCAGCTATGAACATTCTGATCCGTCAAGTCTACGTGTGCCGTCAAGTCATTAGGATTGTTGGTATCTTGTTGCCAGAGCGTGGTCTTGAAGATTCCTTCGCCCTTACCGCCACCAAACACACTGTTTTCTATTGTGCCGTCGTTGACGGTTACCTTGGCATCTTCATAGACGTGACCGTCCTCACCACCGCCATAGACAGTACGCATCGTACCGCCACCTATCGTGACTTCCGTCTTAAGGACATTGGCCATAAAGGCTTCTGTATAGCGCTGCGTAGTGATGTCTTGTACGGTTTCTTTGGTCGCACCAAACCACACCTTACCCTTACTTCCTCCAAAGACAAAGCCGGTATTATCTGCATAATTACCATTTGTTTTGGTACCGATAGTTCCGCCAGTGATACTTATCGTAGCCTTACCGTTGATTGCATTACCGCCAATGTTTTCAGGATCATTCGGGGCGGCTTTGATATATTCAAACTTGTAAGGCCAACTCAGAGCAAAGCCATTGGTCGGATCATCATGCTTTGTGATATAGTTAAATATATATGTATCTTCGTCTTTACTGCTGTTAAAGTTGATAAGACCCACCGATGCCATATCGCCACCGCCATAGACATTCTTCGCCACCGTACCTCCAGAGATGTTGACAAAGGTATTTCCAGAGACGCAGCCCGTCCAGAGCATCGGCGTAAAGGTGTAATAAAGAGTGGGGTTCTCAGAGGTGTAGCCTCCGGCTGTGATGGTTGTTTGATCCTGCCTATCACTTCCGTATCCACCACCAAACACATTACCATAAACATTACCATTTGTCATGGTGACGGTAGCTTGGTTACGCACAATACCGTATTCACTGCCACCATAGACATTGTTCTTAATCTCACCGCCACTGATAGTAACATTGGTCAACTTCACCACAGCCTGTTTGGGCCAAAGAGGATTCAGCGAACCATCAAGCAGTGTGATGCGTCCCATGCTGCCTCCATAAACGTTTCCGCCAACAGGATGGGTATCATCCGATGCCGTTGTAGTACCGATAGTACCGCCACTGATATCAATAGAGATATGTCCATAGGTTTTACTTTCAGCAGGTTTATCATCGACGAGTTGTCCGTAGGAAGGATCGTCTGCAGGTGTAAAGTCGATACCCACTGACGCTAGACGACCACCACCATAGACGTTACCCTTAATAGTACCGCCAGTAATATCCAAATCTACATTGCCACCTACGCTACCAGCCGTCAGAGCTGAACCCGAAAGACCACGGCCACCACCAAAGACGTTACCGTCAAAGGAGCTGGTACCTGTGGTGCCGATGGTGCCACCTTTAATCTCCACCTTCGTATCTGTCAATACGTGACCATCCTCGCCACCACCTAAGACAGAGCCGAAGACTGTTCCACCAGTGATGCTGACATCGGTATTCTGTACATTGGTCCACGTATTAAAGAATATTCGCTGGTCACCCTTACCGGCACCGAAGAGGTAACCACTCTCTGGATGTGCAGCAATCTTCTCAGGAGTACGAGGTACACCAATGGTACCGCCCGACATCTGAATGGTACACTTGCCACCAGAAACATACGTTAATCCATCTGTTCCATATGTTCCCACATCAGTATGTTCGTTACCACCATAGACGTTGGACAAGATATGGCCACCAGTGATGGTTACATGAGTATCACCACCTACAAATCCTGCCTGTCGGTGCCATTTACCAGGAGCAAATGGATCCTTACCTGAGCCGCCACCAAACACATTGCCATAGAAGGTATGGCCGTCAGAACCTGTTGGCATTCCGCCATCAGTATTTTCTCGACGATCTACCTCTTTAATGGCAGAATACTCGCCTGTATAATCGTATTTACGATTAGTTTGAGCAAACTTGTCATAAGGCGCAAACGGTAATTCATAGTTCCAGCTGGGACATTCCAAATCTGTCGATGCCGAAGGCACATAATTAGTTTCCCACACACCATCTGCGTGTCGACCTGTTGCATTCTTTCCCCATCCAATCTGTCCGCCATCAATGTTAACATGCGTGTCGTTCAGCACACGACCATTCTCGCTACCACCATAGACAGAACCCTTCACGAAGGCATTATCGTCGATGGTTACGTATGTCTCGTCGACAAGAGCCTGTGTCTCAATAAACACCATGTAAGCGGCTTCATCTTTAAAATAATCGTCTCCAACAGGTGAAACACGTTTTGGACGATGGTAGTCATCGTCTGCAGAATAGTCATAAACCTTTGGCAGAAATCCCTTTCCTGCACCGAACACATTGCCTGTGAACTGTGGCATCGCCATAATTGTTGTTGGACCAATTTCCGCATTGTCCAAGATACTGACAGTACATTTTCCACCGTCTTTTAGTTTATATGGCATGCCATCAGGTAAATCGTCAGATGGAGCTTCAGTAAGAAGATTACCATCCTTATCTTTGTTATTTACATTCTTAATCCAGAATCTGCCGATGGTGGAAATCTCACCACCGCCATAAACGCTATTTCTTACTTTGGCATTTTCCTTAACAGTGACTGAAGTGTGACCACGTAACAGGGCTGCATAGCCATGTGTTTCTACACCCTTTCCTCCACCGAACACGTTGCCCAGGATCTCGGGAGCACTTGTCACGCTATTTGTTTGAGGTGTGAGTCCGACTTCCACTACTGAGTGGAATTCCACACGACCTACCTTACCACCTCCATATATGTTACCCGTACCTTCTTTGAGCGCCCCGTTCACAAGAGTTCCTACCGTTCCGTTACCGATATGGATGTGTGTACCGCGGTCTTCCTCTCCTTGAGCACCGGTATTATCACCATCGACGCCCACCATACCTTTCTCACACGTGAAGGTGTCGTCAGCGCCATTGCCACCACCATAGATGTTACCACCAATAGTGACCTTATCGGTTCCTTCTGCTACGGCCTCATAAACGGAACCATTCTTCTTGGCACAGATGTTGACTTCCGTATTACCATTCACATCAGCCAAGTTGCCTCCACCGAACACATCGCCAGTAATATGTGCACCGAGGACAGTAGCATCATTGTATGTTATATTAGTAATCTTTCCTTTGCCGTCTTTAGTGACCTGATCTATGATTGGAACTGTAGTTGATGTTCCAATGTTAACCGTCGAATTGCCTCTGACTCTACCCTGATTTCCACCGCCATAGACTGCGCCAATGGTGCCAATAGCGTCGTCAATTGTACCATTATGTACGTTTGGCAAATCTGTGTAACCTGTAGGCGCATTTTTACCAGCCCAGAAGCCTTTAGTCATATTGATATTTACTTCGGTATCACCATTTACATCAGCTTTATAACTGCCACCGAAGATGTCACCGATATATGTGGCTGACTTGACATTCACGGTGATTGTACCACGTGTTGTTATTTCGGTGCCATCTCTCTTGGTTCCTGGATAGGGGGCTTCGTTGCCGCCACCCAGAAGATGTTCAATGATGATGGGGTTACATTCGTCTCTCTCTTCAATGTTGACGGTAATGTTTCCTCCGATACTGCCAGTTCTGTCATTACCACCATACACATACTTAAATATACCGGATGTGATGGTCAGTGTCACATTACCCGTGATATGGGCATTATAAGATCCTCCATATACATATTCTATTTGAGTTGCTACTTGTTGATCTCCTATGGTTTGGGCATCAGAAGTACAACCCGAAATAATCATATTGACATCGTCTGCAACGTCTGCCTCATTGCCTGCACCATAAATTCTGGTCAGGACTAATGGGCAATTGGTATTTTGAACAGATAAATCCACCGTTGTACTACCGCAGACACCCTTCGCATCGCTACCGCCAAAGACCTGACCCATCTTGCCACCTTTAGGAGTAATCTTTGCAAGACCGATGACGATAGCACCTTCATTCTCAATCCATTCATCATTCTTGTAGATAAGGTCACCACCGTTACCTCCACCGAAGGCATAACCTATATCATAGCAAGCATTGATGGTGACATCGCTAGCAGGTACAGAGGCGGAGTTTCCACCACCATAGACCTTCTCTATACTTGTCTCGTTACATCCGTCGATATATACTGATGTGCCTTTTCCATTTGCGGGGAGGTAGTCAGACAGATTTCCTCCGCCATAAACGGCTTGCATCTCGTTAGGATATTTCCTGTTGCTGGAACCATGTCCTGAAATAATGTTGTTGTTGGCATCTATTTGTCTGGTCGAGTGAACTTCCACCCTTACGTTACCTGTCGGGGTTCCGTTCTGATTATTACATCCGAAGACGCGACCCGTAAGAGGAATAACGTATTCCTTTCGTTTGTCACCCTCGCCATACATAATCTTTGTAGTGTTCTGGGTAAATGCTACCCCTGGGTCAGTTCCAATGACATTAGGGTCGTTGACAGTTATCTTGACATCGCCATATACCATAGCAGCAATGGCTGGCTTATAGCCTTCTGCATTAGGATCATTGCCCTTAGCTATTTGTCCTAAACCACCACCATACGCATTACCTATTAGTCCGCCAGTTAGACTGACGTTGGTCTTATATGTGGTACCGTTTTCTCCGTTCAAGCCTGTAGCCCACGTACCTGCTACCTTCTTCTGATAATACGTTGTTCCTGCAGCGGCATTACCAGAAGTGACGAGTGTGTAGACGTAAGAACCTTCTGAACCGGATCTTGTATAATATCCTGCTACGGAAGTCGTACCAACGGTTAGACCTGTAACCACTACGTATTCCAATGCACTGCCAACAACGCTCCAGTTCCCCGTATTCGTATTCGCCAGTGCGCCGCCGCCATAGACGTCATCAACAACTATGCCACCACTTACCTTTACGTTAATACCTCCAGCCACATCGGCACTCAGTCCGCCACCGAAGACATTGCCAATGGTACCGCCCTTGATATTGACTTGTAGGTTCTGAGGATTAGTTGCATCCGTATATGTATAATCAGCTTGGTTACCACCACCATAAACGTTGCGAATGGGTAATGGAATGTTTGCCGTTGGGGCATTTGTTCCTTCGATGTTTACAGTTACTGTTCGTTGTGGAGCACCATACAAGTTGTTGCAACCGAACACATTGGTTGCTAAACCTTTGGTTACAGTAACCGAAACAGGACCGTTTACATTGGCAGCAACAGCAGCATTATTGCCACCAGCCTTTCGTCCCAGACCGCCGCCATAGAGATTGCCTCCAATGATGGTACCTGCAGTTGAATTACCTAAGTTAACAGTGGTGATATAATTCTTTTTCGTATTATCATTGGCATCATATTCTGCATTGGTCTGTGCCAAGGCACCGCCACCATAGACATCACGACCGACAGTTCCGCCGTTAAGTGCCAGCGTCACGGCACCAGTAACATTAGCCAAACTTCCACCGCCATAGATATCGTTGGTGACAGAGCCTCCCAAAATTTCTACAGACGTATTGCCATTGACAATCGCCGTCGAACCTAGACCGCCACCGAACACATCGTAAACATTACCACCCGACATCTGAACAGAAGTGGATGTACCATTAAAGGCTGCTTGGTTGCCACCGCCGAACACATTGGCAATATGATAGTCATATGATGTTTCATTCTCTATATAAGGATAGGCCGTCGTATTTTTTACATTGACAGTTGTCGTCCCCTTGGGTGAACCCTGCACGTTATTACCACCGAATATCCTGCCTTTGATAAATTCATTAGAACTATTCTTTTCCACCTTCATGGCAATGCCATCTACGTTTACTACGACATTACCCCAGACATCAGCAGCATGTTGAGTATCACCGAAACCGCCACCATAAACATTACCTATAATACTGCCACCATAGAGGTTTACCTCGGTATAACAATTCTTACCCTCTTCATAGGTATTGACGGAACTATTGTTAGTCGAATTTACAGTACCCTTGGCAGAGCCGCCATAGACATCACCAGTAATGGTGGCATAGCCTATAGTAGTGTTGTCAGATTCTTTTTTACCGATGTTCACCGTCACATTACCCGTTACGTGGGTTGACTCACCATAGCCACCGCCATAGATATCGCCACCGATAATGATGCCCAGATTCTGATCTGCTGTACCGATGTTCAACGTTGCATTACCATCAACATCGGCTGTATCACCTCCACCATAGATACCAGCCGTAATAGAATTGTTTAAGGTTCCGTTGTCTGGATGCAGATAGTCAGCGCCACTTGTGATATTGACTCCAATATCTTCAGCATACTCATCTTTATTATACTTCTTGACTGTCGCCGTGCCAATATCTATGATAGTGTTACCTTTCACCAAACCATTATTACCACCACCAAACACTTGACCGATCTTTCCAAGCACATTCTCCTTTCTTTCTCCAGGATTATCCGGATCGTCAATGAAGCCTTTCATCGTATTAATCCATACATGCGTGTTGCCTACGACCTTGGCACCCGAACCATAACCGCCGCCAAACACCTTACCTATGGAAGTACATGAGAACACATTGACCTGAATAGCGTCAGCATCTGCTGCAACATGCGGTGTTCCAGAGGGTGTATTGGGTTCCCAGACGTTATTTTTGTCATCATCATTACATCCCCAGATGGAGTATGGCGCATTGTAACCACCACCATAGAGCTCACCAATAATCAGAGGCAGACAGCCATCTTCATAGGCGTTCACCGTAATAGATCCATTGATGCTACCACCCTCATTGTTGCCACCGAACACACGGCCGAACTTACCACTTGTTACCGTTAGGGTGACATTTCCGTTAATAGTCGCATTCTTGGCACCGCCAAACACCTTATCTACAAAATCTTCAGGCATACACTCTAAGATGATGTTTACATCACCATCCATGGGAGCCACTTGTCCTGCACCGTAGATCTCGCCCATCTGCAGCGTACAAGTGTTTGCCTCTTTCCTCACCATCTCGGTTCCTCCACGCACATTACCTTTGGTGTTACTACCGCCATAAACCACATGGATTTTACCGCCCACCAATTTGGTCGAAGCCACGCCGGTACCATAGTTTGTTTCTGCGTTATTCAATTTGTAAATACCGACATTGGCACCTGGATTACCCTCACCGGCACCATTACCACCACCAAACACCTGGTCGATGATATAAGACCCATTGATAGTAACATCTGAAGCGGGTACGGCTGCTGCATTGCCACCGCCATAGACATACCGGATACTAGTTGCATCGCAACCATCGATAATCACCTCTGCACAAGCAGCATTGAACTTGGCGAGTTGTTCTTCATAATCCTCGGCATCGGTGGCCGGCAAAGTAATAGTAGCATCCGTTGGGACATAATCCGCCTTGTTTCCACCACCATAGACAGCTTCTACATCATAAGTAGTACGTTCTTTAAACGGTGTTCCGCTATTATTCTTCAGCGCATTCTTCTCATCATTAATATTCACCGTCCGCTTCACATGCACTTTCACATGTCCCTTTGGTGTACCATTCAGGTTATTACAGCCGAAGATACTTCCTGTTATCTTGGCACCGTCAAGAATGACGTTCACGTTACCGCCAACATAGGCTGCCGTTCCGGCATTACCTAAACCGCCTCCATAAGCATCGCCATTGATAGTGCCTTGATACAGATTGACATCCACTTTCTTCTCGGCATCAAAGACAAGCGTACCCTCAGGTTTACTGGCATTCACGCTACCCAAAGCACCACCGCCATAGACATGGCCATTGATGGTGGCATTGCCTGTATAGACCGGAGTCTCGTCATCCGACTTTGTGCCGATATTCACCTCCACATCACCTTCCACAAGCGTAGGCTCACCAAAACCGCCACCGAATACAGCATTAGAAATAGGATTAGTCGACGTACCCACCGTACCGCCTATAATCGTCACCGTTGAATTCTGTTTCAGCACACCATTGGCATTACTACCGCCATAGACGGCCTTCACGGTGCCGCCTTCCATGTTGACAGTCGTATTACCAAAGTTCTGAGCGGCGATATTGCTTGACTCCGTCTTTTCACCCAGTCCACCGCCAAAGATACTTTCAATACTTGTACAACCATAGATGTTCACTTTGGTAGTTTTACCCGTGCTTGGCGTGTATACTGTGACATTGCCATCGCTGTCTTTTGTCGCAGAGGTGTTTACTGCGCCGAATGCACTGCCGCCATAGACATTGCGAATAATTCCTGTGCCACTAAGAGCACCTGTCGACTCATTCTTATCACCGATGTTCACCTTGACATCACCTGCGACGACCGTGTTCTTACCCTTGCCGCCACCAAAGATATCATTGCTAACGGTGCCGCTGGTCATCACCACCTCGGTATCGCCGTCTACGTCAGCAGTATTGCCACCGCCATAAACATTTGTGATGGTTGGTGACTCATTGTTATCGTTCTTTTCAATCGTCACCTTGGTGTTTCCTGTAGCACCGTCTTCTGCACTGATTGCCGATTCGTCACCGCCACCAAAGACACCTCCTGCTACCGTGGTGTTACCCTTGATGACCAAGTCGGTTTCGCCAACTTGACCTAAAGCGGTCAGGTCTGCATCGGTAAGTACATAATTGATGGTTTTACCATTTTGAATAACAGAAGTAGTACCAGAGCCACCATTAGAAAGATTATCGACATGCTTCCATTGATACTCCGTCATGCCAGAGAAAACTCCTGGCTCTAACATACCAGAATTCTTGTTGTAATTAGGATTAGTTGTGAAACCTGCATCTCTTACCTCAATGGTCGGTAAAGTTGCAGAATAACCACCACCAAATACATTTCCATGTACCGTACATCCGTCTAGAACAGAAGTGGCTGTTCCCGTCACACTACCTAAGTTGCCACCACCATAAAAACTCTGGTTGACGGTACATCCTGTCAGCGTAGAGTTGACATCATTGCACTGAGCCAACGAGAAGGTAGCATATTTCACATAGAAGCGGCCTCCGGTCAGACCACTACTCCACACAAAAAACTCGTAGTCGAAATCGGTGGCTACACCTTTTCCTTTCTTTCCGTAAGGAGCATTAGTTTTGGTACCATCATAGTATTTGCCACGATCATTAACATAATCATCATCCCAGGAGGACCAATTTACGCTATTATTATCCTTATCATAAAACTTCACCCTGGAATAGGAGCTGCCCCCGTATCCAGCACCAAAGAAAGTGTCGAACTCGCATCCCACAGCGTTGGTGGTGACGTCTTTGCCCGACTGCATATTTCCAAATTTGGGGCCACCACAAAAGATACCGACATGGCTATTGTAGATATCTGTGGTCACGGTACCTGTGATAGGTTTGTTGTCGTTAATACCGCCACCAAAGAAGTTGTCGATATCGGCATTATAGATTTGCCAATGGACACTTCCTTTGATTTGTTCCTGTCCGGCTCCTGCCGCCTCGCCGAAGTGACCGCCGCTGATGTAGCACTCGGCATTATCTTCCTTTGCCGTTGCATTCGGATTGTATATGCCGGTAAGATAAAAGGAATTGTAGTCACCGCCCGTCACCGATACCGGTACATGGGCAGTAGCATTAGAACCGTCACCATGGATACCTATGTTGAATTCCTTAAACCACACATTGCCACCCACATGGACATAGATGGTTCTGCCGTTGTGAGGACTTTTATTTGCCGACACAAGCTGTTCGATTACGCCCCCTTGGAGGATTAGCGGGGAATGTTCCGACATGCTACCATTATCCACATTATCTTGATATTCCAACTGACTGAAATACATCAGTGAGGTATTGGTGATTTCGAACCAACCTTTGGGGTGGAGAATGGCTGTATTGCAGATATTGCTGGCTCCGTTAGGTTTCTGTGCTTGTGCTGTGCCGATGACATTGAGAAAATCGAAGCGGATAGGTGCTATTCCTTTTTTGCCTGTGTGATGGTAAATAAAACTGTAGTCGGGTTCATGGTCGTTGTCTTCGTCCACCGACATTAGTGTATAGGGCCTATCTGCCGTTGCGTTGGGGACACTACCCCGATGGTTGTTGCCTACTAACACTATGGCATTGTCATAGACAGTCGAACCAAAGCCTCCAAGATTATTGTGAATATAATTACGGGCAGACTCTACATCTGTTTCTATTCGTTGACCATGGAAGTCTGTACGTGTGCCACTCGTTACTACCTGGGTTCCCGTCTGCGTCACGTTCTGCAAACCGGTATAATCGATCTTGTACACCACATCGTAATTCGGGTCGGAGAGGTAGATAGCCTTGCCCCAGTAGGGTTCTATGGTAATAGAGGTTACACCATAGGGAACATCGAAATAGGCACCCTGCGGGAATATGCGGCCAGTGATGGCGTAGAGGTCTTTGTTGACGCTCTTGCGATCGGCAAAATTGTAATTAGGATAGTCGAAGTAGGTTGCTGTTGAGGCATATGTTTTAGTATTGTCATAGTTATTCTTAGTGTAGGGATCAACATAGCCTGCAGGTGTTTCCATTGCAGTAATCTTCCATCCCGTCACCACTCGGTTGCCCGTGTAGTTACCTTCACCCACATCGTTATAGTAAGGTAATTGTACCTTATCATAGTTGTAGTTGAAGCGGTCAAAATCCTTGTCGGTACGGATTAGAGTGAGGCTGGTCGTTGTCACCCTGGCACCCGTCGGCCACGTCTGGCCTCCATTAGTCTTCGTGTTATTGATAATTACCGAGAGGGTCTTGCTACCTAGTTTTCCGCCGTGACTGCGTCCAACAGTAGCACTATCCGGTGCATTTTCGACATCGTAGTTAATAATCGAAGGATATTTTCCTTGTGCCTTCAGGATGGGGTAAGGGTAAGGCTCGCGTCCGCTGATGCTTCTATCTGCAGTTTCCAATACCCATTTTGCCATATCGCTAGGATTAACAGTGGTTGTAGCAGTAGATGCATAGATGGCTGCGAGTTTCTTGTTGCTATTGAGTAGCAAGCGATAGAATTCGAAGCGGTTCAGGTATTTTTCTTCTACAGCTAAGGCGCAGTTGTAATCGGTGATTGCTTTTGTCTTCAGTTTATCATAAGCATAGTAATTGAAAGTATTCAAACCACTTGATCCATCAGTTTTGCCATTATTCAAATTATTGATGATGTTGCCTCCATAAACGGGCGAAACGGTTGTGCCACCGGTGATGTCTCCATAGAACATACAGTTCATCACCATTGTCTTGATATTACCTGCGCTGGATTTAAAATTGTTGTATCCCACAATACCTCCAACAACAGAGCCACCAGTGATGTTTGCATAACTATAACAATTAACGACTCGTGAACCTTTGTTCGCTTCTTCTTTGTGGTTAAGCAACCCCACTAACCCACCTGTATAAGCGCCTCCACTAACTGTTCCATCAAGAATGCCACAATTATATATACGAGTTTCACCTTGGGCATTGGCAGCAATAGCACCAGCATTCCCACTAGCGCTTATCGAAACACTTCCGATAATTACATTCTTAATCGTAGCATCCTCTACATAGTCAAACAGAGGCTTATTCCATGTACCAGTGATGATTACCAGTTGTCCATCGATAGTGCCTTTGAAGGGATTTCCTGCACTGCCTATTTCACCATCTTCCGTTGATGCTCTATCTCCCGTTGTGGAAAAATCGCTGCTCAGCGTATAACTTCCATTTGGATCGTTAATATCGCTTAAGGATGAAATTTCTGTCTGTCCCCAAGTGCCTATGTTTCCTACAAACAGAATGAGGAGCATCGAGATGACGAGCCGTCGCTCGAGCTGTGCTCGCTTGCTACCAACGGGACGCAAGAATCTCGTTGAGGGTGAGCCGTAATCTCGTTGAGGGTGAGCCGTAACCTCGTTATATAGTGCCATATTCTTGTTCATATCTTGTGTCATATTCTATTTTTTCTTTAACTATTTCTTTACTTCCACCTTCTTAGTATATCGTCCGTCGAGCGTATGGACAATATACATGCCAGAGAAGTCGGCTTGTACCTCTCTCGTCTGACCCGGATTTACCGTGAAGTTCGCCACCGTAACACCTGCTGCTGTGACAACACGCACATCTGTAGTGTAGCTGAGCGACGACTCCACATAGATCTTATCCTTCAAGACATAGATATTAAGCGTTCCAGTTACATCCTCCCTCGGATCACCATGTTCGTTGGCTCCCTTCAAATCCGACTGTTCATCGCTAAATACGATACTGCGAGTTCTGCTGTCAGCTGTTCCAGATGTGAAGAACGGACGGAAGGCATATACTGTCGAAGCCTCTCCTGTGACCTTATCATAGCTACTGCCATCGACATTCAGCGTATAATTTTCGTTTACAGGAACGGTCTTGTTCAGGTAGTTCGGTTTGAAGGTATAGGCTGAGCCTGTAGGTTTCACGCCGTTCATTTCGCTGTCGCTCGCCTTAATAGATGTACCTGTCTCGGAAGCAAAGGTGAGAATCTGCTTATCCAACTTGTCGATGGTAGCAGCCGTGTTCTGAGCTACGAAATTACCACTAAGATCAAACTCGTAATACGTCACACCAGGCAAACCTAACAGATAAGGTGTTCCACTTGACAGGAACGCATATCTCTCATAGGTACGCAACCTTCTATAGTACTCCTGATAGGTATCATCATTATCATCTTTCTGATTGTGGCCACCTGTAAGACCCTTGTAATAATAGTCCCAAAGGAAAGTATTGGTAGCGTTCTTGGTATCACCAATATTAGGCGCTTTCGGATAGGTGAATCTAGCCACATAGATTGTATTATCATTAGGATCGAGACTACCGCCATTGAACTCACGCAGCCAATACTCATGACCGATCTTGGATTCTGTGCCGTTCTTGCTCGCCTCACTGCCACTGTAGAAGTGTGTGATCTCACCCTTCTGATGAGTCGTTACCAATTCTGCTGTGAACGGCAGGCTGATGCCTTGCCAGCCTTTCTTGCGATCTACATATTCCTGATTATCTGGCGTACGCTGGTACCACATACGATAATCAGCGCCGAAGGTGTAACCAAAGGGCGCATAGAAGTCCTCCTTATCCACGAGCAGATGATCGTTGGTGGCCTTCAGGTTGCTTTGTACGAGGTGGCCATAGATAGACGACATCTCATTAATAGCATCACCCACAATACGATAGCCATCAGAATTATCATAATACGTGTCAAAGGCCGGTTCAATGAAGTATGCATTCAGCACATCATAGGTCTTCTTATTAGCATAGCCGTTATTTGCTGTCTCAGCTGGTGCATAGACAAGCAAGTTCCGGGTCTCGTCACAGTTAGTGATACCGGTCAGACCTTCATCGTCGAGCAATGGCGGGTAGAACCATGAGCCAGACCTGCCCAATGCAATGGTAGTGTCATCACATCCTGCGAAGTCGATAGCAGTCATACCAGGATAAGCGTCTTTGGTACCATCAACTGACTTGGCAGCCAAGTAGGCGTTGGGATTGAAATGAGCGACACCCATCGTGCTGTTGCGATAGTAGGCCGGTGCACGGTAGACGCGGTTGGCATTGGCATCGAGAGACAGGCGTCCACCATCCCTTACGACAGCCGTTGGCACTTCCTGGTGCGTGGCTGCCCATCCATAGGTCAGCTTCTGTCCGAAGAAGATATAGTCGTCGGGCCAGATGGGCGAGTAACGGTCATCCTCCTTGGTCTGTCCGCCTGTGTCCGTAACGGTTGCTACCCAGTGGTGCTCATCCTCTGCATCAGGGATGACACCGCCGGCAAAGCGGAAGTCGCCGTCAGCAAAGCGGTCCTCCACATAGCCGATATTGCCATATTGGGCAACCGCGGATGTGAAAGCAGGATAATAACCCGTCGTGTTAGTCAAATCGCCGTTGTCGTCGGGCTTGAAGTAATGATACAAAGTACCTTCTGTCTGTCCTTTGCTGTCATAATAACGCTTATTCAGATAGAAATTGTTCAGGTCGTAGGCCACCTCACCATTGTAGAAAGCGAGATCAAGCATCTTGGTGGCATTACCGTGGACGTTAGAGACCTCGCTGTAGACGTTGCTCTCAGGATAATAGCAGTTGACTAATTGCATTTTATTTTCACCATCTCTACGTTTCGGATTACCGAATACAGCCATGACATTACTGTTGACTGTGGCCGAACTCTTCACCCAGCAACTCTCCACATAGCCGTCACCCGTATCGGCCACACCGGCACCTGTGAACGAACCCGTTACTCCGAGGTTATAGACGTTGCCACAAAGTTTACCGAACAGAGATCCGGTCGTTCCTTCCGCTGGTGTAAGTCCGCTGATGGTATGGCCGTCGCCGTGGAAGGTGCCATTGAAGCAAGGCTCGTTCTCGCCAGATGCGATAGGCATCCAACTGCCCGTATGGTTGATATCCGTGCGCAAGAAGAACTCCAAGTTATTTCCTGCCTTAACACGATCGTTGAGCAGAGCATGGCCATT
Organism: uncultured Prevotellaceae bacterium; assembly: GCA_902785945.1. GTDB lineage: Bacteria > Bacteroidota > Bacteroidia > Bacteroidales > Bacteroidaceae > Prevotella. The sequence continues at coordinate 155,658 of CADAAR010000002.1, forward strand.
AAGGGCACCACTCGTAGCAGGAGTAGTGAGTAAGCACAGGTCATAGAGGTTCTTGAACAGGTCAAGACCGTTCTTTCCACTGCCGGTGTAGTCGTTAATATAGATCTTCGGCGCACGTTTCACGTTCTTGTTGTCGATGTACATGTGGTGACTCTTGTTCTCATCCGACATCACATCGGCCAGGTCGTGGTAGTTGGCCACGCTCACGGGTACATAATTAGAATAAGTGCGACCGGCATAACTCTTGGCGTAGTAGGCCACGTAGTAACCATCCTGATACCAGTAGAGCGGATCGTCATTCGGATTGTAGTCGACACCGTTACTGTGGCTCTCGGCATCGCGTTGCGACTCAAACAACTCCCAACCACCACCAGTCACCTCGTAGGCACCTGGTGTGACGTCAGGCTCAGAAATCGTCGTATAGTCACCAGGCAGGATGATGTCAGGCGCTGTGATATCCTCCACAATGGGCACACCGCTCTTGAACATCAGGTGGATGTTCACCACGTGGCGCTCGCTGATAGGTGTCACGTTGCCTTGGCCGTCAGTCTCGTCGTAGTCATACTCATAGATGACGGTGATGATCTTCTCCTTCGACAGGTCGTAGATATTACTTTCACGGCTCACGTACAGCGTGCTGGTCTCAGTGGGTGAGATGCCGTGGATGGTGAAGTTACGCTGCTGGTTGGGTAGTTCTTTATACTGTGATTCACCGATAAGGGTTCCCAAACTACCAGCGGCACCCGTACCAGCACCAGAAATACCACTCAATGTGTTAGTGGTTACACTCGGCGTGTAGCTCTCACGGCAGTAGTAAATGGTCTGATCTACAGTAGGAGTGGTGGCAAAACTCAATGTTGTGATATTGGCTTGTTCGGCACTAGGCAGTCCATTGAAGCTCTCGCCGCTGATGGTTTCTCCAACGGCATATGGCGTGCTACCAATCTGGAAGGCGGTGTTCACCACGTAGTAAATGTTGGTACCAGCCTTCACGGCTATAGGAGCGTAATGGCGCTGCTCATTGGGCAGAGCCTCATACTGATCACGGGTCAGTTCATCACCGACATAGACCTTGCCGCTAGGAACGATGGTAGTCGCAGCCGTCATGTATTTCTTACCATTATTTACGCCTTCTGCAGTTTCTGTCGGATCAGCGTCCTTGCCGTTATACGAAGCCGTGTAGTCCACACTCTGCGGCACGGAGTAGCCGGCCTTATTACCATTCGTCGCATCTCTCACTGCTTCCTCAGACGTATAGTTGCCATCGTACTGGTACTTCTGGCCTTCACGTCCGCTGTAGTTGGGATCGATGAGCACATCCAGTGCATCGTAGTTATACTCGAACATCTCGTGGTCAGCAGCCGTCAGCGAACTCCAAGCCTCCAATCCGCGGTAGTTCTGCCCACTTACAAAGTAGTTACCGCCATAGAGACCGGCCGTCTTACAATAATAGGCCTCAACGAGATTCGTCTTCAGTTCGTCTCTCAGGGTTGCCAAATCCGTCAGTGCCTTCTTGTTTTCGGCAGTAATAGCACCTTCGCCAGTGGTCAATAATGCCTTGATGTCCTCGGTCGTCATATCACTTGCGCCAGTCTTGATAGCATTCATCTTTCCATTCACATCACTGATGTAGGCATTCACCTCAGACTTCTTCATCTTTGAGTCTTTGTAGATGACATCCTCTTTCGTGACCTGGATGGTCTTAGTACAGACGTAGGCCTTGTTGTCATCACTAGCGATGTTTTGGCTTTGTGCAAATGTCTTGTCCACGGCAGTGCCTGGATTATAGTGATGCTCCGAAGTCCCTTCCGTAACGGTAATCTTATTAGGAACTATGTAAGCCTCCTCAAATTCGGCCTGCTTATGATCATCGTCAGTCGGGATAGCAGTTGAGTAGTTCGTCTTGATATCCTGATAGGTGACCTCTATGCTCTTGGCTATCAACTCACCAACCTTGTATGAGCGCTGGCCAAGCAGCATACCATCCGTGTATGTACTCTTCAGACGATAGGTAGGACCATCGTAATAGTTCGCCCTAGTGTTGACATCCATGGCTTCGTACTCTGCCAACGTCTTCTTTTCCCTATAGTTGCCACTCTTAAGCGTGTACCAGTTATCCCATTGGCTGGGGTTGTTCAGCTCATAGGTCAGAATATAGCCCTTGTCGTGACTGACGATGTTGGAAGAGCGGAAGATGTAGTCGGCATCGGCAGCATTCTTGTCAGCATCGAGGATGGTTTCACCTTCGGCGTTGGTATAGGTGTGCGAGCTGTTCTTATAGGCCGCAAACTCCGCATCGGTCATGACGTAGGTACCTGCTTCGTATTCCTTACCATCAATCTTACAGGTAATGCAGTTCACGAAGGTCTTCTCTACGAAGAGGTCTTTCTCAGACTTACTCAGCAGATACCAATCCCAATAGCTGATGGGATCGTTCTTGTAATAGGTCTTCTCGTTGATGACCAGCTTCTTGTTATCTTCCAGCTTCACACCAGGAGAAGCGTAGTAGGCATAGCGGTTGGGCATGATATCCAACAACTTCATCTTACCATGCGAAGCAGCGGCGATGGTCAGCGGGATGTCTACCGTCTCGCTATAGGCATTAGGCACGCCGGTGTAGGCCGAGATGTACTGGTCATAGACATAGACGGAACCCTTGATATACCAGTAATGGGCAGGCATCTTACCCTCACCCATATACCGGTTGCTGACGTTATAGCAGTCGTCGATGATGGTCTGTGTGCTGTGGACAAAGTTACCGGAGGTCTCCCATGCCATTTGATTCGCATCATTCTCAGTCTCGCTATAGTTATAGTCCCACTGGGTGACGGCACCATCGTTCAGTGCTGTCAGCGTCGTGTTCTTATGACCCGACTTGGTGCGCACACCGTGCTGGTTCTTAGCATAGACGAAGCCGCCGCCGATACCCGTCGACACGTTGATCAGGTCCAGTTCGATGACGCCGGTGATGGGGCCCCATACCTTATCATACAGGCCATTGCCCGTGCTTTCCTCAGTAGTCAGCTCCAGATAGACACCTGAGGCCAGCGCCACCTTGTTATGACTGTTACCATTGTTGCGTTTACGGTCTGTGGAGAATTGCTTTTTCCAGTCATAGAAAGATGCTGTTCCGTATGCTTTGCCATTAGCTTCACACTTGTATTTTGCTTCGTCAGAATTGTCGGTGGTACGTGCATAGGGACGGCTTGTATCATCGCCGAAATCGACGTCGCTGGTCAGCGCACCCAAGTAGTTCACGATGTTGTAGATGCCGAAGTAGTTACCGTGTACCACATTGTCGCCCGCAGCAGAGGTCTTCTTATTCAGTGACACCTCACGCACACGGTTGATGGTGTAGTTGGTATAGTCCACCTCCTCAGGCACACGGTCCTGAGCACCCTGCATCACCATGCGGCTTCCCCACACACCACAGAAGTCGGAACGCTGAATGGAGTTCATCAAGCGGCCTGCATAAACGGGGAGTACACCACTCTCTTCCCAATAGGGACTGCCATTATTAGGATTTGGAACCCATTCGCCCTTTTCTGCGTCATATATAAGAATGTCGGTAGAGCCGTCTTTGACAGATTTCCTTTTGGGTTTTCCGTTCTCCATGACGATATTACCTTGCGCGTCTGTCACATCGATGACAAACAGGGTCTGCATCTCGTCGGCAGTGATGGTGGAGGCATTGGTAGTAACGCCTTCTTCTGTCTTTTTCTTCCTATACTGAGTGCCTTCCTTGTCTTGACAGTCTTTGAGACATGTGTATTTCAGCTCGTAGTAGTCAGCTTCGCGGTCGGGCAATGCGTGGTAAGCATCGATGTCAATCGATTTAGCTATGGAATAATAGTCGGTACCGTAATTTGTGATGTTCAGTTCACGATAGCCATCGACCAACGTCAGGTTACCGTCACCATAGAGACCACCGGTGTGTCGGGTTCCCAGCGTGATCATGTCACGGTGGAAGATGTCGTTGACAGAGGCGGTGGCATTACCGAACACTGAGGCAGTGTTAGCGTTAGTCGACAATGAGCCGGATGGTGTGTTACCACCGGCAAAGACAGCATTATGGATGATGATACCAGTGTCGTCCAGACAACTCCATTTGTCGCTATCGGTATCCTTGTTCTTCAAGGTGTTGAGGTCAGCAATAGGCACATAGTCGCCAACATCATAGTTATGGCCATTAATGGTTACTGCCGACTTGACTTTCAGATGGGGCTCCACCAGCACCTTACAGTCCTCAGTGAAGATATTTTCTTCGCCATCCATAATGAAATCTTCTACTGCTACTCCGTCCCACTTATGCTTGAAGTAGTAGCCCTGATGGGCATCAGCTCCATAGCGTTCACCAATCTTTACGCCCTTGCCGAAACTGCCGTCAGGATTCTCGTAGGCACTATATACGAATCCCTCATCACCGCCACCGAAGACGTTACCGTTACCTTCGGCCACAGCTGATACCGAACCTATCTCTCCACCGTGGATGTGTACCTCAGTCTGACCAAATACGTAGCCGTCGCTATTGAGCGAACCGTGACCACCCAGGTTGTCGGTACCACGGCCACCGCCAAACACATTACGGTATACATGACCGCCGAAGATCTCAATGTTCGTCTTGCCAGGGCGGTAGAGGCCCGCCAAAGAATACTTGGTCTTACCGTCGACAGTGGTCTTACTGATGTTACCACGACCGATAGCGGCAATCTCACCACCGCCAAAGACGCTACCACGTACAGAACCGCCGTAAAGTTTCACACGCGTCTTGTCAACCGTACTGTTATCAATATAACCGCCACCGAACAGACAACCGGCATCCTTGAGTAAAGTGTTGGGCGTGGGCTTGGTATCGTCTTCTAACTTCTCTACATATTGACTGCCGTCATACTGATAACCCACATAACCGTTGTACATCGTCAGATGGGCCGTTCCAAAGACGGCACCACCCTCACCGCCACCATAGGCATTACGCTGCACGGTGGGGAAGCCGCTGGTGAAAGTCGAACCGTTCACATCTCCAATGACCACATGCGTCTCGCCGAGGACATCGTTAGCAGGCGATGAACTGATAGCCCCATTGTGATAACCTACATCACCTTTCCAACCGCCGCCATAGACATTTCGACAGGAACCACCTTTGACGTAGGCATTAGCCGAAGCGGTGAAACCAGTGGTATTGTTGGTAGCATTATAGGCACCCACGCCGAAGAGATCGTATACCGCACCAGTGGTACCGGCTGCATAGATGTCTTTTTGAACCGTACCGCCAAGCAGGGCTATATAGGTAGTGCCATATACATCACCACTAAGCGCAAGGTCTTTATCTCCCAAACCGCCGCCGTAGGCATAGCCTACCACGGTGGCACCCTCGTGGATGCGGACGTTGGCATTGTACTTTTTGAACACCCGTGCCTTGTCTTCCTCTGCATAACCGGTGAAGTCGCGGTCATCCATATCAGCATCGTGGGTAACGAGTGCTGTATTGGTGAGGTTCGTCCAAGCGTTAGTGGCGTATGTATTGAATTCTGTCGTGGGTTTATAATAATCACCTAATGTCCAGGCATCAGCCCAATCTGCAGCCCAGCGGGCTTTCAGTTCAGCAGTATTCGGAATACGCTTGCCGTCTGTCAGTGTCCATTTACTGGAGTCTTTCCAATAAGGGTCATCTGTCGCAATCTGATTCGACGGACCATCCTTATACAGTTGCATATATTTCTGCAAACTCTCGGCGTTGAGCACATGTCCCATCTCGCCACCACCATAGACCTCATAGACCTTGGCACCATTTTCCAGGTTTACCTCTGTGTATTCCGACCAAGTGTCCAGACCTTTTCCTGCGCCATAGACTGTGGCGAGATAGCCTTTTTCTTTATTCGACCATACAGGCGAAGAAATGTTCACCTTGGCATAGAGCGTGCGGCGTTCGTTATTGTTACCGCCATAGACAGAACCCGACACACGGGCTTCTTCATTCGTGTTTCGATAATTCACGTTGGACTCGTATACATCACAAGGTGGGAGAATCTGCGTGCCATATGCACCACCAAAGATATTACCAACCTTGATAGTGGATACCGCTGGCACATTGATGACGGTTCGAGCCGTAATACCTTCGTTATAGCTGCCACCATAGACCGCGTTTATCTTTCCATGTATCAGATCTACAATGGCTGAGAGCTGATCAGAATTGAACGTGTCTTCAAATGTATCAGCTTTTCTAAAGCGCATGCCCAGGCCGTTATAACTGCCTGAACCAAAGACATCGACAGCCTCGTATTTCTCCACACCATCAGGGATGTCGATGAGCACATAGCTCTGGTCTTGCGACTTGTCACCGTCACGGTTCTTGGGATAGCCAGTACCACCGCCAAAGATGCCCTTGATGTAATTCTGGCCATTGGTGTTAGGACGGATATTCACGAAAGAGTTGGGAAGATAAGGCATTTTGCTACCTTCATACTTCTCCAGGGCATAGTTATAATAGCCGTAGTTACCACCAAAGATGGTGTCAACACGTCCCTGCAGATACTCAACATAGGATGCAGACTTCAGCACACCAGGCTCAACATTCGTGGGGTTACCATGAAGCGATCCACCGTCGGAAGCAAAATTGCGGATGCGGCTGATGTAATTGAAGCCATCTTCGTATTCACCATAAATGGTGCCGCCGAAATCATTGCCGCCATAGACAATATCCTTAATCCACGGGAAGCCATCCTTATAACCGCCATTACCATTGGGCTGTCGGCCAATATACACTTCAGTATGACCTAAGATGTCGGCTTCAGTTGCACCGCCAAAAGCATCGTATACGCGACCATTGCCCAGATTGACATACGTGTTGCCACATACGTCACCCTCGTTACCGCCGCCATAAATAAATTCAGTCTCGGCAAGGCTTTGACTTGTTCCATCAGAAGAATAGATAGGCGATGTACCATTCAAGTTGACAGTACAGCTATAGGCGGGGTTAAAGACATACTTCTGGTCAACAACCAGGCCTTGATTGTCATATTCATTGACTTTCTTACCAACCACGCCTTCCTCGCCACCGCCATAAATCTGGAAAGCGTAACCATTGTTCAGGTTGACCGCCGTGCTGCCCCATATCTCGGTATCTTTACCACAACCGGCACCGAACACCGACAAAGCCACAGCCATCACATCATTGCGCTGATTTTCAAAATCAACACCCGGTTTGTCTCTTCCGTTAGAACCTGTCCCCGTACCGAACACCTCATCCTTCCTTAAAACGTCCTCATTGATGTTGATAATGACATTTCCGTTCACATGGCCGCTGTTATAGCAACCGCCATAGACGTTACCGCCTAACAGACGGGTGTCCTTATCAACAGCACTATTTTCAACAGGTATAAAGTCTTTGTCCTCATCACTCCATTTGTTTGTGTTCCAGATAAGCATGGTCTTATCGTCATTCCATCGCAGCGGCGTAATGGTCAGGTTCTCAAGGTCAATCTGTAGGCGGTCTTTAGGTTTTCCTTTGTTGTCAAGGAAGTCAGGACGCTCATTATCAGCTCCCAAGACGCCACCCTCATATGCAGCGTTATAAGTGCCGGCTGATACATTAGCGTTATTGCAGCCGCCAACGAACTTCTCGAAGATATTCAGACGCCGATCAATCTTATAGGTGTTCTTGCCGGGAATAGCCATACTACCCACATTACCACCACAATAGAAGGAGCCAATATAACTCGAGTTATCAACATATTTGGCATCAAACACGATCTTTGGCTGCAAATCCATCGCCACGCCTTCCATGTAGTTAGCAAAAATGGTGGGTTCTTTCAAATTCAAATTCGATGAAGCATAGTCCTCTACACCCTCATAAACATTAGCATATAGCTTCAGTATATCCTCATCCACCATTTTAGTTCCATTGTTACCAAGGAACACCTTGTCGGCAATCACATAAGAACCCAGCTTCAGCTCCACTAAAGGATTGGTTTTCTTGGTATCCAATGTCGCACAGTTACCACCTAAATAGACGGAACCTTTAATAATGGTGAAATCTTCAGGATTGGGGCCTTTGCCCATCAGACGGATAGACACCTGCTCAGCATTGGGGCGGAAAGCATTAAGATCATGAATGTCAGTGTCAGAGCCATAGTAGAAGTCGCTACAGTCACCGTCATCCCTTCTGTCTGTATAGGCATAAGCACCGTTGCCACCACCATAGACGTCACCACGGATGGAGGTATAGATACCAATAGCATTACCGCCATATACAGTGCCTGTCACGTCGTTACCGCCATAGACATTGTTGATATCGCCTCCACGAATCAGCACACGTGCCGACAACTCATTGGGGAAATTATAGCCAGGCAGGTTCGATGTAGGCGTATAGACACCGTTCACTCTCGGTTCTACGTCGGCCATACGGCAACCGCCATAGACGTTTTCGACAACCAAAGGATTGGCATTTTTCGATAGCGGATCTATCTCCAACAGCAGGCCCTCAGGACTGGTCATCGTTCCTTGGTTTCCGCCGGAATAGAGGTCGCGAATGATGCCCTGCTGGAGGTTCCAAGTCGGACGGATGGCCATTTCGGCCTTGTTATTACCACCGAAGACGCGGGCATGGTTGAATTCAAAACTGGTGATGTTAGTCTGGAACGTACTGAGTTTGACCATCGACTTCAGATCGTTAAAGACTGCTTCAACGGTTTTACCCGATGCTGCGGCTTGTGCCGTTACAAACTTCATACAGTCATCGCTCTCGTTGTCAATATTGATGGTTGTATTGACTTTCACCGTGGCATTGTTGCCGCCGCCATAAACGTGGGCGATATTACCACCCTTGATTTCCAGATAGGTCTTATCCAACTCAGGAAGATAGGACTTATCCTTGCCAACGGTGATGGTGGCGATGGGCGCATCACCATCTTTTTGGGGTAATTGATAGACATTATATGTCTTTGTTTCGTCAGTTCCGCTTGCAACGTCCTCTTCATACTGGTATTCGCCGTTGCCGCCGCCGAAAAGACTACCGATGGTAATCCACTTGTCTTCAACGGTCTTAGAATCGGCGACTTTCGTAGAACGGCTGGTAGCGACGAAAGTCTTCCACGAGTTGTCGATGACGTTCGTCTTTTTATTATACTCTTCCTGTGTCAGACCTAAAGCCGTTAACGCTTCTTCTGTTTTTTCCGACCGCACGTTCTGTAGTTCTTCAGGAACAGTAGTCTCTTCACCTGACTGACCAATGGTACCCGCAATGTCATTACCGCCATAGACGCTGGAAATAGTGATATTGTCGGAAGCATGCTCACCATCAACGTTCACGAATGTGCGACCACCAACGTTGGCCATACGGGCTCCACCGAAAGTGTTGTTGACGTCGCCGCTATAGACGGTGACGGTCGTGTTGCCACCAACGGCTCCCTTGTTGCCACCGCCATATACGTTACCACGTACTTTCTGAGCCTGTGCAACAGCCGTACACAGGAGCAATATCATCAATATGGTGGCAATTCTCTTCATTCTTAACTCTTAATTTACAATCACCGTTGGGTTATCCAAGTCTGGGTCTGACAACATATATAAATAGGTGGGCTTGATGGTCATATTAACGTTGTATTTCCACCCACGTTGCGTTGCAACCTGACGGTCATACAGTTTGTTAATATCTATCGTATTCTCGGCCGTGCAGTCCTTTCGGATGAGATTGTCGTTCTTGTCGTAGACATCATAGACACTGGTCAAGACAAATGTAGTAATGTCTTGGGGCATAAAATGACCCATGAACGATTTAGAAACCGTGGTCAGCTCTTCGCCTGTGGAAGACTGGAAGAAAGGAGTGTCTCCCGCATCGTCACCCGTGAATTCAAATACGACGCTGCTGATCGGATTTGTGCCCTCTGTCTTATTTAGGGTAACTGTCACATTTGCCTTACTCTTCGATGTTCCACTTGCATCACTCGTCCTTAACCTAAATTCTTTCAACTTAATCGTGCGCAGGGCATGATAGTCGGCATCCACCATTAAACTGATGCTCAGGGCACCATAGAGGTGGTCGAACATCAGGTTCACAAAATTACTGCCACTAACTTTCCCTGTGTATTTAAATGCCCCTGCTTTCATAGTACCCTCTTCTAACGGCACTCCTGCAAAATCAGGTTTGGGCTCTAACTGCAAGACACCTGTAATCACGCTGAAATCCTCAGACATTACCGAGGGTACATTATTAAATGTCAGAATAGCCCCGTCAGCGAAACTGGTATTCGGTGAGATTGTACATGAAGCATAAGCAGGCATATAGCCATAAATATAATATTCTGTCTGATCTGTGACTTTAACCATAGAATGCCAAACCTTATCCTCATAAGTAATGAGCGTCATTTCCGTTTCGCTTGGTGTCATAAAGACACCGATGCTGGCAGAGCCGGTATATTGAGAATAACCTGATGGAACAGTAACGGCACGCGTAGTAGCAGGCCAGGAGGGGCTGGTCATGTCCTGAGTATAAGCCGCTATCTGAAGCGTATCTGTCTCCGCCTGCAATCTGTCTGTATCATCAGAACAGGCAGCCAACAGGATGACCGCGGACATCAATATCAGCAGCCTTACGCGAAATTCATATTTATGTATCACATATTTCATATCACCTTTACATCTACCAATTATACACGTCATGAGATTCTGAACTGACCTCTGTCCAATTCTGGGAATAGACCGTAACAACCTTCATGCCATCTACACCATAATAAGCATAGATAATCCATGTATGGTTACGTGAGAAGTCACCGGCAGCTTTCATCTTAAACTCAGCTTTGTAAACATCTTCGCTTATACCCTTCTTATAGCTAATGACACCCGATAATTGTTTATCAGTCTCACGCAGATAGTATGGCCCCACACCTGACAATTTCCCGTCACTCACGCCAGCAGCAATCAGGTTCTCATAATCCTGCGCATTTTGTCCTGACTGATAGGTATATTTAAGAGGGTCATCATTCGAATTGATATCATTCCTTAGAGGAGAGTCGCTTGGCAATAACTCCGTAACGCCATTCTCATAAATACTGCCAATATGATATAAACTATTATCGGCTTTCAAGAACAGATACTCTTCCGTTGGAATTTGGGAGATTTGTGTCTCTTGATTTTCAGAACCTAATTCTACGCCCAACTTGATGCTTGATATTTTCACGACTTCACCCGATTTGTCTCTGCTGAAAATGAAACACAACTTTGACACCGCCCTAGTCAGTTTCACCGAGGAAATCTTAAATACGGGAGCCGAGCCAGTGACAGCTACGTCGCGCAGTACACCCGACATGGGGAGGCCTGCTCCAGGAACCGCGGCTACTAGGGAAGACAAGCCGAAATAGCTACTGCCAATCTTTGCTTCTTCCAAGGTTGCCCTAGTCGTTTCTTCCCCATAGGATAATCCACAGTTTTCTGATTTTACATTCGCCACGACATAGACATCTACAGTCGGCTTCGGGTCAGCCTTGGCGAAAGCTTCACTCACATTCAACTGATAGGTTACACCTTTGTCATCATTCAGGTTGCTAACAGTTTCGGGTTGATAATAGGAGACCAGATTTTCCGTACCATGTTCAAACACCCATATCTGAAGGCTATTGATAAGGCTCTCTTTCTCTATCGGATCAACGTTTCCGATATCACCACGGGTAACCACCGGATGGTCAGGCGAATAGACATAGACATTGATGACCGGCTGGATCTCTTCCGGCGAATCCTCATTCTTGCTGCATGCTGCTAGCAGCAGTACGAAGAACATCAGACCTATGACTCTCAACTCACTCATCATTTCAATATCACATTTGTGGTCTCTGCCTGAACCCAGCTCGAAACCAATTCCACACCCAACTCCAATCGTCCGCCTAGGAAGTCCGGCAACACGTTGTAGGCATTGGCCAATGACTCCACCTTTGTGTTAACGGTCGTCACATGATCCTGCGTAAAAACGCGCCCCACGGCTTCTGGTGCCGCACTTGATGACGAGGCTTCCAACGGATTGGCCTTTCCTATCAAGTAGAACTTCGTACCTGGATAGATGACACAACTCTTTCCATAAAAAGTTTGGCCGCTATTGTTCAAGAACTCCATGACTAAGGTGACTTCTTCAGACCCTTTCCTATCATTACCTTCACCTGTATCGTAAGTCTGCAACACCAGCGTTGATGGAATGCTTTCCTCAGCCGTAGTCAAATAACAATACGTAACTTCATCCTTTTTCACCTGACTGTCGTAGATGAAAGCGTCATCAACATGCGAAGCTACTCCATTTTCAAGGATAGGCTTAAAGTTGAAGTCCACAGGGTGCTGGTTGCAAACAATGACGCCCGTCAAGGGGAACGCATTGGAAGTCAGCGTCACATCATTACCCTTAGAATCCTTTAGCTTCCCTGTTGTGGTTTCAGCTTTCATCGTCATCTTTAACCGTCCGACCGCATACTGAAGGGGATCATGAATGGCCACGGACCTAGTATTGACCGACACCGTACCCGGCTGATACTCATATTTGTTCCGCACATCTTCCCATTTGGAATAGCTATTATAGATCTCCTCTCCAACAGGACTGTTTGAAGTGTCTATCCGACTGTTTACATAGTAGAACAACTCAGCCGGGTAAGAGAAACGGCCAATGTTGTTGATGTTGTCCTCAGGTGTTGTCGCAATACGTGGAACAAACTCATTACTGACCCAACGCAGGGCTGCAGCACCATCGGGGAGGTCTAAAAAAGAAGGATAATCAACTTCTGTCTCTTCCTTAATTAGTTTTAGTTTTAACTTTGTCAGTTTCCCGTTCGAATAGGTCATAGAAAGCCCCGTTGCCGTATAGCTTTGGATGCGATTGACTATGTCAGCCTTTAATAGAGCTCCCACACTATTTTCCTCAAATGAAAGATCATTGACCTTTTCGTAGAGAGCATTGACATGAGCCATGACGTTCATGCTGGAGCCTGCCAGCATCATGTTCTCTTCGTTGTTCTGACCCGTGAAGAACAGGAAGATCTTCTTTAGCATCGGATCAGTAGTATCCTTCCAAGAAACGCCGTTATCACCTGCTTTCGCCTGAGCAATATGATTCAGATAACCTGCCAATAATCCTGCCTCAGCAGGGACAGCATTAAGCGTACAGATGGGGTCGAGCGTAAACCGTAATTTCTGAAGATTCGGAGTAATGAGGTCTGATAACGGCTCCATGCTACTTTCTTCTTTGCTCATATACAACAGTGAGCCGTTAATAGCTTTATCTGTATATGTTGTTAGTGGTTTTCCATAAACAAGGAACGCGTTTACACCTATAGTCATACTGTAGCTCTTATAGAGATGGAACGTCGGCGTTGTGACACTAACTGGGCTGACATCGCCAAGCTGCAGTAAGGATACGTCTGTATTTACTATCTTCCAATCGTGATTGGCAAAATCCTCACCATTGATGGCAAAAGGTGTTATGCTGAGAATATCCAGGCCACGATAGACACTTCCCTCCTCCTGTACCACTGCATCCGACATTCGGGTGACATTCCCATGGGTAGATATACCTAAGGCCAAGCTGACACCGCTGCCAAGAAAAGCGTTGGCTCTGTCATCAGCGTCATAATCTCCGCAACTTGCCCACGTCAACAATAACATGGACAACCAAGACAACCTGATATATCGTTCCAAATATCTCAATTCACAATCTATCTTTTCACTCTTTCAGAGTTGGGGGTTATATATAGAACCTGGTTTCCAGTCCAGAGTGACGCTAACACCTACTTCTGGGGCTTCGGACTCAATGGCGCCACTGTCACCCACTCTCACCCTTACAATCTTCAACTGTCCTGCCCGCAATGGTTCACGGATACCAAGGACGGTCTTTGTGATGGAACCATCGGGCTGAGGCAGGAAGATATGGAACTCCCACAACACCTCGTCACCAGGCTGGGCAATGAATGGCTCGGTCGTCTCGATAACGGTTCGAGTCTGTCTGGCCTCAGTCGGTTGCGGAGTCGACGGCTCGCGTGAAGGGAAATTCACGGATACAAACCCAACATGGCCATTCTCATCGGGCTCCAGCCGCTTGGTGCGGATCATTGGCGAGGGCGTCTTAAACTCATAGACACTGTCAGCAATGAAGAACGCAGTGGCGAAGCCAGTTGTGAAGACATTCATACCACTGATATCGTGACCATTGGGATCAACGACGAGCATCGCAGAGCAGTTACACATGTATAGTTTGACGTTGAACGTCTGGTCAATGCCCTCAAACATCTGCATCAACTGACGGGCCGTGAAAATACCTGTGTTGTGCGAGTCGATGGTGTCGCCCTCGACCTGCCGAAGCACAGCCGTATGACAACTCTCCGTATCTTCTAATCGCACCACAGGGTCATCTTCGATATTGGCCACAGCAAGATGCATGTATTTCTCGCGGGGAATGTAGAGTGTGTAACTAGACTCCGAGTTATCCATGATATGCTCATCGTGATATAACAGAGTCGAGTCGCTCCCAATGCCGTAGAAGAGGAGGTTGACATCATGAGCGAAGTCGGAGAAGATATCGCCCAGATGGTCTTTCAACGAGGCGGCAAGGGACACGTCCGTCTGAGTGTTCAGCTGAGTCTCCACCTCAGTGGTGATATTTGTTATCAGCTCCAGCTCGTACTCCATTTTCGTCTCCTCACCGCAGTCACTCTGATCCTCGTCAATCATAGAACAGCCCACGAGGACAGCCCCGAAAGCCGCCCCCGCAAATAGGTGCCTTATGGTTCTGCAACGTTTCAACTTCTCCTTTCCGAGTGATTATTCCCCCAGATTACTTGAATAAGTAATTCCCGTTCTCCAAGTCAGATCAACAGACAAACCAATCGTTTGAGAAGAAGCACGAAGGTCAGGAATGGTAGACATTGCCTTTGTCAAAGAACCTGCAATCGTTCCATCAGCGCTACCTGCAGTAATTACAAATTGAGCTGTTGTCGTAAAATCCTGGATAAATGCACGAAGATCACGAGATGGAATAAAAGAATCCTCCGCATCATCAGTACCAATACTCGAAAAAGGATCAGTAGTTTGTGAAGTAACGTTTAGTCTTCCTATCAAATAAAATTTCTGGCCATTTAAGATGACACCATCTTTTCCATAAAAGTCCTGTCCAGAGTTGTTCAGGAACTCCAAACAAATATTGACATCAGACTTTTCTGCTCTTCTATCATCAAAAACAAGGGTATAATTAGCTGCTGTATTACTTGTTGTCACATCTGTTGGCGTCATAGGATCATATATTGCTTTGTTAAATGTACCTGTAGAAGGCAAGAAATTCCATCCCACTGAAGAAGGCTGACCACCAACGATAACGCCCGTCAGTTGGAAATGATTAGTAGATACATCAATTGCTTTATTTGCTCCAGGATTATCTGGGTCTAGTTGCTTAGCATTGTCATAAAGCGTTGTTGCAGCACATTTCACTTGTGTGGCAAGCAACGCAGAGCCATACTGGACATTATACTTTAAAGCAATATTTTTTGTGTTTCCATCAACAACATCTGTCCAACTTGTCCATTCTGAATTCATCCAATCAGCAGAAGTAGTCGGCCAAGTTTCTGTCTTAGTAGAAGACACCTTGATTGGGGTGCTTGTCAGATAATAAAGTTCATTAGGATATACAAAATCCGAAACTGCCGTTGTCGTAGCATTTGTGTTATCTGTCACATATTCAAAACTGCTGTTTGTTGTGTTATACTTATACTGAGCAGAGCCCTCAGGCAGGCCAAGAGATGCAGGAAAATCTTTAAAAGTACAAGTATTTTTCCAAGCAAGAGACAAATTATTATCCGCAACAGTTCCATTAACGTCCACTTGAGCAGCTATTGCGCCACGGATATTTGTCTCGGTTGAAGCATCAAGACCATTAATTTTCTTATATAGATCCTGCAATGTCAGTAGCACTGCTGAGGCTGATCCTGCCGTAATTGTCGTTCTTGTAAATTTGGCATGCATACCATTCAAACTCACGTTAGCATTTTCTGCCCAACCTGTTGCATCTGCAATTGTTTTCAGATATGCGGCAAGAGCCGCAGACTGAGTTGCCCAATCACCTGAGGTAGTTGCGATAGCTGCAGGAGATACTGCAATCGCTCCCACAGTAGCTGCCGAAGCAAAATTATTTGTTGTATAGCCACTAGCCAATTTCGTATTTATATCAGAAGAGCTTGTTGCTGCATTATCCTTTGCCTTTCCGAGGAACAGAAAATTAGATACACCTACAGACACGTCCTTATTTGCATAGAGTTTATGATTCGTAGAGGGATCAAATGTATAATCTTCAAGTTCTATTTTACTTGATGTTTCAGTAGAAGCACTGATTGCGCTAGATGATGGAATCAGAAGCATATTTGTGATACCACGGAAGACTGGAGAGGTACCAACTTGAGCAATCGCTTCCGCTTGGCGTGTACTACTATTCGCATTGGCATTAGCAGGATTAACACTAAGAGAAATAGTTGTTTTTACCGATTTTGTCTCAGGATTGTAGTCCGGATTGTCAATAATTTCCTCGTTCGACGAGCAAGCGGAGAAAAAAGATGCGCCAGTAAGTGCTATCGCACCCATCAAAGCATACTTGAAATTTTGTTTCATAACTTGATTGTTTTTATAATTATTCATTATTTTGCTAATTGATGATATACACAACATTGATACCTAACTGTGGCAGAAGGAAGATACGATCTCCCTTGCCGTAATAGGTACCGCAGTGGTCACAATCATATTCCTTGAACCAGGCATAGCCGACAGCCACACCTGCCTCGGCCTCCACACGCCAGTCGCGCGCCAGAATCCAGGCATAACCGTATTTCGCGCCAAGCGCCAACAGGTCACCCTGAAGACGACGGTCGCGGACAGACTTGTATAGTCCGAACGGGAATTTGACGTTTCCCACATTGAAATGGCTATAGATAGCATCCAACTCCAGATAGTGACCACTATTATAGATGGCCACCGAGTCATGGCGGACATCAACCAGACGATCGCCGTTAAAACTATAATGATTCAACGTGTCACGCTTCTGTCCGAAGTAGTGACGGATATTAGGCGCAATAAGGATGTGGCGCCACTTCTTATTTTTGCTTTTGTCGATGTCCCAAGCATTAAACCCAACATTGATACCCGCAGACCACGTGGAATCTAGTCGCACTTCTACACCAAGATTGGGAGAGAGCGTGGCGTCATAGAGTAGATTGGTGCGGAGTGCCAAGGTTTGGGCACCGGCCCGAGTGGTTATTAAGCTCAATAACAGTGATACTGTTATGATTATTTTTGTTAGAAAATGCATTTTCAAATCAATTTGACGCTGCAAAGATAACAAAAAATTAAATATGTTGTATCATAAAATAGCGAAAATTTGCCATTTACCCCTTATTTTTTGCCATTTTTCCATTTACCCCCCCCTACAATTAACCTCTTTTAACAAATTCGGCTGCCTAATATCTCTATTAAGCAGCCGTAATAAACGACCAATAACTGTTCTATTACTGCTCCGAGGAAAGATTTTTCAACGAAAAAGATGACTCACGAAATCATCCATGCAATGGTGTACTAATCCAACGTCATCAATATTCTAAAATCAGACTCTGACGAGGCTTAAGTTCAAAGTTGCGGGAGAGATCGCAATAACGGTTCGTCAGGATATCCTTCACACGGGTAGCATTGCCAATCACCTCAGCATAGCGAGCAACATCGAGGGTGGCAGGTTTGCTGGTGCCATTAAGGATGGTAAGCGCAGTACGACCTTGATACTGACGGGCAATGACATAGATACCGTTATAAGGAATAAACTGTACCATCGTACCTTTTATAATAATATCATTGCCCTGACGCCAATGGAGCAGACGACTAAGCCACTGGAACATCGATTGCTCGGCCTTCGAACGACCTTCTTTTGTAAAACAATTGTGTGTATCACCTGGAAAACCGCCGGGGAAGTCCTTACGTACATTGCCGTCGGTCACTTCCTTCGTGCCGTTCATCAACACCTCCGTACCGTAATAGAGCTGCGGAATACGGTTCACAGTAAGCAACAAAGCCAAAGCCTGCTTCAAAGCCAACGTGTCACAGCCATTGCCAAGAAAACGGTCGGTATCATGGTTCTCAATGAAAGCCATCACACTCGACGGGTTCGGATAAAGGTAGTCATAACAGAATGAATTGTAAAGACGATTCAAACCGTTCCACCAGGCATCGGTCTCCTCGTTCTTGGCTTGGTTCAACTTGTCAAAAAACGAGAAATCCATCACCGTCTTGAGATAGGAGTTTTTCTCAACAAGCTTGGAGTCGCGCTGCCAGGCAGCAGTATAGGCGGGCTCCGTAACCCAGGTCTCACCAACAGTGTTGAAATTGGGATATTCCGCATCGAGCTCCTTCATCCACTGAGCCATCGCATCGGCGTATGCGTATGGATAGGTATCCATGCGGATGCCGTCGATACCGACGGTCTCAATCCACCAGATACTGTTCTGAATCAGATAACGCATCAAATGGGGGTTATGCTGGTTGAGGTCTGGCATAGAGGGCACAAACCAACCTTCAGTGGTCTCCTTCAAATCAACCTTTGAGGCATAGGGATCAAGCACAGGCGTGAGCTTATAGGATGTCTGCAAATAGGCTGACTTGGCTGGCTCGGTACCATCGGCATTGGACGTGAAACCTGTCATCGGGTCGCGACCGCTCTTTTCCTCAGAAAGCCACTCGGGCACATTGAGCCAGTCCTTCGACGGCATATCGTGCGTCCAAGGGTGCTCAAAACCGCTATGGTTGAAAATCATATCCATCACAATCTTCAAACCCTTGGCATGGGCTTCATCACAAAGACGCTTGTAATCGGCATTGGAGCCAAAACGGGGGTCTACCTTGTAATAATCGGTGGTCGCATAACCGTGATAGGTAGAAAAACCGTTCGCTTGGTCGGGGGAGTCGTTCTCCAAAACAGGCGTGAACCATAACGCTGTCACACCTAACTCCTTGAAATAGTCCAAATGTTCCCTGATACCGTTCAGATCGCCGCCATGACGCAACGAGGGCTTCGTGCGGTCTTCCTTATAACTGCGCATACCCTTCACCTGCGGGTTATGACCTGCGCCCTGAGCAAAACGGTCGGGCATCAACATATACAGCACATCGGCATTGGTGAAGCCCATCCGCTTCTCACCACTCATCTCCCGCGCCTTCAACTGATACTCCACTTTGATCTTATCAAACTTCAAAGTCATCGTACCTGGCTGGGCGTCCTTTACATTAATATATATAAGAAGGTAGTTGGGTGAGTCGAGGCGCACCAAGCTGTCGATGGTGACACCAGGATAATCGGTGGTTACACTTTGCACATCACGGATGCCGTTGCCATAGACCATCAACTGCACAGAGGGGTTCTTCAGACCAACATACCAGTCGGTTGGGTCAATACGGGTTATCATACTCTTTTTTGCTGCCATCACTGTCATGTTCAAGACCACAAGGGCCGATAAAATAAAAAGTCTTCGCATATCGTCGTTAGTTATTTCATTGACTCTGCAAAGATACAAATAATCTCTAGAAATCAGGACGTTAACAAAAACTTTTTTTGCTAAATCATGCAAAAACGTTTGCACAATGCTAAAAAAGTCGTACCTTTGCAACCCAAATGAGAATAGAAGACTTTGAAATCATGGCACCCGTGGGCTCTCGCGAGTCTCTGGCGGCAGCGATACAGGCAGGAGCAGACAGCATCTACTTCGGCATCGAGAAACTGAACATGAGGGCGCACTCCGCCTCCACGTTCACCATCGACGACCTGCGCGACATTGCCCAAGAGTGCGAGTCACACGGCATCAAGAGCTACCTCACCGTCAACACCATTATCTATGGCGAGGATATCCCCCTGATGCACGAAATCATCGACGCTGCCAAAGAGGCGGGCATCTCAGCCGTCATCGCATCGGATGTGGCCGTGATGACGTATTGTAATAAGGTGGGACAGGAGGTACACCTCTCCACCCAACTGAACATCTCGAACATCGAGGCGCTGAAGTTCTATGCACAGTTTGCCGATGTCGTGGTACTCGCCCGTGAACTGAATATGGACCAGGTAGCGGAGATATACCGTCAAGTAGAGGCAGAGCACATTTGCGGCCCAGGCGGGGAACAAATACGCATCGAGATGTTCTGTCACGGTGCGCTCTGTATGGCCATCAGCGGCAAGTGTTACATGAGTCTGCACGCTGCCAACCGTTCTGCCAACCGTGGGGAGTGCATACAGGTATGTCGCCGCTCGTATACCGCCACCGACAATGAGACGGGCTACCAACTCGACATCGACAACAAATATATCATGTCGCCCAAAGACCTCAAAGCGGTCCGTTTCATCGATAAAATGATGAAGGCTGGCGTGCGTGTGTTCAAGATCGAG
The DNA here is from genome assembly GCA_902785945.1 of uncultured Prevotellaceae bacterium. Classification (GTDB taxonomy): domain Bacteria; phylum Bacteroidota; class Bacteroidia; order Bacteroidales; family Bacteroidaceae; genus Prevotella. The sequence continues at coordinate 176,077 of CADAAR010000002.1, forward strand.
GGTCGTGCCCGCGGACCTGAATATGTGTATACCGTCGTAAAGTGCTATAAGGAAGCGATCCAAGCCGTACTCAACGATACCTTTACAGAAGAAAAGAAGGATGAATGGGACGAACGTCTCGCCACCGTCTTTAACCGCGGCTTCTGGGACGGTTACTATCAGGGCCAGCTCATGGGCGAGTGGAACAAGAACTACGGCTCCAACGCCACCGAGCGCAAAGTCTATATTGGTAAAGGAGTGAAATACTTCTCCAAACTCGGTGTGGCAGAGTTCACCGTCGAGGCCAACACCTTCAAGGTGGGCGATAAGATGCTCATCACCGGTCCTACAACAGGTGTGATGTACGTCACTGCCGATGAGATACACGGTGATAACGGTCCTGTCCAGATTGCCGAACAAGGCACCCGCGTATCCATTGCCGTCACCGACAAAGTCCGCCCCAGCGATAAGCTCTTTAAGTTAGTGAAAAGTGAATAGTGAAAAGTGAATAGTGAGATGACCATCAACGAGATTCAAGACGAAATCATCGAGGAGTTCTCCGGTTTCGATGACTGGATGGACAAGTACCAACTGCTCATCGACCTGGGCAATGAACAAGAACCACTCGAGGAGAAATACAAAACCGAACAGAACCTGATCGACGGCTGCCAAAGTCGTGTGTGGCTGGTAGCAGACTACGCCGATGAGAAGATTCACTTCCGCGCCGAAAGCGACGCGCTGATTGTGAAAGGTATCGTCGCCCTGCTCATCCGCGTACTCAGCGACCATACCCCCCAGGAGATACTCGATGCCGACCTTTATTTTATTGAAGAGATAGGTCTGAAGGAGCATTTATCGCCTACGCGTTCCAACGGACTTGTAGCAATGGTGAAGCAGATGCGCGTTTATGCGTTGGCTTTCAGCGCAAAGCAATAAAAGGCAGGTTACGAAACGCGTAACTTTACATTAATTAACATAAGAAAAGTTCCTCAAAATGGGGAGCTTTTCATTTTTTATTGCTAACTTTGCAAGCGATTATAGACTAAAAACTTTAATAATATATGATCCAAACAGTTGTAAAGCGCGACGGACGTATTGTAGGCTTCAATGAACAGAAAATCATGGCAGCCATCCGTAAGGCCATGCTCCACACGGACAAGGGTGAGGACGAACGTCTCTTGTACCAGATTACTGACCATATCGCACAGCGTGGTGAGAGTCAGATGACGGTGGAGCAGATTCAGGATGCCGTGGAGGTGGAACTGATGAAATCGAGCCGCAAAGATGTGGCTCAGAAATACATTGCCTACCGTCATCAGCGCTCTGTAGCCCGTAAAGCCAAGACACGCGACGTGTTCCTCGATATCGTGAACATCAAGAACAATGATGTCACACGTGAAAATGCCAATATGAACGCCGACACACCAGCTGGCATGATGATGAAGTTTGCCTCGGAGACCACCAAACCCTTCGTCGACGACTACCTGTTGAGCGAAGAGGCCCGAGAGGCCGTGAATCACAACTACCTGCATATCCACGATAAAGACTATTATCCCACCAAGTCGCTGACCTGTGTGCAGCATCCGTTGGACAACATCCTGACTTGTGGTTTTATTGCAGGACATGGTGCTTCAAGACCGGCAAAACGCATTGAGACAGCCTCTGTACTGGCCTGTATATCAATGGAATGCTGCCAGAACGAGATGCACGGTGGACAGGCCATCCCTGCCTTCGACTTCTATCTGGCGCCCTACGTCCGCATGAGCTATATCGAGGAGCTGAAAGCTTTGGAAGACCTGAATGGTGAGAGTTACAAGGACCTCTACGACGAGCCCTTGATGGACTATATCAAGAAGCCCCTTGACGGACTGACGGGCAAGGAACGTGCCCAGCAGCATGCTATCAACAAGACCGTGGGTCGCGTACACCAGGCAATGGAGGCCTTCATCCATAATATGAACACTATCCACTCGCGCGGTGGTAACCAAGTGGTGTTCTCTTCCATTAACTACGGAACGGACACCTCCGCCGAAGGACGCTGTATCATGCGTGAGATACTACTCTCCACCTACGAGGGCGTAGGCGGCGGTGAGACAGCCATCTTCCCCATACAGATCTGGAAGAAGAAGCGGGGTGTGAACTACCTGCCTGAGGACCGTAACTTCGACCTCTACCAGCTGGCCTGTAAGGTGACTGCACGACGGTTCTTCCCTAACTTCCTGAACCTCGACGCCACTTACAACCAGGATCCCGACTGGCGCGCTGACGACCCGAAGCGCTATATCCACGAGGTGGCCACCATGGGCTGTCGTACCCGTGTGTTTGAGAATCGCTTCGGTCCAAGGACGTCCATCGGCCGTGGTAACATCTCTTTCTCGACCATCAATATCGTGAAACTTGCCATCGAGTGTATGGAGGAGCCCGACCAGCAGAAGCGCATTGATATGTTCTTTGCAAAGCTCGATAACCTGCTGGAAATAACCGCAAAACAGCTCGACGACCGTTTCCAATTCCAGAAGACGGCCTTCGCCAAGCAATTCCCATTGCTGATGAAGAGTCTGTGGATTGGTGCCGACAAGCTGAAGCCCAATGATACCATCGAAAGCGTTATCAACCAAGGTACCCTTGGCATCGGTTTCATCGGACTGGCCGAATGTCTTGTGGCCCTGACAGGAAAACACCACGGAGAGAGCCAGGAGAGTCAGGAGTTAGGTCTGAAGATCATCAAATACATGCGCCAACGCGTGAACGATTTCTGTGAACAATATCATCACAACTACTCCGTACTTGCCACTCCTGCAGAAGGTCTCAGTGGAAAATTCACCAAAAAGGACCGTCAGAAGTTCGGTAGCATCCCAGGTGTCACCGACCGTGACTATTACACCAACTCCAACCACGTACCTGTGTACTACAAGTGCTCAGCCCGTCATAAGGCCGAGGTTGAGGCTCCCTATCATGAGATGACCCGTGGCGGACATATCTTCTACGTGGAGATTGACGGCGATGCCACCCACAACCCACAGGTAATCATGAGCGTGGTGGATATGATGGACCAACTGAACATGGGCTATGGCAGCGTGAACCACAACCGTAACCGTTGTATGGACTGCGGCTACGAGAATGCTGACGACCATCTGGAGCGCTGCCCGAAATGCGGCTCTACCAACATCGACAAACTCCAGCGTATCACGGGTTATCTGGTGGGTACCACCGACCGCTGGAACAGTGGCAAACTGGCAGAGCTGAACGACCGTGTGACACATATCGATCACGGAGCACAAGACTTGTTCAGTGAAGAATGAAGAGTGAAGAATGATACGGGTATTAGATATCATAGAGGATACGATGGTGGACGGTCCGGGCTTCCGGACCTCCATCTACTGTGCCGGCTGCCGTCACAAGTGTCCTGGCTGTCATAATCCACAGTCATGGGCCTTTGATCAGGGACATGAGATGAGCGTTGATGACATCATGAAGATCATCGTGGCTGATCCTTATGCCAATGTCACCTTTAGCGGTGGTGACCCGATGTATCAAGCCGCAGCCTTTGCAGAACTGGCCCGTGAGATTCACCAGCGTACCAATAAGGACATCTGGTGTTTCACCGGCTTCACTTATGAGTCGCTCATCACGCAGGAACAGCGAGAGCTGCTGGAGCAAATTGATGTGCTTGTCGACGGTCCGTATATTGAAAAGCTTCACGACCCCGATCTGCTCTTCCGAGGCAGCAGCAACCAACGACTCATCGATGTGCAGGCCTCACTGTATAGCGGCAAGGTTATGCTCTGGCATCCAGACATTGCCGTCGCAGTCTGAAAACAAAAAAACAAGAGAATATGGCAAAAAACGCTAAATGGTCTGACGACTACTGGCTGCTTCTGATGCAGATCTACCTACAGAAACCTGTAGGCGTGAAGCCGATGTTCCACCGGAAAATGGTGGACTTGAGTCTGGAACTACACCTGCCTCCCAACGTTCTCTTCAATAAGATGTGTCAGATAGCCAATCTGGAAACACCACGTATCGAGCATATCTGGGAGACCTACGGTCGGAATCCCAAGAAACTGACCCGTGCCGTCAGTCTGTGGCGAGAAATGCGAGGTTATGGCGATGCCAATGCTTTCTATGAGGGTGTGGAGGTACAGGAGACCTTCGAACGAGACTTCAAGCCCGTAGCCGAGGGTACAACGATGACCCCCGTGATGCTGACCCTGATTCTCGACCTCTATTTCCGTCTGACGCCCGTTACAATGGTACCAAAGACACCTGAGGTGCAGGAACTGGCAAGGCTGATTAAGGTCAAACCTACGGAAGTTGTTGAGGTGATGGACGTGTTCCAGCATTGCGATCCATATCTTAATCGTAAAGATGCCATAAACGGTCCGTTGGTATCGCCCTGCCATGAAATCTGGCGCCGCTATGGCAATTCGGAGACAGAACAGTTGGCCTCGTATGCAGAACAACTGAAAGACTATTTTAAAAGTTAATAGTGAATAGTGATTAGTGAATAGTGATGAGCGATAAGTCCTGGCAGATACAAGAACAAAAGCAGACACAAGTCCAGAAGCAGACACAGTCGATCTCGCAGCAGCAGATGCTGGTATCGTCGTTGGTGGAGCTGCCCATTACCCAATTGGCAGACCGCATCAACACAGAGATGAACGACAACCCTGCCTTGGAGGTCGAGTCGCCTGGTGAGAATGCTGATTTCCCAGATAACTCGGATTACTCTGATTACTCCGAGTACTCAGAGAAATCTGACGATGCCTCCCAAACTGAGCGTGAAGAGCGCCAATCGGCTCTGGATGCTGCCTTAGAGAATATCGGCCGTGATGATGACGAGCTACCCGTTTACCATGGCGGCAGTAATCTTTCTGAAGACTGCGAGGAGATGGTGTTCGGCACCACGGAATCGTTTTATGACCAGTTGTTAGAGCAATTACGGGAGAGTGACCTGACAGAGCGTCAGCGTGACATCCTGGAATACCTCATCGGATCGCTGGACGACGATGGTCTGCTCCGCAAGGACCTCTATACCATCAGTGACGAACTGGCCATCTATCATAACATCGACGCCAACGAAAAGGAGATAGAGTCTGTGTTGCATATCCTGCAGGATTTTGACCCTGCCGGCATCGGTGCCCGTTCCTTACAGGAGTGTCTGCTCCTGCAGATTGCACGGCGCGATGACTCTCGTGTGAAACAACTGATGCAGCAGGTGATTAACCGTTATTTTGACGAGTTCACTCATAAGCACTGGAGTCGTATACAGACGGCCCTCTCGTTGAACGATCAGCAGAGTGAGGCTCTTTTTGGAGAGCTACGTAAACTGAACCCCCGTCCAGGAGCCTCGATGGGAGAGACTGTCGGTCGAAGTCTGCAACAGATCACCCCCGATTTCATCGTGGACACACAAGACGACGGCACCATCACTTTTACCCTTAACAATGGCGAAGTGCCGGAGCTCACCCTCTCGCAGTCGTTTATCGACTCCATGAACGAATACCAACAGAACAAGGAGCATCTGAGTCGTCAGACGAAAGAAGCCCTACTTTATATCAAGAAGAAAGTGGATGCTGCCCAGAATTTCATCGAGGCCATCCGTACGAGGCGACATACGCTCACCGTGACGATGCAAACCATCATCACCCTCCAACGACAGTTCTTCCTCGATGGCGACGAGACATCACTACGCCCGATGATTCTCAAGGATGTAGCAGAAAAGACGGGATTGGATCTCTCAACGATATCGCGCGTCTGCAACTCAAAATATGCCCAGACGCGCTGGGGGACTTTCCCCCTGCGCCATTTCTTCAGCGACAGCTATGTCACGGAGAGTGGCGAGGAGCTATCGACACGACAAATCAAGGCTGTGCTCCGCGATCTCATCGAGGCTGAGGACAAGCATCAGCCATTAAGCGATGATGCTCTGCGTGAGCAACTGACGGAGAAAGGTTTTCCCATTGCCCGTCGCACCATCGCCAAATACCGTGAAGCACTGGGTATCCCCATCGCAAGACTGAGAAAGGAATGAGAATATGACAAGAGAAAAGGGATTTATTCTCGCTGCAAGGGTCATCAGTATGGTGTTTACGCCATTCTACCTGCCTACATTAGGGCTGGTAGTCTTGTTTATGTTCAGTTACATGAGCCAGATGCCCTGGAGCTACAAGTTCCAGTTACTTGCTATGGTTTATCTGCTGACGGTCGTGATTCCTAGCGTACTGATCCATTTCTACCGTCGTCATCAGGGCTGGAGCCTCATCGACATGGGTCAAAAAGAACGACGTGTCGTACCCTACGTCATCAGTATCCTCTGTTACTTCCTCTGTATTTACTTGATGGAATTTCTCCATATCCCACACTTTATGATGACCATTGTCACAGCCGCCCTGTTCATCCAGATTACTTGTGCGATGATTAATGTGTGGTGGAAGATCTCTACCCACACGGCCGCCATTGGCGGTGTGGCAGGAGCCCTGTTTGTCTTTGCGGAGTTTTTCGGCTTCAATCCCGTGTGGTGGCTCTCATTGACACTCATCTTGGCAGGCATCCTCGGCACGAGTCGTATGATTCTGCGACAACATAGTCTCGCACAAGTCGTAGCCGGCTTCTTCGTGGGCATTGTCTGTGCCATCATAGGCATCTTATTTCTGTAAATAAAATTACAAATTAAAAATATGAAACCACTAGTCAGTATTATCATGGGCAGCACCAGTGACCTGCCTATTATGGAAAAAGCCTGCAAGCTGCTCGACGAGATGCAGGTGCCTTTTGAAGTGAACGCCCTCTCTGCCCATCGCACCCCCGATGCTGTTGAGGATTTTGCACGTACCGCCAAGGATCGTGGCATCAAGGTCATCATTGCTGGCGCCGGTATGGCCGCTGCCCTGCCTGGTGTCATCGCAGCCTCTACCACCCTACCCGTCATTGGTGTCCCCATCAAGGGTATGCTCGACGGTCTCGACGCCATGCTTAGCATCATTCAGATGCCTCCAGGCATCCCCGTGGCAACGGTCGGCATCAATGGCGCACAGAATGCAGCCATCCTTGCCGTAGAGATGATGGCACTCAGCGATGCAGCCCTCGCTCAGCGACTGGCGGCCTACAAAGGTGGTCTGCGGGCGAAGATCGAGAAAGCCAACAAAGATCTGGCCGAAGTGAAATACGAGTTTAAGACCAACTAAATTTGTCATGAGTTATCAAAGAAGACGCTCTACCGAAGCCCGCGTAGGGAACATCGGCATTGGAGGTAATAACCCTATCCGTATTCAGTCGATGGCCACCACCGACACCAACGACACGGCCGCCAGTGTAGCACAGGCCAAGCGTATCATTGACGCCGGTGGTGAATTGGTACGTTTCACGACACAAGGAACTCGTGAAGCAGAGAACATGCAACATATTTCAGCCCAACTGAAGGCCGATGGTTACAACCAACCGTTGGTGGCTGACGTCCACTTCACCGCCCATACCGCCGACATCGCTGCCCTCTACTGCGAGAAGGTGCGCATCAATCCTGGCAACTACGTCGATCCTGGCCGCACCTTCAAGCATCTGGAGTATACGGATGAGGAGTATGCCGATGAGTTGCAGAAGATTGAGAAGAAACTTATTCCCTTCATCAATATCTGCAAGGAACATCATACTGCTGTCCGTATCGGTGTGAATCACGGTTCTCTTAGTGACCGTATTATGTCGCGCTATGGCGATACCCCCGAGGGCATCGTCGAGAGTTGTATGGAATTCCTGCGTATCTTCAAACGAGAGAACTTCAACGATGTGGTCATCTCCATCAAAGCCTCGAACACAGTAGTGATGGTGACAACCGTCCGTCTGTTGGTAGCCACAATGGATAAGGAGGATATGCACTACCCCTTACACCTTGGTGTAACGGAGGCTGGTGAAGGTGAAGACGGTCGTATCAAAAGTGCCGTGGGCATTGGCGCCCTATTAACAGAGGGCATTGGTGATACCATCCGTGTGTCGCTGAGCGAAGAGCCTGAATGCGAAATCCCTGTTGCACGCAAACTGGTAGAGTTGATTCCAGAGTGCTGTCGCTTGCGTGAGGAGGCTGAGGCCAGCATCAAAGACGACACCATCACCCTTACGCTCGATGCACCTGACATGGAGACCCTGCAGTTGAAAGCCGCGATGGCTGTAGGAGCTCTGCTCATCGACCGCAAAGCTACGAAGCTGATAATAGAGGTGAGAGGTAAGGGGCAAGAGGTAAGTCTGGCTGATGCCATCCTTCAGGCTGCCCGCATCAAATTCACCAAGACTGAATACATCTCCTGCCCTGGCTGCGGTCGCACGCTCTATAACCTTCAGGAGACCATCGCTCGTATCAAGGCTGCTACCAAAGACCTCGTCGGCTTGAAAATCGGCATTATGGGCTGTATTGTTAACGGCCCTGGTGAGATGGCAGATGCCGACTACGGCTATGTCGGAGCTGGACGTGGTAAAATATCACTTTACAAACAGAAGGTTTGCGTAGAGAAGAACATTCCTGAGGAAGAAGCGGTTGAAAAGCTCCTGGAATTGATCCGAAGTGACAGGAAATGAGCCTGAAACGTTAATAAAGGAAAACAAATTGCGGGAATTTGCCGAGAAAGATGTACCTTTGCACCCAAATTACATTTGGGAAAAGGAAACATTGACATAAATGATTCAGCGAATCTATTTGATATTGCTGCTTGTGTTGGGTATGAATGTGACGATTTCCGCACAGCAGCTCATAAAAGGAACCATCAAAGACGCCGAGACTGGCGAGGCTATCCCGTTTGCCAGTGTAGTCTATAAAGGCCACAACCAAGCGGTTATCTCCGATATCGATGGAAACTACTCTATCAGACGACACTTAGGGTGGAAGATCACCTTTAGTGCCGTGGGTTATCAGTCACAGGTGATTACAGTCACCAATGAGATACAAAATGAACTTGACATCGCCCTGAAATCTGACAAACTACAGTTGACGGAGGTGACTGTTACTACCAAACGTAGTCGATACAGTAGAAAGAACAATCCTGCTGTGGAACTGATGAAGAAGGTGATTGCTGCCAAGAAACTCAGCGACCTTTCAAACCATGACTACTATCAGTACGACAAATACGAGAAACTGACGCTGGCCGCTAATGACCTCACACCTAAACGCTTGGAAGAAAAACCTTTCTCCAGCACCCCGTGGCTGATGGACCAGGTAGAGACTTGTAAGTACAACAACAAGATGATTCTTCCTATCAGCGTCGATGAGACTGTCTCACAAATCGTCTACCGTAAGAATCCACAGTCGAAGAAAACCTATATCAAAGGTGAACAGTCGTCAGGTTTGAACGACCTGTTTCAGACGGGCGATATGCTCAACGTCGTACTGAAGGAAGTATTCACCGATGTCGATCTCTATGACGACCAAATCCGTCTGGTGCAATATCCTTTCACCTCACCGATTGGCAAGGATGCTATCAACTTCTACCGTTTCTACATCCAGGACACCATCAAGATCGACCGCGACAGTTGTATCCATCTCCATTTCCTGCCTAACAACCAGATGGACTTCGGATTCCGCGGTGATATCTACATCCTGAAAGACTCTACCTATCACGTGCGCCGTTGTGAGCTCACCCTGCCCAAGCAGACCTCCGTGAACTTTGTGAAGAATATGCGTATCGAACAGGAGTTCGAGCAACTCGACAATGGCGAATGGGTACTGACACAAGATGACATGATTGCAGAACTGGAGTTTGCCAAGTTTATTCAGGAAGCCATCGTCATCCGCACCACCCGTTTAGGCGAATACTCCTTTGCAGAGATTCCGAAGAAGATGTTTAAGGGTAAACGAACGGAGATCAAGGAGCCCGATGCTGGTATGCGAGGCAAGAACTTCTGGAGTCAGTATCGTCAGGTGGACCTCACCAAGAGCGAGGACTCTATGGGTGACTTCGTGAAAAATATCCAGAAGATCAAGGGATTCAAGTATATCATGATTGGTCTGAACGCCCTGATTGAGAACTCCATCGAGACCAGCGACCCCAACAAGTTTGACATCTCCCCTGTCAACACCATCATTTCGCGTAACTTCATCGACGGCTGGCGTACACGTGCAAGCATGCAGACCACCGCCAATCTCAGCAAACGCTGGTTCTGGCAGGGATATTATGCCCATGCCTGGGGAAGCCACCGTAACTATTATAGCACAAAGGCCACTTACTCGTTCATCGACAAGATCTACATGCCCTGGGAGTACCCCAAACGCACGTTGATGATTGAGAGTACATACGACCTGGCCTCGCCCAGCGACCGTTACCTACCCACTGATAAGGATAACTTGTTCGTCGCCTTTAAATGGGCCGAAGTGAATAAGATGACCCTCGTCAACCGTCAGCAGATTGCTTTCGAATACGAGATGTATGGTGGTTTGAAAACTTCACTGAGCCTGAGGGCTGAGGAACATGAGGCCGTGGGTGCCATGTCGTTCCGCAAACTCAGCCAGCCCCGGATAGATTATACCGGTTTGGACCGTCATCGCGAATATCTCCGTACGACCGAACTCTTCGCTGAATTACGCTATGCCCCCGATGAGACCTATATCAACAGCAAACAGCGTCGTGTCACCATCAACAAAGACGCGCCTGCTATCTCCATCGCCCATACTTTCGGTTTCAAGAACTTCTTAGGAGGCCAGTATGAGTCGAACTTTACCGAGGCCAAGCTCTACAAGCGCTTCTGGATGAACAGCTGGGGAAAGATCGACCTCTTCCTTAAGGCTGGTATCCAGTGGAATCAGGTTCCTTACATGCTGCTCATCCACCCATTGGCAAACCTCTCTTATATAGGCCAGGAGGAGATGTTCTGTTTGATCAACAACATGGAGTTCCTCAACGACCGTTATGCTTCGATGATGCTTTCGTGGGATTTCAACGGCAAATTCTTCAACCGTATCCCACTTATCAAAAAGTTGAAGTGGCGTGAATATTTCGCCGTGAACACCCTTTGGGGTGACCTTAGCGACAAAAACAACCCCTACCTGCCTCAGAATGCGGGCAGCGACAAACTGATGTATTTCCCTGACGGCTGCTATCTCATGGACCCCCATCGTCCGTATGTAGAGATTGTGGCCGGTATCCATAATATCTTCAAGATTGTACATATTGAGTATGTGCGTCGTCTGAATTATATGGATCTACCCACGGCTCACCGTTGGGGCATGCGTTATATCATACGTTTAACATTCTAAACCACCGATTATTATCATGAACGAGAATATTTCTCAGACACTCAAATCCTCAGAAACCGACGACTGGTTGGATTTACACATCATTCGTCCGTTGTGTTTCTATTTCGTTAAGTTCTTCGCCTGGCTAGGCATCACGCCTAATGCTGTCACCATCCTTTCGATGTTTGTCGGCGCTGGCAGCAGCTTCTTCTTCGTCAGTGGATGTTTTTATTACGAAGGCACAAAGGGACTTATCTATAACCTCATCGCCATCGCTCTGCTGATGGTGGCCGACCTGCTCGACTGCACCGATGGTCAGTTGGCACGCTACACAGGACAGAAAAGCCGTTTGGGCCGTATCCTCGACGGTGTGGCAGGCTATGCCTGGTATATTCCCATCTATCACGTGCTCATCTACCGTTTCTATTTGCACCATAGCATTGAGTTCAGTTGGCTGGGCATCGAAGACACCCAGCAGAATACCATCATCGCCACCGTCGTCGTCTATTTCCTTGGATGGATTTCCGGACTCTTAGGAATGGGTGCACAGACCCGTCTGGCCGATTATTACTATCAGGTACACCTCTTCTTCCTGAAGGGTGAGAAAGGCAGTGAACTTGATGACAGCCAGCGACAGAAAGAAATCTACGAGCAGATGCCTGCCGACAGCAGTTGGATAGAACGGGTTTTCCAGAAGTCCTACATCGACTATACCCGTCAGCAGGAGAAGTCTACCCCACAGTTCCAGCGTCTCATGTCGCTGCTACGCCAGAAATACGGCAGTGCAGGAAATATGCCTGCAGAGGTACGTGAAGAGTTTCATAGCAATTCACGACCCTTGATGACATGGAATGGTTTGCTGACCTTCAACTTCCGCTCTGCATGGTTCTTCCTTTTCTGCCTGCTCGACGTGCCCGTCTTGAACTTCCTCTTCGAGATCATCGTTATGAGCCTGTTGGCTTATTACATCAACCGCCGTCATGAAGCCTTCTGCAAGCGGATTGCAGACAAGTTATAACGAAAGAGCGTCAGCATGAAGTGGACCAAGCAACGACTCAACAATCTGTTCTTCCTACTCGGCATCGCCGCCGTCGTAGTGATGTTGCTGACGTTCGACGTCAGCTTCATTGAGCTATGGCAGCACCTCTGTCATGCCGGCTACTGGCTGATACCGATTGTTGGCATCTGGATTGTGGTCTACGGCCTGAACGCCTTCGCCTGGAAAGCTATCATCGAAGGTAACATCGGTGGGAAGTCACCCGTCAGTTTCTGGCGCATCTACCGCCTTACCATCACGGGCTATGCCCTGAACTATGCTACACCCGTTGGTGGACTAGGTGGCGAGCCTTATCGTATCATGGAACTATCAAAGAACATCGACAAACAACATGCTACGTCGAGCGTCATCCTCTATGCCATGATGCATTTCTTCGCCCACTTCTGGTTCTGGTTCCTTAGTATCTTCATTTACTTAGGACTGGTACTGGTTGGCGACCTGCCTATTAGCACAGCCATTGGCATCACGCTCGGTATTATCGTCGTGTTCTGTCTGATAGCATTCTATCTCTTCTCAAAAGGATACAAGAATGGTCTGGTAAAATATGTCTTAGGCGTCGTCAGTCGCCTGCCTGGTCTGAAGCGCTGGACGTTGAAGTTCTGGGCACGACACTCCGAGGCTATCCAGAACATAGACCAACAGATAGCAGCCCTCTACGCCCAAGATACAAAGGCATTCTACAAGAGTCTGCTACTCGAATATTTCTCACGTGTGGTACAGAGCTCCGAAGTGATGTTCATGCTGCTGCTCTTCGGCATCGATTGTGGAGGTGGCCTGAGCGGTCTTACCATCACCTTCCTTCACAGCATACTCATCGTATCGTTTACCACCCTCTTTGCCAACCTCATCGGCTTCCTGCCCATGCAGTTGGGCGTTCAGGAGGGCGGATTTGTACTCTCCATAGCAGCGTTAGGTCTTTCTGCGGCACTGGGCATCTTTGTGAGTATCATTTGCCGCGTGAGAGAGATCATCTGGATCATCATCGGCATCGGACTGATGAAATTAAAAAGTGAATAGTTAATAGTGAAAAAGAATAAAAAAGATATAGCATTATGAATTTTCTCGACAGAAATGAATTTAATTTTGAGCCTAGCCAGAAAGTAGTGGAGGCCATCAAGAGTTTCGATCCAAAGACCCTATGTTTTTACACCCGCATTTATGATGAGGGTAAGAAGAGTGTTATCTCAGTACGCTTGAGCGAAATCTACGGCGTGCCTGAAGAGCAGGTACTCCTTACCTATGGCGGTGAGGACATGCTGAAGAACGCCATCCATTATTTCCTTATGCTCGACGACAACAAACGCATCCTTATCCCTGAGTTCTCATGGTGGTATTACAACCGTGTGGCCAGTGAATGCGGCGGCAGTTTTGAGATGTACCCCCTGCATGAGAAAGACGATACCTTCGCCTACGATGTTGACGAGGTGATTGAATACACCAACCGTGTGCATCCTCGTATGCTATTGTTAGCATCGCCTAACAATCCCACAGGTAACGGACTGACTCCTGAGGAGATTGGCAATATCATGGAGCATATCCCCTCTGACACAATGGTACTCATCGACGAGGCCTATGCCAGCTTCATCTCCAGTGATACCGACTATATCGCTCCTTTGGTGAATAAGTACAACAACCTTATCATCTCGCGTACACTCTCTAAGTTCTATGGTCTTCCCGGTCTCCGTTGTGGTTTCGGTTTCATCGGCAAGGGTCACGACCAGTTCCTGAGCTACGTGAATAAATACCTGGGCTATAACCGTTTCTCTGAAGCCGTTGCCTTGGCTGCTCTCGACAGCGACGAGCACTATCGTCATGTGGCTGATGATATGGAATGGGGCCGCCAACTGTATAAGAAAGAACTAGGCTCTCTGCCCGGCTTCAAGGTCTATAAGTCTGTGGCCAACTTCATTCTGATCAAGTATCCCATCGAAATCAAGGATGCTCTGATGCAGGCCCTGAAGGTTCAGGACTATAAAATCAAGTTTATGTCTGATAAGGGCTTGGAGTCCTGTCTCCGCATCACCCTCGGCCGTAAGGAGCAGACGCAGACCGTTGTCGATACCATCTTGAAAGTATTGAACTCATGATAGGTGTTATCTTAGCTGCAGGCATGGCCAAGCGCCTTCGCCCGCTCACTGACACCAAGCCAAAGTGCCTATTGAAAGTGGGTGAGCGCACGTTGCTGGAGCGCACCGTCGTAGCAATGGCTGCTGCGGGCATCAGCGAATTCGTTGTCGTCACCGGTTACCGCGCGGACCAAATCCGCGATTTCCTGGATAATCTAGTTAAGCCAGAATTTCTAGGAAAGCCTAGGTTCACCTATCTCCACAACGCTGACCACGAGCACAACAACAACATCTATTCCCTTTGGATGGCCGGTCAGGTTGTACGAGGCAAGGAGTTCCTGCTCATGGATAGCGACATCCTCTGCGACCCCGCTGCCGTGTTACGCATCGCGCAAGAGCCGGAAGCAGCTCTCGCCGTGAATCGTCATGAATTAGGCGAGGAAGAGATGAAGGTCGTGGTCGATGGTCAGATGCACATCACGGAAATCAGCAAGACCTGTCGTCCTGAGGACGCCATGGGCGAATCGGTCGGTATCGAAAAGATCACTGCCGCCTACAGCGAGGCTCTCTACCGTGAACTCGATCAGATGATTCTCAACGAAGGTCTCATCGACATCTTCTATGAACGTGCCTTCGAACGTCTTATCCCTCAAGGGCACACTTTCCGCGTGGTCGATACCACCAACTATTTCTCCTACGAGCTTGATACCCCTGAGGACTTCCAACGTGCTCAGGAGCTCATGCCCGCAGAACTCTTGTAAAAAGTCAATAAAATTCCTACTATTTCTGAAGGATCTCCAACAGTTCCTTCATACCCTCTGATGCGCCCTTCTGAATCTGCGTCACACGGGTACCAGCACTGATAGGATTGGGGTCGATAAGATAGATGGGAATGCCGGGACGTGCATAATGCAATAGCCCCGCAGCAGGATATACCACTAGCGACGTGCCGATAATAACCAGAATGTCAGCCTCCTGCACCTCTTCAGCAGCAACGGTAATATTAGGAACTGCCTCGCCGAAGAATACAATATAGGGGCGCAGTAACGAACCATCACCCGCCTTTGTACCAGGCTCTATCTCACAGTTTTCGGGTGTCAATTGCTGGATATAACGCGGATCATCGACATCACGACTAGAGCAGACTTTCATCAGTTCACCATGCAGATGGATTACCTTTGACGAGCCAGCCATCTCATGGAGATTATCGACATTCTGAGTCACAACAGTGACATCATAATCCTTCTCCAATTGTGCTACGAGTTTGTGACCTTCATTAGGTTTCACGTTCCAACATTTCTTGCGGAGCATGTTATAGAAATTGGTCACAAGTGTAGGGTCTTCCAACCATCCCTCATGGGTGGCGACTTTCTGCACGGGATAGTTCTCCCATAAGCCATCGGCATCGCGGAAGGTTTTCAGGCCACTCTCCACCGACATGCCGGCACCGGTCAATACAACAATCTTCTTCATAGATAAATGCTTTTAGTTGGTGCAAAGGTACAGATAAATCTTTAATAATTTAAGAATTAAATAATTAAAAAATGAAAAAAAAGTAGTGCAGCAGCAAATTTTTCACTATTCACTCTTCACTTTTCACTTTTTTATTGTACCTTTGCAGCCGATTTTCGAAAGTTATACATTATTATTATAGAGAAAGAATGGATAAATTAAGTTATGCCTTGGGATTGGGCATCGGTCAGCAGTTGTCGCAGATGGGTGCCAGCGATATCAGTGCCGAGGATTTTGCACAAGCCATCAAGGATGTGCTGGAAGGCAATGAGTTGAAGGTGTCGCACCGTGAGGCCCAGACCATCGTACAGGACTATTTCCAGAAACAGGAGCAGAAACTCCAGGCCCAGCGTGCCGAAGCCGGAAAGGCCCACAAGGAGGCTGGTGAGAAGTATCTGGCCGAGAACGCCAAGAAGGAAGGTGTCATCACCCTGCCTAGCGGTCTGCAATATCAGGTTCTGAAAGAAGGTAACGGCAAGAAGCCGACAGCGAAGGACACCGTGCAGTGCCATTACGAGGGTTTCTTGATCGACGGTACCGTTTTCGATAGCAGCATCCAGCGCGGCGAGCCCGCAACCTTCCCCTTGCAGCAGGTCATCGCAGGATGGACGGAAGGTCTGCAGCTGATGCAGGAAGGTGCCAAGTACCGCTTCTTCATCCCCTATCGTCTGGCTTATGGCGAGGGTGGTGCAGGCAATTCTATTCCCCCGTTTGCAGCGCTGATTTTCGACGTTGAATTAATACAAGTAGTTTAAATATAAAATTCAAGGAATTATGAAGAAATTAATGTTTGTAGCCGCAATGGCTATGTCAGCAGCTATTTTCACTGGCTGCGGTAATTCTACTCCGAAGGCCAACCTGAAGAGCGATGTTGACACACTGAGCTATGTCTTCGGTATGGCTCGTACACAGGGTCTGAAGGAATATCTTTCTCAGACAGGTGTTGACACAACCTATATGGCTGACTTCATCAAGGGTCTGAACGAGGGTGCTAACTCTGGCGACGACAAGAAGAAGGCTGCTTACTATGCAGGTATCCAGATTGGTCAGCAGATTGCCAATCAGTGGGTAAGTGGTATGAACCACGAGCTCTTTGGTGAGGATTCTACCAAGACCATCTCTCTGAAGAACCTCATGGCAGGTTTCGTAAGCGGTATCAAGGGTAATGGTATTATGACCGTTGACTCAGCCCAGACTGTAGCTCAGGTCATGATGCAGGCTATCAAGGCTAAGGAGCTGGAGAAGACCTTCGGTTCTAACAAGGAGGCTGGTGAGAAGTTCCTCGCTGCCAACAAGACCAAGGAGGGTGTGAAGACCCTGCCTAGCGGTGTTCAGTACAAAGTGATCAAGGAAGGCAATGGCCCGATCCCCGCTGACACATCACTCGTAAAAGTTCACTACGAGGGTAAGACCGTTGAGGGTAAGGTGTTCGACAGCAGCTACGAGCGTGGCGAACCCATTAACCTGCGTTGTAACCAGACCATCAAGGGTTGGACCGATGCTATGGTTCACATGCCCGCTGGTTCTGTTTGGGAGGTTTATATTCCTCAGGATCTCGCCTATGGTGAGCGTGAGCAGGGCGACATCAAGCCGTTCTCTGCCCTGATCTTCAAGATTGAGTTGCTCGAGGTTAATCCTAAGAAGTAATGAAGAAGACCATCATACTGGCACTCGCCCTCGTGGCGAGTGCCTCTTTGTTTACAGCCGCTGCCCAGAAGAAGGCTGCGAAGAAGACAGTCGTAAAAAAAGAGACCGTAGTAAAGGAAGAGCCCGTGAAGCTTGTCAGTGGCAGTGACTCTGTAAGTTACGCTGCTGGTATGAGCGTCACCAACGGTCTGGTTCCTTACCTCGTACAGCAACAGGGGATTGACACCACCTATATGGCCGACTTTGTAAAGGGTTTCCAGATGGTAACCAAAGGTGGCAGCGATCCTAAGATGAAGGCCTACGCCGCTGGTATGGATATAGCCAAGCAGGTCATGGAGCGCATGTTGCCCGAAATCACCAAAGAATTTCAGGACTCCCCCGACTCCATTGTCTCTGCCTTGCTCTACAAAGGTTTTGCCGATGCCCTGTTGAAGGACTCTAGTGTGTTTAAGCAGGCTGCTGCCGAGCAATACTTCAAAGACAAGCAGGTTGCCGACAAGGCTGCCAAGGACGAGAAACTCTATGGTGCCAACCGCGACGCAGGTCGTAAGTTCCTGGCTGAGAATGCCAAGAAAGAGGGTGTGATCACCCTGCCTAGCGGACTGCAGTACAAGGTGCTGGTAAAGGGCGACGGTCCTGTGCCTAATGTCGACGAAAAGGTACAGGTAAACTACGAGGGTCGTCTGGTCGACGGCACCGTATTCGATGCTTCTGCCAAGCATGGCGACAAGCCGATTGAGTTCCGTCCCAGTCAGGTTATCAAAGGCTGGCAGGAGGCCCTGACCATGATGCCTGTAGGCTCGAAGTGGCAACTCTTCATCCCCTACGAGCTGGCCTATGGTGACCGCGATACCGGCCAGATCAAGCCTTACAGTGCCTTGATTTTCGATGTAGAACTGGTTGGAATCGACAGACCGCAGCCAGAACCTCAGGAGACAGAGGAAGCACCTGCCAAGAAGTCGAAAAAAGACAAGAAATCTAAGAAATAAGCAAGTGTGTCACAAAAGTGGCACACTTTTTTCATTTTTCTCCCGAAAAAGTTGCATTATTCAATTAAATTGTTTACTTTTGCTGACAAATTGTAAACAATCGCATCAAATCATGGAGAAAATTGACAATCTGGACAGAAAGATCCTGAGCATTCTCTCAAAGAATGCACGTATCCCATTCAAGGATGTAGCCGCCGAGTGCAACGTGTCACGCGCCGCCATCCACCAACGTGTACAACACCTCATCGAGGCCGACGTCATCACTGGCAGCGGCTTCGACGTCAACCCAAAGAGTCTGGGCTATAGCACCTGCACCTACGTGGGCATCACCCTCGAAAAGGGCAGCATGTACAAGAACGTGGTGGAGCGTCTGCAGCACATCCCTGAAGTTGTGGAGTGCCACTTTACCACAGGACCTTACACCATGATGGTGAAGCTCTACGCCCGCGACAACGAGCAGTTGATGGAACTCCTCAACGGTCAATTGCAGAGCATTCCCGGCGTAGTAGCTACTGAGACGCTGATCTCACTCGAACAGAGCATCAAGCGGGAGATACCCGTGTCGATCTAAAGCCAGCCTATACCATGACAGACAGATTCGACCTGCAGACCCATCTCCGCAACGTCTATGCCCAGTATCCGGCTGCCAAACGTCAGCCTATTATCGGCATCACCGGCAATTATGAAGACCTGACCTGTAAACTGGGCCAAGGCTATTATAAATCGGTAGTGGCAGCTGGAGGTGTACCCATCGTCATTCCCCCGGTAGCCGATACGAACACCCTTGTCAACACTCTTGACCACATCGACGCCCTCATCCTCAGCGGTGGTGGTGACTTCAACCCCCTTTATGGCGGTGAAGAGCCCTCCAACCGATTGCATGACATCAACTCCGAGCGCGACCTGCCTGAGCTGATGCTCACCCAGATGGCCTACAACCGTCAGATGCCCATCCTCGGTATCTGTCGCGGTATCCAAACCTTGGCAATGGCTCTCGGCGGCCGCGTGTGGCAGGATATCAACGAGAAGACCGTCACCAAGCACTCGCAGCAGGCTGCCCGCAGCGAGGTAACCCACTCCATCAACATCGAAGAAGACTCACTCCTCCATCAGATGTACCAAGAGGACAAGATGTATGTCAACAGCTTCCATCATCAGGCCGTGCGCGAGACAGGACCAAAGTTCCGCGTCACTGCCAAGTCGCCTGATAACATCATCGAGGCCATGGAGAGCAATGAGTTCAAACCCATCGTCGGTGTGCAGTGGCATCCGGAGTGCCTCGAAGAGGGCATGCCATTGTTCCATTGGCTTATCAAAGAGGCACTGGCCTATCACTACGCCCAAGAGGTACACAACCGCGTGCTGACGCTCGATACCCACTGTGACACCCCCATGTTTTTCCCGCAGGGTATCCATTTCGACCAACGCGATCCCAAGATTCTCGTCGATTTGCACAAGATGAACGAGGGTCGTCAGGACGCTACCATTATGGTAGCCTACCTGCCCCAGCCCAAGATTGGTGAGACTTTCTCGTCATTGGTCGACTTCGACGTAGCTGGTCCAACGGAATATGCAGACCTCATCTTCGATAAGATCGAGGAGATTGTCAATCAGAACAAAACCTACCTGAGCATCGCACGCACCCCAGGTGACCTCTACGAGGATAAGCGCAACCGCCGTAAGTCCATCATGCTCGGTATCGAGAATGGTCTGGCCCTTAATGGTCAGTTGCAGAACCTGCAACACTTCGCTCAGCGCGGCATCGTTTATATGACGCTCTGCCACAATGGCGACAACGATATCTGCGACTCCGCCCGCGGCTGTAACACCCACGGTGGTGTAAGCCGTTTCGGAGAACAGGTCATCCGCGAGATGAACCGCCTCGGCATCATGGTCGACCTGAGCCACGCATCGGAGAAGAGCTTCTACGATGCCCTTGATATCAGCAGCACGCCCATCGTATGCAGTCATTCTAGTTGTAAGGCTCTCTGCGACCACCCGCGTAACCTCACCGACGACCAGATGCGCGCCCTTGCCTCAAAGGGTGGTGTGGCTCAGACCACGCTCTATCCGGGTTTCCTGAAGAAGGAAGGCGATGCCACTATTATGGACGCCATCGCCCATCTGGAGCATGCAATCAAGATCATGGGCATCGACCATGTGGGTCTCGGCACCGACTTCGACGGCGATGGTGGTGTAATCGGTCTTGCCGACAGCAGCGAGCTCATCAACTTCACCCGACAGCTACTCGCTCGTCGCTACAGCGAGCGTGACATTCAGAAAATCTGGGGCGGCAACTTCCTCCGCGTCATGTCGCTGGTACAAAAGAATGTTTAGAGAATGAAAAGAATTATATTTAATAGAAGACTTTTGCGGCTGGTGGTAATCTCTTTCCTCTTACCTCTCACCTCTTACCTCCTCTTCTCCTGCGGCTTGCGCAAGCAAACCACGACCGACACCGAAACGCAGACCGCCATCGGTCTCGCCTTCAATGCCGACAGTGCTTTACTTTTCTGTCAGCAGCAATGCGACTTCGGTCCCCGCACTATGAACAGCCAGGCCCATGACCTCTGCGAGCAGTGGATCATCCGCAAGTTTCAGAGCTACGGCATGACCGTCATCCCCCAGAAGTGCGAACTGAAGGGTTACGACGGTTCTACCCTCCACAGCACGAACATCATCGCCAGCTACCGTCCCGAACTCACCGACCGCATCCTGCTCTGTGCCCACTGGGACTGCAGGCCTTGGGCGGATAACGACCCTGACGAGGCCAACTGGCATAAGCCCGTTCTCGCCGCCAACGATGCCGCCTCCGGTGTCGCTGTCATGCTCGAAATCGCACGTTTAATTTCATCTAACGATGCAGCAAAGTCCACAGCGACAGCAGACTCTTCACTCTGCACTCTTCACTCTACACTAGGAATCGACTTCATCTGCTTCGATGCCGAAGATTACGGCTTCCCGCAATGGGAGACCATCGACGACCCGGGCAACACTTGGGCTCTCGGCGCACAATACTGGGCTGCTAACCCACACGTTTCCGGTTACAAGGCGCGCTACGGCATCCTGCTCGATATGGTAGGTGGTCAGGGCGCACAGTTCTATCAGGAAATCATGTCGAAACATTACGCCAAGCATATCGTCGACAAGGTTTGGCGAGCCGCCTCTGTGGTAGGCTATGGCAGTAGTTTCCCCATGGCGGAGGGCAACGCCATCACCGACGATCATATCCCTGTTAACACTGTGGCAAATATCCCCTGCATCGACATTATCCCCTACTACCCCAACTGCGAGCAGAGCTCTTTCGGTCCCACCTGGCACACCGTGAACGACGACATGGCCCACCTCGACAAGAATACGCTCCTCGCCGTTGGCCAGACCATCATCCAAGTGCTGTTCTCAGAGAAATAAAGAAATCCCCGCGTTAATCGGGGATTTCCTTTTTAGAAGCGATTATTTCATCTGGTCCAACAGACGGGCGAGGTCTTCAAGATGACGGGCATCTACATTCAGATCCAACAGATCGCCATCGCGGTTGAAGAGTTTGTACGTAGGCCAAGCGTGAACATCAAGGTAATGCTCGATGGCAGTCTGCAGCTTTGCGGGCAGGTTGTAATGAAATACGTTCGGACCGCTCACGTTATATTCCTTGATGACATTCTCCCATGCCGTCTGCGGACTATTGTTGGCGAGATAGAGGAACACGATGTCGTAATCCTTCAAGTGTTCATATTCTTCAGTGGAGTGGCTCAGTGCCTCCTTGCAAGGGCTGCACCATGTGCCCCAGATATCCAAGAGCACGAACTTACCCTTATAAGGTTCAAGGATTTTCTTCAGCAGGGCCTCACCCTCTGAGAGGTCCATGAGGTTATCAGATGACTTGATGACCAGTTTGTCGAACTCGCGGTTCTCGAGAGCAAGATAGTGTTCGTTGACTTTCTCCACACTTTCGATACCATGCATGTTGCTGCTCAGCGCCTTGAGCGTATCGATGACCATTGTCGGCAGCGTCATGCGGCTATTGTCAATCTCCTTATACACCATTTGTGAGAGCCAGATATCTTTGATGAGCGGGTCGGCACCTAATGAGTCGAGCGCAAAGGCCTCTTGCCGCATCCGTTTGATGAGATTGATTCCGTTCTGTACTTTCAGACCTTTCGGGCTGCTGAAGAGTTTGTTGACCTTCTCGATCATCTCGGCATTGTCAGCATCGAGTTTTTCAGCCACCTTCTGTTTCTCTTCCTCAGGTGCAGCCGCCACCTTGGCTCTGGCATCGAGAATCCAACTCTTCCACTGGTTGAGCAGCGCCAGTTCCTCATCGTTGGAGGCGATGGCATGGATATAGTCATAGATGTTCCAGTTTACCGACCAAGTCCGTTTGCGGATGACATCATCGAGATAGTCGTGCAAGAAACCGTTGAGTTCCCGATGTAAGGTGTAGGGCTTCTCCAGCTTCTTCCAGAAGGTATCGGTGGCATATTGGTGCATCTCGTCGGGGAATTGGAAGTTCGGCGCATTGAAACGCGACTGTCCGAAGTCGTAGGCTTGCTGCATGAGTGTATTGCCCTTCCTGTATATTCCAAAACGCGTGGAGAGCGTGGGATGCGTCTGACAGAGATTGTCGGTATTGGCATACTGTGCTTTGATAAGACTGTCGACGGAGGCGATGTATTTATCGAAGTCTTTATCTTCGCGCTCCATTCTTATTGACTGCCAATCGAGCGGATATTTGAAGAGCTCGTTCTGCAGACGGCAGTCGTCGCCCATGAAGTAACGACGGCCCTCCGAGAAGTCATAAAGCAGGAAGTAGGTCTTGCCAGGCTCGAACATATTGCGGATGAAGCAGCGCTCCCAGTCGATGAAGAACTCCGAGCTATTCAATATGGGGATTTTTACGCTGAAGCGTCCCTGCTCGTCAAGGTCGGCATGGATTTCTTCCCACGCGCTTGTGAAGAAGTTTGTAAAGCCGAAATCCAAAGTCTTCAACTGCTTGTAGTGCTCGGGCATATCCTTAATCCAGCCGATAACGGTGATAGTATCTTCCTTATAGTCGGTGTCGACGAAGTCCGTGCGGGTGTCCTTCGTAGGATAGTCAGGCAGGAAACGGCTGGTAATCATCGAATATGTAGTTTTCTGATTGTCAATCTGTATCGGACGCATACCTTTCTTATCCTTGCCGATGGCGACTTTCAGCTCATCATTGCCATTGGTCATCACGATGGTGGCCTCGCCCGTTTTGGAGTTCACGTCGCGCTGCTTGTAATCCCAGAACTTGCAGTCGTAGATGGCGCAGTCGTCGAAGAAGGCAATCTTCCAGTCGCCAGTCATATCATCGCGCCAATAGGAAGGGAAGAGTTGCTTCCAGCGATCCTCCACAGGCTTGATGCCTTTGATCTGGAAGGCGCCTTGGCCGTCGCCCTCGATGAAGTCGAATTTCTGCGTACCCTTCGGGAGCGGTGGGAAATGGAAAGCTATATCACGACGGCCATCCTTGTTTGTATGAAGGTGCTTATTGAGTTCAATGCCATCGGCAGAAACAATGGTATAGCGCTGATTACCGATCTTCAGATAGGTGTCGCCCGCAAACTGAAACCAGTTGTAGTCGGGATAGTCCGACCGCTGCGACACGGTGATATACACCACGGTCTCGTTGGCTTTCAGTTCCACCTTCGTCACGTCGAGTGCCAAATGGAAGTACCCGTCGCCATTGCTGTTTCCATACTCTATGGCGGGCTGTTCCCACACCACATCTTTCGCCTGCCCCATCATTGCGACAAAGGCCAGCATCATGGTTGATAATAATAGTTTCTTCATATTTTATTTCGCGTAATTCGTCTTAATTCGTTGTTTCTTACTTTTTCTGTTTCGGCAGGTCGCCTGTGCGGGTAAGTTTGAAGTCGGTGGCGGAGAACCACTGGGCGCGGCAAGGCTGACCGGTGAAGTCTTCATCGGAAGAAAGACCGTAGGCGATGGAGTCGCCAGTAACCACAATGTTGTCGATGCTCACGTCATACCAGCCCATGTCAGGTTTACCGTCCAGATTCTCATAAACAGGAATCGATTCAAATTTGACGCTGTCGCCGATGGCGTAGACGCAAGGCCCGGGTCCCTCTGCCCTGACCACACAGTCAAGGCGATAGACGCCTGGTTTGACGGCCTCCTTGCGTTCCACCTGAAACACCTCCTTGCAGTTTTCATTGTAGACATCCAGGAAGCGCAGATTGTGGTTGCCGTCATATTCTCCACTCCAGGTATAGTGCTCGCAGTTCTCGGCCTTAATCAGGTTCCAAGCGCCTTTGCGCAGAAAATTCTTGTCCTCTTGATCCATCATCACGCCTTGATAGGAATACTCCTTCCTTATCCATTCGTTATATCGCTCTTTCTCCTGCTCCTGAATCCAGATGAGCGCCGGGAACAGGCAGCACAACGATGCCACCCATAGCACGATCCACAGGATACGCTGTCCGATACCCATCGGTTGCACCTTTCCTGCCCGTGAGAACAGCATGTGGGCAATGGCATAAAGAGGAATGCAAAGGGCGAGCAGCAGTCCGATGATAAAGGCTATCACGATCCAGGGATGCACACTCATGAGTTCCGCCAGATGCAGATCCTCGAAGTCAAAGGGCAGAGACGTCCGGACAGAAGGAACCGTAAAGACTACTACCAGCGACACGATGATGAGCAACAGGCAGACCAGCAGCACCAGTCCGATGATGGCCGCAAGCCCTACAAAAATACCCATGAAAATGGAGATGATCACGGAAAAAAACGAGCCCAGACAGCCGCGACGATGCTGCGCAGGTTGCTTGTCCTCTACAACGACATCGGCCAGGTTCTGCGGTGTTACCTCCTTGCCTTCCATCTGTAACACCTGCTTGGGCGTATCAGCCACAGGAATGGCAATGGCCAGCACGAAATAGAAGATGATAAAGGCCAGATTGACGTGGAGGAAGAATCCGAAGTTAAGAAATATCCCGAACAAGGGGAACAGGAAGTTGGAGGCCAGTATCAACATGGCATAGCCGATGCGCCACCAGGTGACATCGGAGCCTGTGTAGGCCGCAATGCCCGAGAGCACGCCTGCCACCATCTTGTCGTTGGGGTTGCGATAGAGTCGTTTGCCTGCTGTCCTCGCGCGTACATTATCTCTAATGCCCTGGGCTGCCGTATGGAAAGAGTCATACTTATGTCCGCCATTATCCTGCTTCTCTTCCTCACCCGTCAGTTCCTCGGGTTTGCCGATACGGGTAATGATGTCCTTGACGTGTTCGATAGTGATGGCCTCGGTGCCCTGCTGGTTCAACTCTGAGAACAGCTCGGCGATGCGAGTCTCGATGTCGTTGACGATTTCCTCGCCGCCCTCCTCACGTCCGAACGACTGTCGGAGTGACTCGATATACTGTTGCAGCAGCTCGTAAGCATCCTCGTCGATCTGGAAGAGACGCCCACACAGATTGATGGTAATATTCTTTTTCATTTTGCTTCTAATAGTTTGGGGGTGATGGTCTTGAGATAATTGATGGTGTTAGAGAGTTCGTTCCAGGCGGTGTCGAGGCCTTCGAGGAACTGTTCGCCTTCAGGGCTGAGGGCATAGTACTTGCGAGGAGGACCCTGCGTGGACTCCTGCCACTCATATTGCAGCAGACCGTCGTTCTTCAGGCGAGTGAGCAATGGATAGAGCGTTCCCTCTACCACGAGCAGCTCCGCATTCTTCAGTTGTTGGATAATGTCACTGGCGTATGAAGGACGATGCTTCAGGAGTAGCAATACGCAGTACTCCAGCATTCCTTTCCTCATCTGTGACTTTGCATTTTCGATGTTCATATCTTTGCACGATTAATGATTTCGGCTGCAAAGATAGGCAAAACTTTAGTACCTTGCAATACAAAGTACTAAGTTTTTGCAAAGAATTATAACTATTTAACAATTGTCATATGTGCGACGGCTATCAGTCGTGCAGAATCATCGCCGTTTGAGGGGCAACAAGAGCGCGGCGGCCAAAGAGCTTATTGGTGGATGCTTCGTTGATTTCTCCGTTCTGACAGACGATGGTGTACATGGCCTTGGGAAGTGAGACGGAGGCCTGCTCACGGTTGGCATTGAGGATGACGACGATGTTACGCCAGTCGTCGCGGCCAGCATAGTCTTTCAATCGGAAAGCAACCACACCCTTGGGGGCATCGAGGAACTCCAGATGTTTACGTACCAAATGGGCATCGCCAAGGCGGAAGGCCGAATGATGTTTGCGCAGGGCGATAAGATCCTGATAATACTTGAACACCTGCGGATAACGTTGCAGATTCTTCCAATCGAGCTGGTTGATGCTATCAGGCGACTCGAAGGAATTATGCACACCCTTCTTGCTACGCAACAGTTCTTCGCCAGAAAGCATGAAGGGTACACCCTGTGAAGTGAAGACGGCCGTCTGTGCCAAGAGGTCGAGACGAATCAGCTCCTCGTCGGAGATATCAGGGATGCTGGCTTTCAAACGGTCGACCAGACACATATCATCATGACAGCTGACATAGGACATCATCTGCGTAGGTTCAGTGGCCCAGGGTACTTTGCTATAGTTGACCTTCGACATATCCACCTGCGGATGGGTGATAGCACCCACGATGCCGAACTTCAAGCTTTCGGTCTCCACGCCTTTGTCGAGCCAAGCTGACTTCTTATCATCGTCGAAAGGACCGCGCAGGGCATCGCGGATCTCATCAGAGAAGGCGGCGATGCGGGGCATTTTAGAGATATTGGCTTTCACACCCAGCTGCTCGGTAGGCAGGGCACACTGGCCTGCGCTCCAGCCCTCGCCATATATAAAAATGGTAGGATCGATGGCATCAACAGCCTTGCGAATCTCGTTCATCGTCTCGATATCGTGACAGCCCATCAGGTCGAAGCGGAAACCATCGATATGATATTCGTTGATCCAGTATTTCACCGACTCTATCATGAACTTACGCATCATCGGCTGCTCAGAGGCGGTCTCATTACCACAACCAGAACCATTGGAGCCCACCCGATAATAATAATCAGGGTACGTGCGCTGGAAGTTGGAGTAGTCGATGTCGTAGGTATGATTATAGACCACATCAAGGACAACGGCGATGCCGGCATTGTGGAGGGCCTGCACCATCTGCTTGAACTCGAGGATACGACATGCTGGGTCGTAAGGATTAGTGGAGTAGCCTCCTTCGGGCACATTATAGTTCACGGGGTCGTAGCCCCAATTGTATTGCGGGGTATTGAGGCGCGTCTCATCCACAGACCCATAGTCGTAGCTGGGCAGGATATGGACAGCATTCACGCCCAAAGCCTTCAGGTGATCGATGGCCCAAGGCTCCGTGAGAGCAAGGAACTTACCTGGATACTTGGCATCAGGACGGGCGATAGAGAAGTCGCGGTGGTGCATCTCATAGACCACAAGGTCAACAGGCGACTTGATGACGGGATGGGCATCGCAGCACCAATCTTCGGGGTCGGTCTTCACGAGGTTGACGATGGCACCGCGCTGGCCATTCACACCCACAGCCTTGGCAAAAACACCAGGGCATTCGCCTTTGCCCATATCGAAGGTATAGAACTTACCCAGGAGATTACCCTTGACAGTAGCTTGCCATACATCCCCCGCAAGTTTCATCTTCACGGTTTTGACAGGTCTACCACCGATGCCATCGTTGTAGATGCGCACTACGACACGCTTGGCCGTAGTAGGAGCGAAGAGTTGGAACGTCGTGGCCTCAGGACCACAGTCTACTTCGTTGAAATTAAAATCCTGAGCCTTGGTTATTACTGTTGTCATTACCAATAGAATTGCGAATAAGATTCTTCTCATTTTCGATGAATATTAGCGTTTATGGCCACAAAGATAGAAAAAAAAGTTGAATAGATATCCTCTTTCAGAATTTTTTTGTATCTTTGCGCAGTGCAATCGATAGAAAATGATGATGAAACGATTACTAACTATCATATTGTTGTTGCTACCGATGGTCATTTGCGCCCAGCAAGTGGACATAGAATCACGTTACAAGCAGATTGACAAAGCCATTGCTGAGTTCCCCCGTTACGTGGCCCAGCGCGAAGCCAAGATCACGGCGGCACGCAACGCCTTTGAGCAGTCAAGCGGACAACAGAAATATGAGGAGAGTTATCGGTTGTATGAACTCTACCGACCCTTCGTGAGTGACTCTGCCATCTATTTCCTCCGTCAGTGCATCGACATAGCTGAACAGCAGAGTGACCACAACGGGTCCGTGCGCTGTCGTTCGCAACTGGCCATCCGCTGTTCGAACATCGGGCTCTATGATGAAGCCCTTAATATCCTCGATTCCATCCGCTTAGGCAGCGGCCTCGATAAACTGGTGCTCGGCACATATTACGAAGCTTATAACAATGTGTACGGCGAACTAAGCTACTATACCCGTCTTGACGATATGCGCCAGCTGTATCAGCGGAAGGAGCAATACTATAAACAACTGATGTTCGAGCATCTGCCTGCCACCAGCGAGTCGTGTTTCCTGCGCAGGGAACAAGCCGCCCAAGCAGAGGGTAAGCTGAAGGAGGCAATGGCCATCAACGATGAATGGATGAAGACGGTGGAGCCGGGCAGTCATCCTTATGCTCTCACGGCACTCTACCGCTATATCGAATACAAGTTGCAGGGTGACAGCACACAGATGCTGTACTGGTTGACGGAATCGGTACTGGCCGATATCCGTAATGCCGCCATGGACCAGGGGTCGATGTGGGAACTGGCCAATGAACTGATGCTGAGCGGCGATGTTGATCGTGCCTCACGTTACATCAGCTATACCAGCGACTGTGCCAACCGTTACGGTTCACGCCAGCGCAACTGGCAGATAGCCCCGTTGTTGACACACATCGCCAACGAATATAAGTCGCAGAGTGAGCGTACCACCTCGCAGTTGTGGGGAACGCTGATCGTGATCAGTATATTAGCCTTGCTATTGCTGGGCGCCCTCTTCTTCGTGCATCGACGTAACTCCCAGTTGCACGCTGCCCGTAACGACCTGAAAACCTCAAACGACGAACTGGCTTCAGCCAATCGTCTGCTAGCAACCCAAAAGGACGAATTGTCACAACTCAATTCCAAACTTTCAACTCTCAACTCTCAATTATCTGAAAGTAACCGTGTGAAGGAGGAGTACATCGGTCGCTTCATGAGTCTTTGTTCGCAATATATCGATAAACTCGATAACTATCGCAAGATGGTAAATAAGAAGATGAAGAACAAGGAACTCGACGAATTGTTCCAGATATCGAAATCTA
The DNA here is from genome assembly GCA_902785945.1 of uncultured Prevotellaceae bacterium. Classification (GTDB taxonomy): domain Bacteria; phylum Bacteroidota; class Bacteroidia; order Bacteroidales; family Bacteroidaceae; genus Prevotella. Next base: position 205,831 of record CADAAR010000002.1, read on the forward strand.
CAGAATTGAAGGAGAAGGAACTGGAGGAACTCTACGAGAACTTCGATACTGTGTTCCTGCATCTTTTCCCCAACTTCATCGACGACTTCAACGCTCTCTTACAGCCAGAGATGCAAATCCATCCCAAGGAGGAGAACCGGTTGACGACAGATATCCGTATCTTTGCCCTAATCAGATTGGGATTCGAGGATTCATCGAAAATAGCTGAGTTCCTGCACTACTCTGTGAATACCATCTACAACTACCGCGCCCGCATCAAAAACGGTGCCCTTGGCAACCGCGAACAATTCGAAAATCGGGTAAAAACCCTATAAAAACGCGATAATTGTAAAAAATACACCTCTATATTTCGTCCACTCTTTTTGACTGCTTACAAAAATGTAAGTGACTTATTACTAGCTATTTAACTATTTGAAGACTTGAAAAACATCCACTTTTTGCATTCACCTTCAAAAAATGTATTGTCATTTTGCGTAATTTTGCACCGTCGAAGATGATAAACCGACAATCAACATTACATTATTATAATTTTAACTAACAAAGTATGAAAAAAAGCAGGTATTTATTGTTGTTATTGACACTGATGGTGTCGATGGCTACGAACGCCCAAGGCATCTTGGGAACTGTGATTGACGAGTTTGGAGATCCCGTAATCGGAGCCTCTGTCGTCGAGAAAGGCAATCCTCAGAACGGTAGCATTACCGACTTTGACGGAAAGTTCAACGTCAAGGTGAGCGAGGGTACAACTATTGTGATCAGCTACATCGGCTATCTTACTCAGGAAGTGAAGGCAGCCAACGGTATGAAAGTCACGATGAAAGAAGACGCTCAGACGCTACAGGACGTGGTCGTCATCGGCTACGGTGTGCAGAAGAAGAGCGTGGTAACAGCTTCTATCGCTAAGGTAAGTGCCGAGGATCTGGACGGTAAGACCCGTCTGCGTGCCGACGATGCCCTGAAGGGACTGGCTGCCGGTGTGAATGTGACATCGGCCTCTGGTCAGCCCGGATCGCAGTCGATGATCCGCGTGCGTGGTACAGGTACCATCAACGACACCAACCCATTGTACATCATCGACGGCATGCCCGCCGACCAGTACGGACTGGAGAGTGTGAACCCCAACGATATCGAGAGTATCGAGGTGTTGAAGGATGCTGCATCGGGGGCCATCTACGGAGCCCGTGCTGCCAACGGTGTGATTCTGGTGACCACCAAGAAGGGTAAGCTGGGTAAGGCCCAGATTAATTACAACTTCAGCTATGGCTGGCAGAGCGCGTGGAAGAAGCGTGACGTGACCGGCGCTACCGACTATGCCATTCTGCAGAACGAGAAATACGTGAACGGTGGACAGACACCGCTATATGCAGATCCCTACAACTTGACCGATGCCAACGGCCAGAAGATTACTGGTTTTGGTACTGACTGGCAGGAGCTGCTGTTTAACGACAACGCCCCCGTGGTGCAGCACGACGTATCTGTGAGCGGTGCCTCTGAGAAGGTGAACTACTATCTCTCACTGGGTTACTACACACAGGACGGTATCGTGGGTGGTAACTACGGCAAGTCGAACTACGACCGTCTGACCATCCGCTCTAACAACCAGTTCAATGTGTTTGACGACTCGAAGGAGCGCTCATTCCTAAACAAACTCGACATCAGCGCCAACCTCTCTTATATGCGCACACACAGCACAGGTATCGATGCCAACTCTACATGGGGCTCGCCTCTGGGTTCGGCCCTCTACCTGGCTCCCACACTGCCCGTCACACTGACGGGTGATGTGGCTCAGAAAATGATTGACCGCTATAGCGCATACGATCTGTATCGCGATGCCAACGGTGATCCCTACACCATCCCCGGCTTTATCGGCAGCTATCAGGAGCAGAACAACCCCATTGCTTTGATGCAGCAGCGTCCAGGCAGAGGCTGGAGCCATAAGTTCATGCCTAAGTTCTCTATCGACCTGCAATTGTGGGACAACCTGAAGTACCACTTCACCTGGAGTGCAGAGCAGAGTTTCTGGGGCAGTGAGTCGGCTACCACCGAGAAGTTCTATTTCTCTGGCAACAACAACTCCGACCACACACAGGCACAATCAGAGAAGGCCAACAGCACACAGTGGCAGATTGAGAACACGCTGACCTACGACAAGGAGTTCGGTAAGCACTCTATCGGCGTGGTGCTGGGACAGAGCGCCCTGAAGTACAAGGGTGACTATCTGGGTGCATCGCACTGGAACCTGATCAACGTCAACAAGCCTTACGTTGACTACACCACCGGCGGCAGCATCGAGACCACCACCGACGAAAAGGGTAATATCATCGGTGTGAAGAGTCTGGTTGGCGGTTGGGCTGGCCCATACGTTGAGCACCATCTGGCTTCGCTCTTCGGCCGTATCAGCTACAACTACGATGAGCGTTACATGTTCCAGGCTACTGTCCGTCGCGACGGATCCAGCCGTTTCGGTTCTAATAATAAGTATGGTGTGTTCCCCTCATTCTCTATCGGATGGAACATCATGAACGAAGAATTCATGAAGGATACCCGTGACTGGCTGTCGAACCTGAAATTCCGCGCAAGCTGGGGTAAGAACGGTAACGAGAACATGCCCGACTTCCGTTATACCGTGCTCACCACCACTGGCGGCACCAGCAACTACTACTTTGGTCGTCAGGCTGTGATGAACTACGGTTCTAAGGCCAACGGTCTGGCTAACGAGAACTTGAAGTGGGAGGAATCAGAGCAGACCAATATCGGTCTCGACCTCGGACTTTGGAACAATAAGCTGACCTTCACCGTTGACTACTATATCAAGAAGACCAACGGCATGCTGATTACCATGCCCATCCCCTCATACGTAGGTGAGTCGAAGCCTTGGGGTAATGCCGGTGATATGGAGAACAGCGGTATCGAGTTTGAACTGGGTTACAAGTGGAACATCTCCGATGCCCACTTCGCTATCAAGGGTAATGCTACTTACCTGAAGAACAAGCTGAAGAACCTGGGTAACGACACAGGTTTCCTGAACTATGGCATCTCACAGTTCAGCGATGGTGGCGTACGTGCCGAGAACGGCATGACCTTCCCCTACTTCTATGGTTATCAGACAGCAGGTGTGCTGCAGAACAAGGCAGAGGCCGATGCCTACAATGCCAAATACGGTACCAGCTCTAATCCTGGCGACCTGATTTTCGTGGATACCAACGGCGATAACAAGATTACCAGCGATGACCGTACCAAGATCGGTAAGCCGACACCAGACTGGACCTTCGGTCTGAACTTCAACGCCGATTGGAAGGGCTTCGACCTGAATCTGTTCTTCCAGGGTGTAGCGGGTGCCGACATCTTCGATGCTACATGGCGTCAGGATATCGCATCGGGTAACTATCCTACCTGGGTGCTGCAGCGCTGGACAGGCGAGGGTACCTCAAACAAGCTTCCTCTGCTGAAACTTGGTGACTCTAAGAACTGGGTATGTAGCGATCTCTATGTACAGGACGGCAGCTACCTGCGTCTGAAGAACATCGCACTGGGCTACACACTGCCTCGCAACCTCACCAAGAAGATCAATATCGAGCGCTTCCGCGTATATGTTCGTGCAGAGAACCTGTTTACTTGGACCAAGTACTGGGGATTCGATCCTGAAATCGGTACCAGCAGCACTTCTATGGGTGTAGACTATGGTGTCTATCCACAGGCCCGCATCTTTACTGTAGGTTTCAACCTCTCATTATAATAGAAAATTGATAATTGAAAATTAAGAATTAAGATTTAAGAGTTATGATTACCAAGATATATAAAGTATTGTGCGCTGGGGTGGTAGCAGTATCGCTGGCCGCTTGTAGCGACGACTTCCTGGAGGTACAGAATCCTACCGGAGAGCATCTGGAGGAATATTACATGACCGATGAGCATCTGAGCGAGGCTTGTACCTCGGCATACGCTCCACTGCACTGGCCCGACTGGGACGGCACAGCCTATAACGACCTGACTTGCGACGCCGAGATCCTTGGCGACGACTTCTGGGTGGGCGGTGCAAGCATCTCTGACAACCAGCACTGGCACAAGCTCTTCAACTTTGAGGGCGACGGCAACAACACACTTGGAACCCTTTGGGGCGACTTCTACAGCGGTATCAAGCGTTGTAACGACGTGATCAAATACTGCTCTTGGGGTGGCGGCAACGAGAAGAACCGCAAATCATACGAGATGCAGGCCCGTCTGCTCCGCGTGTACTATTATAATATCCTGTGGCACTACTATGGCAATGTTCCCTTCTATCTGGAGAACCTGACAGAGCCTTACACAGCCCCGCAGATCAGTGCCGACGAGATTTATGGCAAACTGCTGCCTGAACTCGAGGAGATTATCGCATCAAATGTCCTGCCTATGCGTTGGGAAGGTTCTGACGAAGGTAGAGTCAGCCAGGCTATGGCCTATATGCTCTTTGCCGAGATGGTGATGTATCAGAACGACTCTGCCCGCTATCCCGCAGCCCTGGGCTTCATGAAGCAGATTATCAGCGACTCTAAGTACTCACTGAATCCCAGTTTCAAGGACCTGTTTGACGAGAGTGGCGAGATGTGTGCTGAGAGCATCTTCGAAATCACCTACGACGATGACAACGCTCAGCGCGACTGGGGTACTTCGATGTCGGCAGGTGGTACCGTGTTCCCAACACTCTGCTCACCCAACAGTTGGGCTGGTGGCGATGGCTGGGACTCTGGTAACGATGGTTGGGGATTCCTACCCATGCGTGTGGAGGCTTACAATATGTATGCCGATTACGACCTGCGTCGCGATGTCACCTGCTGGGATGTGCGCGGCTACACCTATACCGAGCGTTATCAGGACACGCACATCTGGCACGGAAAGTATCGTCCACAGAGTGCCAATAATCAGGACTGTCCTACCTCCAAGAACCTGAATTACAACAACAACAAGCGCATCTACCGCTATGCTGAAACCCTCCTGAACGCAGCTGAGCTGCTGCTCCAGACTGGTGGCAGCGCTGCAGAAGCAACAGGTTATGTGAACGAAGTTCGTGCCCGTGCAGGACTGGACAATCTCGCAAACGTCACTATCGACGACATCCTGAACGAGCGTCATCTGGAGTTCTGTGGTGAGGGTAAGCGTTACTTCGACTTGGTACGTGCTGAGGGCATCAGCGGTGCTACCGAGAAGGCTACCGTAAAACTCGTGCCCGATGTCTACGGCTATCGCACCAACTCATGGACACCCAGCAAGAAGCATATTCCTCTGTCACAGAGCGAGCTCGACGCTGATCCTACTCTGAAGCAGAACAACTATTAAAATTGAAAATTGAAATATTGAAAATTGAAATAACGAAAGATTATGAAGAATCTGTTTAAATATTCAATAGGAGCTCTGTTTGCAGGCTTGGCTATGACAGCCTGCTCGCCCGATGAGTTCAGTGGCGCAGACCCCAACGGTATTCCTTCAGTAAGCGGTGTTGACTTCAACATCAGCGTTGATCAGGAGACAAACCAGATGATTGCCACCTATACCCCACAGCCTGGTACATACCCGGTGTGGATCCTGAACGGCACCACATACTCTACCCTTCAGGAAGTGGGTTACAATAACCCCGAGGCTGGTACCTATACCATCGATATGAAGATTGGCAACCGCAACGGTTTCAGTCAGGGTACGATCTCGAAGACCTTCACCTTCAACGAGACCAAGGTCGACTACAGTGCCGATTTCCGCCGCATCACCGGTAAAGAGTGGCGCATCGCTAACAAAGAAGTCGCCCACATGGGTTGCGGCCCTGCCGGAACTGCTGGTACAGAGTGGTGGTCGGCTCAGCCTAACGACAAGAAGGACTTCGGTGTTTACGATGACCGTATTACCTTCACTGCCGACAACCGCAAGGGGGGTACTTACACCTACAATGCAGGTGCAGATGGTATGACCTATGTAAACTGGGGTACATCATTTAATCCTACAGGTGCAGAGCCCGATGTCGACGTGGCGCTTGGCAATCAGACTTCTACCTGGAGTTTCGAGGTCTACGACTGGGAGGATGCCGAAGGTAACGTGACCAAGCAGACTTACATCCAGTTGGGTAAAAACACCTTGTTCCCCTATATCTCCAGCAATGCCCAGTATGAGAATCCCAAGTTCCGTATCGAGACACTGACAGCCACAAAGATGGTGCTGGTTTATGACGCTCCCGATCGCAGTATCTCATGGCGCTTCATCCTGACCAGTGCCGCCGACGAGCGTCTGGTAGAGGAGCAGGGCTTCGATGCCAACAGCGACTTCAACCTCTGGAAGGGTGTCACTCCCGATGCTACATTCTACTTTGCACCGAACTGGTCACCTGACCGTACCGCTGACATGCAGGCTACCTATAACGACAAGGGCAATGACTATACCATAACTGTTCCCGATGCAGCCTTCGATCGCTGGCAGGCTCAGATGCACCTGCATACTACCGGTGTAGAAACCTCAGCTGCCAACCACTATGACTTCTCTTGTATCTTCGTGGCCGATGCAGATATCGATGGCGTCACCGTGAAGGTAACCAACGAAGCCGACAACGAGGCTATCATCGATGTGGACAACATCAGCCTGAAGGCCGGTAAGGAATATGTATTCTGGAAGAGCGACATCGAAGGTAAGGATCTCTCACCCGTGAAGATTGTCTTCGACTTCGGTCATGCTTCAGGAGCTACCACCATCAATGTCAGCAATATCGTGCTGAAGGATCATGCCAACAATGATGGCACCATCGTTTCTGAAGGTGGTGAAGGTGGCGGTGAGGATAAGCCAACTATGGACTGGAACTATGAGAGCGGCGCCAACCTCTGGAAGGCCGTTGACGACGGCACACTGTTCGATGCCTTCGGCTACTGGTTTGCCGACGACAGTTGGACAGCACTCGGCACTCAGCCTGAGGCTACCCAGAATGGCGACACCTATGAGATCACTATTCCTGAAGGAATCGGCGGTAGCCAGTGGCAGGGTCAGTTCCATATCGATACCAAACTCACAGCAAGTGCAGACAAGGCTTACAACTTCTATTTCGTCATGGAGACCGATAATGATTGTCCTGGCGTGACCGTCAAGCTTACCGACGCTGGCGACAGCAACTTCTTCTGCGAAGGACGTCACGATGTGAAGGCCGACGAGCCGTTCATCTTCAAACTGGAAGGCGCAACCCTGAAGGAAGGTAAGGACGCAGAGGCCATCCGCCTGTTCTTCGACTTCGGTGGCTCACCCGCAGGCACGCATGTCAAGATCAGCAAGATCTACTTCGAGGAGGCCGTCAGCCTCAACTACGACGATGCCGATAACCTTTGGAAGGGTGTCGACGATGGCAGCGTGGCCAGCGAATTTGGTTACTGGTTTGCTGATGACAGTTGGACAGCACTCGGCACTCAGCCTGTGGCCACCCACAATGGCGATACTTACGAGATTACTCTTCCTGAAGGCATGGGCGACAGCCAGTGGCAGGGCCAGTTCCACATCGATACCCAACTCACCGCTTTGGCTGCATTAGCTTACAACTTCCAGTTGGTGATAGAGGCTGACAACGATTGTCCCGGTGTGACCATCAAGCTCACTGACGCTGGTGACTCCAACTTCTTCTGCGAGGGTCGTCACGACATTAAGGCCGACGATCCGTATGTCTACACGTTGAAGGGGGCTACGTTGAAAGAAGGTACTGATGCAACGGCCATCCGCCTGTTCTTCGACTTCGGAGGCTCTCCCGCAGGCACCAAGGTTAAGATCAGCAAAATAGTCTTCAAGTCGGCTCTGCCGATGATACCCTAAGGGGCATCATATTCGATAATCAACGTAATATGAAACGATTCATGCTTAATACACTTTTGCTCTCTCTTGCCGTAGCCCTTTGGGGCTGCGGTGGGAGCGACAACGAAGACCCAGAGCCTGCAGCGGTCAGCATCACGCTGTCGCAGACCAATATCGCTGTGCCTGTTGAGGGTGGTCGTTATACTATCAACGTAAGCACCACAGGCAAGGAATGGGGCGTATACGCTGATCAGGAATTCATCACTGTCGAAGCTAAGAATACGGTAGCCCAAACGGGCACGCTGACGGTCACGGTTCCTGCTAATCCGACGACCAGTGCCCGCACGGGTACCGTCACCGTCATGTCGGGCATAGCACGCCAGACCATCAGCGTGACGCAGTCGGCAGCAGAGAAGCCAGCCTACAATGCTCCCGACGGATACTCGCTGGTTTGGAACGATGAGTTTGACGGCAACTATGGCTATGCTCCCAACGAGAATGGTCTTCCTCGGACAGAACTCAACCCCAATGACTGGACCCACGAAGTGAAGAACTCGGGCTGGGTGAACCACGAGCTGCAGAACTACGTGAACCATAAGACCCCCGAGGGCAGACTAGTGACTGAACTACGCGACGGCAAGCTTCGCATCACGGCACTCAAGGAGAACGGTAAGGTTTACTCAGGACGTGTGTATGCTAAGGTGAAAAGCGGTTGGGCCTACGGCTATATTGAGGCATCCATCAAACTGCCAAAGGGCAAGGGCACATGGCCTGCCTTCTGGATGATGCCCGTGAACTTCCGTTCATGGCCAGCTGACGGCGAGATCGACATCATGGAAGAGGTGGGCTACCACCCCGACTACGTTTCATCAAGCCTTCATGCCAATGCTCATGTTCATTCGAATGGCACTCAGGTAACTCACGAGATGTATTGTAGGGGGGCTGAGGGAGAATTTCACAAGTATGCTATTGAGTGGACTCATGAGAACATCACGACTTATGTTGATGGGAAGCTACAGCTCAGCTATAATAATCGTGGCTTAGGTCGCGACGATTGGCCCTACGACGATCCGTTCTATGTTATCTTCAACCTCGCTTGGGGTGGTGACTGGGGTGGCGCCCAGGGTGTCGACGAGAATGCACTGCCTGCCACGATGGAAGTAGACTACATCCGGGTGTTCCAGAAGAAATAGTTGACAGTTTACAGATGATTACCAAAATGAACCATAAATTAGCGGTGAGAGTCGTCTCTTTCTACTTTCCGCTCCTGTCTTTTCTCTTCATGTTCGCTGCCTGCACAGCAGGTGGCGAACAGGAAGTCACAACGGGCTTCGTTACCATCGATGGCCACAACCTGATTAAGCCCAATGGAGAGAAGCTGCTGATACAAGGCACGAACCTCGGCAACTGGCTGAATCCTGAAGGCTACATGTTCGGTTTCGGACGCACCAACTCGGCTTGGATGATCGACCTGCTCTTCAAAGAGGCTGTAGGCCCTGATTACACCGCAGAGTTCTGGCAGCAGTTCAAAGATAACTATATCACCCGTGCTGATATCGATTTCATTGCCTCGCAGGGTGCCAACACTATCCGTCTGCCCTTCAACTACAAACTCTTCACCGATGAGGACTATATGGGTCAGACAGGACAGAAGGACGGTCATGTGCGCATCGACTCCATCGTGAGCTGGTGCAAAGCGAATGGTCTGTATCTGATTCTCGATATGCACGATTGTCCTGGTGGACAGACGGGCGACAACATCGATGACAGTTATGGCTATCCTTGGTTGTTCGAGAGCGAAGAGAGTCAGCAACTATTCTGTGACATCTGGCGCGAGATTGCCAATCGTTACAGTCAGGAGACGACGATTTTGGGCTACGAACTCATGAACGAACCCATCGCCCATTACTTCGCTAATAAGGATTCGCTCTACACCTTGTTGCACCCCCTTTATCAGCGTTGTGTGAAGGCAATCCGCGAGGTGGATCAGAACCATATCATCCTGCTTGGAGGTGCCCACTGGAATAGTTTCTTCTGGATGCTCGACGATGCCAGCTACGATGATAAACTGATGTACACCTGTCATCGTTACGGTGGTCCTGCTACTAAAGAAGCCATCACCCACTACATCAACTTCCGCGACTCCATTAATCGTCCGATGTACATGGGAGAATTCGGCCATAACACTATGGAGTGGCAGAGTGACTTCGTAAAAGTGTTGAAGGACAATAATATCGGCTATACCTTCTGGCCTTATAAGAAGGTAGACAACTCCTGCATGATGGGCATCACTCGACCAGAAGGTTGGGACAGTATTGTCGTGAAATACGCAGAAACTCCGCACTATACCTATCAGGAATGGCGTGAAACCCGTCCCGATCAGGCCAAGTTCCGCGAGTTGCTCATGCAGTTTGCAAATAACTGCCATTTCGAGAATTGCCAGCCTCAGACCGAGTATATCCAGAGTATGGGAATGGAATAGAGAACAATGTATAGTGATTAGTGAATAGTAAAGCAATTAGTTAGTAATATGAATCAGGTAAAATATAATAAGCAATGGGTTTTGAGAGTGATAGTGGCAGCGATACTATTCACTATTCACTGTTCACTATTCACTGCGGTGGCGCAGACACCGGCCTACCTCGATGAGAGCAAGCCTCTGGAGCAGCGCATCGACGATGCCCTCGCAAGAATGACCCTCGACGAGAAGATTGCTGTGATTCATGCGCAGTCGAAGTTCTCATCGCCTGGCGTGAAGCGTTTGGGCTTCCCCGATTTGTGGACAGATGATGGTCCTCATGGTGTGCGTCCGGATGTGCTCTGGGACGAGTGGGAACAGGCTGGTCAGACCAACGACTCGTGTGTGGCCTTCCCCGCCCTCACCTGCTTAGCTGCCACTTGGAATCCCGACCTCGCTCGTCTCTATGGCGAAAGCTTGGGCGAAGAGGCCCTCTATCGCAACAAGAGCGTGATGCTGGGTCCTGGTGTGAATATCTTCCGCACCCCGCTCAATGGCCGCAACTTCGAATATATAGGCGAAGATCCCTGGCTGGCTTCGCGCATGGTGGTACCTTATGTTCAGGGACTGCAGTCGAAGGGCGTCGCTGCCTGTGTGAAGCACTATGCGCTGAACAACGATGAGGAATACCGTCATCAGGTGAATGTCATCGTCAGCGACCGAGCCCTGCATGAAATCTATCTGCCCGCCTTCAAGGCCGCTGTGCAGGAAGGTGGTGCGTGGGCTATCATGGGCGCCTACAATCTATATAAAGACCAACACAACTGCCACAATGATATCATGCTCAACAAGATCCTGAAGCAGGACTGGGGCTTCGATGGTGTGGTCATCTCCGACTGGGGAGGCTGCCACAACACCGATGAGGCTGTGCGCAATGGTCTCGACCTCGAATTCGGTACCTGGACGGATGGTCTGACGATGGGTAAGACCAATGCCTACGATGCTTACTATCTGGCAGCGGCCTACAAACAGGCCATTCAACAAGGCAAGTACACCACGAAGGAACTCGATGAGAAAGTGCGTCGTGTGCTGCGCCTGTTCTATCGCACCACGATGAAACGCAACAAGGCCGTAGGTTTCCTCTGCTCTGAGAGTCATTACGACGCAGCGCTGAAAATAGCCCAAGAGGGCATCGTGCTGCTGAAGAATGATGTGGTAAAAAAAGACAAGGCACCATTACTGCCTCTGAATCTCCAGAAGATGCAGCGCATCCTCGTAGTGGGTGAGAATGCCATCAAGATGATGACCGTCGGTGGCGGTTCCTCCTCTCTCAAAGCCCAACGCGAAATTCTTCCCCTCGATGCACTCCAAGCCCGCGTCGCGGGCTTGGAGTACGCGAGAGGCTACGTGGGCGATACCGTCCAAAGCTACAACGGCGTCACCGTAGGCCGTTCGCTCTACGAGACCCGCACTCAGGCCGAACTCACAGCCGAGACGGTGGAGAAGGCTCGCGAGGCTGATGTTGTCATCTTCATCGGAGGCCTCAACAAGAGCGACCATCAGGACTGCGAAGGTCACGACCGTTTGAGCTACGATCTGCCCTACGCTCAGAACGAGGTGATCGAGACCATCTTGAAAGTCAATCCCCGTCTGGTCTATGTCAATATCTCTGGCAACCCCGCTGCCCTACCCTGGATTGCGAAAGTACCCGCCGTTCTACAGGCTTGGTTCATCGGCTCTGAGGCTGGCGAGGCGATTGCCTCCGTGCTGACTGGCGAAACGAATCCCTCTGGCAAGCTGCCCTTCACGTGGTACGCCTCCCTTGATCAGTGTGGTGCCCATGCCACAGGCGCCTATCCCGGTACCTGGCGCGCAGACCACAAAATCATCGATGAGGAATACAAGGAAGGCCTCTTTGTCGGCTATCGCTGGATCGACAAATTGTCAAACACTCCTCTTTTCCCCTTCGGCTATGGCCTGAGCTATACCACTTTCAAACTAGGCAAGGCCACTGCCGATAAACAGGAGTTGACTGTTGACGACAAGATCACTTTCACCATCCCCGTTACGAACACGGGCGCTGTGGCTGGTGCAGAGACCATCCAACTTTACATCAGCGACCTCGAGGCAAGTGTCGAGCGCCCCGTCAAGGAACTCAAGGCCTTCCGCAAAGTCTTCCTCCAGCCCGGTGAGACCAAGCAAGTATCGCTTACCATCGACCGCTCAGCCCTCAGCTTCTACAACGACCAGACAGGTCAGTGGACTGCTGAGCCCGGCGAGTTCAAGGCCCTCATCGGCACATCATCAAATAACATCATAAGTAATTATAAGTTTAAGTTAAAGTAAATTAGTTAGTTAGTAGTTGTTTTTTCATCGGAAAACCAAGTAAAGAAGCCGGACTCTGTGAAGACTCCGGCTCTTTTCTTATTTGCTGTTTATCCACGTCAACTTACGCCACAAGCCTTCCAAGGGACCTCGCGAGTGAGAACTAAACCAATAACGACAGAAGGTGTATTGGACAATAACCATTGCTAAACCTATCATCACGGCATAGGTGATGCCTAGAAGATGATAGCAGGCCAGACCGTAGCCACAGAAAATAGCACAGCCGATGATGGATTGCAGCAGATAGTTGGTGAGACTCATACGACCAAAGATACAGAGATGGTGAAGTGCACTGCGGACAGGCTTGAAGGCATACCAGGCAGAAACAACCGCAGAGACGATCATCAACAAAATGATGAGGTTGTAGATAGGCTTGAGCCATGATTCCAACGAACCAAAATCCACAAAACTCAGTGAAACAACGACCAGTGCTGATACACAGAGAATCGTGTGCCATATCCTAAGATTCTGTCCCTCATTATAAAACAAACGCTGCCGTCCTAACTGCATACCCAGAATAAAAAGACAAAGCAACTGTGTGAGGCGTCCGCTGAAGATATTGAACCGCAGATTCACTTCGAAGCCGTATCGCAGGTTCGTAAGGGCATTCTCCCAGAAGCTACCATGCTCATGCATACTGTTGATATGGCCATATAACTCCCACATGGTGCTATGGTCGAGGGTGGTACCCGTCAACAGACAATACAACTCCACAGGTTGGATGGCGAGTAGGGCGATGATACACCAGACGGCTTTCGATGGCAGATAGCTGATGGGAATCAATAATAAACCATAACACGCATAGAGCATTAAGATGTCGCCATCGTAGAAGGTCACGTTAACAACACCAAACAAGAACAACAGACACATACGCCAGGCAAAGCGACCTGAGAAGTTTTTGCCCTTTTGCTGTTGGTTGTCATTCATAATGAAGAAACTCAGTCCGAAGAGCATAGCGAAGATGCCATACATCTTACCCGACAAGAGCCAGGCCAGCACATCGGCTACCGTCTTGTCGCATGCCAATGCATAAACGATTGGTTCTTGGGTAAAGATGTTGAAGTGCTCTACGGAATGATAGAGAATGATACCTGCTACAGCAATGCCTCGCAAGGCATCGGCCACATCAATTCGGGTGTTGGGGAGATTGCGGGTTTTATACATTGATTCTGTTCATTGAAAAATTGACGCTACAAAAATACGAATAATTGTGGAGACCGCCAAACTTCTGGGATAATTTGCATAACTCTGTGACGAATGGTCGTTATTCATAGACACAAAAAAGAGCGAAACCATTAAGGTCTCGCTCTTTGGAAGTATATTCTATAAATAATTATTCAGCATTCTGGAACTGCTCGAAACTGAATCTTGCGCGCTCTGTTGCCCATTCAACTTTGGCATCAGTAGCAATCATCATAGGTACAGCACCATTCTTCGGGAAACCTACCACATTAGCAGTTCTGTTGGTATCCTTCTGGTATACCGTCACACTGATATTGTTTGCAGTAGGATTATATCCTTCAGGATTTGTTGTTGCATCATAAATAGCAACATCAAATTTCTTGAGGACTGCGTTATAATCAGGATTCTTGGTGTTGATCATCTCTGTATAATCAGCGAAGTTTTCACTCTTCTTCCATTTGGTATTACCAATAGTCAACTCAAAGTCGAGGGTACCACCAAGAGCTTTGATTTCAGCATAGCTGCTCTTGTAAGTATATTCAGGATTCTCATAGCCAGGAAGAGGCTCGTCGTTGTCATCGACTTTAATCTGAGCCTCATAATGTGAAGTTACATCTACAACGATATCATTAAAGTCGAAATCGTCGGTTGCACCGAGGTCCTCAATCATATAACGCTTTGTCAGGTCCTCTGTAAGAGTTTTGATTTTGAATGAGGTGGGAACCTCAGGCTGACCATAAAGCAAGAACACAACGTCATTGAAATCCTTGTCTGACTTTGCAGTGTTGGCATCCTCACAACCAATCAACTTACACTGAACCTGCTTACCAGCTTCAACACCGGGGAGCGAATAAAGATCCAGCTGATCGTTTGTAAAGGTATACTCTTTCATAAAACCATTGTGAGAGCCCATGATATCGCCAGCACTATTATAACCAGAAGCAGCCTGGGAAATCTTCAAATAGAGCCACATCTCAGTACCTTCAGGAATACCGCTAATGGTAATAGGCTGTGTTTGGATAGCTGTGGCATTCACAAGGTTTTCGCCACCTTCATTATGAGTAGAAGAAAGAGTCTCCCAATCGCTACTACCCTCTTTCTTATACTGGATACCTTGCCACTTCTCCCAAATAATCCTATCTTCGGCTACACCTTCCACATGCAAATAAAGCTTGAAGTTTCCACCAGATTTACCCATAAAAATAGGCTGGATAGTGAAAGAATTCTTAGGTGCATTCAAACCGAAGAAAGTTCCAGGGCCAGAATTGTCTTTTCCCTCTTTGAATACAGTATTCATCATAGTGAGGGTTTTCTGCTGTACACCATAATAAGTAGTTGAGGGATTGACATTCAAATTCACATCGGCACGAGTTGCTCTGGTACTAGCCTTTATTGGGCCATTGAGAGTATATTTCACGTCATTGGTACTAAAGTCCCAAGACTGATTTGGGTTAATCTCACCAAAAGTCTTGATGAAATTGGCCTCGTACTCTGCGATGAGCTTCTGCTGTGCAGCGGCAGCCTCTGCAGCCTCCATTTCAGCGATCTTACCCTCATCGTACAAATCGGTCTTTGAGCATGAAGTAATGCCCAACATTGCCATCATCATGGCAAAAGTCATAAACTTTGTCTTCATTTTCGAAAAGATATTTAAATGGTTTATAATGATTAATCGAATTAACGACGTGCAAAAATAGTAAAATCTATCGATAAAACGACCATTTTAACGCACTTATTAATACTTGTCTTTAATTTCTTGATATAAATCAAGTATCAAAAACTCACGAACAGAACGGGTCTCTCTGCTCCGTTCAATTCGTGAGATTCGTGCTTAAAAAGGCGCCTCCCTAACAGGAAATACCAGGTTTATCGGGCAATGAGCGAGATAGCAAAACCGCCACCAGGAGCCTCTTGTAGTTTAAGTGTCTGACCTGCCTTCACCACCTTCTTGGTGATGGTATAGGCCTGCGGATTGGTCTCGTAGTGAGCATCCTTCGCATCAGCATAGATGGTGCAGTCGTACTTACGACCCTTGTCGAGGAAATCGAGTTTAATGACAGCCGTATGACCGTTCTCGTCACACTTGCCACCCACAAACCAGTTGTCGGTTCCCTTGGCCTTACGGGCCACAGTGATATAGTCAGCAGGCTCTGCCTCAAGGTAACGGCTGTCGTCCCAGTCGCAAGCCACATCGCGGATGAACTGGAAGGCATCGTCGAACTTCTCATAGTTCTCAGGCAGGTCGGCTGCCATCTGCAGGGGTGAGTACATCGTGAGGTAAAGAGCCAGCGAACCGGCAATGGTGATACGGGCCCAAGAGGTATTGTTGCTCCATTCAGAGAGTTTGGTGACGAAGATACCTGGCGTATAGTCCATCGGACCGCCTTGCAGACGGGTGAATGGTAAGATACAAGTATGATCGGGACGAGAGCCGCCAAAAGCCTCATACTCTGTGCCACGAGCACTCTCATTACCTACGAGGTTGGGATACGTACGACAGAGACCTGTGGGACGCGTAGCCTCATGGGCATTCACCATGATATGATGCTTGGCAGCCTCCTTCACTACATAGAGGTAGTGATTGTTCATCGACTGCGAGTAGTGATGATCACCACGAGGGATAATGTCACCCACGTAACCCGTCTTTACAGCATCGTAGCCATATTTGTTCATCAACTCGTAAGCCTCTTTAATATGGCGCTCGTAGTTTTGAGAAGATGAAGAAGTCTCGTGGTGCATCAGCAGCTTCACACCCTTTGAATGGGCATAGTCATTGAGCATTTTGATATCGAAATCGGGATAAGGCGTCACGAAGTCGAAGACATCACGCTTCCACATGTTGGCCCAATCTTCCCAGCCAACATTCCAGCCTTCAACCAATACTTCGTCGAGGCCGTTCTTAGCTGCAAAGTCGATGTAGCGCTTTACGTTTTCATTATTGGCCTTATGAGTGCCGTTGGGTTTTACCTTCTGCCAGTCAATTTGATCAAGCTTGATGCTGGGATAATCGTTAGTGTAATGCCAAGATCCACGCCCAACGATCATTTCCCACCATACACCGCAGTACTTTGTGGGATGAATCCAACTTACATCGTCGAGCGCACATGGCTCGTTGAGATTGAGAATAAGGTTCGACGAGAGCATATCACGGGCATCGTCACTCACCATCACCGTACGCCAAGGAGTCTCACAAGGTGTCTGCATGGCACCTTTCAGACCTGTAGCATCGGGTGTGAGGTGACTCACAAAGGTAAAAGGCTTCGGGATAGGCCAAGCCGACAGTGTGGGATTGGGTGTATAAGCATTACTACCACCACCGAGCTTCGTAGTAAGTGCCTTCGTCTGTGCATCTACCAATTCAAGGTGCATAGTGGCATAATCCGCACAAGCCGCCTCATGGATATTGATGTAAAGTCCGTCGTCACTCTTCATCTGGAGCGAGGTCTGTACACCTGTCTCAGAGAAAACAGCCACTGAGGAATTACCCCAATTTACAGCCTCTTTCATACGATTGCGAATCTCAGAAAGTTTGCATTCCTGAGTCTCTTGCTCCTGGGTGTCATAATCACCAGGCAACCACCAAGCCGTATGGTCACCAGCCATCGCGAACTCACTGCGCTCCTCCTTAATAAGGAAGTAGTTAAGCTCTTTCTGCTGAGGGAACTCATAACGGAAACCGATGCCATCGTCGTAGACACGGAAATGAATGAGCATCTGTCGCTGTTGTGTTTGTTGCTGTAACACTGCAACATACTCGTTGTAGTGATTACGGATGGTGGCAGTCTCACCCCATACAGGTTTCCAAGTCTCGTCGAAAGTTGAAGTTTCTTCCTTGGCAATAGTAAAACCATCCATCAAATCCGTCTCCTTCAGACCTTTCGAGGCGTGTTTATCCTTCGCCAGTTCCAAACCAAGGAATGAAGGCTTGATAACCGCTTTACCCTTATAGGTCATCTCATAGACAGGACGTCCTGTCCGGTCAACAGAGAATGTCAGTTCAATATTGCCATTCGGCGATTTCACACCGCCAGCACTTGCCATCATCGGCACAGCCAACAGCAGAGATACTAATAATTTTTTCATTTTCTTCCACTTTGTATGATTAATGTACTGATTTCGTTGTTCAGTTCGTCGGCTTTCAAAAGCTGTTCGATAGTGAGATGCATGCGATAGCGCCAATAATGACGAGGATTGGCGGGGATGTTGATACGCTCAGCATTCTCATCAGGCAAACGAAGCTTCTCGTCGATACTCATCCAGTCTTGGAATGAGATGAGACAGAGCATCGAGGGCGAGGTAAGATGACGACTGACGATATCCTTAGCCAACCATCCTGGCAACGGACGAGGTGCAGCACCGCCTCGGCGCAGCGTCGTATTATAGTAAGTCTGAGAGCGCTCTTCGTCCTCATCCCACCACTGACGCAGTGTGGCCATGTCGTGGGTAGAAATCGTATCGACTGAACGGTAGGGGTTATGCGACAGCTTTCCGAAGCGCGTATTGGGATCCTTCGGCATCGACTGGATTTCGAGCGAGAGGATACGCAGTTCGTTTATCACCCAAGGCACACAATCGGGCACCATACCCAGATCCTCTGCACAGACCAACATGCGGGTAGCTTGAACCAACTTCGGCAACTTCTTCATCGCCTCAGTGTACCAGAACTGGTTATTACGACGATAGAAATAGTCATTATAAAGTTGGTTGAAACAATACTTCTGGTCTTCGCTGAGTTGTTGGTAAGCCTCCTGATACTGTACGGCGATACGTGGATGCCAGCGGTCATTACGTTTATGATCAACCAAGAACAAACCCTCGTTAAACGCCACGCCATAGGCCTCGATCTCTTCACGACTCAAACC
Source organism: uncultured Prevotellaceae bacterium (assembly GCA_902785945.1). Lineage (GTDB taxonomy): Bacteria > Bacteroidota > Bacteroidia > Bacteroidales > Bacteroidaceae > Prevotella. Next base: position 224,500 of record CADAAR010000002.1, read on the forward strand.
GAGAGCCGGTGAGAACTGTCCCATCAAACCAGACTTATAAGGCACAGGAATCTCCCAGATACGGAAAAAGCCAAGCACATGGTCGATACGGTAGGCATCGAAGTACTCTGCCATTTTACGGAAACGGCGCACCCACCAAGAACAACCGTCCTTCAGCATCTCGTCCCAGTTATAGGTGGGGAAGCCCCAGTTCTGACCGTCAGCAGAGAATGCATCAGGCGGAGCACCGGCCTGACCGTTCAGATTGAAATATTTTGGTTCCACCCAAGCCTCAACGCCATCACGGGAGATGCCGATGGGAATATCACCTTTTAATATCACACGATGTGCACGTGCATAAGCATGCGCTTCACGCATCTGTGCATCGAGGTTATACTGTACATAATACCAGAACTGCAATTCCTTCTTGCCTTTGAACGCGGACTTCTGCGTACTCTGCAACGTAGCATCCTTTGGCCACTCTGAGAAGGTAGCCGTGCCATAGAGATCACGAAAATAGCAGAAAGCGGCATAGGGCACCAGCCACTCCTTGTTCTGCTCGAAGAACTTCTTATAGCTCTCGCGACGTTGCACAGCTGTCCACTCCTGTGCAAAAATCTCGCGCAAGTAGTCCATCTTAGCTGTGAACATCCGTTCATAGTCGATCTGTGGCAAAGCATTCAGCTCCTGACGCAAAGCCTCGAAAGCCCTGCGTTTAGTCTCATCTTTGAGAGCCGGCAACTGACGGAAGTCAGTATACTGCGGATGTAAAGCATAGATGCTGATGCTATTATAAGGATAGCTATCCTGCCAGGTATGGGTCATATTGGTATCAGTGATAGGTAATACCTGAAGGATACGCTGCTTGGTCTTGGCACACCAGTCGACCATCAGTTTCAGGTCACCAAAGTCACCCACTCCGAAACTACCTTCACTGCGGAGTGAGAAGATAGGTATCACTGTTCCTGCAGCCTTCCATGGGTAGACGGGGAAATAAGCCTGTGTCAGTTCATAGACAACCACCTCGCCCAGTTCGATGTCAGGCAAAGTGATTGTACGGTTGGCGCCATTCTCCCAAAGTGGTGTCACATCCACTGCCTCATCGAGTGCCACGAACTTAAACTCAAAAGTCTGTGGTAGCTTGTCGGCATTCAGACTGACCACCCACTCGTTGCTCTCGTGTTCAGTCATATTCAGAGCACGCTTGGCTTCCCAGTTACCCAAGGCCTCACCTCCACCGAGAAGGGCCAAACGCTCGTTACCACGCAATTGTGGAGCACGAACCTTCAGACGGACAGTCCTGCCATATTCCTCCAACTCGCTCATCTTTCGCTTACGGGCAGCCACACACTCGGTAATGGCCGACGAATACATATAACTATCCTCCGGAATGTCAATCCAATGGTCATAGATAGTATAGCGGATGCCTCGGATAGCAGCAAACTCCAGACGGTGAGGTTCTGTCAGCCACTCATGACGTGTCTCCTGATCACCACGATACACACTATAGTAATAATCCGTATAGACGCTCGACTTCATGGTCTTGTTCATTTCACAAAACCAATGAAGACCATCAAGCGTAGACATCTTGTGTTGCTCTACCTTCTTATCCGAAAGAATGTTCAGTACCAGTTCTTCTCCAAACGTGGTCTGATACTCAAGGTTAAATTGTAATTTCATAGACAATTCATTTTTACAAATTGTGCAATCGGTTGCACTTATTTCTTCTTTATATAATCGTTATAGACCTTAATGCCAAAGACAATAGCACTGCACGTAGTGGTTATGAAATTAGTGACGAACAATGCCCAAAGAGGACTTGGCTGATGTAATATACCCTGGAGCATAAAACAAGCACTACCAATACCCATCATCAAGAACGTTGGCAATGCAATGCCATCAGTATCGCGGGTACGAATGGTATAAATAGCCTGAGGCAGATAACCCAGAATCATCGTGATGCTGCCCACCCAACCACAAATTTCAAAAAACAAACCTTGTTCCATAACTAATCACTTTTTCACCTTGATAACAAATACGCAGGCGGATGCGATAAGGAAGCTGACGCCTGCTACGATCATCATCGACGATTGATGGTGGCCGATGATTGAGAGAATGGCACCGCCACAGATAGCTGCCACAATCTGCGGGATACAAATCGTTCCGTTAAACAAGCCCAGATAGGCTCCCATATGACCATAGCCCTGCAGGGCATTCGTCACAAAAGTAAATGGCATCGCCAGCATCGCAGCCCAAGCACAACCGATCATCAAGAAGGGCACAAACTGCAGATATTGATCATGGATATAAGGCACCATCACAAAGCCGATGGCACCAATCACCAAACTCAACGAATAAGCCAATTTCGTATTCTTAAACTGCGGAAGCAAAGCAGCCCAGACAACAGAGCCTACAGCCTGCACAGCAAAGAGAATACCCACCCAGTTGCCAGCCTCCTGAAAGGCCTCACTGGCGGGATCTGTCGTATTCCAGACCACTTCGGCAATGGCACCTGTCGTATAGTTCCACATATAGAGCATGGCAGCCCAACTGAAGAACTGCACCAGACCGACTTTCCAGAAAGTGGAGGGAGCATTCTTGAGCAGCGTGATCCAATTACCGGATTTTCCGGAATCGCAGGAATTTTCGGAAACACCATTATACTCTGCATACTCCTGCGGATTCCACTCCTTCACCTTCGATGTGGTGTAGATTACACAAAGAATCAGGATAGCCGCGCCAATATAGAACGACCAAATGACCGAATCAGGCACAACACCTTTCTCTGCCACATTGCTGATACCGATAAACGTAAAAACAAACGGGAACACATAACCCATCACGCTACCTGCATTGCAAAGGAACGACTGGATACTATAAGCCTTTGCCTTCTGTTTCTCGTTGACCATGTCACCCACCAACATCTTAAACGGCTGCATAGCCATGTTAATGCTCGTATCAAGGAACATCAGCGCAATAAGTCCGAACATCATGGCTGCTCCGACGGTGAGTCCCAAAGAACCGGAATTCGGCAACAGACACATCACCAAGACTGCTACGGCTGCTCCCACGAACAGATAAGGGATACGACGACCGAAACGTGTCCAGGTCTTATCACTCAGTGTGCCGACAATCGGTTGCACAAGAATACCCATCAACGGGGGCAGAATCCAGAAATAACTGAGATTATGCGGATCTGCACCCAGTGTGGCAAAGATACGCGAGATATTTGCACTTTGCAAGGCATAGGCTATCTGCACGCCAAAGAATCCGAAGCTCAGATTCCACAAATTCCAAAAACTTAAATCAGGCTTTTGCTTCATAAACTATTCACTTTTCACTAATCACTATTCACTTACCTTCTTACCTTGTTGTTCCCCTGATAATCAGACGAGTACGGACCACACGCTTCTCCACCTTTTCTATCGGAGAATGTCCTTCCACCTTGTCAATCAGAATCTCAGCAGCCTCTTCGCCCACCAGAAGACCACGCTGTTCAACCGTGGTCAACATCGGGTCGCAAGCAATGGCTCGTTGTCCATTGGTAAAGCCACAGATGCTAATATCGTCAGGCACCTTCAATCCTGCCCGCTTCACGGTATACAAGATACCGATAGCCGTATCATCATTAACGGCAAAGAAACCGTCAGGCCGATGATCAAGCGCCAATATTTCTGGTGTTATCGATTCGGCTTCTGTACGGTTATCACAGATACGCACGATCGACTCGTCAACAGCCAAACCATGCTTCAGCAGCGCATCCTTATAACCATTATATCGGTTCTTCGAGATCTCCAGCTGCATCGGTCCTCCATAGAAGGCAATGCGCTCACAACCCGTCTCTATCAGATGGGTGACGGCATTATAGGCCCCCATATAATCATCGACCACCACACGGCTGGCATTCACGCCCGTACATATTCTATCATAAAACACCAGCGGGACGCCGGCATCTATCAGTTTCTGATAGTGATCGTAATTACGCGTGTCCTTTGACTGAGACACAATCACGCCGCAGACCTTGCTACGATGGAAGTTCTCACAGATACGCACCTCGCGCTCATATTCCTCATTGCTCAGTGCCACCATGATATTATAACCGCGAGCTGCAGCTGCAGCCTCAATACCCGTTAAGATGGAAGAGAAATAATAATGCGTCAATTCAGGCACGATCACGCCAATGATACGAAGGGGCATCACCTTGCTATGGCGCAACGCCTCACCCACCGCATTAGGATAAAAATTATGTTCGCGCGCATAAGCCTGAATAGCCTTACGACGCTCCTCACTGATACGGGGCGAATCCTTCAGTGCACGCGACACTGTAGCCACGGAAATTCCAAACTCCCGAGCGATATCCTTCATTGTCAGTGGGCCATTTTTCTCCATCACGTTTTTAGTTTTCGATGCAAAGATACAACTTTTCACTATTCGCTATTCACTTTTCACACCCAAAGTTGATATATATCAATGCAAACGTTTGCATTACTCTAATAACGATTTTAAATAAAAAAAAGTATAACGAACGTAAAAGATTCCTATCTTTGCACCGTCGAAATACGGCTAACAACAAACGAAACAAATTTTTATAGTATAATAACTTTAATTAAAAGTAATGATGAAGCAGGTAAAATTTCAAATCCCGCTTAGGATGCTCGGCCTTTTGTTAGGTATGTTCCTATCGGTAGGTGCCTTTGCTCAGATTGACGTCAAAGGCCATGTGAAAGATGCTACAGGCGAACCCATTATCGGCGCAACGGTGCGCGTTGCCAGCTCACAGGCAGCTACCATCACCGATTTCGACGGTAATTTCGTACTGAAAGCTAATCAGGGTGCAGACATCACCATTTCTTACGTCGGTTATCAGACCGCTACGGTGAAGGCTGCGCCAAGCGTTATTGTTACACTCGTAGACGATGCCCAGGTTCTGCAGAACGTGGTGGTTATCGGTTACGGTCGTGCAAAGAAATCTGACTTGACAGGTTCGGTGACAGCCATGAAGCCTGATGAGATGTCAAAAGGTATCACTAACAACGCCAGCGACATGTTGGTAGGTAAGGTTGCTGGTGTCGATGTAATTACAAGCGGTGGCGCTCCGGGTGCCGGTGCACAAATTCGTATTCGTGGTGGTGCATCTCTGAGCGCTTCCAACGATCCTTTGTATGTCATCGACGGTCTGGTGATTGACAACAACACCGCAAAGGGTATGACGAATATTCTGGCAATGGTCAATCCTAACGATATTGAGACCTTCACCGTATTGAAAGACGCATCGGCAACAGCCATCTATGGTAGCCGAGCTTCAAACGGTGTGATTATCATCACAACAAAGAAAGGTAAAGGTAACTCTGCACCAAGAATAAGCTACAATGGCGATGTCACTATTTCTACAATTGCCAAAAAGTATGATGTACTCGATGCTGCAGGTTACAAGAAGCTGATTTCCAGCATCGACGGTCTGGATGCAAATGCCCTCGGCAATGCCGATACTGACTGGCAGGATGAGATTTTCCGTACCGCTATCAGCACGCAGCATACCGTTTCCGTATCTGGCGGCCTTAAGAACATGCCCTATCGTTTCTCTGCAGGTGTTAATACTGCCAAGGGTATCATTAAGGAATCTAAGATGAATCGTGCCAATGTTGGTTTGAACCTTGCTCCAAGTCTTCTGAACGACAAACTGAAGCTGAACATCACCACCAAGTTCATGTACGAGAAAAATAATTATATTGATGCAGGTGGTGTGATTGGTGGCGCACTTGGAATGGATCCCACTCAGCCGGTTTATATGGACAGTACCGATGGTCGTTTCACAGGCTATTACTACCAAACACTTCAGGGTGCATCTGATGCCATCACAGACCCCACATGGACTAAAACAACAAACTCTAATGCTCCGCAGAATCCTGTAGCTCTGCTGAATCTTGTTACTTGCAAAGCCCGCGCATACGACTATTCTGGCAACATTGAGGCTGACTACACGCTTCCGTTCCTGGAGGATCTGCATATCCACGCTAGCCTAGGTGCACAGTACACAGACTCTCATCAGGATGACTGGAGCGCCCATGAGTCTTACGGCGCCAACTACTTCGGTTGGGAAGGCATTACCAATTACTGGAAATACAACATCGTAGGTAATGCTTATGCTCAGTACATGAAAGAGATTGGTGTTCATAACATCGACATCATGGCTGGTGCCGAGCAAAGCCACTACCATCGTACAGGCTACGATGAAGGACAGGGTACTGATCCCTATAACGGCAATGTCAACAACCCGTCTTTACGTACAGAGAAAGAATGGACATCACACAACTCCCTGCTCTCATATTTCGGTCGTTTGAACTACAATTTACTCGATCGTTATATGCTGACGGCTACCTTCCGTGCCGACGGTTCTTCACGCTTCGCAAAAAGTAAGAAATGGGGTTATTTCCCCTCAGTTGCTCTCGCATGGAAAATCAATAATGAGCCTTTCCTGAAGAGTGCCAACTGGCTCGACGAACTGAAACTACGTCTCGGCTGGGGTAAGACAGGTCAGCAGAACGGCATCGATGATTTCTACTATCTGCCATTGTATGTACGCGGTAACTCGTATGCACAGTATCCATTCGGTGATTCATATTATTATACTACTCGTCCGAACAACTATAACACAGATCTGACTTGGGAGAAGACCACGACCTACAATGCTGGTCTTGACCTGATGATTCTGAACGGACGCTTTGGTATCAACTTCGATGCATATCTCCGTGAGACAACCGATCTGTTGGCTACCGTTGACATTCCTGCAGGCACCAACTTCGGTGATCAGCAGCTCCGTAACATCGGATCACTGAAGAACTATGGTCTTGAGCTGGCCTTTGATGTGAAACCCATTGTTACAAAGGATTTCACCTGGCAGTTAACCTATAATGTAGGTTGGAACCACAATGAGATTACCGAGTTGAATACTGGTAGTGTAGACTACGTAACTGCTGGTGGAAGCATCTCTCGTGGTAACAATACCAAGATCCAGCGCCACAAGGTAGGCGAGCCTATCAACTCGTTCTTCGTATACCAGCAGGTTTATGATGAGAACGGCAAACCGTTGGAAGGTGTCTTTGTTGACCGTAATGCCGACGGACAGATCAACTCTGACGATGGTTACTATTATAAGAGCCCTGCTGCTGATGTTATCATGGGTGCAACCACCAAGTTCATGTATAAGAATTGGGACCTGAGTGCAGCCTTCCATGCATCTATCGGCAATTATGTATACTATGATTTCCTGTCACGTAACGCAAACGTTGGTCCTGGTCTGTTCGCCAATAGCGCCTGGCGTAATACCAGCCCTGAGGCTGTAGAACTTGGATGGACTGCTGCTGCCAACACCTATTCCAACGAGAACTACAAGAGCGACTATTTCGTACGCAACGCTTCTTACCTGAAGTGTACGAACATTACGCTCGGCTACTCGTTCAAGTCGTATGACAGCTATCTGAACGGACGTGTGTTTGCAACCTTGCAGAACCCGTTCATTATCACTAAGTACAAGGGTATCGACCCAGAGGTAGCCTCTGGCATCGACTCTAATCCTTACCCACGTCCCTTGAGCGTACAGCTCGGACTCAATCTTAACTTCTAATTAAATAAGGGAGATTATGAAAAAAATAATGATTAAAACAGCCGTCGCCGGTCTGATGCTTGCAGGTGTTACCGCTTGCTCTGACGAACTGAATATCTCTTCTGTAGATCCTCAGTCGTCAATGTCCGCCGACCCTATTGAACTGTTAGCAAAACAATATGCCACACTGGCTGTCACCGGCCAGGCTGGTCCTGCCGGAAAGGGTGATATCAGTGATGATGAAGGTGAAAGCGGTTTCTATCGCACTATATTCAATTTGGAAACTCTCTGCTCTGACGAGTGTATTTGGGCTTGGCAGAACGATGATGACATTCCCGCTATCACCAACATCGCTTGGAGTAAGGATAGTAAACGTGCCCGTTGGGCCTATATGCGTATGGCCTTTGACGTAACGCTTTTCAACTCTTTCCTGACAGATAATGCCAGTCGTACTGAAGGTGAATGGCCACATTATTTAGCAGAGGTTCGTTTCCTGCGTGCGCTCCACTTCTATTATTACCTCGACCTTTTCCACAAAGCTCCGTTCAAGCTGGAATATGATCCCAGTGTCCTGCCTGTTGAGAAGGGTGGTAAGGATCTTTACGATTGGATTGACCAGGAACTGACCGAAATTGAAGGTCTGCTGGCACCTATCGGCGAGTACAATAGCTCAGCCAACTTCGGCCGTGCCGATCAGGGTGCTGCATATGCACTCCATGCCCGGCTGGCTCTCAACTCTGAGATATATACCGACGGTGCCATCAAGGATTACCAGAAAGCCATCGACTACTGTAATAAAGTTATCAACAGTGGCAAGTACGCCATCTCTACAGCTACAAATGCCAACGGCTATACGGGCTATGAGCAGGTGTTCATGGGCGACAACGACGTAAACCAACAGGCCATGAAGGAGATTATCTTCCCGATTCGCCAAGATGGTAAAAAGACGGAGGAATACGCTGGTTCTACCTATCTGGTCAGCTCCATGCGTGTGTCTGGCATGCCTTATAGCGGCACCTCCAATTACTGGAGTTGTAACTTCGCACGTCAGTCTCTCGTACAGAAGTTCTTCAACGACCTGACTAAAGTTCCGATGGTAGACAAGGATGCTTACGAAGAGTATACAAAAACACATACTATCAGTACTGAAGCCGACGTTATCGCTGCTGATGAGGTACTTGGTGGCTCAACCGCTAAGATGATTCAGGTGGCTGGTGATGACCGTGCCATGTTCTATGCAGGTGTTGGCGGTGGTATTCGTACCCTGACCACCAAGCAGATTACAGGGTTCCTCAACGGTCTGTCAATCGTGAAGTGGCAGAACCGCCGTTCAGATAACAGCACTCCAAGCGATGCGTCCTTCTCAGATACAGACATTCCTCTGTTCCGTTTGGCAGAAATGTACCTGACGCGTGCTGAGGCTCAGTATCGTCTGGGTGGCAATGATGCCCAGGCTATCGAGGATGTGAACGTACTCCGCAACCGTGCACACGCTACACCGATTACCTCTATCAATCTCGATATGCTGATTGAGGAGTGGTGCCGCGAATTCTATATGGAAGGCCGCCGTCGTTCTGACCTGGTTCGCTTCGGCCTCTTCACTGGAAGCAAGTACATTTGGGACTTCAAGGGTGGTGTATCTGCCGGCACATCTGTCGATAAGCGCTTCAATGTCTATCCGATTCCCGCTACCGACGTCAGCAACAACCCGAACATGACTCAGAATGTGGGCTATTAATTCTATGAACATATTAAAAATGACAATAGTTATGAAACATATATTTAAAGCCATATTGCTGCCCGCACTGGTTCTGCCGCTGATGCTCACATCATGCGAAGAAGACCGCGACAGCAATCCGACCCTCGACCTGAGTCAGGCCAGCACTCCTTTCACGCTGAACATGCCTGGCAATGCGGTCAATAATACATACGACCTGATCAATGCTGAGAATGTTGTACTGACATGCAATCAGCCGAACTATGGCGGCATCCCCTATGTGACCCGCTATTTCACACAGGTAGCCCTCGCCGAAGGTGACTTTGCTACTGGTACATTCAAAGAACTGGTATCGACCTCTACCGATGCATCAAATATTGCTGTTCCTGCAGCGGAACTCAACGATGCTATCGTAGACCTCTTCAAGGAAGCTAACCCCGATGCAGCATTCCAGTCAGTACCCCGTCAGGTATCTATCCGTCTGCGTGCCATCATGGATGCTACAGGCAAGGGCGAGACCTTCTCAAACATCATCACTTTGCCAAGTGTGCTGGCAACCTATATTACACCGCCTGCAACACTGCCTACACAGATCTTCGTCGTTGGTTCCTCAATCCAAGATGCTTGGAACAGCTGGAAGCCATTGACGCCTGTCTACGGACTCTCTGGCGAGTTCTTCACCATGATCTATGTTCCCGCTGGAGGCGAGTTCAAGTGGGGTCTCGAGAATGGCGACTGGCGCGGATACGACCGTATCAAGACCCTTGAGGATAATGCTGGCGCAGGTATCAGCGAAGGCGATATGGGTAATATCAAGGTAGCCAATGGTGGTTGGTATGTTCTCCACTTCACCTGCGACATCGTTGACAACGCCCAGCAGTTCACTTTGAAGGTAGAACCAGGCGTGGCCGGTATCATCGGTGCCTGCACAGGCGGTGACTGGAGCGAAAGCACTACATTTGCCACACCTGCCGACAACAGCGTTTGGGAGTCTCCCGCATTCACCGGTGGTGGAGAACTTCGTGCATACGTTAAAGTACCAGGTTTCGACTGGTGGCGCACAGAGTTCACACTCTACAAGGGCAATGTCTACTGGCGTACTGTCGATATTCCCAGCAACTGGGCAGAGAATGTAGGACCTGACTATTCTGTAAGTGTCTCTGCTGGTCAGAAGCTCTATGTGGACTTCGACTATATGACTGGTGAAGTAAAGTAACAATTTAAACCGTAACAGAATTATGAAAAAGATATTTCAATATAGCTTTGCAGCTTTGGTGGGCCTTGTGCTCGCCAGCTGCACAGGCGACTACACGGACTGGGCCAGCCCTCAGATGAATCCTGCTGAGAATGCTGCCGAGAAATATGGTGTCACCATCGTGGCCGGTGCGGATGCCAACATCGTGATGCCTGTACGTAATGACAATGTTAAGTTGGTAGCTCTTAATGCTGCCAGCGATAAAGTAGCAGACTTTGCTGTAACGAGTCTGACTGTCAATGGCGAGGCCATCGATGCCAGTGTTGAAAATGGAAGCATTGTGGTTTCTGCTGCAAAACTCAACGAACTGGTTCAGAATCAGTTCAACTCACGTGCTTCTGTGGCTCGTACACTTGATGTGGAGTCAACCGTTTCACTGATTCTTACCAATGGTGATGCTGTCACTGCTGATGTGAAGGGCACGACAACAGCATCCTTTACTGCCAAACCCACACCGGCTATCGATGATAAGGGCTACTATATCCTCGGTAACTTCGAAGGTAATGGCTGGGATCTTGCAACGCCCATCTGGATGGAAAAAGTCGGTGACGGTGTTTATTCTACTATTGTTACGCTGTCAGGTGACGGAGATGCTTGGTACAAGTTCTATGAGGGTTCACATTATGAGAACGGTAATTGGGACGAGGTTAATAAAGGCGAGATGGGTTGCGCCGTAAATGGTGACAATGCCATGGAGAACTTTATCGTCTTCAAAGGCGATGATCAAGCTGTCCAGACTCCTGTAATCTCTGGCGACAAGGGTAATGTCTATAAGATTACACTCGACATGAAGAACCTGACCTACAAGGTCGTTCGTCAGGCCGTCAACTACTATATCGTTGGTGGTCCTAACGACTGGGCTGGCTCTTGTGCTAGCAAGGAACTGAAGTTTGGCCAGGCCGACATCGATGTGCCTGTCTATACTATCGTCTTCCCGGCCGCTGCTGAGGGCGACACATGGTTCGCTATTGGTGACGACAAGGCTTGCGATGCTATTGTCAATGATAACAACGATGCGGCATGGAAGATGCTCTTTGGTACAACAAACGGAAATGGTCTCAGCGGTGCATCAGGAACACTGACACGTAGAAGCAACCTCAGTGACGACGGCTCGTTCAAGGTAGAAGCTGGCGCCAAGTTCATCCAGGTCATCATCAACATGAAGGAGATGACTTATGAAATCAAGACAATGAACTTCAGCCAGTATATCTATGAAGCAGGTGTCAACAACGACTGGGGTGCCATCGAGCAGCCGCTGTATAGTGCCAATATGGACGGTAACTATACTGGCTTCTTCTATGCTCAGGACGCCGACTGGTCTGGTGGCAAGGGTGCCTTCAAGTTCCAAGGTGCATTCAACACTTGGGATCAGGGCAATTATGGTACTGGCACAATGAACGACGACGGTCTGACTGGTACACTTATTAACGATGGCGGATCTGGTAATGTCATGGTAGAACCTGGATTCTACAAAGCTGAAGTCAACCTGGCCAATATGACTTTCACGATGACACGTATCAATAGTATCGGCATCATCGGTCCTGCTCAGGCTGGCAGCTGGGACACAGATACCGACATGCAGTACAACCCAGAGACCCGCGCATGGGAGGCTACCGTTGAGCTGGCAGCCGACGAGTTCAAGTTCCGTGCCAACGATGACTGGGGCATCAACTGGGGTGGTTCATTCAACAACCTGACTCAGGATGGTCCTAACCTCAAAATCAGCGAGGCTGGTACTTACTTTATCCAGTTCTTCCCGCTTTGCGAGACCAAATCTAATTGTATAATTACAAAGAAATAATTAATTTCCTATATTCATTCAGGCGAGCCGCTTTCTGCAACGGCTCGCTTTTTTGTTTTTGTTTATTTATGACGTCAATTACTCCGAAAGTAATCATCATTTCTTTCGAAGTAATTTTCAATACTTTCGGACTAATTTCTTTTTCTCCGAAACTATTTTGTGACGAAAGCCTTGATTTTTGAAATGTATTCTGCCTTGTGCTCCTTATACGACAAGGCGTGTTCTGCGCCCTCAGCTATCCAGAGTTCCTTATCACCAGATTTCGCCTCGTAGAGCGGATAGACCATCTCTGAAGGTACAAACGTATCGGTATTGCCATGAATGAACAGCATGGGATAACGGCATTTCTTGACCTGCTCCAAGGCCGAAGCCTCACCAAAACTCCAGCCATAGCGCAAACGGCAGAGCAGACTCGTGGAGTACATCAACGGGAAGGCTGGCAATCCGAATTGATCCTTCAACTGTCCTGCGAATTCGTCCCAAACGCAGGTATAACCGCAATCTTCGACGAAACGCAAGTCCTTGATACCATCAGGCATCTGCTCTCCTGAAAGCATCATCGTAGTGGCAGCGCCCATCGAGACACCATGCACCACCATCGTGTCTGCCTGGAACGTCTTCAGCCAATGCAACGCATCAAGCCGGTCTTTCCATCCCATCTGAATGGCGTCGCCTTCGCTCTCACCACATGCATGCAGCTCGGGCATCACAACATTGTAACCCAGCTCATGCTCGTAGATACGTGCCAGCCAGAAGAACTTGATGGCACAATCGCGCCAACCATGAATGACGAGGGCTGTATGCGTGCTGCCTCTGTCGACAAAAAAAGCATGATGACACTCACCTGAAGGCATAATAAGAAAGGTATCGCGCAAGGCACCTATGCTTCGCAGACTATCGACCCACTCCTTGCTTTCAGGATAAGCCTCGAACTGCTGCTGATAACATGAATCGGTATCCATCCGGTTCGGGTCGGGAGCCAGCGAATAGTCGAGCATATAGAAACTGCCACCAATGAGGGCGATAACAAATACGATCACAACAATGACCAATGTCCACAGTACTTTCTTCATCTTCTATCTTTCATTTATGGCGCAAAGGTACAACTTTTATTTTGAATATGCAAATTGTGCAACCGTTTGCACGTTGTAAATCAAACATTTATAGCCCCTTTGAGCACTACAAAACAACTTTTTGTATAACTTTGCACCAGAAAATAATAAATAGGACAACTATGACAACTAAGACATCATTCTTCGTGAGAGTAATAGCAGTACTATTCACTATTCACTGTTCGCTATTCACTGCTTCCGCTCAGGGTTGGCCCGCCAACTATGGCGGTGTGATGCTGCAGGGATTCTATTGGGACGGCTATGCCGACTCTAATTGGACAACTTTGGAGGACCAGGCCGACGAAATGTCCCAATACTTTAGTCTTATCTGGGTACCCAATTCCGCATACGCCAATGCCTTGCAGAACAATATGGGATATCACCCCGTGTATTGGTTCGACCATAAGAGTGCTTTCGGCACAGAGGCCGAGTTGCGCAGTATGATCAACACTTTCAAGGCTAAGAATGTTGGCATCATCGAAGATATTGTCATTAATCACCGTGCCAGCGTTGATGGTAATTGGCTCAATTTCCCAGCAGAGACATGGAAAGGCGAAACATACCAATTGACAGCTGCTGACATCTGTCAGGACGACGAATCAAAGGATAACGGCTTTGAACCCACAGGAGCCCAAGATACAGGCAAACCATGGGGAGGCGCACGTGACCTGGATCATACCAGTGCCAATGTGCAGAAAAATGTAAAGGCGTATCTCGACTTCCTGCTCAATGATCTGGGCTATACAGGATTCCGCTATGACTTCGTGTTGGGATATGCTCCTGAATATATCGGTCTTTACAATACTGCTACGAATCCTGCTTTCTCCGTGATGGAATGTTGGGAAAACCTCAACACCATAAAAAAATGGATTGACGGCACCAAGGTGGACGACGTTATTCAGAGTGCCGCTTTTGACTTCCCAATGAAATTCAACATCAACAATGCCTTCTCCAACGGAGGCAATTGGAGCAAACTCGATAATGACAACCTGACGACCCAAACAGGCTATGACCGCTATTCTGTGACTTTTGTTGACAACCATGATACTGGACGGAAAGGAGAAAGTCCGCTCTATGCCAACGTGGAGGCTGCCAATGCTTATATTCTCACAATGCCTGGTACGCCCTGTGTATGGCTCACCCATTGGATGGCCTATAAGAAAGCCATCAAGAAAATGATTGTCACGCGCAAGGCTGCCGGACTTACCAATCAGAGTGAGATTCTTGAAAAGGGTGTCAATGGCAATGGTTACTACCTCATCGTCAAAGGTCAGAACGGAAACGTGATGCTTCTGTTGGGTGATGCCACAGCAGAGATTAACGGCTATCAGTTAGCAACAGAAGGCACCCTCTACAAGCTCTACGTCAGCGATGGAATTGACCTGACAGCCGTTCAGGCGATCGACAAAGAGGAAAGTGACTTCAGCGCTCCGGACTTCTGTCAAGTGAATGATGGTGAAATATGCGCTTTCTTCGAAGCGCCCGCCTCATGGACAACTGTGGCATGCTGGGCTTGGAGCAGCACACAAAACTATACCACAGGGAAATGGCCTGGTGCTACATGTACCAAGGTAGGCACCAACAATGGCAAGAATGTCTGGAAATGGACTTGGGACGGCAAAAGCTATAAGCCAAACACAGTAACAGAGATGACTCCAAGCGGGCAGCCTACCAATATTATCTTTAACAACAATGACAACGGTAACCAAACCTCTGACCTTGACTTCAAAAACGGAGGCTACTATAATCAGGCAGGAGCTCTGCAAGGTGTTGTGACTGGCATCAGTCGTATTAACGCAGATACAAACAAGGCTGCTGTCTATTCTCTCGACGGACGACTGGTGCGTACGAATGGCAGTCTGGACAACCTGCCGAAGGGTGTCTACATTATGAATGGAAAGAAATACATACTTAAATAAATTAGTTACTCTTTTTAAAGACGGAGCGGACGACAAACCAACAGTGCATCAAGAAAGTGCTGATGCGTCCGTAATGACTCTCCATCACCTTGTAGCGCTCGATGAGCGACTCGCGGTGGTGGAGCGTTGTTTGTCCCTCCTGCGTATAATTGGCCACCACCATGTGCAGGTTCAGCAAAGGCACATTCTCCTTGGCAGCAGCCTTCATGATACGGATGCACCAATCAACATCGGCTGAGTAACGGTATTTCTGATTATAGGGTGTGGCGATGGCAAAATCGGTACGGGCATAGAAAGCCTGATGGCAGACCAACATACCGTGACGGAACGACTTCCATGTAAGGTTCTCCGGGGGAGCAAGACGGCGATGGTGCAGGAAATTTCCCTCGCCATCAACAATATCCGTATCGCCATAAAGAACGGCAGGGAGTGGAGAGTCTGCTACCGCATTGATGATGCGCGAAACTGTGTCGGGAGCAGGAAGATAATCGCCAGCATTGAGGAAACAAACATAGTCACCATCAAGTGAGCGCAAGCCCTTATTCATCGCATCATAAATACCTTTGTCGGGCTCCGACATCAACAACACCTTATGACCGTTCTCTGCAGCGTTCGAACGTTCGATATAGTCGTTCACCATCTCAATGGTGCCATCCGTCGAGGCCCCGTCGATAATGAGGTGTGTAATCTCAGAATAGTCCTGCGCGAGTACACTGTCGAGTGTGCGCTGCACAACCTTTGCAGCCTGATAGGTGATGGTGACGTAGGTTATCTTGATCATAGTCCGTAGTGCTTAAAGGCCATCGCCTGCTGATAGACATCAAGATACTTCACGGCTACGCTCTGCTGTGAATAACATTGCATCACCTTATGCACAGCCTGCTGACTGAGTACTTCGTAATCAGCTTTCTGCAATATCCATTCGATTCCTTTGGCCAGATCACTGGCATCACGATAGGCAGCCACATAGCCATTTTTCAAATGGTCGATCTCCTCAGGGATACCACCCACCTTAAAGGCAACACAGGGAACACCACAGGCCATCGCCTCCATAATAGTATTTGGCAGGTTCTCAGAGAGCGACGGCAAAACAAACACATCGGCAGCATTATAGACATCGACAATACGCTGCTCATCATTGACATAACCCAACGGATGCGCCTTCATAGGCAATTGCGCCACCACCTCTTCTGCATGGCCTCCGAGGATCACCACTTCACACAGGTCACCTAACTGACGGCAAGCCTCGATAAGATACGACATACCTTTGTTCTCATTCGTCACCCGTTGCGAGGCAAAGAGAATCAGTTTCTTGTCGAGTGGCAGGCCCAATCGCTGACGAGCCTCCTCTTTATTACCTTTTTTGTAAATATGCGTGTCAATGGGATTGGGTATGCTCGTGATCTTCTGTCCTTTGAGCAGGGCACTCGACTTAGCCTCCGACTCCAACCATCGGCTACAGGCCACATAATAAATATTCTCGTCTGCCTGCATCTGCTGTTTCTTCTGCCAGACACGTGAGGCCAGGTCATTGCTGCTTCCACCACCGGGCAGATACTTACAATTGGCACAACGGCTGACGAAATAATGGCATCCAAGTGTGAGGTGACAGATACCCGTAGCCGGCCAGATATCGTGCATGGTCCAGACCACAGGCTTCCCACTTCGCAAGATTTTGCGGATGCCGTTCAACGAGAGCATTCCCTGATTGATCCAATGCAGATGAATGACATCAGCCTCCTGAAACTCACGCAGTTTGGTAATGTCTGAACCTGTATTGGCAAGATCAATCTCAAAAAGATGCTTGCGTGAGAAGTGTAGGCGACAAAAAATAACGAACCGCTCCCAAAGGAAATGCCAATGGAGCATCGGCGACTTAGGGAGTCCGACAATGGTGAGGGTATCGCTCTCCTTGTCGCGCACCAACATCTTCGCCTTCACGCCATTGTTGTTGAGTGCTTTCATCAAACGGTTGGCTGCAACGGCTGCCCCACCCGTCCGTTCGCTTGTATTAACGATCAGAACTCTCATGCAGCCTTTTCCTTGGCCAATCGTTTGGCTTCCTTCTCCTTACGCTTCTGTTCTTTCTTCAGTTCTTTCTCACGGCGCTTTTGCTCCTTCTGGGCTTCCTTTTCCTTACGTTTCTGCTCCTTTTCGAGTTCTTTCTCACGCTTCTTCTGTTCCTTCTGCAGTTTCTTCAACTCTTTGGCACTCTGCTTGGCGGCTTCCTTTTCACTAGCAGCCTCCTCTTTTACCTTCGTAGCCTCTTCGAGTTTCTCACGCAACATCTTCTTGTCGAAGGTGAACACGTGACCAAACACACCGAGCGACAGAATCTGATCCTTGCCCTTCAAACGCACATGCGTCGTATTAAGAATAAAATAATTGTCAACCTTCAACTTAGAGTTAAGGGCTGTCTCGACGGTTTTCAACACGACGCCCTTACCAAGATTCGTCAACACATTGTCGCCGAAACCACGCTGCTCTGCTTCTTCGTCAACGAATTCCGTTATCGCCTCCATCATAGCCTCCTTATGGGCCTGTTTGTCGGGCACCATCTGCGTCATCAGCACAGCCAAGAGCAGAATAATCGCCACAATCAATAGTTTTTTCATTTTTACGATACCTTATTATTATAAATATGGTGCAAAGATACATTAAGTTTGCAAAAAAAACAAGAAAATGGTATATATATTTAGTGTTTTCGCACACAATCGCTTGATTTATGTCAAGAATAAAGGGGTATATATACACTTAATACACCACTTTTCTTGCAAAAATTGAATTTTCATTGTAATTTTGCAGCGTCAAAAGGTTAATAGATTGTTTTAGGTTAGTAGTAATATTTATAGTTTTAGGTTTTTAGTTATTGGTAAAAGAAAGTTTTCAGCTGTGGATAACAGGAGGTCGCTGTGAAGCTCCCTTTTAAACTTTCAAATTTTTAGCTCTTGTGAGCTGAGAATTTCTTTTAGAGAAAAGGATTTTTAGTTAAACATAGGCTTTTTTAATGCCGCTGCTCGTGAGAGTTGCGGCATTTCTTTTTTATTTCAGAAAAAAGTCCTATCTTTGCACCATCAATCCAAAGAATAACAAGACATGAGCAAAGAGACAAAGCAATTACTGCTGACGATTGGTGCGATGATTACCCAACAGGCGACAGCCGCCAATCAGCAGGAACAGCAGGCGACACCTGAGCGTCCGAACATCATCTTCATCCTGGCAGATGATATGGGCTATGGCGATCTGTCGTGCTATGGCAACCGATATATCAAGACACCGAATATCGACCGTCTGGCCGCTACGGGCACGAGTTTCACACAAGCTTACGCCGGTAGTGGTATCAGCTCCCCCTCCCGCTGTTCGCTCATGACGGGTCGCAATAGCGGCAATACCCGTATCCGCGATAACCAGTGTTACGCTGGTGGAATGACGGGACTGAAGATTAATCCCAAGGGCGATACCACTATCGTGCGTCGTGCCAATCTGCTGCCACAAGACACTACCATCGCCAAGGTCATCGGCACAGCAGGCTATCGTACTTGCTTAGTGAATAAGTGGCATCTCGATGGTTACGATCCTGGTTCATCGCCTAATCATCGTGGCTTCGACGAGTTTTATGGCTGGACCATCTCCACCGTCCACAGCAACTCGCCCTATTACTATCCTTATTATCGTCTTTGGGGCGACAGCCTCATCCATATTGAGGAGAACGCCCACGATGCCCATGTGCGTCACAATACGGAAATCTCCACCGACGATGCCATCGCCTTCATCCATCGCAATAAAAACAATCCCTTCTTCCTCTTCCTCGGCTATGATGCACCCCATGAACCCTATAACATTGATGATACTTCGTGGTATGACGAACACGGTGAGTGGTCGATGAATACCAAGCGCTATGCCGCTCTCGTTACCCACATGGACTATCACATCGGTCGACTGCTGGGTGCCCTCGACAACTTAGGTCTGCGTGAGAACACCCTCATCATCTTCGCCTCCGACAATGGGGCTGCGGTGATGGCACCCATCAGCGAACTGAATTGTCACGCAGGACTCAAAGGTCGTAAGGGTCAGCTCTACGAAGGCGGCATCAAGGTACCGCTCATCGTCAACCAACCTGGACGTGTGCCTGCCCGACAAATCAGCAATCAGGTGTATTTCCCAGACTTCATGCCTACCCTTGCAGCACTGACGGGTAGCGAGAAGGCCGTTCCCCAAACGGATGGCATCGATATCTCCCCGCTCTTCTTTGGTGGCGAGGTAGATACCAACCATCGCTATCTCTACTGGGAGTTCCCTGGTAAGCAGCGCGCCCTTCGTTTTGGCGACTGGAAATGCGTGACAGTAAAGAAAGATGCACCCTTGGAGCTCTATCGCATCACCGATGATCCGCGAGAAGAGCACAATCTAGCCAAGGATTTTCCAGAAAAGGTGAAGGAGTTCGACGCCATCATGCACCGCATGCACAAACCCTCAGAGAACTACCCCATTCCTGAAGACAAACAGAAGTGAGTATCGCTATCCCCTTTGGAAGTCCGCTCTATGTGATGCTGAAGCCCACAGGCTCCCGCTGCAATCTCGCCTGTCGCTATTGTTACTACCTCGAAAAGCAGAAGTTCTATCCGGAACAAGTGCCCCTCAGCGATGAACTGCTGGAGACCTTCATCCGTCAGTATCTCGAGGCGCAGACGATGCCACAGGTCTTATTCACCTGGCACGGTGGAGAACCACTACTGTTACCGCTTTCTTTCTACCAACGAGCACTCGAACTCCAACAGCGCTACGCCCATGGTCGACTGATAGACAACTGTCTACAGACCAACGGCACCCTGCTCACCGACGAATGGTGCGAGTTCCTACGCGAGAACCATTTCTTGGTGGGTATTTCTATCGACGGTCCTCAGACCTTTCACGATGCTTATCGCTGTCATTCCTTTGAAAAGGTGATGCGAGGCATCCGGCTCTTACAGAAACACCATGTCGAGTGGAATGCGATGGCAACGGTGAACCACCTGAATGCCGATTACCCCGCAGATTTCTATCGTTTCTTCAAAGACATCGATTGTCAGTATCTCCAGTTTACACCTGTCGTAGAGCGAGAATCAGGAGGACAGGTAACTGATTTCTCCGTTACCCCCGAACAATGGGGCCGCTTCCTCTGTGGGGTCTACGACGAATGGGTAAAGGAAGATATCGGCCAGATCTTTGTCCAGCTCTTCGACGCCACCCTTGCCAACTGGGCAGGAGAGCCCCCAGGCATCTGCTCAATGTCACCCACCTGCGGAAGGGCTGCAGCGATGGAGGCCAACGGCGATGTCTACAGCTGCGATCATTTTGTATTTCCAAACTACCGCTTGGGAAATATCCGTCAGCAATCCCTCACAACAATGCTCTATGGCGAGCGTCAGCAACAGTTCGGCCGCAACAAAAGTGCCAGCCTCCCCCGTCAATGCAAGGAATGCCGATTCTTGTTCGCTTGTCATGGGGAATGCCCTAAGAACCGTTTCCTGAAAGATAAATACGGCGAGCCCGGTCTGAACTATCTTTGCAAAGGCTACCAACAATTCTTTGTCCACGTCGCTGCCGACATGGACTTCATGAAGGCAGAACTCGATGCGGGTCGCTCGCCTGCCAATCTGATGAATCGTTAGTCTTTCTCTATCAACACGACGGCATAGGCGCTGATGCCCTCTTCACGACCCGTGAAGCCGAGTTTCTCTGTCGTCGTCGCCTTGATGGAGATCGCATCTTCCTCACACCCGATGACCTGTGCCATACAAGCCTTCATCGCAGGGATATGAGGATTCATCTTCGGACGCTCCGCACAGATGGTGGCATCGATGTTACCCACGCGATAACCCTTAGTAGCAATCAGTTCGATGGTCTTACGGAGAATGATCTTACTGTCCATCCCGTCGGTCTCTGCCGAAGTGTCTGGGAAATGATAACCGATATCACGCATGTTCGCAGCACCCAACAATGCATCGCAGATGGCATGCAACAGTACGTCAGCATCGCTGTGACCCAACAGTCCTTTGCTATGCTCAATCTTGATGCCGCCCATCCACAGATCGCGGCCCTCCACCAACTGGTGAACATCATAACCCATTCCTACTCTTATCTTCATTTGAACAAATCTTTGATGCCATCCATATCGAAGGCAAGGGTGAAACGCAATGTCTGATCCAAGGGGTTCGTACGAGCCGTTGAGATGACATAACCCACATCGAGCGAGAACACGTTCATGCGGAAGCCGCCACCCACAGTGAAATATTTCAGATTACCCTTCGACTCTGCCTGATGGTGATAACCGGCACGCAACGAGAACTGATCATGGTACACATACTCAGCTCCCACGCTCCACTGCACCTCTTCCATCTCTTCCTTGAAGCCACCGGGCGCATCGCTGAAACTCTTGAAGATACCACTAATGGCACTCACATCGGAATACTCCCTACGCACACGATCCTGATAGTCGGTGTTCGACTCGCCTTCCTCCTGACGGGGAACGGTAGGAACCAAGAGCTTGTTGGCATCGACAGCAATCGAAAAACGGTTGTACTCGTCGACGGGCACCATCAACGACAGTCCCAGACGCATGTTAGCCGGCAGGAACTGCGACTCCTCATCGCCATAGAAAGATATCTTACTACCAACATTCGAGATATTCATACCCAGTCCTAACTGACACTCGCGACTACCCAGCATCACATATTTATTATAATACATCGCCAGGTCGGCAGCAAAGGCCGAGGCGGGCTTGGAGTCCTCGCTATAGTCATAACGCAGGTCGCTGTAGATCCATCGGATACCTGCTGCCAGTGAGAAACTCTCACTCAGCATCATCGAGTAAGCCACATCGAGCGACATCTCATATGGTCTTACCGTCATATCGCTATTGCCATAGTCCGTAAACACCTCACCCAATGAGAAATAACGCAACGAACCCGACAAGGCACTGTAGTCACCTATACGATAGTAACCAGACAGATAGGCCAGGTCAATATCGTTCACCAGCTGTCGCAACCAAGGGGTATAGTTCAACGCGATACCCGCACGGCTGATGCAGAAAGGATACTTTGCGGGGTTCCAATATTGCGAGGCGACATCAGGATCGGTGGCCACACCCACGTCACCCATACCCGCACCTCGGGCATCTGGGGCGATGGTCTGCGAGATCACAGCATGCTCAACGGGGTTGAACATGGTTGTCTTGTCATCATCTTGGGCCTTCGCAGTGAATAGTGAATAGTGAATAGTGAATAGTATCACTACCACTCTCAGCATCCACATGTTTCTATTATTCTTGTTCATACTATCTTATAACGTTTGCGAGTATTTATTTATTGCCTGTAATAATCATTTTCTTGGCTTGCGACACCTCACTGCCGCCATCGCTACTCACAGTGATGCGATAGATATACACACCCGTCATCAACGGCCGTCCGCCACTAATGCTCACGTCCCAATCCATCGTATAGACATTGCCCGAGGCCACACCGCTCTCCCTGTGTCGCCAGAGCTGTCGACCCGAGGTGTCATAGAGATCGAGCTGCACATCGAGCTGCGTTCCCACTCGGTCGTGGGTGATGATAAAGGTGGCAAGGTTACTGCTGGGATTCCGCTTGCAGTCGATGGTGATGCTGCCCGGCTCTCCTTTCACCACTTCAAAGGTCAGTTCTGAGGTCGATGAGTTATTCAACACGTCCCAAGCCCTGAACAACAATTTATGCTTGCCCTCAGACAGCTCCGGAATACTGAAACTCACCTGACCGCTGCGATAGTCACCGAAGTCGTAGGCGAAATAGCTGTTCAGGTTGTAGGTCTTCGACATGTCACCGTCGATCACCAGTTCCAGATCGTGTCCTACACTGCTGCCCGAGGCGTTGATACCACTATCGTCATAAAGCTCTGCCACGAAATAAGGCGTGGCGTTCACCCTGCCTCCGTTCGTAAACGACGAGCTGTTCAGATAACAATAGATGCTCGGTCCGATGGAGTCGTTCGCCTCCGAGCTGCTGCCGTTCAGGATAAAGCGGTCACAGAGACCGTGTGCCTCCATGCTCTTACCGCTGTTCACGGCATAGAGCGTCATCAGTCCCGAACCCTCGGTATAGCTGATATCCTTGGGCACAGCGAAGGTAAACTTGAACTGTCCGTTCCTCACACTGTCGGAACCGTGATAGAGCGTCTTCGTACGGTCTTTGTAGACGAACGCCGTATCAGCACCCTCGCTGGTTGTATTGCTCAAACGACAGGTAATCGTTTCTTCGGCATCGCGGATCGTAGCCGTCATCACACCCGTGAAATTATCGGCCACCAGACCTCCTGAGCTGATGTGTCCCGATACCTCCACCACACTACCTGCCGACAAGCGGACGCTCTCGCCCGAACTGATGGCCTGACCACCGATTTTGTCGATGGTAATCTCCATCTGCGGGGTTGCCAACGCGAGGGCGGGGTCGCCTAACAGGGTATATTGCAGTTTATTGGGCGAGGTATCCCTGCCTTGACTCACCAGATCGCACTTCGCCCGGCGCACTGCCTCACCGATGGGCATTCGTCGCCCTTGGTCGTCGGTACCCAGCACATATTTCATAAACACCAGGTTCATCTGCTCATTATAATTGGCATACACCGTTCGCGTGGTGCCAAAGAAAGCGATGGCTCCGCCCCGTTCGTTAAACATTGCTGTCTCGCCGATATTCTCCTCCTGACCGTCAAAGGGCATGATGTCACACGAGGCCGTCAACCACAACGGCAACCGCAGTGAGGTAGCCTCTGCGAAGTCGGGTGTCTGCAACACCAGCTCGTGCGAGATGGCATAAGCTGCTCCGTGACCGGAATAGTTCATGATCAAGGCGCCATCGGCCATCTGCTGTTTGATCAATCGCGTCACATCGGGGAAACTGTTACCCGTCGACGAAGTGGTTCGTGTATAAGCATCCCAGTAAATCTTCTGAACGTTATAGCCGGGATAGGTGTTCTCCACGAGGTTGGCCACACGGTCGGCAGTTGCCATGTGCGAGTTGTTGTTGCCGTCGTCACCCATCATACAGACGGTATTCTGCCAGGCACCCGCAAACTCATTGTTGGCATAGCTGATGGTCTTGTCTACCAGCACCGTCGCCTCTTCGAGTGAACGGGCAGAGAAACGACCCACCGCTACATCAGGCTTACCCAGATACGACTTCGTGCTCGTGCCCTCCTCAATCTGTTCCCCGTCGTCGAGCATACCGTAGAAGTCATCACTCACGTAGCAATACACATGACTGAACGAATTCTCACTCTCGAAACAAAGCAGGAAATCATTGGGATCACAACTGCTCCAATCGGCTGTCAGCATACGATTATCATAAGCACCGTCGCCAAAGAGCAACAGGAAACGAGGCATCTCGTCATCCGTCTGGGCACGGTCGTAGAGCATCTTCATATACCGACGATAAGCCGACGCGTCGGGAGTGCCGCTACTGAATTCATGATAGAGCTCATCGGCAGGGATAATACGCACCGAGAGACCGTCGCGCTCTTCATGCAGTTGTTTGATGCGTTCTGCCTGACTCAACCATTTCTGTGAGGTGGGAATGATGATCACCATATCCACCGCTGAATCAGCGTGGTGGTCCTGGTTCATCAGGCGATACTCGAACGATGGTTCCGCAAAGGCTGTTGTCGACAGACTGGGCATCGGCTTCGGCGTCTCACTGGTGAGTGCCAGATAGTCGAGGCGCAGGTTATTGCCACTCGTCTGGGTGATCGTCACCGTGTTTTCACCTTGCTTCAGATGGTTGAGGGAATAGGTCCACGTACGCACAGCAGCCTCCGTATAGGAATCGAGCGACACACTCATACTCACCTTGTCGATCACCGAATCGTTTACGGCCACCGTACCCTCAAAGCTACCATCACCACTCAGCACCACTGTCAGCGAGCCTTTTGTTCCATTGCTCGTGAGGGTATAGTTCTGCGGCGTTCCAATCTTATAGAGGGTCTTATCGTAGAGGTTTCTGCCGCCATGATACCAGGCAAAGTCGTCCACCTCATAGAGTGAGTGGTAGTCGTTGTTCGAGGGGTAGTAGGCTGCAGCAAAGGCGGCACTGTCCAAAGTCAGCGCCTCATCATCGTTGGCCGTCAACAGATAACAGCCCACATTAGAATAAGGATTACGCGTACGCGTGAGGGCATCCTTCGCCGCCCAGGTTACAGGGCCTACGCCATAGAAAAGTCGTCGACCGCCGATGGTGATGGTGGGCACCTCATGCAGATCATCGGTCTCAGCCAGATAGTCACCCGTCAACTGCTCAGGTTGCAAGGCACCGCCATAACCGTAGATCTTCACTTTCGAGGGATCTTTGAAGCCCGCTTTCTTCAGCAGGGCATCAGAGAGATGATAGATGCCACTCTCAGGGATACTGATCTTCGCCCACGTGCCTTCTCGTAACACCGAGTGTTCGGCATAGCGCTGACCATTACCAGAGCGCCGCTGAGATCTGTTAGCGGCCTTCGCCTGCACATTCAGCTTGAAGCTCACTAACTTCTGATATTTCCCGTCGCGGAACACCAACGGCACAAACGCCACATCGAGCACACCTTGCTTGCGCGACACACCGACGCTCTGCATCACCTCCGGCAATGCTCCCAACGGTTCTCCGCTGATTTG
This sequence comes from uncultured Prevotellaceae bacterium, assembly GCA_902785945.1. Classification (GTDB taxonomy): domain Bacteria; phylum Bacteroidota; class Bacteroidia; order Bacteroidales; family Bacteroidaceae; genus Prevotella. Next base: position 250,546 of record CADAAR010000002.1, read on the forward strand.
TTGATAGCGTTCTATCTCAGCCTTCGTCATCTCCTCAAACTCGGGATACTCGATGCTGACGGTATAAACGGAGTCGGCATAGTACCGACCTAAGGGTTTCTGCCAGGTGTAGACGGGTAACAACGAATCAATCCTGACCTCATCAGCGGTCAGGTCTGTAAACTCTTGCGCCCTCATACCCAGATGACAACACAAGAGCAACACGCTCAGTAACCCTATCTTGCGAATATTCACAAGATAATAACGTATGCGCACGCGATTTTATTGTATCACTTGCAGTTAAACTCGAGCACCTTTCGCTCCTCGAGCCAACCTTCCAAGTGGTCGTCGATATGCACAGGCCCCACACCCACGGGGGTACCTGTATACAGCAGATCGCCCGTCTTCAGGGTAAAGAACTGTGAGATATAGGCAATGATCTCGTCCACCTTGTAGAGCATATCCGAGGTGCAGCCTTCCTGCACGGTCTTGCCGTTGATATCAAGGTGGAAGTGAATACGCTGGATATCCAGGAACTTCTCCTTGGGCACCCATTCGCCGATGGCGGCCGAACCGTCGAAGCCCTTGCAGATGGTCCACGGCTGTCCTGCCTCCGAAGCCTTGCGCTGCAGGTCGCGGGCCGTGAAGTCGATGCCTACGGTCACGGCATCGTAATAGCGATGGGCAAAGCGCACAGGGATGTTCTTCCCCAACCGACAAATGCGCACCACCACCTCCGTCTCGTAGTCGATACGTCCCCACTGATCGGGGATAAAGAAGGGCTTTCCCTGATTCAGAATCGCCGAATCAGCTTTGGTGAATATCACAGGCTCATCGGGTCTCTTAACGGTTCCGTGCAACTCCTGATTATGGGCGGCATAGTTCATGCCGATAGCAAATATCTTCATTTTCTTTGGTATATCACAATCTGGTTTCCGTCATAATTATCGCTCTTCGTCACCACAGCATTCGCAGGAATCTGCGGGGCGCGGGTACCACCGCCAACGGTCATCTGTGTGTTAGTCTCCACACGGATCTCGTCCCAGAGGTTCTGCACCAGGAACGAGCGCAGCGTCTGTGCCCCACCCTCCACAATCAGCGACTGGATATGATGAGCGTGCAGACTCTCGATGTTCAGTGGATGGGCGTGGTCTATCACCAGTCGCTTCGGATTCTGTCCTTTCCAGTCGCGCACGGTCAGCTGCGGATGGTCACGCTCTTCGGTCACACGACCCACAAGGATAGCGTCGGCCTCAGCACGCAACTTATGACTGAGCATCTTTGTAAACGCATTCGATATCTGCACAGGTTTGAAATCATCGTCGATAAACCCGTTGGCGGTCTGTGCCCATTTCAGGATGATATAAGGGCGCTGCTCACGGTGATAGGTGAAGAAACAGCGGTTCAGCGCCTGACACTCGGCTTCGAGCACACCCACGGTCACGTCGATACCGGCCTCCTGCAGTTTCTTGATACCGCGGCCCTGCACCTCGGCGAAGGCGTCGATACAACCCACCACCACACGCTTCACGCCTTTCTCGATAATCAGATCGGCACAAGGGGGTGTCTTCCCGTAATGCGAACAGGGCTCGAGCGATACATAAAGGGTAGCTTCCTTCAGCAGCGGCTCGTCTTCCTGTCGCACCGAGGCAAAGGCGTTCACCTCTGCATGGGCCTTACCACAGCGCACGTGGTAGCCCTCACCGATTATCCTTCCGTCACTGCTCACAATTACTGCGCCCACCATTGGGTTGGGCTTCGCATTCTGCCGTCCGTTACCGGCCAACTGCAGGCAACGTTGCATATATTTCTCATCAGTCGTCATTGTTCTCACACACAAAAAATGGGTTTATTTTGCAAAAATACTCATTTCCATCCATGAATAGAGGGCTCCTAGACATTTTTTTCGACCATTAAACTATTTTAACTATAATTTCTTGCTTTTATATACAAAATGGTCTAAATTTGCACACGTGATTAAAATTACATGGTTGGACCATGAGTAACCAAAACACACTTCATAAAACCGAAAGGTTAGGATAAAATTGGAAAATGAAAATGCAGGAGACCTCCGCGCTGTGAAGCGCGGAGGTCTTTTTTTACTTTTTCCAGAAACGTGAGGTGATATCTTCGAAATCGCCCTCGTCGGTGCGACGGTAAAGGCGCTGGTTGGTCTTAGGGTTCTTCAGGGGACCGAGATGCTTGATGTAAGGACCAATCTTTATATAGTCGAAGTTATCCTTGTTGATGCGGGCAGAAATCACCGTTCGACCACTGTACCAGGCCACGCGCAACTGCGGATATTCCTCGTGGATATATTCCGCCAGATGATCCACGCCTTGAGGGTCGTTATCGCCACCCATGAAAGCGATGCACGTAAGGTTTGAGCCGTATTTCTCTACGAAGTCATCGATAGCCTCCGGACTCAGCGGCACGCCCTGATCCTCCCAGAGGTAATGGCTATGACAACCCGGACAGTGACACGGGCAATTCGAAATATTGATTGCCAGTGTCACTTCATCGGGTATCTCCTGAAATACTATTCCGGTATTGACGTACTTCAGCATAGCCGTTTAGTCTGCCATAGCGTAGTAGCGACGGGCAGCCTCCTCCTGACGGGCCTGCGAGAAGTTCGAGACACGCTTCAGGTAGCCGATGATACGGGTCATATAGTCCACGTTCTTCGAATGGCAGTGCGGGCACTCCTTCAGATAACGCTTGTCGATATAGCCGCAGTCGTTGCAAACCGTGTTGGGAATATTGAATGTGAAGTAGTTACAACCTTCCTGAGCAGCCACCTTCAGCAACTTCAGGTATTGCTCCTTCGACAGATGCTCCTCGAGGTTCATGTGGAGGGCAGAACCACCGGTGAGGTGCTCGATATAGGGCGCACCGTGCAGCTTGAACTTGTCGATCACGCTCAGCGAGTCGTCCTCTACCACATAGAAATATGAGTTATAGCAGTCGCGGGGCACCACATAACCGTCCTCACGGTCCCACTTGGCATGCTTCACACCGACGTTCTCTGCAGGAATCATCTCACAGTTAAACATCACGTCCTTCGTGCGGTACTGCTTGTTGTACTTCTCAATCAGTCCGAGGATGCCCTGTACGAAGTGCAGATACTCGTCGTTCGGTGTAATCTTCAGGCCCATGAACTCAGCAGCCTCCACCAATCCGTTGATACCGATGGTGAGGTACTGGCGACCGATGTTGATATAACCGGCATCAAACAGCGGCAGCATACCGTGTGCCTGCAGTTCCTTCAGGTTCTCATTGTAGGCCAGCTGCACCTTGTGGCAGAGGTCGATAATCGAGCCGAGGTAGTCCAGATAGTTCAGCTCGTGGTTCACGGCAAACTGGATACAGCGGTTCAGGTTGATCGTAAGCACACTCTTCGAACCTGTGCTCACGCCACCGGCACCGAGGGTATAGCTGAAACCGTTGTCGGTAATCTCGTTGCGCAGACGGCAGCAGCTCGACAGCGAGTCGGCATTGTTACTCATATAGGTGAAGAACGAGTGTCCCTCGCTGTACATCTCTGCGGTGAACTCACCCCACTCAGGATCCTTGCAGTCGCCGTTCTCGTCGGTCAACAGCGCCATCGTCTCTACGGGGAAGGTCAGCAGGGTCTTCGTGCGCTCCTTGTTGAACCACTTCATAAAGCGCTTCTGCAACCAAGAGAGACCGTCCCAATCGGGCTTCGAGCCATCGGGGAAGTAGAAATCGCCGAAGATTGACTCGAAATAGTAACGGTCGTAATAAGCAATGTTCCAGAACACGGCCTGATAGTTACGGGCACCGGTGGGCTGGTTCAGGGTGTAGACAATCTGCTCGAAGTAGTCGGTAATCACCTTGTCGATGGTGCGCTTCTTCAGACTGAGGTCGGCCTGGTCGTTGGGACGCTTCCAGTAGTCCTGACCATACTCCTTACCGATAAAGTAGTTCATGTACATCAGGAACTCCGGTGTGGCGCAGGCGCCACTGAGCATCGAGCTCACCATGAACACCATGTTCACGAATCCGCCTGCAAACGACTTCAGGTTAGTGGGGGCAGTCGAGTTGCCGCCGATGCTGGTTGTACCGCCGATGAGCCAGGGATACATGGTGATCGAAGCACAGTAGTTAGCCAGCGAAGTCTCGTCGTTTTTGTAAATGAAGTGATGAGTGAGCTTGTTGATATATTCGTCGGCCAGTTCCTTGCCGTACATCTTTTTAATACGGTCGGTCAGCAGACGACGGTTCAAACGGATAAAGTTTGACTTGGGCAGCTCGCCAATCAAAGTGGCGATATTCTTGTGTTCTACATTGGCATTAGCGTCGTATTTCGAACCTGTGGCAGCGTTCACCGACTCGGTGTACTCCGACAGGAACATCATCTTCTCCAGCGTGTCACGGTCTTCAGTGTGTGTCTGACGGTACAGGATGAACGACTTAGCCACGTGGTAGAAGCCTTCACGCATCAGGGCTTCCTCCACCTGGTTCTGGATGTTCTCCACCGTAATATCGTCGTGGATATCCAGATGGCTGATGATCTTCGAAATGGTTCCGAGATCGGCTGGTTCGTTCACACTGTCAAATGCCTTAACGATGGCATTCATAATCTTGTCCAAAGAGAACTGGGCTTGTGACCCGTCACGCTTGGTAATCGTAAAGTTTTTAATTTCCATCATATTGTTATTTTAAGTTGATTTTTCTACTGTTTTCTGCTCATTCTCTCAAATTAAGTTGTCCGTTTTGGGAAACTTTTTTTGTTTGGTCCGGAAAAAAGTTGTCCGATTTGGAAAACCCGAACCGAGCGCAAAGATACAAAATTATCCTAAAACGCCAACATTTCAAATCTAAAAAAATCTTAAATTGCATCATTTCTTATTCTGACCTCAAGAAACCGGTATTAAAATAATAAAAGAGGTAGCATTGTCTCGCGACAGGCCACCTCTTTTCCAAACTTATATAATAATACACGTATTCCTTATAAGATACGTAGTCAAAAAGAGAGTCTCTCCTTCCTTAAATCAATCCCATAAAATCTGCTTTCGCCTTCGGCCCTTCCATCGAGGACTTTGGCATTATTCCGACAAAGGCTGGTCTTCAGACTTTCCTCCACCTCAAAGCGCCTTCTCGAGCAAATACTCAATGGCTTTCCTGCTTCAAGGCCATAATGGAGTTCATTCCCAATTAAGCACAGCTAAGTGCACCTTTACGGGCGACTCTTTCCAGAATCACGCTGCAAAGGTAAGTAATAAAATTGAAAATAACGCATAAATATCCTGTTTTTCCACAAATTTATCGACAAATTGAAAAATAATCGATAAAAAATTTGGTTTTTTCAAACTTCTTAGCTATCTTTGCACCGTTTTCAATGAATAAGTGTAATTTTTACAACAAACAAATCAACTATTTGAACATGAAGAAGAATCTTTTCACAGGAATGGCCGCCATTTTGTTCTGCGGTGTATTCACGAGCTGTTCACACGAGGTGAACTTCGATGCTTCCGCCATCGAGCAGAATTATCAGTTGAAGTACGAAGAGGCTTTCAAATCCCGCTTCGGCAATCCCTCTCCCGACCAGACATGGGGCTTCGGTGCCTCAGCCCAGGCTCGCACCCGTGCCACCAATTCAGCTCTAGCACCAACAAATCCACATCCCACTTTCAATGCCCAATTGGCACAGATGAGTGATAATCTCGCACAATATGCAGGATACCTGAACGCTAACGAAACTAGTCATTATATGCAGTTCAAGGCATGGTGGAACTCCGGATGGGCAGATACCTTCTATGAGATTAACGCTAAACCGGCTTTCTCAACCTACGGCGCCGACTATCTTTCACAGGTACGCGACCTGCTCGCTACACATATTCCTGAAGGACATTACAATTACGAAAATGCCACAGCTGCTGGCTATACCATCACAACAAAGGGTGGTCCTGTCACCCTGACGCCGATCTACCACAATTCCAGCTCAGGCGACCTGATCAGCTACTACTATTATCCCAAAGGCCAGAAGCCGAGCGTAGAGCAGATCAAGAAGATGAAGAAATACACCGTTGGCTACATGGCCGACCCGCAGGTGGTAAAACAGGACGATCAGCACACGGTCTTCTATCAGAACACCTTCAGCTTGGTCTATGTCGACGCACAGGGCAACGCCTCCTACGATTTCCCGAAAGACATCGAGATCAACTTCATCATCTCGAATGTCGACCTGGCTAAGAACCCCGACTTGAGCATCTTCGATCGCTATAACGGAAATGGCACTACCACCAAGAAGGCACTGGGCAACTATCCCGAATTCTATGGCGACGGCGACCTGAACGAGACCATCCACACCTCTAACCTGAATGGTAAGAGCGTAGGTATCGGCCAGTGGAGTCTGCCTACTGCCTGGAATCCAAACGTCACCAATCCTAAGATGCCTCACGCAGCCGTCTTCTCTATCAATGGCAAGAACTACGTAGGTTTCGAGGACTGGACCGACTTCGACTACAACGACGTGATCTTCGAGGTAAGAGGTACCGAGGGTGGTACAACCATCGAGGATGGCGACGAGTGGGACGAGATCCGCGTGATTGCTGAGGACCTGCAGGTGGGCGAGAACACCGACTTCGACTTCAACGACGTTGTCTTCGACGTTTACCGCTACAAAAAGACCACCAAACTGCATAACGAAGGCGAGGTATGGATCATTCTGCAAGCCGCTGGTGGTACCCTGCCACTGTATGTTGCCGGCTATGAGGTACACGACCAGTTCCAGGTGCCCGTCAACGTGATGGTCAACACCAATGCCCAGGCCAGGGGTCTGAGCGGTGCCGACAGAGGTCCTGTAGCCATCCAGCTGAACAGCAGCCAGTACTCTGGCTCAACCATCGGAGAGATTGCTAACAGCATCGAGATCAGAGTTAAAAAGAAAGATGCCGAGCTCATTCTGCAGGCTCCCGTGGGCGCCATTGCCAGCAAGATCGGTGTAGGCTGCGACTTCGAGTGGTGTAATGAGCGTCAGGACATCGACAACAAGTACAAGCTGACCAACGGAAATCCCTTGTTTAAGCAATATGTTCAGGGCATCCTGCCTGACAACGGCTGGTATCAGTATGCTTATGACAACATCCTCCTCTACAAGCCCGCTTTCTAAGATTCATTTCATGTAACCATACTCAAGGGGTGCTTCCATTCAGAGGCGCCCCTTCTTCTTGTAAGTTTTCGCCCCAAAACTTGCACAATTCGGTTTTTCTTGCCGGAAAGACCATCGTGATAAAATAAACAAATGTGACGCTGGTTTATACATTTTTCATCCATTCAGTTACAGTCATTCCTATGAAATTTTTAAAGGCTGAACTGAATGTGATGTAACTGCGGAACCCGCTCTGTTCAGCGAGTTTCTTAGCCGTAATGGGTTGCGTCGAGTCTTTTGCTTCTTTATAGAGGCGGATGAAATGCTCTATACGAAGACGATTGATATAGGCATTATAGGTAATGCCTTGTTGGGTGAAATATGTACCCAAATAAGTACGGTTGGTTCCGATGGCAAGGGAAAGTTGTTGCAAGGTGAGGTCATGCTGAAGATAGAGTTGTGTGTCTTCGCAGCGTTCCTTAAGCAGTATACTGATGTCAGGTAAATAAGCTGTGGTCTTGGGATCCTCCTCGTATGTCTCCAACGTTTGCAGGGTCTCCACGCGCCAAAGTATGAAACCAATAATGATGAAAGTGTTCACCTGGGCAAGGAATTCAGAAGTCATGCCAACGAAGAACCACACGGTATAGGCACCATAGACGAGCAAAATGCAGATGATGAACACAAGACTCTGCCACACTTCCTTATGCTGCAAGTCGGCAAAATTGTCGTGCAGCCAGCGGTTGTATTGCCACAAAGCGCGTACATAATATATAATATAGCAGATGCACACAAAGCGCATATAATATTCTATGGCGATTTCAGCCCTGTCGTCGTGGTTGACGATGCCCCAGACGGCAATTCCTACGAGGGGAGCCAACGCCACGATAATGGGCCATATCTTCCTTTTACGGTCTTGCAACATGCGCAGCAGCATCACCATCATCAACGGCATGAACGTCAGGCGGTCTAGCGTCAGGTTGATGATGTTTCGTAACAATCGGTCGTCAACCAGCCACACTGCGCCCAATACCGTCCACCATATGTGGCTCGCTGCTGTTGCAAATAAAAAGGCTGCAGCCCATTGGCGGAGTAACTTCGGAGAGGTGATTTGAGGCATGATGGCGTTGTGGCGACGCAGCAGCAGATAGAGGCCTACTATGATTGCCGCCATTGCCGCTGCTCCGTAAAGCATCGTGTAGAGAACATTGTTTAGTCCTTCGTATTCGTACATAGTTTTATTTTTACGCCACAAAGTTAAGCATTATTTGTTATAATCGTATTATTTCGAGTTTTAGAATTTACAAAAACGTTTTAGAATTTACAAAAAATATGAAATGCTTCCCTCCTTAACCGTAATTATTGGCTTTTTTGACCAGAAATGACTACCTTTGCACAACAAAATGATGTATCAAGGAAAAAGGAATATTCAACCCCCATTTTTATGTAAAGGAGACAAGGTGGCTCTTGTATCTCCTGCTTATTGGGTGCCGGAAGAGGCTATTTTGCAAGCTGCAGAAATTCTCAGGGAATGGGATTTAGTACCTGTTATCGGACCACACACCACCAGTCTGAATGTCGATGCTTATGCAGGAACTGCAGATGAACGTGCTGCCGACCTGTTGTGGGCACTTGAAGACGATAGCATCAAGGCCATTATCTGCTCTCGTGGCGGCTATGGTTCCATTCATCTGCTGAACCGCATTCCGATAGAATCATACCGTCAACATCCCAAATGGCTGATAGGTCATGGTGATATCACGACATTGCTCTATGCCATCGCTGGCTCAGGGGAGATGTGTATCCATGGCCCTATGGCGTTTCAGATAGCAAGCTGTCAGGAACCAGCAACCACCATTTTGCGAAATATCCTTTTTGGCACACTTCCGCAATACAAAATAGCAGGCAACGCCTATAATCGATGTGGCCACGCAGAAGGCATACTGATAGGAGGCAATCTTTCCAGTTATTCTACAATAGCAGGAACCGAATATCACATTTCGCATAAACAAGACGTCATCCTCTTTATCGAGGAAGTGGAGGAGTCGCTGCACGCCATCGATCGATTATTCTATATGCTGCGTCTGCAACTTGATTTCGAGAGAGTGAAGGGTATTATATTCGGCACGTTTACCTCTATTAAGTTTGATCTTCAATATGGCAGTGTAGAACAAATGCTGATTGCTCATCTGCATGATTTGGAGATACCCATCTGTTGTGGCTTCCCCGTTGGCAGCAACAGTTGTCTCCCGTTGATCGAGGGCGCACCGTGCTCACTCGATGTTACAACAGATAAAGCCGTGCTGACCTTCAACATCAAAGGTTCTGCACAACCATATAATATAGAAAATGACAATCCTCAATTGATAATAAATGGACGAGAGGGTTATTAATATAGTCAATGAGGCGCGATGGGCTGACGGCCTGAGGGTCAGCGCACAATAGGGACTGTCCCTTTTGTGAGAAAAGAGTTAGATAAAGCACAGGAGGGACAGCCCCTTTTGTGATATAAAAAACGATATGCAACATAGATTTATCAACCTATACCTGATCATGGTGGCCCTGATGATAGGCATCACGGGTTGTATCGATGCTACCGATACGAAGGATGCGGCGCAGACAGGCAAAGACTTCGCCAAGATCATGCATGAGGCGGATTCGCTTTACGATAGCATGCACTTCCGCGATGCCTACGACCTGTATCTTCAACTGTTGGACAACAAGGAGGCAAAAGCAGATCCTGAAAACATGCTGAACGTGTTGAACAGTCTCTGTATGACTAGCGAAAGCTCCGGCCACAAGGCTGAACAGACCCAGTGGCTGCAGCAACTGTTAGACCTGGCCAGGCAGGAGAACAATGCCTATTATCAGTCTTTGGCGCTGCTGTCTATGGGTAAGCGTCTGTTTTACGAGGGCGACCAACAACAGGGCATCAAATACGTCAGCGATGCCATCGATATGGCTGCAGAAACCGACCAGAAGACGACCGACCATCTGGTACACAGCCATTTGATTGTTCTTGCCGGTCTGTATGACGGTATAAAAGACTACGACAATGCACTGAAGACCGACGAGCGCAACCTGCAGCTCACCATGGAGGGAACACGCTGGGGCGACGATCCGGCTACTCAGTTCATCGACCGCCGCATGGCACTGGCCAAGATGGCTCTGGTACTTGCCAAGATGGGCGACCAGCGGCGGGCCGACTCAGTTTATAACGCCTGGAAGGCTGTACAGTACGAGGGTAACCACTCCCGCGACTATTTCATCGTCGATTACCTGCGCAAGAGCGGTCGCTACCAGGAAACCATCCCTGTCTATAATCAGCTCATTCAGCAGGTGCGTGAGAATGGCGACACCTTGGGCGAGATGATGAACACCGCCAAATGGGGCCTGGCCTGGGTCTATAAGAAGACGGGCCGTTACCAAGAGGCTGCCGAGCTCTACTCACAGGTACTCGAAATACAGGACACCCTGAAGAACCGTAAGGCCAGAAAATCAGCCCAGGAGCTGGCAGCTGTCTATCATGCCCAGGAGCAGGAACTGGCTTTGGAGCACGAGAAATCGGAGAACGCCATCGACCGCCTGATTATCATCATTGTGCTGGCTGTTCTGCTGGGTGTGGCAATATATACCATCACCGTGGTGCGCCAGAAACATACCATCAGCTTGAAGAACCAGTCGCTGGCAGCCCAGATATCCGAGGCCATGAAATACAAGGACCTGTACCAAGAGGAAATGGCTAAAAGAAATACCCCCCCCAACGACATATCCGACCTCAACACCCTTACCGACGAGCAGCTGTTCCAGCATATCAACGATGTCATTGTGCGTGAACGGCTCTTTCTCGATTCCAGGTTCGAGCGCCAGACCATCATGGACCGCTTCCAGCTTTCGAAAGAGCGCGTAGGTGCCATCTTCGCTAAAGGCAGCCAGTATGCTAAGCTCACCGACTACACCCAGGAGTTGCGCTTGGAATATTCTACCATATTGCTCTCCGACAATCCCGATAAGAGCATCTCGCAGGTGGCCGACGAGAGCGGTTTCAGCAGTTACAGCTATTATTGTAAGTGCTTCCGCCAGCGTTTCGGTATGACCCCTTCTGAGTTCCGTATGTCGTCTAAATAGGTCTTCGGTATGTAATCTTGTCTGAAAACCTATGTAATTTTGTCCGCGCTATTGTAAGTGCGGACATTTTTATCTATATTTGCAGCAAAAACAACGCGACAAATATAGCTAGCTTATGATAACAATCATCGTATTACTATCGTTCGCTGTTGTGGTATTGGTCGTGTTGGTGGCTTTACTGATCTTGCATAACATGCATCAGGGAAAAGAGCTCCGACAGAAGAACGATGTCATTGTCCATGAGGTGCGTGCCTTGTGGCGTATCTGTGCGTCCCCACCGACGACGTGGACGTGGAGAAGGAGTACCAGCTCATCCCAATCGACAGTTTATAAACATTATTTATTAATACATTAAATTCAATTCAATTATGATTAAGAAAAGATTTCTATCCATGCTCGTGCTGCTCGCAGCAGTAGCCACGGGCGCATGGGCACAAGAGACCTACAAAGTCTCTGTGAAGGAAGGCACAACGGATGCCACCAACTGGCAGGGCAAGGCCGGCGAAGGCGAGTATCAGGCATTGCCCCTTGAGGGTGTAGCCGCAGGCACGGCGGTCAGCGTCAAGTACAACGGCACGAAGAAGGTGAAGAGCGTCAAGGCCGTGAAGGCTGCGCAGGCTGACCCGATGCTCGCCGTTCCCATGACCATCGAGGCTATAACCGCCGGATCGATTAATGTTGCGCATCCGAAGGCAGGCATGCAGTACTCGCTGGACGGCGGTGCCACCAAGTATGCTGTCACCACGGGTAACATTGCGTTAAATGTAGGCGACAAGGTGCAGTTCTACGGCGACGGCACCAGCATTACCAAATATGGCGACCCTGTCATGGATGACTGCACCATGATTAACGGCAGTGGCGAGGGCTTTACCTGCAAGGTGTATGGCAACATCATGAGTCTGTTGGACGAGGAGAACTTTGCCAAAGCCACAACGCTGTCGGATCGTTATACTTTCAAGTATTTATTCTACAATAACACTAAGCTGACCGACGCCAGCGGTCTGCTGCTGCCCGCCACGACGCTGAAAGAGAGCTGCTACCGCTCTATGTTCGACGGCTGCACCGCCCTGGCCGCTGCCCCCGCGCTGCCCGCCACGCAGCTGGCAATGCACTGCTACCGTGAGATGTTCAACGGCTGCTCCGCCCTGACCGCAGCGCCCGTGCTGCCCGCCACGAAGCTGGTCATGTACTGCTACTTCAGCATGTTCAACTACTGCCAGAATCTCGCCACCGTTACCTGTCTGGCTACGTCGGGCATCAACCAGGATTATAGCACCTCTTACTGGCTCAATGTCGCCGGCACGGATGTTCAGGGCACTAAAACCGTCAATACCGTCAGCTCGGCTAACTGGCCATTGGGCGACAACGGCATCCCCACCGGCTGGACGCGCGTGAACATTAACAACTAAGCGCCTCGCACGGGGGGACACGACGAATCAAGGACGAATCAAGGGACGGTTCTCTGATCCGTAAGAGTCGTCAGACAAAAGAAATAACAAACAATTAAAAAATTAAAGAATAATGAAACATCGATTTCTATTTATCATGGCACTGCTGCTGACAGCAGCTGCAAGTGCCTGGGCCGATGAGCCGAAGGTGTACACCTCGGCTGTATCAGTGTCCAGCCTGAAAGTGGGCGACATCCTCGCCGACGGATTCTCGCTAACCGGTGATGATGGTGTTGAAATTTGTTTGAAACTCAATAGATACAAAATTGGTGAGACAATAGTTCCGGGTAATGGATATTTCGACTTAGGCAATAGCATCAGCATCAGTTATGGTGCGAACGGTGCCATTACGGTGACGGCGAATTCTACTACTACTTTTACTCCCGTTGATGAGAATAGACATGACGGCAACGCATGGGTGGTCATGGCAAAGTCGCCTTTAACGATCGGCGGTATTACCTACGATTCGCCCATCGACCTAACCTACAACGCCACGGCTGGCGGCTGGACTTACACTCAGCCCGCCTACGACGTCGAGCTGGAGATGGAATACTACGACCCAGCAACATTGGCAAGCGCGCCAACGGCTGCAACTAGCCTCGAATATTCCAGTGAGGCTCAGAACCTGATTACCGCAGGCACAGCTACGGGCGGTACCCTCTACTATGGACTCGGCACCGCTGATGCTGCTCCCACCGATGCAAGTGCCTGGAGCGAAACTGTTCCTACGGGAACCACTGTCGGTATGTACTATGTATGGTATAAGGTGGTGGGCGACGCAACGCATGGGGACATCGCCCCTGCAGGCCCCCTGTCGGTGACCATCGCCAAGGCCACGCCAACCATCTCTGTAGTCCCGACAGCTGGAGCTATCACGTACGGACAAACGCTGGAAGCGAGTACGCTGGCTGGTGGTTCTGCCACTTTCAATTCGCAACCCGTTGCAGGTAGCTTTGCATGGACTACTTCGACCACGGCTCCTTCTGTCTCTGATAGCGAAAACACTGAGTATTCAGTGACGTTCACACCAACCGACGGTACGAACTATAATAGCGCAACAACAACTGTCAGGCTGACCGTGACCCCTGGCAGCATGACAGAGGGCATCACCGTTACGCCATATAACGCTGCCTACGACGGTTCAGCTCACGGCATCACAGTAGTGCTGAGTGGTGTAGCCGAAGGTGCTACCGTCAAGTATCGTACAGCAGAAACAGGCGAATACGATTTGACTGATTGTCCCACCTACACCGGTGTCGGCAGTTACACCACCTACTATCAGGTGACAAAGACGAACTACACCACCGTGGAAAGCTCGGCCACCGTGACCATCACCAAGGCTACCGCCACCATCAGCTATGCTACGACAGAGGTGAGCAAGGCCTTCGGCGCCACCGCCTTCACAAATACGCTGAGCATGGATCCTGCCACAGGCACCGGCCTCGGTACTGTGACATACGCTGTAACGGCCGAGACGCCTGGCGAGGGCTGCACCTCTGAGCATGTGGCCACCATCAATGCTTCGACAGGCGTAGTGACCATTATCGGCGCTGGTTCTGCAACTATCACCGCCACCGTCACCGACGGCACTAACTACACATATAGCGGTATGGAAGGCTATAACACTGAATCTAAGACAGCCTCTGTCAATTACACTCTGACGGTAAATCCCATCAGTCTGGAGGGCGCCACCGTGACACTGAGCCAGGAAAGCTATGGTTACGACGGCACAGCTAAGGAGCCCACAGTATCGTCCGTCGTACTGAACGGCAATACGCTGGCGGACACCCACTACACCGTGAGCTACAGCAATAACATCAACGCCGCCCTGTCGACCGCTGGTGAGAGTGCCCCCACCGTTACTGTGACGGGTATTGGCAACTACAGCGGCACGGCCTCACAGACCTTCACCATCAACAAGGCTACCGCCACCATCAGCTATGCTACGACAACGGTGAGCAAGGCCTTCGGCGACGCTGCCTTCACCAATGCGCTGAATAATACACCTGCTGCAGGAACTGACGGCACAGGCCTCGGCACCGTGGCCTACACTGTAACGGCTGAGACGAAGGACGCGGACTGCACCTCTGATCACGTGGCCACCATCGATGCCTCGACGGGCGAGGTGACCATCACCGGCACTGGTTCTGCCACCATCACCGCCACCGCCACCGACGGTGACAACTACACGTATGGCGGCACCAATACGGCTACTTACACGCTGACTGTGGCCAAGGGTACCATCACTGCCTCTGCCACAGGCGGCAGCTATTCCTACAGCGCCAGCGGCAGCCATGCCATCACGGTCAGTGTGACCAAGCCATCGAGCGGCTACACCATCAAATATGGCACCACCGCCGGCAACTACGAACTGTCAAGCAACCCCAGCTACAGCACCATCGGCTCCCACACCACTTACTATAAGGTGTCGGCTCCGAACTACAATGACTTCACCGGACAGGCCACGGTGACGATCAACAAGGCTTCGGGCAGCCTGAGCTTCGCCAGTTCATCGCTGACCAAGACCTATGGCGACGACAACTTCGTGAACGCCCTGAACAAGACGGGCGACGGTGCCGTCACCTACTCATCGACCAAGCCGGCTGTGGCCACTGTCGATGCATCCACGGGTCTGGTAACCATAAAAGGCACGGGCACGACCACCATCAGTGCCACGATGTCGGCTACCGACGCCTACTCTAGCGACTATGCCACCTTTAGTCTGACGGTCAATGCAGCCAGTCTGACGGGCGCCACCGTGGCACTGAGCCAGACCAGCTACGACTACGACGGCACAGCTAAGGAGCCCGCCGTATCGGCTGTCATATTGAACGGTAAGGTGCTGACCAGCTCTGACTATGACGTCAGCTATGCCGACAATACAAACGCCGGAACAGCCACCGTCACCGTCACCGGTAAGGGCAACTACACCGGCACGGCCTCGCAGACCTTCACCATCACGTCTGTGACCACCACCGACGGCAACATCACCGTCGTGGACGGCGGCTCTGAGACGGTGCTGACCATCAACGACATGGGTAACCAGCAGGGAAAGACCGTGACACCTGATCTGCAGGTGACCACACTGAACTACTACCGCTCGCTGAATGCCAGCGACGAGAGTGTCTACACTGTCTGCCTGCCCTACGCTCCGAAGACGGATGCCAGCCTGAAGTACTACACGCTGACCGGCTGTGAGGGCACGACGCTGAAGTTCGATGAGATCACCGGCGCACCGCAGGCCTACACACCTTATCTGGTGTCAGCCTCGAAGACCACCGACATCGGCACGGAGAACCTGAACCAGCCTATCACCATGAGCCAGACGGTGGTCAACAGCTTCTCGGCCGGCAACTACGTGATGAAAGGCTCGCTGTCGGGCTTCACTCACGACCAGTCAGTGGGTAAGTATATCCTGCAGAGCAGCAACCGCTGGGGCCTGGTGGGCAGCGACACGCACGCCTACATACCGCCATTCCGCGCCTACATCGAGGCTACGGTGAGCGGTGCACGAATGCTTGACAGCTCGTTCTACGATGAGGCTACCGGCATCTACAGCCTGCGCACCGTCGACCGCGACGGCACAGAGCGCTACTACGACCTGAACGGTCGCCGCATTGATGATCCCAAGAAGACAGGTATTTACATTCGTAACGGCAGAAAGGAGGTATTGAAATGAAAAAACAGTATATGACGCCCGAAATAGGAATCGAGAAACTGGAGATGAAGGGTATGCTCTGCATGAGCGGAGAAGTCGGCGGTGACGCCACCGAGCCGGCCCATGCACGTATGTTTGACTTCGAAGACGACTTCGAAGACGAGTGATAACCAAACCAACTTACGGGGAGAGTCCCGTGAGTCTTGATCCCCATCAAGCCCTGTTGCTTCGGCAGCGGGGCTTTCAGATGGGCGATACGAAGCAAACGAATATTGTTGCTTCGGTGAAATCGCGATAATGTTGTGGTAATTCCGTATCGGAACGGTTGTGAAATCAAAACGAATCAGGCCTCAAATTTACGCGAATCAGGCGTGAAATTTGTGCGAATCAGGCCTCAAACAAAAATATCAGGCCTGTGCGGAAAATTTTTCAGGCCTATGCAGAAAAGGTATAGAGGAAATGAGGTGTTTTCGAAAAGTTTTCGTAAATTTGCAGCCGAACTAAAAGCAAACAAACATGACAGCAAATCTATCAAGAGAGTTCTTATGGACAGACCTGAACACAATGGATGAGTTTTTCAGGCTTGACCCTGTGAATGAGGTTTTCTTTGATACTTTTGTGACATTACGCGAAAAGCCCTTCGGTGTAAAGTTAGACGCAGTGAAGGTGTTTAACGAGGTATATTATACCGTCACAAGATTTTATTATGAACAAGCTTTTGGCTCTGATGTCCCCAATTATGCATCCGACATCAAGGCAGACCTGGGCTGGAACTACAGCGCAGAGTTGGTATTGTCGATGGCTTACTGGCTTACTGAAATAGCGCAGGAAAAAATGAGGGTATTATTTAGAGTTAACCTCAGAGATATGTATTGTGGTTGTGGCTACTGGATACCGTTTAGTGATAGCTACGCGCAATTAAAAGAGTCAGGTAAACGCCTGAAATACGACTTTAAGCCGCGCCCCGTCTCACCCGACTATCTTCGAAATAAATATACTAATTGGTGGGACGTTACAAAGTGCTATCATTCTGAGGCTATCAGATCCATTTTAAATCTATATAGCCATGAGGACAGGAAAGAGGTGGCGACCATGATAAAAGACAGTATAAACGTCAGTAGGTCCAAAAGAGACAGGACTGATTACGATACTGTGATAAGCCTATTGGATAGTTATATAGAGAAGGGTGCAGATCGCAAGATACGTGTTAAGACGATCTCTCGTGAAGAAGCCCTTCAACGCCGTATCAGTGAATTGGAAGCAGAGGCTGAGCGACTAAGCACCCTCATGGAAGAGAAGAAGCAAAGCGGCAAGGACAGAAAGTTCACTTTGGTTCAGATTGTAGACTACTGTAAGGGATGTGTGGACTGGAACGACGTGAAATCGATCGTGGCGATGCTGAACAAACTGCTCAGGCGGATCGGTACCGATGAAGACAGCGACCTGGTTGACAGCATAGAAACGGAATTCATCAACCGGAAATACGGTGATACCGTGATGGGCGACAAGAATGAGTTTAATGACAATTCGGGGCTGAACCGCATCACGCTGCCTAAGGGCATATCTGCTCAGGAAGCATTAAGGTTATTACAAAACAAGAAGAAGGAAGATGGCGAAGAAGGATAATGTAAAAGGTGATTACAACGAGTTTCATGCAGGAAGCATGATGGTGAAGTTCGTACAGAATAATTATAATAAGGTGCCTGGGGGCTGGGCACCGGCAGATGACGATGACTATACGGAATACGAGGAGGTAGATGCCATGAAAACAGCCCAGAAGGTTGAAGATGAAGAGCCCAACTGTTACCCGGCAGGCAGGTTTCTGAAAGAAGTGCTCAACGGCAAATGGTTTGAGGAGGTGAGAACGCATCAGAGATATACCAGTAAATGGCGCGAAGCGTTTGTGGATGCACTGTTGGATTCGGATTATCGCCGGGAGATTGCAAAAGCTTACAAGGACAAATATAAGCGCGAATCACTGAAGGGATATGTGGTAGGCTGTCTGAAAGATGCGGGTGTTATCAGCGGGACTTACGACGGCATAGCCAGGCAAATGAACTATAGCGAAGACAGTTACCGCACCTTTTCAAGGTATCTGGGAAGAGGTAAGAACCAGGACTATTTTGAGTGGATAAAAGACTATGTTGAGAAGAGCAAGTTAGAGCCATAATCCAACAGATTTGCGACAAGAAGAGCTTGCGACAAGGCCAAGGGCTTTGTCGCAAGTTTTTTTTGAAAAAAATTTTTCTCCTTTACTGATTGGTGTTGCGAGGGTGAAATCCTTGCGACAAGGGGCTGGCTGCAAAAAAATCTTTTGGCAGTCGCATAATCGCATTCTAATTTTGCAGCGTCGAAAGAACAAAAAAATCAAGCATTAATTCATAATAAATAAAAAGGTATGATACAAATGAATTTGAAACGAAAATACGAGAATAACTCGTGTACGCACGGCATCCTGACGATACCGGCATACGGTTTCAAATGCCTCACGCTGGAGCTGGGCGACGGCGATAGTCTGACGTTTAAGCTGGATTGCAGGATTTCCGAAGGCAACTATATGCTTGTTCGTGGCTACGCTCAGAACTGGCCCTCATTCCCAGTGTTCAAGAGAAGGCAGCAGGGCTTCCCCAAGAAGCCGGAATTCAATCTGTCGGTTGGCAATTGTATCAACTTGCCTTCGGGCGACATCGCTCTCGGCACGGAGATGCTTGATAACTTCTCTATCCGCCAGAGTGAGAAGCTTGCAACAGCCTTCAAGGAAATCTTTCAGGATGTTTTCGCAAGAAGAGAAGCCGTCGTGCTCTGCGTCTACAAATCAATGATGTTCAGACATGAAAACGTTACTTATAACCAGTTTCAGGATAAGTTCTACAACTTCATAAAGAATGATGAATCGGCATAATGCCACAGTGAGTTTATATTTCTTCTATTTACTAATTTTTAAATCTTTCCAATTATGGGACAAATTAAAGTAAAAGGTAAAATGCAGCGCGTAGCGGTGATCGACGACAACCGCGTCGTAGCACGTGCTGTGCGTTATTCAACAGTGAAGGGTGATCAATTGGTGAGCTATGCTTCCCAGTCGTCACACATCCCCGAAGCAACCCTCCTTGCCTGCACCCTTGCAGTGCGTGAGGCCATCTCTTATTTCGTGCTCAATGGTCATCATGTGGATCTTGGCAAGTTCGGTACCTTTGGTATCCGCACTCAACAGAAGGCCGTCACCGATGCTGAAGAGGTGAGCGCCGAACTGGTGAAACGTATCACCATCGGTTTTACTCCTTCTGCAGAGATCAAAAAGGCTATTGCAGCTATCCATATTGAAACTGAAGTCTAATCTTTTAGTTTATTGTTTATTGTTAAAGTTTAAAGTTTACAGTTATGAAAAAAGGAAAAGTAAAAGTTGATTACAGCGGCCGTCATATCGGGTTTGACAATGACGAGAAGCTGGTAGGCCAGCCCGTCCGCTACAGCACCATCGACTATCCTGACGTCATTGCCTACGCGGCAAAGGCTGCTGGTGTGCCGGAGTCGACCATCGCCATGGCGAATGAGGCTCTGTTCGATGCCATGGACTATTTCGTTCTCAACGGCCACAGTGTTCAGATTCCCAACTTGGGAACATTCTTCATCAGCGTGCGTGTGAAGAGTACTGCAACAGAGGCAGAATTCACTGCTAACTTCGCAAAGAATCTTCGCGGTGTGCACATCCGCTTCCGTCCCGACCCTGAACTGAAGGCTATGGTTGCCAAAACGTCCATTGAGACCTCCGTCGATGACGATGGCTACATCTCCGAAGGCATTATCTCGGTGACTTCAGCCTTGTTCGGTCAGGGTTCCACCCTCGTTCCAATGAACCCAGGCCGTGCCTATGCACTCGACCGCCTTACCCGCTTGGTGTTCAACGGCACCCGCCTTACCAAGGACTATCTCGGTGCCACGCCTTTACTTGTGGTGGTGATGGACGATGCCGGTGTAGAGACTTCGGTCCGCCCTGCCGGTACGCTGCTGAGCGACTCTTACAACACCTTGACTTTCAACATCAAGGAGTTTAAGAAGATGAATCGCGATGCCAAGTACATCAAGTCGTTCACTCTCACCGATGCTGACGGTAACGTGATCGTCGAGCGCTCGTTCGGAGGCATCCCTGCTGCTCCTTATATCTCAGCTGTGGTGGTGGATAATAATCCCGCACCCATCGGTGCCACTATGCCCTACACAGAGGGCGAGGCCGTGACGGTGAAGATCTTCGGCTGCCATCTGTCAGAGGCTACTGAGATCAAGGTGGGCACCATCGAGTTGGTTCGCGGCATCGCCAGCGACACACAGGTCGTCGGCACCTTCATGCCGCCAGCTTCAGGCAACTATCCCGTGAGTGTGAAGAGCGCAACATCGGAGGCATCGGTCTACAACCTCTCGTTCGGTGAGGAGGCTGGTGTGTCGGTGGCTTCGGTCACTGCCAACGGCGACGCCCTGGTGAACGGTGGTGCCACCAACATCACCGACGGTTCGAACTACCTGATTGCCATCGCTGGTCAGGGTCTTGACACGCTGACAGCCGACAACTTCGAGTTGCCCGCTGGTTCGAGCATCAGCATCACCAGCCAGTCAGCCACGCAGATCAATGCTTCGTTGCAGAATGCGCATGCCGGTGACTTCAAGATCAAGGTGGATGGTGTGCAGATCTTCGCTGCTGTGCTCGTAGTGGTGCAGCCCTCGGTATCGGTCACTGGCTACAAGCTCACCGAGAATGGTGCTACGCAGCAGATGAACGTGGCCATCCAAGTAGACGAGGTGGGTAGCACGTTTACGGTGTGGCTCGTAGGTCAGGAGCTCGACGACCTGACCACCGAGAACTTCACAGGTACCAACGTGGCCGACATCAACTACACACCGGCAACGGGTGTACTCACTGGTAAGGCCATGACAGCCTCGGGCACCGTTCGCATCGCCGTGGAGAACACCACCATCGGCACGCTGAACGTCACGATAGAGGATGACTACGATCCGAATGCTTAAGGCAGTGAATAGTGAAGAGTTAATAGTTAATAGTGAAAAAGAATCCCCGGTGTCTGGCGGCATCGGGGGTTTTTGTGTACTTGGTCACGTCTATTAAATAATGTTAAAGTTTAAAGAAAGATACACGTTTTTGCATAATTCTTCCTACCTTTGTGGCGTTCAATCGATTAATTATTTAACACAAACCAATAAAGATCTTCTAAAAATGGAAAAGAATTTATTTACAAAAGCATTATTTGCTATGGGTGCAGTTGCCTTGATGGCTTCTTGCGCTAAGAACTCTGATGTATTCGATCAGAGCGCTGTTGACGCTCAGAAGAAAGCTGATGCACAAGCTGAAGTTGAGCAGTTGAAATTAGCTTACGCAGAAAACTTTGTTAAGAAGTATGGTGAGGTTGATCCCAACCAGTCTTGGGATTTCACATCGGGTGCAAAGTTAGGAACTCGTAGTACTACCGACAACTCCGCTCAAGCTGCCACTCAGATTCAAACCAGCCTGGTAGATGGTCTGAAGTTCTTCTATCGTGATTCTTGGGGGTTTGTTTATGCTCAAAGTAAGAATAATTATGCGGATAGAAACAGCCTCTACAATACTCTCAAGAACCTTCTTAAGGATGGCGAAACGCACCAGGGAGCACCTGTAGTATTGTCAGCTCCTACTAGCGATTTCTATATCTTCCCCGTTACAGCTCAGGGTCAATGGACACATGACCTGGAGGTTAAGGTGGGTGATCAGGCTCCTGTTAAGCTCTATTCCAAGACTTGGACAGACTTTTCTAAACCATATTTTAATGGTATCGAAAATAACATAGTGATGAAGGGTATCCACGTCCATGCTCCTATTGGTACGCCTATCGATGTCTATCTTGACAATGTGAAATTTGGAAATACGAGCAAGCCATCAGTAGGCACCTTCAACGGTCAGGCCATTTATATCGACACGCCAGCAAGTATGCTGATTTATCCAGGCTTCGATCTGAAGAAAAATGCCGTCATTAAGTGTATTGGTATTGAGGACATCAAATTAGATAGCGAGAATCCCAAAGCCGACAGGGACTACAACGATGTTGTACTGGTTGTAGTAGGTAATCCTGACGTACCCGGTGAAATCCCCGTGACAGAAGAAGAATATACTGTGCCCAGTAACGTCAGCAAGCGTTATATGATTGAGGATCTGGGTAGTGCTGATGACTTTGACTTCAACGACATCGTAGTTGATGTTTATCAGAACATCACTCAGGTATGGAAGCGTAAGCTTGCTGGTGACATTGAAATCAGCAATGAGTACGTTCGCACAGATTACGGCCCACAGGAAGCTATCATCCGCGCCATGGGTGGTACACTTGACTTCACGGTTACCATTGGTAACACAAGTTGGACCAAGAGCACGGGTGTGCCTTTCGATACCAACCTGACATCATTCAACATTGGTACGATGTACAACACACAAAGTGGTTTTGACTATAATAAGGTACTTGCCAAATTCACCGTTACCGGTTGGAGTCCTGATAATAACAACATCAGTGTTGAGGTGGTGAAAAACGTAGAAACCTCCGTTGACAATGACCACATCATCTACACTATTCCGTTCCCGAAGAAGGGTGCCATTCCTATGATTGTTGCTGTTGATGCCACTGAATCTTGGAGTTGGATGAACGAGCGCCAGGGTATTCCTGACTGGTGGATTTCAAATGATGACACAGTAACTACCGAAGATGAAGAAGTTCCTGTAGGGAATAATCCGTAAATAAATTCTTTATATAAAAGAAGCTGGCACCGATTGGATGCCAGCTTTCTTTTATATTCATTGTAATCTCAATGATACTCTCGCTCGAGAAAACTCAAAAAAGATTTGGTTTTCTTCTCACTTATTCGTATCTTTGCCGACGATATGAAATACGAAACACTCTGGCGCAGACTGACAGGCATTTATGACACGGACGAGGCAAAGGCCATTGTCCGTTTGGTGCTGGTTGTCTGCGGGAAGGTGGAGGAACTGAGTCCGACGGCATGCGAAACGCTGGAAGCGAATATCACAGGGGGACGGTTCTTTTGTGATATCGCCGATGTCACAAAAGAACCGTCCCCCTGTGATATTCCGAGTTTCCAAGTGATCATAAAAATCCCCGGTGCCTTGCGACACCGGGGGATAGGTATTTGAGGAATCAAGCCTTATTCCTGAGGAATCTCATAAATATTCTCATTGATAAACGAAGCAGGAACAGACTCGATGCTTACGTACTCAGTCATCCAAAGCTTGTCGGTACTTACGGCAACCATCATAGGAACATCGCCATTTTCGGGGAATTGGATGGTGTTCGTGTAATATTGACCGTCCTGACCTCTAGTGTTAACCAAAACAGTAACATTATTGTCAGTGGGATCCCAGCCCGTTACAGGGAATTCAGCAAGAATCCACTCTCCATTAGGAGGCAAAGTGTTGTACATCTTGTCTTCCTCTGCTGCAACAAGTTCACCATCTACATTAATCTGGCTGCCTTCCTTGCTCCATGTTGTATTACCAACCTTAATGGTAATGTTATATGTACCACCCAAAGCGCGAACATAGCATGTCTGAGAGCCATCGGGGAGCTGGATAACGTCGAACACGATATCGTTGAAGTCGAAGTCACCAATTCTACCAAGATCCTCAACCATATAACGCTTGCCATAAGCAACCGGAGATGGTGGTGTGACATAATCTAACACCTGAATCCAGCAAATCAGGTCAGAGTAGTTATTATCGCCATCGCAATCGAAAGCAATATAAGTTCTGCCGCTAGCCACAGTAAACAACTTACACTTTTCTAAAGTTCTCTTCGTATACTCTTCGTTAGCATTAGCGGGTTCAGCATAAACCCACCAGCGAGCATTGTCTGCATTTACCCAAGAAAGCGTATTAATTTCACGCCAAGAATTAAAATTCAGATTTTCAGTACCTGAAACATAAGTACCATAAGAATACCAAACATCTTTATTATAATATGTACTATATTTGGCGTTTACCTTCACTTCAAGGCTAGTATTTACGGTTTCGTTATTATATGTGTATTCTGCACCAAGGTGGTAATAGTTGTACCTAGCTTTATATCCATGAGAGAATGCAGGACGCAGATTTACCTTAGAATAAGTATAGGGGAAATTTACGGGCTCTATAGATTCAGACAATACTTTACTTTTAACCTCTTCATAGTCAGCTATAAGATATTGTTTGAAATCACTTCCTTTCACTAACTCATTCCTACCTTCACTATAAGTCTTCTGATTCCATACCATAACCGGTGCGGCTTCTCCTGCACGGGTTGCCTTACCATAATGACCAGTGAAGTCCCAAGACTGGTTGGGATCGATGGCACCATACTTCTTCACGAAAGCATCTTTGTACTGAATTTTTGCTAACTCTGCAGGGTTACTTGCAGTCTCGAAGCCGTCATCTTTCGAGCAGCTTGCGAATGCAGCGCATACACAAAGCGCGGCCATTCCTTTGATTAAATTCTTTTTCATAAAAGCATTTTTTAGTGATTAAAATTTTTACTTTATGGTTTGTACAAATGTACTATTTTCATGGGCAAAAGTACAAATTAATCCTATAACACAATAAGGCCAGTGTGTACATTTAGGATTATTTAACATGTAACACTGACACTTGTCAGGACAAGATTGGAAAAAAAATAGTATCTTTGCCGACGATATGAAATACGAAACACTCTGGCGCAGACTGACAGGCATTTATGACACGGACGAGGCAAAGGCCATTGTCCGTTTGGTGCTGGGAGTCCGACGGCATGCGAAACGCTGGAAGCGATGATGTGTCGGCTGGAACAGGGCGAGCCCGTGCAGTATGTGTTGGGCACAGCGGAATTCTGCGGACGGCGGTTTTATGTGGCGCCTGGGGTGCTGATTCCAAGACCGGAGACAGGAGAGCTTTGTCGGATGATATCACAGGGGGACGGTTCTTTTGTGATATCGCCGATGTCACAAAAGAACCGTCCCCCTGTGATATCCGTGCTCGATGTAGGAACGGGAAGCGGGTGTATCGCGATTACGCTGGCGCTGGAGATGCCTCAAGCAAAAGTGACGGCATGGGACATCTCCGATGATGCCCTCCGCATCGCAAAGAAGAATGCAGAAGTCCTCGGTGCAGAGGTGGCTTTCGAAAAACGTGATGTCCTCGATTCTTCACTCTTAACTCTTCACTCTTCACTCCCCCTGTGGGATGTGATCGTGAGCAATCCACCGTATGTGTGCGAGAAGGAGGCTGCAGAGATGGAACGCCACGTGCTGGAGCACGAGCCGTACCTGGCGCTGTTTGTGCCCGACGACGACCCGCTGCGGTTTTATCGCGCCATCGCGGAATATGGCGTAACGGCCCTGAAGCCCAACGGGCTGCTCTACTTTGAACTGAACCCGCTCTATGCCCACGAGACAGAGGCGATGCTCAAGAAACTGGGCTACGTAGAAACGGAAATCAAACAAGACCAGTTTGGCAAACAACGATTCCTTAAAACTAAAAAGATATGAAAAAAGAAATGACCGAACAAGAGGCCTTTCTGCAACTGGCCTCGATGTGTGCCAAGGCAGAGCACTGTCAGCACGAGATGTTGGAGAAGATGCGGAAATGGGAAGTGCCGGAAACGGTGCAGGCCCGTGTGATGGCGCGACTCGTGAAGGAGCGCTATGTAGACGACGAACGCTATGCCCGCGCCTTTGTGAAAGACAAGATACGCTACAACAAATGGGGGCGCAGGAAGGTGCAGCAGGCGCTCTGGATGAAACGCATTGACGACGATATCCAACAGACGGTGCTCAACGAAGTGGACGACGAGGAGTATCTGCGTGTGCTGAAGCCCCTGCTGAAACAGAAAAGCAAGAGCATCAAGGCGGAGAACGACTTCGAACGCAACCAGAAGCTGGTGCGCTTCGCCCTCGGACGAGGCTTTACCTTCGACATCATCAAGCAGTGTCTCAACGTCGACGATATCGACGAGGAAGACTATGATTAGTTTTTGGAGTAGGTTGTTGGATCTGATTTCACCGCGGCTGTGTGTGGTCTGCGGCAACAGGCTCGCTGTGACGGAGGAGGTGGTGTGCAGCAAATGCTACCTGCATCTGCCGCGCACCGACTTCGGCCACGACCTCTACGAGAACGTGATGGCCAAGCTGTTCTGGGGACAAATCAAACTGGAGAAAGCCACCGCCCTGTTTTACTATGAGCCACACGCCGAGACCGTACAGATTCTCTACGAAATGAAATACAAGAGCCACCCCGAGATAGGTGTGGTGATGGGAAGGCTGATGGCCAAGGAACTGATGAAGAGCGGACTGTTTGAGGATATCGACGCCCTTGTGCCCGTGCCGTTGGCAAAGAAACGCGAACACGAACGCGGTTATAACCAGAGTCTGGAACTGGCGAAGGGTGTGAGCGAGGTAACGCATCTGCCCATCGCCAACCAGGTGGTGAGGCGCACGAAGTTTGTGGACAGTCAGACACATCGTGGCCGTTGGGAGCGCAACGAGAACGTAGAAGGCGTATTCGAGCTCGTTGATGGCGACAGCCTCAGCGGGAAGCATGTGCTGCTGATTGACGATGTGGTGACTACTGGCGCCACCATCATTGCCTGTGCGCAGGAAATGCAGAAGGCGAGCAACGTCAGAATCAGCGTGCTCGCCCTCGGTTTCGCAAAATCGTAAGGGACCTTCTTACTTCTTCCCTCTTACATCTTACTTCTTTAGTTCCTCTGCAATGATCTGTGCCATGCGACGGGCACCCTTGTCGTCGGGATGGATGCCGTCGGCGAGCATCTTGTCACCATCGTTGGCATAGAGCGTGTGGAGGTCGATGACCTTCAGATTGTATTTCGCAGCCACTTCTTTCTGAATGGGGATGATGCCGTTGACAATCACAGAATCATTGATGTTCCACGTAGACTTAAAGGCGGGGATGGGCGTGCAGAGATAGATCTGCGGCTTTGCAAGCTCAACAGCACGGCCTTTCTTTTTCCCCTTGGCTTTCTTTGCAGGCTGAGCGAGCGCAGGACAGATGGTGGTGACCATCTGCTCGAGGTCCTGACGGAACTCAGCATTGTACTGCCAGTTCTCGGGCTTCGAGTCGTTGGTGCCCAGTTTGATGATCACGATGTCGGGCTTGAAGGCGAGGGCATCGCGCCACGCCTGCTCGTTCATATAAGGATAGTCACCTTTGTTGAGCATGGTACGGGCGCTTACACCGAAGTTCTTCACGCAGTAGCCGTCGCCCAGCATACGCTGCAACTGTGCGGGATAGCCGTTGCGCGGGGCGAGGTCGATGCCGTGACCGTCGGTGATGCTGTTGCCGATGCAGGCCACACGGATAGCGTCCTGCTTGGGCGCCTTCAGCTGGTCGAGCCACTTGCCGAGGGTGGCGAGCATCTCGTTGTGATAAGCAAACCACTGGCCGAAGCCGTAGCCGTGACCACCCGTAGGATAGAGCAGCAGCATACAGTCGTTGCCGGCATTACGCATGGCGGTGTAATAAGTCAGACCGTTGGTGAATGGCGGCACAAGGTTATCGTCGCCCGACATGATGATGCAGGCAGGCGGGGTGATATGACGCTGAACGGCATTGTTGGTAGAGAACTCACGCACGATCTTCGGGTCCTTCTGGTCCTCGCCGAGGAAGTTGCGGCACGACCAAACATGCGACACCTTCTCGTCCATCGAGATGACGGGATAGAAGAGGATGGTAAAGTCGGGACGCACGTCATACTCGGAGTGGGTGGAGATGACTGAAGCCAGGTGACCACCGGCCGAGAAGCCCATGATACCCACGTCGCGAGGATTGATGCCCCAGATGGCTGCTGAGTCGCGCACGATGCGGAAACCCTGCCAGACGTCGCTCATCGGGATCATACGGTTGCCTTCGGGCAGACGATAGTTCACCACGAAATAGGCGATGCCCTTCTGGTTGAGCCAGTCGGCAGCCATCGTGCCCTCGTGGGTGTTAGACAATACGGAGTAGCCGCCGCCAGGAATGCCCACAATGGCTTTGCCAGAGGGTTTCGTGGGGAGGAAACACACCATTTGTGCCTTACCATCTTCCGTTAGATTGAGTGTAAACTTACGCGCGGTCTGGTCGGTCTTTCCGGGCTCTGCCATCCGCGGCATCTGCGCCTGTACCATCAGGGTTGCGCAGAACAAAGTAGTCAGAAATAAAATCCTTTTCATATTAGCAATTTTGAGTAATGAGTTGATAATCTAGGTGCAAAGATACAAAATATTCACTATTCACTATTACTATTCACTATTTTTTTGTACCTTTGCACGCAAATTATACATTATATTATGGATATCAAGCATCAATTAGCCAAGAAACTGATGGATATCAAGGCCATCAAGTTGCAGCCGAACGACCCGTTTACATGGGCCTCGGGCTGGAAGTCACCCATCTATACCGACAACCGCAAGACACTGTCGTACGCCGACGTGCGTTCGTTTGTGAAACTCGAGCTCTGTCACGCCATTCAGGAGAATTTCCCTGAGGCCGAGGCAGTGGCTGGCGTGGCTACAGGCGCCATCGCACAAGGTGCCCTCGTGGCCGATCAGCTCGGATTGCCGTTCAGCTATGTTCGTCCGAAGCCGAAGGATCACGGCATGGGCAACCAGATAGAGGGTGAGATTGAGAAAGGTGCGAAGGTCGTGGTGGTAGAGGATCTGATTTCTACCGGCGGCTCGTCGCTGAAGGCTGTCGCTGCCCTGCGCGAATACGGTGTCGAGGTGGTGGGTATGGTGGCATCGTTCACCTACGGCTTCCCCGTGGCAGAGAAGGCTTTTGAGGAGGCTGGCGTGAAGCTCATCACACTGAGCAACTACGAGGCAGTGGTTGAAGAGGCCGCCAAGACCGGTTATATCAAGGAAGAAGACAAGGCTGTGCTCGCTGAATGGCGCAAGAACCCCACAAAGTGGGGGAGTGAAGAGTGAAGAATGAAGAGTGAAGAATTTGCTACCGCACTCCAATAGTTCTCAAGATGTCGAAGCAGTTTTTCACATTTCATGCATCACTCGGCCAATTTATAATATTAATAATATGAGTGAACTTGTGGGTTTGATGAATAGCGGAAGCAAATTCTTCACTCTTCATTCTTCACTCTTAACTTAAAAAATATGGGATTATTCGGAAGTGAAAGCAAATTCGAGAGTAGTGTAAAGCAGATACCCTACCCTCAGCAGGCTGTGTATGATAACATCAGCGACCTGCGCAACCTTGAGAAGGTACAAGACCGTGTGCCCGAAGATAAGGTGAACGACTTCAAGTACGACGAGGATACCGTGAGCCTGAACGTCGCCCCTGTGGGTGAGCTGAAGCTGCGCATCTGCGACCGCGAGGAGCCGAAGTGCGTGAAGTTTGAGACGGTGCAGTCGCCCGTGCCCTTCAACCTCTGGATTCAGGTGTTGCCTGTGGATGAGCAGAACTCGAAGATGAAGCTGACGCTGAAGGCGGAACTCAATCCCTTTATCAAGGGCATGGTAGAGAAACCCCTGCAGGACGGCCTCGAGAAGATTGCCGACGCCCTGGCACAGGTGCACTACGTTTGAGTGAAGAGTGAAGAATGAAGAGTGAAGAATTTGCTACCGCTATGATGATTTGCTATCAAAGAGAAGGTGGACCTCTGCATACGAAGAGTTATAATTTTGCAGTCAGAATTGTGAAAATGTTCCTGCATTTCACAGATAATGATTGGAAATTGCAAGCCATCTATAAGCAAATCCTACGGTCTGGTACCTCCATTTCCGCAAATGTACATGAGTCGGAATTTGCACAAAGTCCATCTGACTTTGCTTTTAAACTTCACATTGCACTCAAGGAGGCAAATGAAACTATGAATTGGTTAAACCTGTTGCATGATACAGATATTTTAGATGATAAAGGATTTGAAAGTCTTGCCAATGATTGCAATGAGGTGATTTCGTTATTGGTTTCATCCATAAAAACAATAAAAAAGAATAATAACTTATAATATGAGTGGATATTGAGGTGTAAGGAAGTGCGGCAGCAAATTCTTCACTCTTCATTCTTCACTCTTCACTTACAAAAATGAAACTTTGGGAGAAGAACTTTGAGATCAATAAGGAGATAGAACGGTTCACGGTGGGCAGAGACCGCGAGATGGACCTCTATCTGGCGAAATACGACGTGCTGGGCTCGATGGCCCACATCACGATGTTGGAGAGCATCGGCCTGTTGGAGAAAGACGAGCTGACGGCCCTGCTGGCAGAACTTCGGAACATCTACCATCTGGCTGAGCGCGGGGAGTTTGTGATCGAGGACGATGTGGAGGATGTGCACTCTCAGGTGGAGATGTTGCTCACCCGCAAACTCGGCGATATGGGTAAGAAGATCCACTCCGGTCGCTCGCGCAACGACCAGGTGCTCGTCGACCTCAAGCTCTTTACCCGTCACGAGTTGAAGGAGATAGCCGACGAGGTGAAGATCCTGTTCGACGAGCTCATCCAGAAAAGTAATCAGTATAAGGATGTGCTGATGCCCGGCTATACCCATCTGCAGATTGCGATGCCCTCTTCGTTCGGACTGTGGTTCGGTGCTTACGCCGAGAGCCTCACCGACGATATGCTCTTCCTGCAGGCTGCCTATAAGATGACCAACCGTAATCCGTTAGGATCGGCTGCCGGCTATGGAAGCAGCTTCCCCCTGAACCGTACGATGACAACAGAACTGCTAGGCTTTGACTCGATGGACTACAACGTGGTATATGCCCAGATGGGACGCGGTAAGATGGAGCGCAACGTGGGCTTCGCCATCGCCACCATCGCTGGTACCATCGCCAAGATGGCTTTCGACGCCTGTCTGTTCAACTCGCAGAACTTCTCGTTTGTGAAGCTGCCGAAGGAGTGTACCACCGGTTCTTCAATCATGCCGCATAAGAAGAATCCCGATGTATTTGAGTTGATCCGTGCGAAGTGTAATAAACTGCAGAGTCTGCCGCAACAGGTGACGCTGATCATGAACAACCTGCCTGTGGGCTATTTCCGCGACCTGCAGATTATCAAAGAAGTATTCCTACCTGCCTTTGGTGAACTGAAGGACTGCTTGCAGATGGCGGCTTACATTATTAATAAGATTGAGGTGAACGAGCATATTCTCGACAATCCAATGTACGATCCGATGTTCTCGGTAGAGGAGGTGAATCGTCTGGCTGCCAACGGCATGCCCTTCCGCGATGCTTATAAGAAGGTGGGACTCGACATTGAGGCCGGCAACTTCAAGGCCAGTCATGATATCCACCACACCCACGAAGGGTCTATCGGCAACCTCTGCAACGACCAGATACAGGCCCTGATGCAGCAGACGCTCGACGGCTTTAACTTCCAGCGCATGACGGCAGCAGAACAGGCTCTTTTAAGTGAAGAGTGAAGAATGAAGAGTGAAGAATTTGCTACCGCAATGATAAAGACTATAATGAAGACAAGAAATTTAAAGATAAGAGGTTCGAGGATAAGGTGTATCATTCAACGTTCTTTTCTTTTACTTGGGATAGCGGCAGCAAATTCTTCACTCTTCATTCTTCACTCTTCACTCTTAACTTCTTGTGAGGCTGAGGCGCCGGTGAGCCGGAATTACATCTGTCGCTTTGTGTTCAGCTATCAGCAACACCCCACCAGCCTGCTCTTTGCAGCAGCGCAGAATCCCGGCACTTATGTGTATGTGACTACTAAGGGCGACGGTAAGGCCAGCGTACGCCATGTGTATGTGAACAGCAATGACGGTAAGACGCCGCAGGAAGACAACGTGATCAGCACCGACCTCGAGAACTATACCAGCTATTCGCTTGGTGCCAGCAATAGCATCGGACTTTATATCGGCACCACCAATTTCAACGGTCTCTGGGCCTACGACCGTGCCTGTCCGAATTGCAGCAGCCTGCAGGCAATGAACTGGACGGGCAACCGTCAGCAAGTGATTTGTCCCCGTTGCCAGCGAACGTATGAACTGGAGACAGGGGCTATTATCAGTGGCGATGAGGGTTCGTCGCTCATGCGCTATTATTGTTCGTTCGACGGTTCCATTCTTCGTGCCTGGAACTAAGTCGACGTCCTAAAGCTTTTTGTAATAACGGAGCGGAGCAAGGCCTTCCAGCTCCGGATGAAGGATACGGATGAAGTCGTTGAGCAACCAGTCGGGACGGAAAGGTGTCTCCTCGTAGAAAGGACTCAATTCGACATTGCAGCCATAGACATTTTTATCGCGGAATGCCTTGAACTGGTTGTAGCCATGATGCTCGCTACGCAGTTCGTCGTAGGTAATATCATGATCGCTGCTATAACGGAAGAGCCATACGTCGGTCTCACCAGCTTTCTCCAAGACATTCTCGAAGGGCAGGGACACGGAACCGCTATGCTCATCGGCAGCCCAAGGGTAGCTGCCACCAGCATCCTGAATCATCTGACCGATGGTGCTCTTGCCACCAGGAACATACCAGACGCTGCCCGTGACATTGTCGAGCAAGACGGAGGGACGGTTCTTTTGTGTTACCAGCGTCTTCAGTTGATTGTAGTTTTTATCGATGGCATCGAAGAGACTGTCGGCCTTTTGTTCGCAGCCGAAGAGCAAGCCATAGAAACGCAACCACTCGGCACGGCCTAAAGGAGTAGACTCCATATATTCCGCACACTCCACAATGGGGATGTCGATATCCTCGAGTTTGCCATAACCACCGCTGTTCTCGAACGGGGAAAGGAACAAGGCGTCAGGTCGCTGGTCGATGATCTTCTCGACAACCGGACTCAGACCGTCGCCCACATCGGTAATCTTTCCCTGCTGCACCTGTTGCTGAATCCAAGGAATCATGATGTACTTCAGATCGGCCACGCCCGCAATACAATCCTGTTTGCCGAAATCCATCAGCATGGCGCAGTGAACCGTTGAAAAAATCATGGAACGGCTCAATGGCGTACGGATAACGGTGGCGTTGGGGAGTGAAGAGTGAAGAGTGAAGAGTGAAGAATCGGCTGCCGCAGAAGTGGGGACGAGAAGATATTGATGGAGTGTCATGCCCTCCTTCCATGGGTTCTTTAATGTGACTACCGTGTAGCCATCGTAGCGCACCACTGTGAGTTGTGTGGCGTACTTAAAGGCAAGGGTATCACCCACCGCCTGAACAGAGGAGGTCTGGCCTCCCCTGCAGGCAGTGAGCAACACTACTATCGTTGTTAGAAACAGAAATCTAACGCTTCGCATCGATTACTTCTCGATGATGATGTCATCAATACAGATATAAGTAGGTGTGGTGACACCCCAGTCGTTCTTCTTCGTGCCATCGAAAGCGAACGAGAGGCTCGTGATGTTCTTGAAAGCATCGACATCGCTCAGGTCGCAGTACTTCCACTCCTTGACATAGTCACCATCCTTGGCCAGGTCGATCTCAAAGCGTGCACCACCGACACCCTCAGCAGGTGTGGGAGAGATAATGCACTTGAACCAGTCCTCAACCCCAAAGTTACCAGGCGTCATCTTATCGCCATTGAGGATAGCGTCGACCACCCAAGCAGAGTTAGTGTACCAGAAGCCTTTCACTGTAACAGCCTGACCAAAGTCGATGGTCTCACCATAGGTCTGAACCACGAGGAAGTTCTGACCAGAAACGGCCTTACCAGTGCAGTTGTTGTACTGGTCGGGAGTCATGGTCTCTTTGTCGAAAGTAGTGGCTGTACGGTTAGAGATAGCAAAACCAGACCAGCTGGCCCATGACGGTGTGTAGTTCACGGGGAAGGTCACGCCAGCCTCTGTGTAAGAACAGGCATAAGCGTCTGATCCATAGTTATCGAACTTTGTGCCGTTTTCGTCACCACACCAGTAGCCATCGGCATTGAGGTTTGCACTCTCAAAAGAAATGGTGGTGGTAGGTTTGACATAGACAGGAACGTCGTTTGAGCTACAAGAGGCCAGCGACATCACGAAGCCGCATACGATAGCGGCCATTGCAAAAAACTTTGTTGCTTTCATAATGCTTTTGTTTTTAAAATGAAACATGTTTATTGATTGATAAATATCTTCTTATCCTGTATATAAAGGCCCTTGCGATTAGGCGAGACCTTACGACCCTGCAAGTCATATGCGGTAGTCACTTCTTCCTTCTTCCATCTTACCTCTTCCCTCATCCCCGTAGCTTGGCGGATGGCGTCGAGCGAGGCTTCCAGATGGATATCCTCTGCGCCCGCAAATTCGGTGGAGGTCTCTCCCCACCATTCCGGCTGTGGACATTTCTGGTTCAAGCCGGTATAGACCCTCACGAAATCCACGAAGTCGAGATGAACAGGCTGGCGGTTCTCATCCACAGCCCAGGAGATATCAATACCACAACCTTCATAGTTGAAAGAAGTAGCATCGGCATCGTCGGTGAAGTTGGGCAGGTTGTCAGCATAGCCATAGGCAAAGCCTTTAAGCACATAGTACCACGTGCTCCAATTACGGTCAACCTCTTTAGAAAGATCCACCATATTATCGGGCAGGCGTGTGCCTCTGAATTTCAGACTATCAGGCAGCCACAAGGGATAATACTCCTGTGTATGATAGTGGTTGCGGTCGATGGTGCCGCTATTGCCACGATTGTCTGTCCAGGGAATATCACCCATCGGATTTCGCGTATAGGTGATTTCGTAGCCATAGTCCACCTTCCCGACGCTATCCTTGTCGCAGCTGCCGCTGATCTCATACCAAGGATCATCGGGCAAGCCGTTGCCGTTGACATCCTTCGACACCATCACGATACCCGCCTCGTTCATTCCACCGAACACCAAGTTCTTCATCTCCTGATAGGCATTACCCCAGATGGCGAAGTCGCGCTGTCCAGGGAGGTTGGCGATGGAGTGATCGAAGTGGAAGGTGATATAGCCTCCCCAACCACCAAGATCAATGAGATGGGACTGTATAGGATTCAAACCTGCCACATTCTCGTTACACTTACGGATCATATCCGCCTCGGTGTCGCCCTCTTCGTATTCGGGCGCATCATTGACGTACTGTCCTGGTGCCGGACGATATTCGTCGACGGCCTGAATGTATTTCGAGTGCTCCGGCACATCGTCCATCCGCTGGGCGGAAGTAGTGAATAGTGAACAGTGAATAGTGAATAGTATCACCATCCATCTCACTTTCACCATATTATACTTTCTATTCATCTTCATTTTTACTATTCACTATTAACTATTCACTCTTCACTTTTATATCGGAACGCTGCGTGGGCAGGGATATCGCCGGTCTTCACCTTCCAGTCGAAGGTGCCATCGGGGAGGAAGTGCAGCAGTTCACCACTGGAGACATAGTTCTTGGCATCCATCAGATAGAAATCGCGATGAATGGGGTTCACGATAATGCCGTAGGGCATACGGATCTTACTGATCTCCGGTGCCTGAGAGAGTTGGGTGCTGACTATCTGATGGGTACAGACATTGATGATGCCATAGGTAATGGTGTTCGTCATTGTCACCTCGCTCCACTGACTTCCATAGAAATAAAGCGAATCGCCCACGATACAGAGATCACTCACGGGTTGGTCCAGATGTCCACCTACCGTCATCCTGCCCTTCGCATCTTTTGTCAGCCAGTAAATCTTAGATTCTTCATCCATATAGTTGCCTCTGGATGTAACCCACAACTGATTGTATCGGTCTGCCCTGAGGCGATGCAGATTGGGAGCGACAACAATCTTGTCAGTCTCCTGCATGGTGCTCAGGTCTACCACACTCACCGTACTCTCGTAACCCTGACCCGTCATACCCTGATAGCCTCCACTGTTGGCGACGAAAAGTTGATTGCCGATGATGGCCACTTCCTCAGGTTGATAACCCACAGCACAGGAGTCTGTCTTCTGCAGAGAAAGGGTATCCACCTTGTAGACACTGCCCAACGGACTAGAGCCCGTATCCGCCACAGAACCCACATAGGAAGACACATAGGCATAGCCATCCTTAAACGTGACATAACGGCAATTGGGGATGTCGACCTTGCCTATCTTCACAGCATCTTCCGCACGGGCCACCTCCACCTTGTTGGAGCAGTTGATGACCAGCCAGAGACGGGAACCGTAAATCTGACAGTCGTTGCCCACATCACCCAACGACATCACGGCACTGGGATTGCGTTCGGAATAGATGTTCCGCAGATAGTGGACGGTGGAGTCGCTGGCAGAGAGGTCGAGGTAGTCGAGGGTCGCTTTATTCGAACCCATATTCCCCTCGTTTAACAAGTACATGCCTATGATCTCACTCTTGACGGTCTTGCCACCTGTATTGATATCCTCCATCGGCACCACCATCACATCGTTGCGACAGGCGGTAAGCATCAGCAGGGACCATATGTAGAACAACCATCTTTTCATATCTCAACGCTTAAAGTGAGGGCATAGTTGCGGCCAGGCATGGGGTAATTGACAATGACCTCATAATCCTGATCCAACACATTATTAACATCTGCCTGAACGATGCACTTTGTATGGCGAAGCAGGAACTGATAACGCAGCGAGAGGTCGCTGGTGTACCAGGGTTCCATGTGATTGTAGAGAATGTTCTCCTGTTCGTCGTAGCGCTCGCCAGCATAGATGAACGAATAGTTCAGATCCCAGTTCTTATAGTTCAGACCAAGGATAGCCGAGCCTGAATGCCAGGGAATATAGGGTATCTGATGCTTGTAGTAAGAGTCGTTGGGGTCGGTCACATCGCGAGCATCCTGGTAGGTGTACTGGGCGCGGAGGGTTGCGGTAACTCCGCAGCCTACTGAACAGTCAGCTTCAGCCTCGACGTCGATACCCTTGATATGTACTTTGCCTAAGTTGAGCATTGTCCAACGGAACTGCTGACCCTTGGGATAGGCCACAATCTTATCGTGCACCGTATTATAATAGGCATCGAAATGCATCTCCGCATGTCGGATAATACCGTGTTCAAAGTGCTTGTTCAACGCAAAGCCGGCATCGTATTGCAGGGCACTCTCGGGCACAAGATTGGCATTACCATGATCGGTATAGTAGAGATCGTTGAAGGTTGGCATGCGGAAACTCTTCTTCACGTAGGCCCTCAATGAGAAGAACGTACCTCGGAATGGGTAGATGTTGACAAAGAGAGCCGGCGTCAGCTTTGTAAGAGATTTGTCGGTATCCATACCTGCAAACTCACCTCGACGATGTGTCTTATCGTTGATAAAGGAAGCCAAGATGGAACCCTGTGCTTTCAGATGTTTGTAATCGACGGCTGTAGCCAGACTCACAAGGTTCGAGACACGCGTGGGGAAGGCGAAGTTGTAAGTGTCGGCATTCAGCTTGTTCCATTTGAAATCGTAACTCAACGAGGCACTCCAATTGGGAAGCAGTTCGAGTACATTGGCCGTAGAGAGATAGATCTCCTGCTGCTTATAGCGGTTGTCAACAGGCAGCTGGGTCGTGTCTTTGTTTACATAGTGGGTGTTGTAGTAGGCATATTTCGCCAACCACCGTGTGCTGAAACCGTCGCCAACGTTCTTATCGAAAGCAGCCTGTACGAAAGTGTTCAGATCCTGCTGACGTTCTCCCCGTCGCCACACATTATTGACAATGGCGCCAGGGATACCTCGGGCGGAGTTGTAGAGATAACCCTTCACTTGCCAACTACCTTGATAGAGTCGTCCGAAGAGATTGGCCTCGATGCGTTCCGCGTGGATATCGCCATTCTGTCGGACGGCAGTGGTGTCCCAAGCCGTCTCACCATTGGGATAACGACGCTCGTAGCGGAACTTATACTTACCGCTCGCCGTCAGGAAACCTGCACTCACAGAAGAGCTCAAGGTTTCTGAGAGTTTCTGTTCCCAAAGGGTCGAAAACCGGAACATATCGCTGGAACCGTACTGTGTCTTAACCTTCAAGTGAGTCTGCTCATCCTGCTCGAAATCCGGCATCCTGGTACGGATATAGATAGCGCCTGCATGACCGAAATCAGAAGCTGGTTGGAAAATGGCACTCTTCTGTCCGTTGTACAAAGTGATTTCTTCCACATTGTCGAGTGAGAACTGTCCGAGGTCTATCTGACCGTTTTGGGCATTGCCCAATTGGATGCCATCATAGCTGATGCCCAGATGATGCGTTCCCATCGAACGGATGTTAACGGTCTTAATGCCGCCCACACCACCATAGTCTTTAAGTTGGATACCCGAGAAGTAGCGTAGGGCATCAGCCACAGAGTGCGTGTTCAATTTCTCCAGCATCTCGCCATTGAGTTTCTGGCTGGGCACCACCTCCCGCATGGCAGGCTTCGACACCACCACAATTTCGCGTACATGTTGCAGGGAGTCCAATTTGCTCTGAGCCGAAATAGTGAAGAGTGAAGAGTGAAGAGTGAAGAGTAGAAACAGACTTCTCCACCATACACATACCATCTCCTTATGGTTTTTTCTTTTCACTTTTCACTATTAAATATAAACTATTCGCTTTCTCCTAATCCCAGAGGCAGACAAACGACGATAACACATTGGCAGGTATTCTGACTTGTCGTCTGGTAACAAACGTCTTCCCGATAATCTCAGTGACACTATGTTTGTACCGTAAAGGACAACTTACAGCAGCGGGTCTGTCCAAGATTCTCACCTGGTTCCCTGTTTCCTCACCCAAAGGGTGAACCGATTGCGGTGCAAAATTACGAAAAATGAGTGAAACGCAAAAAGAAATCCGTGATAATCTGTGAAATCTGTGTGTTTTTTTATAATTTTGCACCGAAATGAAGTTACGTTGGATTGCTTTTCTGTGTTTCTCAATGTTCACTATCGGTGCTAGCGCCCAGCAACGGCATTGCGACGGGCTGGACGATGTGCTGCAATATGTACCCTATGCTTCGGTGCTGACGCTGAAGGCCTGCGGCGTAAAAAGTCGTGACGATTGGCCACAGTTATTAGTGGCAACAGCAGGTTCCTGGGTGGTCTCTGCAGGCGTTGGCTATACGTTGAAACACACTATTCATGAATGGCGACCTGACGATAGCGATAACCTGTCGTTCCCTTCAGGACATTCTATCTTTGCCTTTGCGGGAGCCACCGTACTACATAAAGAATTCGGACATTTGTCACCTTGGATTTCTGTTGCAGGTTATAGTGTGGCAACATTGACAGCTGTAGATCGCGTGTGTAAGGATCGTCATCATTGGTATGATGCCTGTGCGGGAGCTGCCATCGGTTTCCTCTCAACAGAGCTTACCTATTACGTCACCGACCGTCTTTTCCCACGTCGTAATGCCTCCATCACCTTTACTAGCAACTCCATCGATGTCGCCCTCCGCTGGTAATCAGAAGAGGTGAGTGATAAGAATCTTCACACCTATCAGGACAAGGATCACGCCTCCCAAGAGTTCTGGCTTAATCCGACGGGTGATGGTTTTACCAAAGCGACGACCCAGATGATAGCCAACAAGACTGAAAAGTAATGACACAAGGCCAATGATCAACAAGGGTGTAGTGAGTTGCGAGAGTTCTGTAAAACCTGTACAGGCGAAAGAGATGCCTACCGCCAAAGCATCGATACTCGTGGCAACGGCCAAGAGCAATTGCGTGCGTAATCTGCTAGGATTAAAATGCTGGTCTTCCTCATCTCCAAAACTCTCCCAAATCATCTTACCACCAATGAAACCCAGAAGTCCAAAAGCAATCCAATGGTCGTAGGCTTCCATATATGCCTGGAAATGACTGATGCCCAACCAGCCCAACAACGGCATCAAAGCCTGGAAGAGGCCAAATAGAAATGCCATGCGCATGACACAGAGGGACGGTTCTTTTGTTACACCCGTCGATGTAACAAAAGAACCGTCCCTCTGTGTCATCAGGATCACGCCACTGACGATGGAGACCGTGAAGCAATCCATCGCCAAGGCT
The DNA here is from genome assembly GCA_902785945.1 of uncultured Prevotellaceae bacterium. Classification (GTDB taxonomy): domain Bacteria; phylum Bacteroidota; class Bacteroidia; order Bacteroidales; family Bacteroidaceae; genus Prevotella. The sequence goes on from CADAAR010000002.1 coordinate 290,769, forward strand.
ACGGCTAAAAGGATGATATCCAGCAGATTCATATCATATTTATTTGCCTGATTCTTGTATTTTGCCCGCAAAATTACAAAAAAACTATAAACTATGAACTATGAATTATGAACTTTTTCTTATCTTTGCACCAAGAAACTAAAAACTACACAATATGAAGAAAGCAATGATTCTCGGAATGCTCTTGGCTGTATCGATGTCGATGCAGGCTAAGCAAGTGACCATTCAGACTAAGAACACCACGATGGTGCTCGAAGTGGAAAACGGCAAACAACCACAGTATGTCTATTTCGGTGCGAAACTCAGCGATTACGACTTGGCACATCTGCAGGCGCCCCGTAATGGCCGTATGGATGCCTATCCTGCCTACGGTATGAACTGTCCTGCTGAGGCAGCTCTCGCCATGAAACATGCCGACGGTAATCTGTCGACAGCCCTCTATGTCACAGGTATGGAGACTAAGAGCGATGTTATTCGGATTACGCTGACTGATCCGATTTATCCGACATCTGTCGTTCTCTGCTATAAGGCCTATCAGGATGAGGATATGATCGAGACCTGGGCGGAGATCAGCAATGGCGAGGCCAAGCCCGTCACATTGACGCAGTTTGCCTCTATCGCCCTGCCTATCCGTCGTGGCAATGTGTGGCTTTCGCATTTCTATGGTTCCTGGGCTAATGAGGCCCGTCTGGTGGAAGAGCCCATTCTGCCTGGCGAGAAGGTCATCAAAAACAAAGACGGTACACGCAACTCGCATACCGACCATGCAGAGGTGATGTTCTCACTCGACGGCAAGGGTCAGGAGAACACAGGCCAGGTGATTGGTGCAGCCCTTTGCTATAGCGGAAATTTCCAGATCAAGATCGACACCGATGATACGGAATACCACTATTTCTTCGCAGGCATCAATCCCGACAACTCTGAGTATCACCTTAAGAAGGGCGAGACCTTCACGACGCCTAAGGTGGCGCTGAGCTTCTCGCAGAATGGCCTTTCCGGCATCTCGCGCAACTTCCACAAGTGGGGCCGCAAATATATGCTCATGCACGGCAACAAGGAGCGCAAGATCCTGCTCAACTCGTGGGAGGGTGTCTACTTCGACATCAACCAGCAAGGCATGGACCAGATGATGGGCGACATTGCCTCGATGGGTGGCGAGCTCTTCGTGATGGACGATGGCTGGTTTGGCGACAAATACCCCCGCAAGACTGACAATTCCTCTCTTGGCGACTGGGTGGTCGACAAGAACAAACTGCCTGAGGGCATCGAGGGACTGTTGAGAGACGCCAAGAAGCACGGCATCAAGTTCGGCATCTGGATAGAGCCCGAGATGACCAACTCTGTCTCTGAACTCTACGAGGCCCACCCCGATTGGATTGTGAAGGCGCCCAAGCGTGAACCCGTTCAGGGACGAGGCGGCACCCAGCTGGTGCTCGACATGAGCAATCCCAAGGTGCAGGATTTCGTGTTCAGCATCGTCGACAACCTCATGACTAAGTATCCGGAGATCGACTATATCAAGTGGGATGCCAACATGCCTATCCTGAATCACGGCTCGCAGTATCTCACGATGAACGACCAGAGCCACCTCAACATCGAGTACCATCGTGGCCTGGAAAAGACCTGTCAGCGCATCCGCGCCAAGTATCCCGACCTCACCATCCAGGCCTGCGCCTCTGGTGGCGGACGTGCCAACTGGGGTGTGCTGCCTTATTTCGACGAGTTCTGGGTGAGCGACAATACCGATGCCCTCCAGCGCATCTATATGCAGTGGGGCACCAGCTATTTCTTCCCTGCCATCGCGATGGCCAGCCATATTTCTGCCACACCAAATCACACCGTCTTCCGCACCACCGCCATGAAGTATCGCATCGATGTGGCTATGAGCGGACGCCTTGGTATGGAGATTCAGCCCAAGAATATGACGGATGATGAGAAGGCCCTTTGTCGTAAGGCCATCGCTGAATACAAGCAGATACGACCCATCGTACAGTTTGGCGACCTTTATCGTCTCGTCTCACCATATGATAAGGTTGGTCTCGCCTCGCTCATGTATGTAAACGAGCAGAAGTCGAAGTCGGTCTTCTTCTGGTGGAAGACGGAGTCGTTCCAGAACGAGCACCTGCCACGAGTCAAGATGGCAGGTCTCGATGCCTCGAAGAATTATAAGGTACACGAACTGAACCGCATCGACCTCAAGCCGCTCGACATCGAAGGCAAGACCTTCAGCGGTGCCTACCTGATGAATCACGGCCTGGAAATGCCTTACCGCAACGAGCCCGAATGGTCGAAGAAAAACGACTGGTCCAGTCGCGTCCTCCTGCTCGAAGCAGAGTAATATTTATGTAAGATGATGAAGTTCCTTGTTTCTTTAATCTGTCTGCTGGCCGTTTCGACGACGGGACTGGCGAAAGGTGAAAACGGGCTGAAGCCCCGCCTCGTGGTATGTACGGACATTGCACCTGCTGATGTAGAGCCCGACGATATGGAGTCGATGGTGCGCTTGATGGCATATGCCGACTGCTTCGAGGTGGAAGCGCTGATTACGTCAGTAGGTTGGAACTGCGACCCCTATCCCAAAGAGTGGGCAGATTATCTCTTTCGTGTCATTGAGGCCTATCGGAAGGATGTGCCAAATCTGATGAAACGTTCTGACCAGCAGGGTTTTATGCCTATAGAGCAGGAGAATGGTCAGCAACAAATCGGCTACTGGCCCAGTGCCGACTATCTCAAGAGTCGGGCCATGATGGGCAGCGAGCGAGGTGGCATCAAGGTCATCGGTGAAGGCAACGACTCACCAGGCAGCGAACTGCTGATTCGTCTGGCAGATGAAGACGATTCGCGACCTATCTATGTAGCAGCGTGGGGTGGTGCAAACACCTTGGCACAAGCCATCTGGCGTGTGAAGCAGACACGTTCGGCTGAGGAACTGAAGCGATTTGTACGCAAGTTCCGCATCTATACCATCACCGATCAGGATATGCAGTACAATATGCGTATGGACCGCGCCTACAGTTCTCACATGTGGCTGCGACGCGAGTTTAAAGACGACCTTCAGTTTATCTGGGACGAGGGCACTTGGCAGGAGCAATGCGAACTAGGCAAGCGTCATTGGCAGCAGCACAAGGAGAATATTCAAGGTAAAGGGGCATTAGGCAAGGAATACCCCACATACAAATGGGGCGTGGAAGGCGATACGCCAAGTTTTCTCTATGTGATGCCCAACGGTCTGAACGACCCAGAAGATCCGCATCAGGCAGGCTGGGCCGGCTATCATGAGCGAGGGATGTGCGCAGACTCTCTGACCATCGCCTGGACCTCTTGGCAGGAACCGCTCCGCAGCATCTCCGTGGGCTATAAGCAGCGTTTCTATCCTGATGAGCTCAACGACTTCATGGCCCGTATGCAGTGGGCCGCCGAGGGCCGAGGCAATCTCAATCCTTATATTGTATTATCTCCGCAGGTGGAATTCGTTCACCCGCTTACCCTTGAAGGGGCCTCGATAGCCGTGTCCAATGACACGATTAACATCACTATCCCATCTGGTGTCAAAAAAGGCGATGTCTTCACCATTTGTATGGACGCCTCGAAATCCTTTGATCCTGATGGCGATGGACTTGTGTTCCATTGGTGGCAACAGCCTGAGATCGGCACCTCCAAGGTCATCATCACTCAGGCGGATCAGCCCAAAACCAACATTCAGATTCCTGCTGATGCAGACAAAGGTGAACTGCACCTGATCTGTGAGGTTCACGACGACGGCCCTTTCCGTCTGTCCGCCTATCGCCGCATCATCATCAGCATTGAGTAAAGGATTCCTCCTGTGTTCCTTTTATCTTTTTTCTGTGTACTCAAACTTTAAAGACAGCGTCTACCCTGCACCGAAGAAAACACAGCTATATGGCATGATATCTTGAATTTTCCAAAACATACTGACATCCGACATTGATTATAAGGTAAATACCTCATAATCAATAAGAAGTTTATTAAGTCTTATCTGATATACCGACATAAAACCGACATATTATCGACATAAATCCGACATATAATGCACGTTTTACCATCATATTGATGCCAATAACATCTCACAAGGGAGCTCGCTGATTCGATACTTGGTTCTCTCACAATTTCAGGCTAATACTAACTTTTAAATTCTCTAGAGAATCTAACCAATAACCCTAGGTTCAGCAATCGTAAGGACTGACTAAAGCATTCAATTCTCTAGAGAATTTACGAGTTAACTTAATGCTGAAGATTGCCAAGTCTCATTTGTCCATTCGCTCCCCTTAGGGCCGGCATTACAAGTGCCTCATAATACCAAAAGCCTGTTATAATGATGGTTTTATGTCGATAATATGTCAGTATTATGTCGGTTTTGTGTCAGTAATGAAAATTGTATATCATTGAATAACAAATAAATAGTCTGTCTTTATGTCGGATGTCAGTAATAATTAATAATTCATTATTCGTGGCTTTGGTCGCAATAAAACGGAGAGTTTAAGATTATCGTAGAGCAACCTTTCATCGACGGTCAGCCTGTGACCGATGAAGAAATTGCTGACTATATGTGTCAAATGGGCTTCGAGCTGAAATTTAACACGTTCCTCTGTGTTTGCTTTTGGTCAGATAAAAGACATTTTGTATCTTTGCAAGCAGTTAACGAATAAATGATAATAATATGAGGAACAGAACTCAAGATGATTATTATGCAGTATTAACATTTAAAAAATTAAAGTTATGGCAAAAGTAAATTCATTGGTAAATCAGGTGCTCATGAGCATCGTTACCGCAGTCAGTTTCACAATCAGTCAGTTGAAATCATTCAACCGCGTAACAAGTATCGGCGGTGGACTCATAGGGTATAACTACTATCCCCACTGAAAAAACGCAGGAGGAACGGTTAGCGGGGGCTGGCCGTCTTGAGGAGACATTGACGGATGCCGAGGTAGTCTTGATTGTCCATCAACCAGATTGGAACAGGCTTAGAATCACTGTTGCGGACGATTCTGCCGTCAGGTGAAACGATACAATAAGCATCTGTGGAATTGCTGATGCCCATGGTTTTATACAAATCTTTAAGCCGATCTGTGCGATACGGCATACTATAATAATAATGTTCGCCCTGCAATTTTGTAAAATAGCGAAGCCGGTCAGCATCTTCCCAACCCGCACGATTCAGTTTCTGATTGCTATTATAGACATAGACGTTCACCCATACGATGTCAAGATCAGCCAGTTCTTGCTGTAAAGGTAAAATCACATTATTCGCAAAAACGGGGTTGTAGAACAGCCAGAAACGGACAAAGACAGTATGACCACGATAACGTTCGCATAGCGTCTGGAAGACTAATGAATCTGGAATACCCTGTAATGTGTCACCAACGATTTCTTTCCCATCCAATCTGTTATATTCCTCACGGAAGATGTTCTGCCACGCCAACATCAGTTGTCGGTAGGCAGGAGGCAGATTGGCCAACGTTCCTTCAATCTCATCACTGTTGAGCAGCCTGAATTCTTTGCTCATCTGATCCTGTAACTTCCAAACCATCCTCTCGCGATCGATAAAGGCTGGTAGGAGCGTATTTACATCAATATAGAACCGTAATAATTCACTCAGGTCTGGACAGTAAATCATCTTAGGGTCTTTCACGAGACGCCCAAAGGACTCTAATTCAGCAACTACCGCATCGCGTTGCCAGGCAATCAATCTCTCTTTAGCTTTTGGGGATTCGTAGGCCTCGTTTTCCAGATCTTTTGGCGGAGTCGTAAATACACGCATCACTGTTTGAATCTGCCAGTATAGTCTGACCAGTTCCTTCATGGCTGGCGACCATTGCTCTTCTACCTTCATTGTGTCGAGTTCGGCCATCCGCAGTTCCAATTGTCTGGTAGGCAGCATCGCCTGGATTTCCTTATGTCGTTTCCACTCTTCTCCGTCTGTAAAGAAATGCTTGAAGTGCTTCTCGATGAAATCTATATGATCAAAGAAAAAGTGCTCATTCAGTTCATTGGCCAGTTGCGCCAAAGGCCCCTTTGTTATGTAGAAAATGGTGTTGTTGTTTTTAGAATACATATGCCGAACGTTTATCTCACGCATATTGAAATAAACTTCAGTTTCTGTGTCAGGTTCAACATAGGCAATTCCAAAACCAAGGTGCTGAGGTTCAAATGTCAGCGAGACTGGTGTGATGTGGGCTACTGGCAATCGGAAGGAAAAGTCGCCCGTAGGTGATACCTGGGCACAAAGCGTATCGCCGATTTGATGTTGTGATGAGTGTAGATGGCGTAATACGAGCGTCATCTGACTGCACATACCAGGCCTGTAATCCATCAGATGCCCCTTGATGGTAGCCCATCCGAAACGATAATCTACCTTAGGCAAAGTGTCCTGTACGGCCATAATATCTTTCAGCTGTACCTCTACATCTTTTGGCAACTGAAAAGGTGGCAGGGGGTTGCCGTCAAGACGGATGCCGAATATGCCATGATTGTAAAACTGAGGATCAATCATGTCTACTTCCGTCACATCAGCAGGCAATGGCGGAAATACAAATCGTATGCTAAGGGTATTCTTACCTATATCCTCAAACGTTGTTGGTTCGTCGGGCTTGAGACCATCGTCAGAAATCAGCTGGCGGAGGGGATAGGTCCGGTCCTTCTTGTCTCGCAGACAGATATCGTGGCTGAAAAAGACGGCTCTCTCATCTCTTTTTAAGATACGGAGATGGAATATCGTTGCTGTATCGCTCAACGTTACAGAGTCTGTCAGTAGGCGCGCGAGCATATTCTGATAAATGTGTTCAGGCTTTATGATGGTGCGCACTGAGGCCGAAGCCTGACTGATGACAGCAGCCATCACAATTAATACAAGCAATTGTTTTTTCATCATCATTTTTTTAGTCATTATTGAAATCAATGGTCAGCACAAAATGCGCATCAGCAAGATCGCCATAGCGGCGGGCAGGAATCCATTGAGGCATCTGCTCCACTATCTTAATAGCCTCATGGTATGCCTCTCTGTCACCACGAACCAGTCCGATGTTGTCTATCGTCCCGTTTTTCTTGATGCGGAACTGCACATAGGCCCGCTTGCCAGCCACAGAAGCATCATTCTCTAAAGCCTGAGCCACATGCAGTTGAACAAAGGCTCGCAAGGCTGACATGCCACCAGGGAATTCAGGGGGTTGGGTTAGATTGATGTATTCGTTCCGATAGACATCGTTGACATAATCCTCGGAAGAAAGCGTGTCAGTGGCCTCTTCCTCGACTGCCAGTTCCTCTTTTGGCTCAGCGGATTGCATATTGGTCACATCGGATATTGTAATGCTTTCTGGTTGTTGTTCAGGCTGTGGGCTTGGCTGCGGCATTTCCGTTGCCTTTTCTACTTTCTCCACTATCTCCCCTACCTTTTCATTTAGCTTAGGTGTAGCGAAAGCCGTCAGAACGACGAGTGTCGCAGGCAGGATATAGAGCACCTTACTTCGCAACCAAGGGTTCGACTTGGGATGGTTCATCATATAGATGCGCTTCTTGATGAGGCTGTGGTTGAAGTTGTTGGCAAAGGCGTAGGAAGTATTTGCCAAGGCCTTCTTCACAAGAAGCTCCTGATAATTGTGCAATGAAATGCCTTGGTGCAGAACATAGTCATCGGCCTGATATTCGTGCACATCGCGAAGACTTCGCCCCAGCAGATAGGCAATGGGATTCCACCATTGTACAGCCTCTACAAGCGTCAGAAACAAGATGTCCATTGAGTGAAGACTGAGAATATGAGCTTTCTCATGCAGCAGAATCTCACAGCCAAAAGGCTTGTAGTCACTCTCGCTGATAACTATACTCCGCATCCAACTGAAAGGTGCCACATCATCGATATGACAATAGATAGTCGCTTCCCCGCTTTTGTCAGTCCACAGACAACCGCCCCGGATGATCTGGCCAATCCTGAACAATTGCCAGAGACGGATGCAAAGCGCCAGACATATACCTATTATGTATACCAGCGCGAGAAGACACATTGGGGTCAGGATACTTTGTGACATGCCGTGACACAAAGTATCCTGACCCCATTGTGACTCGGCCTCCTGTGTCATTAACATAATACGTTGCTGCATTTCATAGACAACAGGCTGGGTGGGAGTTGCCAACGACGGGATGTCCACCATCGGCAGTACCAAAGCCAGCATGAGAATCGTAAGCAATGTGATACGATTCATGCGGAAGAAGCTCTCCTGCCGCAGCATCAGCGTGTAAGGCAGATAGAGCAAAGTCAACACAAGGGCGGACTTGATGCTATAAACAAGCAGTGCCATCATAAAGCATCCTCCTCCATCAGTTTCAAGAGTTCCCTGATTTCATCTGCAGAGATATGTTCTTCCTTCACGAAGAAACTGAACATCGACTTAAAACTATTCCCGAAGAAATCGTCCTTCACCTCCTCCATCACCTGACGACGATATTTCTCTTTGGTGATAAGGGGTGTATAGATGAGCAATTTGCCCGTCCCTTTCTTATGCTCTACAAACCCTTTCTGTGTCAGGATCTTCAGGAAGGTGGCGATAGTGGTGTAGGCAGGTTTCGGTTCTGGATAATGCGCCAGAATATCGTTGACACATGCCCCTTTTTGCAATTCCCACAGGACATTCATCACCTGCATTTCACCTTTGGTCAATGTCTGTTGCTTCATACCAATTTGTCTTTAATGCTTGACTGTCGCAAAATTACTAAGTTTTTAAAAATCTAAAGTCTTAGTAATCGCAAATCTTTCAAAATCAGCGATTCTTTAACTTTCATTATTAGTAATTCAACAGCTGTTATTAGTAATTAACGCACAATCAGTCTTTGAATTCGAGTTCGAGTTGGATCCAGCGGGGTTGTGCCTGATAAGTAGTGCCTTTCTGATTAGAGACGCCAAGACCGATAAGGCGAATAGGATGGGAATGGTATTCCACACTGTGCATCAGTTGTTTGGCAAGGGGAAGGATGTCGTCCTTGGTACGAAGGATGTGATCGACGGTGATGCTGCGTGTGATTTGTTGGAAGTCTAAGAATTTCACTTTCAGCGTCAGGGTGCGGCCCTCGAAGTCGTTTTTCTCTAAACGGCTGACGAGTTCGAGCACAGTGTGATAGAGATGGATGATGACATCGGCATTCTGGTTAATATCCTTTTCAAAGGTCCGCTCACAACTGACCGACTTGCGCTCCCACTCGGAAATAACGGGCCGATTGTCGATACCTCGGGCGAAGTCGTAAAACACCTGCCCCATCTTGCCAAACTCCTGTTGCAGTCGGTTGAGCGACATCTGACGAAGATCGGCTCCAGTAAAGATCTTGTCAGGATGAATCACCGTCAGACCGTCGGGCTTGCGCCAGTCGGAGGCAATCTTCGCCAGGAACTTGCAATAACTGACGCCTGCTGATGCCGTCAGATTGGTGGTTTCCTTGATGCGCTGCTTAATCTCACGGGCGATGTCGACACCCAGTTCGATACCACGTTTGTTGTCTGTCACATCCAGAAAAGCCTCATCGAGCGAAATAGGTTCTATCAGGTCGGTATAGTCGTGGAAGATGTCATGCAATTGCGCCGACACCTCTTTATATCTGTGGAAATGCGGTTCGATGATGATGAGCTGCGGACACAAGCGCTTGGCCACCTGAATGGACTGAGCCGAATGAACGCCAAAGCGACGGGCCTCGTAGCTGGCCGTCGACACCACACCCCGTTCCGCATCGTGGCCAACAGCGATGGGCAAGCCTTTCAGTTCAGGATGGTCGAGCAGTTCCACAGCAGCGAAGAACTGATCCATGTCGACATGAATAATCTTCTTCATTGCTGCAAATTTACGAATTTCTGACGAAACTAATGCA
>CADAAR010000003.1 GCA_902785945.1 uncultured Prevotellaceae bacterium
TGCTGCGGTTATTGATGCCAATCCTAAGTTCCATAAACTCTATCAAATGTATAAATTAGTCGCTTGATGAATGAATATTCACTTGCGAAAGTTCAATTAATTCTTCAATTCTCTAGAGAATTCAACAACAACTATTCAGTTAATAAAGTGCGAGAGCCAAGTATCCAATCTGCCAGCATCCTTATACGACATTATTGGCTGAAATATGACGGATTTATGTTGGTTAAATGTCGGTTTCATGTCGGATATATGTCGGTTTATTAGATAATAAATTTAGAATAATTTACTGATAATTAGAAATTTAGACTAAAGACTATGTCAGATGTCAGTAGGTTTTAGAAAATTATTAGAAATATATTTGCATATTTGATAAAAATGATGTATCTTTGCAGCATAAATCATTAAAGTCAATAAAAACCAATAAAACGTCAGAAATATGAAGATTACTCTGATTAAGACAAGAGCAAATAAGGAAGTGATCACCCGCTACAGTCTGGAGCAGATAGCCTACGCCATTCAGACTGGTTGGCGCAAGCATAACGTCACCTATTTAAGAGAGGTGTACCACCTGATGAACAAAGAGCGTCAGCCAGACGGACAGATTGAGACCAACTGGGAGGGCGGTATCAAACTAGAGCGTATCTGCTTTGCTCAGGAATTCGATAAGTACAAGGAACAGCGAAGGATTCTTGGCTACAATGGATTAGTCGTGGTGGAGGTGAACAACCTGGCGACGTACGAAAAGGCTATTGAGGTGAGGGATGCTGCGAAGAAAATGCCAGAGACGCTGATGTGTTTTCTCGGAGCATCAGGAAAGTCGGTGAAGATTGTGTGTAGGGGCGAATTGTTTGACGGCGGATTACCTCAGACAGAGGAGGATATCAGGCAGTTCCACCTGAATCTGTATCAGACGGCGAGACGGGCGTATGTGAACCAGTTCGGATTTGAGATAGAGTATCTGGAGCCTCGTCTCGACAGGACGGTCTATGTGAGTGCCGACCCTGAGATAGGTTTCAATCCCGAGGCCCGTCCGTTCTATGCTGATACAAAGGAACATACTGAACCTCAGCCCGTTAACATCTCCCGCGAGAGCGACCGACTGATGCCTGGACGCACCATCAAGCGCACCTATCGATTGGAATGGCAATTCATTATCGACACCGTGCTGGGTCACTATTTCGAGTTGCCTGACGAGGACCGTCTGGAGACGCTGCTAATGCAGATAGCGACGCTCTGCTTGAAACAGGGTATTCCCCTCGCCTACGCACAAGGTATGACGATGGAGCATCCGGCATTAAATACCGATCCGTTGCTGCTGAAAAAGACCTTCCAGATTGTCTATGCCGTAACCCTGCAGGAGGACTATATGAAGAAGCACAAGATCAAGCCCCTGCAGAGCATCCCCAACGACACGATTCAGATGATGAAGACGGAAATCTTCCTGAACGAGAACTTCGAGATGCGCAAGAACCTGATGACGGGTGTGGCCGAATATCGAGAGAAATACTCTGACGATCAGCGCTTTAAGCCTGTGACCGAAGAGGTGCGCAACGATATGACGATGCGCGCAACGGAACTGGGTCTGAAGTCGTGGGATAGAGACGTGAACCGTTTCATCGACTCCACCCGCATTGAGCAGTACGACCCCGTGAACACCTGGCTGGACAAGTTGCCACAATGGAACGGACACGACTATATCAAGGAGCTTGCAGCCCGCGTGCCCACGAACCAGCCCCATTGGGAGAAGTATCTGAAGATGTGGCTCATCGGTATAGTGGCACAATGGCGCGAAAGCGATAAGCAGTTGACAGGCAATGCGTTAACGCCGTTGCTGATTGGTCGTCAGGGTTGTGGAAAGACGCGTTTCTGCAAGATTCTGTTACCGCCAGAACTGCGTGACTATTACAACGACAAGATCAACTTCAAGAACGAGTTCGACCTGAACATCGCCCTCACGATGTTTGCGCTCATCAATATCGACGAGTTCGACAAGACCACCTCGTCGCAGCAGATTGTGCTGAAATATCTGTTGTCGTCAGCTGAAGTGAAGTTCCGTCCGCCCTACGGCAAGACCATCAAGCAGTTCAGGCGATACACCTCGTTTATCGGCACCACCAACCAGCAGAAGCCGCTGGTGGATCCTACGGGTTCGCGACGTTTCGTCTGCGTGGGCATCACTCCTGGCCAGAACATCGACTTCGAGGACAACCTCTACCACGAACAGCTCTTCGCGCAGGTGCTCCACCTATTTAATAATGGGGAGCACTACTGGTTGGACAACGCGGAAATCGCCACACTGATTAAGGAGAACGAGCCTTATCAGAAGCTAAACGACCTAGTGGAGATGATCGGAGAGACCTTCCGCAAACCGAAGTCCACAGAGCAGGCCCGCTGGTGGACGCTGCCAGAGATACATGAGTTCCTGAAGGGTCGCTTCTCCAACTACGACCCCAAGACGTCGTATGAGAAACTGGGCCGAGCCCTGAGCAACCAGCAGTTCGATTTCGAGAGCAATCGCAAAACGTCAGGACACGTCTATAAGCTCGTGGAGATATAAACCTACTCTTATAAAATAAAAGCTGGCTCCCAATTTGGAAGCCAGCTTTTGTTATGTCTGCAACTCACAGGACCTGTCCCGCAGGTTGTATTAGAACCATATCTTGTGGTAATGACAGAAAAGAGCTGTCGCGATAACTGCCGCTAATGGCATGACGGTTAAAGGAAGAGAGAATAAGTAATTATCTATGAAACACCTTGCAGTCAATTCGAGAATCCATGGGGCCAAGAACGGAATTAACGGACGCCACATACCAGCCTTTGGCGCATATTTCTTCAAAGCCCACCAAGTCAGGATGGCAAATACTATGCTATGAGCGATCATCGCCCACAGGTCAGAATAAGCCCTCAGCGGCATGATAAGCAACCATGAAGCAATGGCCAACAACCAAAGTAGTAAATGATCCTTCCCCTTCATACCTATTCGTTTTCTAGTATCACTTCACGACCTTGCGACCACCAGCGATATAGATGCCGTGGGGTAATGAGCCCAGCGTGGTATCATGACGATGGCCACGCAGGTCGTAGACGTACTTTGTCCCTTCAGGCTGAATCTGCAAGGCGCTGACAGCCGTTGCCTCATCCTCAGCCTCGATGCCTATCTCGGCTGCCGATGTCCAGGCGTTGCCGTTGACCTCGCTCTTGGCAACGAACTTCAGATAGCGCGCGGTAGTGGCAGTCTTCAGCTTAGCCGTCTGAAGGGCCGTCGTATTCTGGAAGGTTCCGCTGACAGCAGCTGTGCCCCAGGTCTCACCATCGGTGCTCAGATACACTTCATAGCTTTTCACCATACCGTTCTGGTTGCCGTCCTGACGCGAGAGATATGTGATGGCAGTGACCTTGTAGTTGGTGGCCATGTCGATGACGATGGTATGCGGATGGCGAGGCTCACTGGCTCCCCATGCCGTATGCCAGAACGTGTTGGTATTGCCGTCGATGGCCAGACGGGCCTCGTTGCCACCCTGATAGCTGTCGACACTCACCACCTTCCAACTGCTCTTGTTGATGAAGAGAGGGAAGTCGTAGCTCATCACAGGACTGGACATCAGACCCTCTGAGGTGCAGTAGGCAGTGACGGTGCAAGCGCCGTTGTGGGTGATGACCGAACTGTATTTCTGATATTCGCCACCGTCGATGCTGTACCAGATGGTAGCGTTCTTCGTCGGAGTACTCATCTTCAGACGGCCGTTCGTCTGACGCTCCACACTAACAGGCTGACAGACAGGCATATCGACACGTGCAGCCTCAGCAGCCTTGACACCGGCCTTGAGCGGAATGATGAAGAAGCGGAAGGCTGTGTTAGAGGCTTTCAACTCGTACTTATCCATGACATCAGGACCACAGGAGTTGTTACCCAAGCCACGGGTGTCGGCATCGAGGTTGACAACAGATGTCTGGCAGGTCACAAACTCGTAGGTATGTTTCTTGCGCGTATCCTTATTAGTATAGTTGTCTTCAGGACGGAAATGGACGGCAGAGGCAGCCATCTGGTCAGGCGCCACAAAGAGCAGTCCCCTACCCTCGCCATCGGTCAGCGACAGCCAGCGCACCTCCTGCTTCGTACCGTGTTCCTGCGGCAGGATGTATTCCTCGTACTGATCGGTGACGGTGCTCTGGTAGATTGCCGGCAGACAGGCCTCCTTGCGGTCGCGGTAACTGTCCCACGGGCCGCGTCCGAACCACGCCAGCTGCTCCATCTCCTTCGGCATCTCCAGACGGAAGCCGAGTTTCGGCAGGATGGCACCAGTGTTTTTGGGACGGATGAACGAGTTGACCATCAGCGTACCATCGGCACAGACGATGAAGTCGAGGCTGACATCGAAGGTGTTCGTGCCACTGCCGTAGGTGCTCTTCATGCTGACGGTGACGGTCTTGCCGTTCTCAGCCTTCGTCACAGCAGATGCCGTACCCTTACCCGTTGCACTAAGTCTGGGCAGACCCATGCCGTCCCAGCTGCTTTTCTTGCTGCCGTCATTATCGGTGGGCAGGCGGAAAGCATTAAACTGCAGGACCTTACTCATCATCTCCAGACCATCGTAGGTGAAGCCAGTGAGCGTGCCTTTGCTCTTGGTAAATGTAGCCTTGAAGTTGACACCACTGACGGTGATGACCTCAGAACCGTCGTCTACAGTGAGTGCATCAGCTTTGGCGAAGGTAAGATCTTTCATCGGCTTAGTGGCGGTCTTTACTGGCAGTTTCTCTTCAGCCACAACATAGCCAGCCTCAGCCCAAGCGGTCTTCTCGCGCTGTTTGGCACAGAAAAAGATAAATGCCTCTTTATCCGTTGAGAGTTGAGAGCTGATAGTTGAGAGGTCGATGGTGATATCCTTGGTCTTGCCTGCGGCCACTTCGTCGGTGACGGTACCACTGCTGACGACATGACCCTCTTCATCCATCACAGTGTAGCTGACATCGTAGGTGCTGCTGGGCAGGAACGCCAGCTTGTTCTTGATACGGAACGTGCCCGTCTTACCGCTGACAGCAGTAAACTCCAGAGGCTGATAGATTTTCTTCGTATTGTAGGTCTTGGCCGTATAGCTCCAGTCGGGATGTACCAGTCCGTTGATGCAGAAATTGCCGTCGTTGGGATTGTCGCCGAAGTCGCCACCGTAAGCCCAATACGTCTTACCCGACGAGCTCTTGGTCAAAAGTCCCTGGTCCTTGAAGTCCCAGATGAACTCACCCGTGAGGCAGGGATACTTCTCGTAGAGGTCGAACATCTCGCGGACGTTACCCATCGAGTTGCCCATGGAGTGCGAGTTCTCACACTGGATATGCGGACGGTCATGCTGCGACTCTCCTTTTCCCTTGATGCCATTATAGTCCCAATACATCGACGAGGTGACGTCGGCATACTGGCTTCCACCCTCATAGTGAGTCAGACGCGTCTTGTCGAGCGCCTTGATAGCCGTCTGTACAGCCTGGAAGTTATTGCCGTTGCCGCTCTCGTTACCAAACGACCACATGAAGATGCAGACGTGATTGCGCATCCAACGCACATGGTTCTGCGAGCGCTCTACCATCGCATTCTTGAACTGCGACACATGCGACAGGTTCCAGTTGCCGTGACACTCCACGTTGGCCTCAGCCAGCACGTACATGCCATACTTGTCGCAGAGGTCGTAGAACACAGGATCGTTGGGATAGTGAGACGTACGTATAGCGTTGATATTCAAGCGCTTCATACACAGGATATCCTGCTCTATCTCCTCGGGAGTGATGGCACGTCCGTTGACAGGAGAAAAATCGTGACGGTTGACACCGTGGAACACCATACGCTGTCCATTGATGAGCAGAGCACCATCGCTGCGGACGCTCACCTCACGGAATCCGACCTTCGAGCCACGACGGTCTATGATATTTCCTTGAGCATCCTTCAACGTCAGCACGAGATCGTAGAGGTTGGGTGTCTCGGCAGACCATTTTTCAGGCGCGGTGACGTCCATATCAAGGCTCAGGTCAGCTTTCGCGTCAGCAGAAGCAGACGCGATAACAGAACCGTCGCGAACGATACGAGCCTCGACGGTGCCACCATTGAGGACTTCTGTCCCCGTCAACGTCACCTTCACCTTGGCCTTGGCGTTGGTATAGGTAGCATCGAGATCGGTGGTGAAAAAATAGTCACGAATCTGACTTTTCGGGGCTGACCAGAGGAAACAGCTGCGGTGGATACCCGTCAGACGCCAGTAGTCCTGACACTCGAGGAACGAACCGCTGGTGAAGCGATAGACCTGCAGGGCCAGCGTATTGTCGCCCTCGACGAGATAGTCGGTAATCTTGAACTCCGACGGCAGGTACGAGTCCTCCGAATAGCCTATGCGCTGTCCGTTAACCCAGAGGTAATAACCATGTCCTACGCTGTTGAAGCGAATATAGACATCGCGACCCTTCCAATTGTCGGGAATCGTAAAATGACGGCGATAAGTTCCCACAGGGTTTTTCTTCGAGCCAGTATAAGTAAACCAGCCTGGACGGTCGGCCATCACAGAATAGGTTGACTCATTGTATGAAAAGGGATAACTGGTGTTACAGTACAAGGGCTTGTCCCACGACTTGCCGTGATTCAATCCCCACACCTGCCAGCTTGAAGGCACGTCGATATCGGTCCAGGCCGCGTCGTTATAATCCTTGGCACACCACTCGTCCTTGGCATTGGCGGGCATACCTACCCACTGGAACTTCCACACACCGTTGAGCGACTGATAATAAGGCGACTGCGCCATATCGTTCTTGGACACGTCGGCATCGCTCGCCACAGGGATGGCCAGCGTATGCGCCGTCTCACGATTAACACTTGTGGTCAGGGGATTGTCCCACTCTTTGCCCGTGATTGTTGTCTGGGCGAAGGTCTGCCCGAAAGTCATCAGGGCAAGAACGTTGATAATAAGTCGCTTCATATCAGGGATTATACATATCTTTACAGTAGAAGGCCATGATATCGTCTAACATTCGCTTGGCCTCGACAGCAGGACTGTCGGGGTCAAGTTCTATAGCCTGGATGTAGCAGTTGATGGCCTCATGCCACTGGCTCTGCTTCCGGAATTCATTACCTCGCTCATACCACTCCTGAGCGGTAGCAAATTCTTCACTCTTCACTATTCACTCTTCACTTATAGTATTCGTGCTTGCCTGCAGCGAGGGTGTTCTTCATCAGCGAACAGATGGTCATCGGCCCTACTCCACCAGGAACAGGCGTGATGAACGAACACTTGGGACTAACCTCGTCGAACTTCACGTCGCCATTCAGACGGAAGCCGCTCTTCTTCGTGGCATCTGGCACACGAGTGGTACCTACATCAACGATGACAGCACCCTCCTTCACCATATCAGCTGTGACAAAATCAGGCTGACCAATGGCAGCGATAATGATGTCTGCCTGGCGACACTCTTCCTTCAAAGTCTTTGAACGTGAGTGACATACGGTAACGGTGGCATCGCCATACTGCTTCTGCATCATGAGCTGAGCCATTGGCTTACCCACGATGTTCGAGCGTCCGAGAATGACGCACTTCTTACCACTGGTCTCGATGTTGTAGCGCTTCAGCAACGTGATGATACCCAGCGGGGTAGCAGAAATGAAGCAAGGCAGACCAATCGCCATACGACCCACGTTGATGGGATGGAAACCGTCGACATCCTTGCGATAATCGATGGCCTCGATGATCTTCTGCTCGTCGATGTGCTTAGGCAAGGGCAGCTGCACGATAAAACCGTCGACATCGTCGTCCTTATTCAACTTATCGACACAGGCCAGCAGTTCTGCCTCTGTGATATTATCCTCAAAACGAATGAGGGTGCTCTTGAAACCACAGGCCTCACATGCCAGCACCTTATTCTTTACGTATGTCTCTGAGCCACCATCATGACCCACGAGCACAGCTGCCAAATGGGGCTGTTTACCACCCTTGGCTACAATCTCTTTCACCTCTTCGGCAATCTCAGCCTTAATGGCTGCTGCCGTTGCTTTTCCGTCAATTAACTGCATCTCACTATTAACTATTCACTTTTCACTATTCACTAAAATGGCTTTCCGCCTTTCATCTTCATGGCAGCAGCCATCTGAGCCATCCTCGACGAACCCATACCAGATACCATCTTCATCATCTTACGCGTCTGGTCAAACTGCTTCATCAAGCGGTTCACATCCTCAAGCTTCGTACCAGAACCCTTGGCGATGCGCAGTTTGCGACTCTGGTTGATGATATCAGGATTGGCACGCTCCTTAGGTGTCATCGACTGGATGATGGCCTCGATGCCCTTGAAAGCGTTGTCGTCGATATCCAGATCCTTGATCTGCTTACCCACGCCAGGAATCATCGAAGCAAGGTCCTTGATGTTACCCATCTTCTTGATCTGCTGGATCTGACCCATGAAGTCGTCGAAGTCGAACTTATTCTTGCGGATCTTCTTCTCCAGGCGCTTGGCCTCTTCCTCATCGAACTGTTGCTGGGCACGCTCCACGAGAGAGACGACGTCACCCATACCGAGGATACGATCAGCCATACGTTCTGGATGGAACACATCGATGGCCTCCATCTTCTCGCCCGTACCCACAAACTTGATGGGCTTGGTAACAACGGTACGAATTGAGAGAGCAGCACCACCACGGGTGTCACCATCGAGTTTCGTGAGCACCACGCCATCGAAATCCAAACGATCGTTGAACTCCTTGGCCGTATTCACAGCATCCTGACCCGTCATCGAGTCGACCACGAACAGCGTCTCATCAGGATTGATGCTCTGCTTCAGGTTGGAGAT
Source organism: uncultured Prevotellaceae bacterium (assembly GCA_902785945.1). Taxonomy (GTDB): domain Bacteria; phylum Bacteroidota; class Bacteroidia; order Bacteroidales; family Bacteroidaceae; genus Prevotella. The sequence goes on from CADAAR010000003.1 coordinate 8,815, forward strand.
CTCGTTCATCATCTCCTCATCGACAGCCAGACGACCAGCGGTATCGACGATCACCACGTTATAGCTCTCCTGCTTGGCTTTGCGAATGGCGTTCTGGGCTATCTCAACCACATTCTTATTGCCCTCTTCCGTGTAGACATCGACGCCTACACTCTGGCCCACTACCTTCAACTGCTCGATAGCAGCAGGACGATAGACATCGCAGGCTACCAGCAACGGTTTCTTGTGCTGGCGTGTCTTGAGCATATTGGCGAGTTTTCCGCTGAAGGTTGTTTTACCAGAACCCTGCAGACCCGACATCAGGATGATGGCAGGACGATTCTCGAGCTTCAGCTCTGAGGCCTTGCCTCCCATGAGCTCCGTCAGCTCGTCGTGCACAATCTTCACCATCAACTGGCTGGGTTTCACGGCTGTCAGCACGTTCATACCCATCGCCTTCTGTTTCACGGTATCAGTAAAGGTCTTGGCCACCTTGTAGTTGACGTCGGCATCCAACAGGGCGCGACGCACGTCTTTCAAGGTCTCAGCGACGTTGATCTCGGTGATCTTGCCTTCACCTTTCAGTATCTTAAACGAACGCTCTAATCTTTCACTTAAATTTTCGAACACCTTAGTAATTTACAATTTAACGATTTACAATTTACAATTTATATCACTTCGTAGCCGAATTTCTTGCAGAGGTCGAGGCTCATTTCCTTCAGCTTGAACTTCTGAATCTTACCAGAGCCCGTCAGCGGGAACTGGTCGATGAAGAACACATACTTCGGAATCTTATAGCGGGCAATCTTTCCACGACAGAACAGCTGCACATCCTCTGGCGTCATCGTCACGCCCTCCTCGAGAATGATGAAGGCACCCACAGCCTCACCGTATTTCTTCGAAGGCACAGCAGCCACCTGAACGTCGCGGATGCCAGGCATGTGGTAAAGGAACTCCTCGATCTCACGTGGGTAGATATTCTCACCACCACGGATAATCATATCCTTGATACGGCCCGTGATCTTATAGAAACCCTGCTCATCCTTCACACCCAGGTCGCCTGAGTGCAGATAACCATTCTTGTCGATGACCTCAGCCGTTGCCTCAGGATTCTTGTAGTAGCCCTTCATCACATTGAAGCCCTTGCAGCACATCTCACCCTGAACACCCACAGGACATTCCTCGCCTGTCTCAGGATCGAGCACCTTCACGTCGACAAACGGGTAGTCACGACCTACGGTGGTGCAGCGCTGCTCAAACGTATCGTTCAGACAGGTCTGCGTCATACCAGGCGACGATTCTGTGAGGCCGTAAACGCTGGTGATGGTCATATACATCTTCTCTGACACCTGCTTCATCAGTTCCACAGGACAGAGTGAACCTGCCATGATACCTGTTCGTAGACTGGTCAGGTCGAACATATTGAACATCGGGTGGTTGAGCTCAGCGATAAACATCGTGGGCACACCATAGACAGCGGTACACCTCTCTTTATGAATAGAGGCCAGCACCACGAGGGGATCGAACTTCTCGACCATCACCTCTGTACAGCCATGTGTCAGACAGTTCATCGTGGCGAGCACCACACCAAAGCAATGGAACAAAGGCACACAGACACAGAGCTTATCGTCCTGCGTAAAGCCCATGTTCTCGCCCGTAAAGTAACCATCATTAGCGATACCATAGTGGGTCAGCATCACACCCTTGGGGAAACCCGTCGTACCAGAGGTATACTGCATGTTGCAGACATCGTGACAAGTCACCTTGCTCTTCATCTCGTTGAGCTCCTCGTCCTCGACGTTCTGACCCAGCAGCAGGAGCTCAGCGGTATTAAACATACCACGATACTTCTCCATACCGATATAGACCACGTTCTTCAGATAAGGGAATCGCTCGCTGTTCAGATGACCACGCTCACAGTTTTTCAACTCAGGCAGCATGGTATAGGTCATATCGACGTAGTTACAATCCCATGTACCGTCTGTGATGCAGAGCGTCTGCATATCAGAGTCCTTGCAGAGATACTCCAGCTCGTTCTGCTTATAGTTGGTGTTCACCGTTACCAGCACAGCACCGATCTTGGCTGTAGCATAAAGGAAGGTGAGCCAATCGGGTACATTTGTCGCCCAGATGCCCACATTGGAACCCCTCTTCACGCCAATGGCAATCAAGCCTTTGGCGAGGTTATCGACACGTTCGTTGAACTTGCTCCAAGTAAAGCGCAGGTCACGATCGCTATAGACGATATATTCCTTATCGGGCGTAGTCTCAGCCCAGTATTCGAGCCATTGGCCAAGCGTACGCTCATGCAGCGTATAGCCCTCCGATCCTGTCTCAGCAGGATAGGTCCTATCAGGCAGTGGTCTTCCCGCCATATCTAATCTAACGTTGCTCATCTCTTAAAATGGGATATAGATAAGTGCAAGAATCTTAGCGGACTTACCAGGAGCGCCATGCAGATGGTGCTTCACAATCGAGTCGTAATAAATCGAGTCGCCTTCCTTCAGCAGATACTTCTCCTTACCGTATTCTACTTCCACTTCACCCTGCATCACATAGATGAACTCCTCACCCTCATGGGCTGAAAGTTTGTAATTGGGCGAATCCTCAGGATTGATGTCGATGATAAACGGCTCCATGTGACGGCCAGCCTTCTGCTGGGCCAGCGGATGATATTCCATGTGCTTACGGGCATCAACAGCACCGTTGCTGAAACTAATACTGCTGTCCTTCTCACGATCGGCTGCACGGCAGACCACAGGGCCTAAGGCATCGCTATCATCCATAAACGTTCCCAGACGAACACCCAGGGCACGGGCAATCTTGATCAGCGGCCCTAAGGAGGGCAGGTTCTGGTCGTTCTCAATGGAATTGATCTGTTCAACAGACAGACCGCTGCTCTCAGCAATCTCCTCGACGCTGAGATTCTTAGATTCTCTGATTCCTTTAATCTTGGAACCGACAAATGTGTTAGTGTTGGCCATAAAATGCTTAAAAATTGATATCAATATTACTTTAGCGCGCAAAATTACAACAAAAAAACGAGACTGGCAAAACTTTAACCTTGTTTTTGTTGTTTTTTCGAAATATTATTCGTAACTTTGACACCGACAAATGCTTTATGTATGGAAAAGGACAAACTGAACATGAACCGTAGAGAGTTTCTGAAGAGACTCGGCATCGGCACGGGATCGGCTATGGCCTTGATGGCTATGGAACCGTTAAGTGCATTTGCACAGAAAGACAAAAAGGCTGTTGATAACCGCATGACCTATCGCGTACAGCATGGCTCAGGCGAACAAATCTCACTCTTGGGCTTCGGCATGATGCGACTGCCGAATAATCAGGAGGAGGTGAACCAGTTGGTAGACTATGCCATCGAGCATGGCGTAAACTACTACGACACAGCCCCGATGTATATGCGTGGACAGTCGGAAGTGCTGATGGGTAATGCCCTCTCTCGCCATCCGAGAAATAAATACTATGTCGCCACGAAGATGTCGAATCAGGGCCAGAACACCTGGAGTTTCGATGCCTCGAAGCGCATGTATGAACAGTCGATGGAGCGCCTGAAGGTGGATCATATCGACTACTACCTGCTGCATGGCATCGGAGGTGGCATGAACACGCTAAAGGGCCGTTTCCTCGATAATGGCGTCCTCGACTTCCTGCTCAAGGAGCGCGAGGCTGGACGTATCAAACATCTGGGATTCTCGTATCATGGCGATGTGCGTGATTTCGACTGGCTGTTGGACCATAACAATGAATACCACTGGGACTTCGTACAGATACAGATGAACTTCCTCGACTGGACACACGCCTCGATGCGTGGTGGCAGACGATCGGATGCGGATGCAGAATACCTGTATGGCAAATGCGAGAAACTGGGCATACAGTGTGTCGTGATGGAGCCGTTGCGTGGTGGCGCCTTTGGCAGAATGGCACAGGAACTGACAGACCAGATGAAGGCCGTTCATCCTGACGACAGCACAGCTCGCTGGGCCTTCCGATGGGTGGGCTCCTACCCCAATATCCTCACCGTGCTCAGTGGCATGAACCGTATGGATCACCTCGAGGAGAATGTGAAGACGTTCTCGCCATTGGAGGTCTGCACGGAGTCGGAGAATGCGTTGCTGGCAAAGATTGCAGACGAGATGTCGGGTGTTCCCACCATTCCCTGCACCGCCTGCGAATACTGTATGCCCTGCCCCTATGGTGTCAACATTCCTGGCAACTTCACCTATTACAACGAGGCTGTCAACAGTCATATCCTCCCATTGCCCGAGCCTTCTGCAGCCGACTATGCCGAGCGTCAGCAGAAGTTCATCGAAGGTTATCGTAAGGCGTTGCCTGAAGCTGAGAAATGGGCACGTGCCTGTCAGGATTGTGAGGAATGTCTCTCGAAGTGTCCACAGCAGATACGTATACCCAACCAGTTGAGCCGTATCGTACAGACCCTCAGAGTCAGAAAGAGATCATGATTTCGGTCGCTGGGAGAACTCGCAACCGCAGTATTGCTGGTTGTAGAAATTGAATTCTTTCAGCAGCTGATTACGACGTTCATAGAGACCACCTTTACGCCAGTTCTGGGCCCAGAAGGTGACAAAATCGCACATTAGGGACGGTCCCTTTTGTGCGATTTCATTGACGGCCTGCTCTGCCAGATGGCCTGCACGTTCGATTTGCTCAAGACTCTTCCAACGGGAAGAGGCCAAAGTAGTAGTAAAGTATTGGATGCCAAGCTCTTGCGCCTTCTTCGCTGCAGCAGTCAGACGAAGGGTAAAGCAGAGCTCACAGCGTTTTCCTCTCTCTGGTTCGCCTTCGAGTCCACAGACATCGTGCTGCCATTGCTCATGGTCGTAGTCGCCATCAATCCACTTCAGCCCCAGACTTTCTGCATGGCGCTTACTCTCGTTCTTACGAATCTCGTATTCCTCACGAGGAAAGATATTGGGATTATAATAGAAAATCACAGGACGGATATCATGTTGTACCAACCACTCGACAATGGCCGAGGAACACGGTGCACAACAGGCATGCAGCAATACCTCCTTACACCCCTCTGGAACAACAATCGCAGGTTGCTTCATAGTCCTCGCGCTTTCCAGATGCGATCCTTCGCAGCATTGATCTCCTGGAACTTCTTTTCTGCAGCCTTGCGCACATCCTCGCCCAGTGCTGCCACCTTATCAGGATGATGCTCCAACGCCAACTTACGATAAGCCTTCTTCACCTCATCGTCAGAGGCATTCGGACTCACGCCCAGCACCTTATAGGCATCCTCCAACGTGTCGCCTGAGAGATGCAGCATCGAGTCGACCTCACTCTCTCGAAGGCCCATCCACTGCGCACACTCCTTCAGGGCCGTGATCTCGCTCTGAGGCACGTTGCCATCGGCCTTTGCCACCATCACGAGGTAGTTCAGCAACTGCAGGCGCTGCGAATAGTCCATCTGCTGATTGATCTGTCCGCAACACTGCCGAACGGTCGACTTAAACTGCTGCCAACCCTCACGTTTCTGCTCGTCGAAGAGTTTATTCAGGATGTCATTACCCTGATAAACCGCCTGACTACCGAAGTTCTGACGAAGCATCTGGCGCACCAGCTCCATCTCTGAGTGCATCGCCTTGCCATCAGCCTTGATGATATAGGAAGAGAGCACCAGTAACGAGAAGAGGAAACTGTTTCGGTTTCCCTGCTGCTGACGCTGACGGTAAGCCTGTTGGTAGGCCTGATTATAGTCCTGATAGGATTTCTGTTGCCACGAACCCGTATCACGCTCTGATCCTGCGCCCCAGGTGCCGGAATTGCTGGGCGAATTCACACCATCGAGCATCGAGTCGAACAACGACCCCACCAGATAGCCTGCTAGTGCCCCTAAGGGTCCACCAGCCATCCATCCGATAAATCCGCCTATCCACTTTCCTGCTGCCATCGTCGTCTACTCCATCAAACCGATTTGCGTATTACCAAGATCCTTGGGAGGTTGCTCACGGAAACGGATGGTCTGCGTCTCGTAGTCCATCTCCTCGATAATCGCGATCGACTCCAGATGATAGCCCTCTTCGCGCAGTATCCTGCCACCTTTCTGATGACCTTTTTCTACAGCGACACCAATGCCAACCACCTCACCACCAGCCTGATGTACCAGATCGGCCAAAGCATGAACAGCCTCACCATCTGCCAGGAAATCATCCACAATCAGCACCTTGTCTGAGGCATGCAGATAGGGCTTCGAGACAAAGACATTGTTCACGTTCTTATGGGTAAATGAGTACGCCTGCGACATGTATTTATCGTCAGTAAAATTGGCCGCCAGGTCTTTCTTGGCAAACACCACAGGCACATCATACAGATTACCCAGCATCGTGGCGATGGCGATACCGCTGGCCTCGATGGTCAGCACCTTATTGATCTCCGCACCACGAAAACGGCGCTGGAACTCATAGGCTATCTGACGCATGATGTCGATATCTATCTGGTGATTCAGAAAGTTATCGATCTTCAGGATATCACCTTGTCTGATCTCACCGTCATGCAAGATCTTTTCTTCGAGGAAATTCATAAATCTTTATGGTCTTACTTCTTGAAGAACGAAGCGATCCAGAGGATAGCGACTGCACCGATGATGGCTGTACCAAGCTGGCCTAAGAGGCCACCCCACTCGATACCGAGCACACCAAACAACCAACCTCCGAGGGCGCCACCAAAGAGACCCAGCACACAGTTCATGATGAGACCGAAGCCACCACCCTTCATCAACTTGCCAGCGCAGAAGCCAGCCAAACATCCTAACAGAAGTGAAATGATAATACCCATAATTCTAAAGTTTATTGGTTTAACGCTGCAAAGATACAAATTTATTTGAAATTACACAATAGGAACCGACCCTATTGTGTAATTTTTCATTTTTTTATCTCTATATCACGCTTCACGTTATTGCGGATCTTCGTCAGATAGCCCTTCATACCCGCAGCGTCCTTGCTGTCGATAATCTCCAGCAACTCCTTCAGCTCCGTGCGGATCTGCGACACCTGGTCGTGGGTATAGGGATTGAAGAGAATTTCCTGCAACAGGTAGTCATCCTCGTTCAGCACACCCTTAGCAATGCGCATATGGCGCTTAAACGTCGTTCCTGGCGCATCCTGATGCTTCATCACAGCTGCAAAGACAAACGTCGAGACAAACGGTATCGACAACGAGTAAGCCACCGTCTTATCGTGCTCCTCGAAGGTGTACTCGTAGATGTTCAGTCCCAGTTTCTGATAGAGGTCCTTGAAGAAGATGCGTCCCATATAGTCGCCCTCGCTGATGATGATGGCATTCTCTTCGGAGAGCTGCTGCAGGTTGGCAAACGTAGGTCCGAACATCGGGTGCGTAGACACATAGCGCATGCCCGTCTGCTCATAAAACTCCTTCAGATCAGTCTTCACCGAGGCGATATCGCTGATAATACACTCCTTGGGCAGATAGGGAATCACCTCCTTAAACACAGGAATGGTGTATTTCAATGTGACAGCATTGATCAGCAGCTCGGGCTTAAATTCTTGAATCTCCTCGAAGCTGGTAAACCGCTGACAGTTATAGGTGAATCGCATGCGTTTGGGATCGCGCTCAAACACAGCTACCTCGTGCTCAAAACTCAGCAGGTCGATGAAGAACGATCCCATCTTACCTGCACCCATCACTAATATCTTCATCTTACTTATTTATTATCTCAATTTGCTGACGAACGCTCTCCTCGTGGATATTCTCGAACACATGGGCCACGAACTCAGGATCCATACCACAGAGGGCACCCTGGGCACCACGCTTGTTCAATATCTCATTGTAACGGTTGGCCTGCAGCACCGTCATGTTGTGCTCCTTCTTATACTGACCAATCTCACGACACACACGCATACGCTTCGACAGCAGCTCCATCAGTTGGTTGTCGAGCTCGTCAATCTGCTTACGCAACTGACTGATACCCTCCGTCGTGGTGTTCTCGTCGCGGATAACCAACAGACTCAGGATATAGTCCAACACATCGGGTGTCACCTGCTGCTTGGCATCGCTCCACGCCTTATCAGGATCGCAGTGGCTCTCGATAATCAGTCCGTCGAAGCCCAGGTCCATAGCCTGCTGACAGAGGGGTGCCACCAGCTCACGACGACCTCCGATATGACTCGGGTCGCTGATAATAGGCAATTCAGGAATCCTACGACGCAGCTCGATGGGAATCTGCCACATCGGAGCATTACGATAAATCTTCTGCTCATAAGAAGAAAAGCCACGATGAATGGCACCCAGACGCTTTACGCCTGCCTGATTGATACGCTCCAAGGCACCAATCCAGAGCTCGAGATCGGGGTTCACGGGGTTCTTCACAAACACAGGGATGTCCACACCCTGCAGGGCATCGGCAATGGCCTGCATAGCGAAGGGATTGGCCGATGTACGAGCACCAATCCAAAGAATGTCGATACCATACTTCAGGGCCAGCTCCACATGCTCAGCGGTAGCCACCTCGGTAGACACGAGCATCTTCGTTTCTTTCTTCACCTCAGCCAGCCAAACGAGGGCGGGTTCTCCATGACCCTCAAAGCCTCCGGGCTTCGTACGGGGTTTCCACACACCTGCACGGAAGTTGTGGCAGCCTTTCATGGCCAACTCACGGGCTGTGGTCATCACTTGTTCCTCAGTCTCTGCAGAGCAAGGGCCTGCAATCACGAAGGGACGTTCATTGTCACTCGGTAAATTTAATGGTGCTAATTCCAGTTCCATAATTATATTGCTTTTTTAATTCTTTCTAATGCAGCTTCTATTTTCTCTTCCTTGGCACAGAGAGAGATGCGGATGTATCTTTCACCGTTCGAGCCGAAGATAAAGCCAGGGGTAATGAAGACACGCGCCTCGTGGAGCACACGCTCAGTAAGGTCTTCCACGTTCTTGATGTCAGCAGGAATCTTTCCCCAGAGGAACATGCCCACCTGGTTCTTGTCGTAGGTGCAACCCAAGACATCCATAATCTTCTCTGCCCACTGACGGCGACGCTGATAAAGCTCAATGTTAAACTCGCGGTGCCACGACTCATCGTTCTTATAGGCCTCAGCAGCAGCCAGTTGGATACCACGGAAGGTACCACTCTCAATGTTCGACTGCACCTTCAGTATCCACTGTATGAACTGTGCGTTTGTGGCACACATGCCCACACGCCAGCCTGGCATGTTGTGGCTCTTCGACATCGAGTTAAACTCTATGCAGCAGTCTTTGGCACCAGGCACCTGCAGAATGCTCAGGTGCTCCTCGCTCAGGATAAAACTGTAGGGGTTATCATTCACCACCACAATACCGTGCTCCTGGGCAAACTTCACCAGTCGCTCGTAGGTCTCCATACGAGCCCTGCCACCCGTTGGCATATTGGGATAGTTGGTCCACATCAGCTTCACCTTCGAGAGGTCCATCTTCTCCAGCTCGTCGAAGTCAGGCTGCCAACCGTTATCCTCACGCAGGTCGTAGTTCACGATCTTCGCACCCAAAATCTTCGACAGCGAGGTATAAGTGGGATAGCCAGGATTAGGCACCAGCACCTCGTCGCCAGGATTCACAAAGGCGAGCGTCACGTGCAGGATACCCTCCTTCGAACCAATCAAAGGCAGAATCTCCGTCTTGGCATCGAGACTCACGTTGTACCAACGCTGATAGAATCCTGCCATTGCCTCACGCAACTCGGGCGTACCCATCGTGGGCTGATAACCGTGGGCATTAGGCTGATGGGCCACCTCACACAGCTTTTCAATGGTCTGCTCCGATGGTGGCATATCAGGACTGCCTATGGCGAGGCTGATGATATCCTTGCCCTCAGCATTCAACTGCGCCACTTCCTTCAATTTCCTACTGAAATAATATTCACTGACAAGCGACAAGCGCTCAGCTGGTTCAATTGGTCTGTTTGCCATCTTTATATTCTCCTAATATCTTTAAATCTTTCGTTAATGGAATAATCGCATCTATCGACTGACGGTAGCGCGTGAGGTCGTCGTACATCACATCGACATAGAACAGATACTCCCACTCCCTTCCTATAATCGGCAGCGACTGAATCTTCGTCAGGTTAATCTTATAGAACGAGAGAATAGCCAGCACATGACTCAGCGATCCCTCCTCGTGAGGCAGTGAAAAGACGATGCTCGACTTATTCGCCTCCATCAGGGGACGCAGCATATCGGCCTTGTTGGGATTCGACACCACGAGGAAACGGGTAAAGTTGTGCTTGTTGTCCTCGATATGATCCTCGAGTACCTTCAGTCCATAGAGCTTTGCTGCCTCTGCATGACAGATAGCCGCCCAACCTTTCTTCTGTCCTTCAGCAATCATCTTTGCCGATCCTGCTGTATCCTCAGCCTCCACATTCTTCAGCTGCGGGTGCTGGGCCAGAAACTCCCTGCACTGCATCAGGGCCACAGGATGGGAATGCACCTCCGTTATCGAGTCCCAGTCATCCTCAGGCAGACAGCAGATGCTGTGTGTGATGTGCAGTTTGTGCTCACCCACGATGGTGGTACCCGAGTCGCGCAGCAGCTCATAGTTGTGCAGCAGCGAACCCGCGATGGTGTTCTCGATAGCCAGCATGCCGATGGCGGTAGGGTCCTGCTTGATGGTCTGAAACACCTGTTCGAAGGTAGAGCAGCAAATCAGCTGTATCTGTTCTCCCTCGAAGTACAGGTGTGCCGCGATATCGTGGAACGACCCGATCAGTCCTTGTATGGCAATCCTCTTCATCTATATAATTTACAATTTGACAATTTACAATTTACTATTCACTTAAAAACAAGTCCCGCATTCACTTGTGTGAAGCGGGACCTTGTATTTTTTATCTTAAGTCATAAGTTGAATTATACGCAACTTCCCGCTTCACAATTGCTTGCAAAGTAAAAGTAATAGCCGTAAAAGTATGCATTCAACATTGACATAATTCTCGTTTTTGTCGTTTTCGGCTGCAAAATTATCACTTTTCTGCGAAACTAGCAAATATTTTGCAAGAAAATTTTCGATTCCGCTTACTTTTTTTCTTCTAGCAATTCCACTGCTTGCGGATTTCGTCGCGATCCACCTCGTCAATCAGGATCTCTGCCAGCGCCGTAATCGCCTCAAAGGGAACCTGCCTGCGTGGATCGTCACTGTCTGACATGATAGCAGGCAGAAACTTGCCCATCTCACCCTTATACACCTCACGCATCCTACTGCCTTTCCTGCCACTGTCTATCGAACAGGTGTAGGTCACGTTGGCCAATCGGTCACAGAGCTTCACAAACGGGGCATAGGGGGTCACGCGTATACCATTATAATACTTCTCCCCTGCCCGCTCACCACGCGTACGCCCTTTGTCGTTGGTCAGAGCATAAACAATCTCTGCTGCCATCAGCGCCTGCTCCTCCGTCATCCATTTCTTGGCCGTCCGCAACACATCGTTGTAAGTCTGACGGGCATCCTCGATACTGTCGTGGTAGTAAGCACCGAAGAACAGAGGCACTACATCCTCCTCGCACACACACACCAAGTGACCATAACAGATCACGCCCTCCACCACCATATCCAGGTGGAAGCCATAAGGCAGGTCGTCGCCATAGATCTGATTCACACTCTGGTGCAACTCGTGGGCCGCAAGCCTGATTTGTTCTATCTGCTTGGCGTATTTCTCCCTAAACCCGTCAAATTCATGCTTTGTCATAAGCGGTTGATTCTTATTTCGGCTGCAAATTTACAAAAATAATATGAATTATACATTATAAATTCTTAATTATTTTGTAACTTTGCACCCACAAAGCAATTATGATACAACATTAAAATATGAACAAGACTGTATTTATCACAGGCGCCACGAGCGGCATCGGCCTCGGCTGCGCCCAGAAATTCGCCGATAATGGCGACCGCCTCATCCTGAATGGCCGTAATGTTAAGAAGCTGGAAGCCATCCGTCAGCAACTCGAAGCCAAGGGCGCCCAGGTGCTCATCCTGCCCTTCGACGTAAGAGACCGTGAAGCAGCCCGCAAGGCCATCGAGCGTCTGCCCGAGGAATGGCAGCCCATCGACGTGCTCGTCAATAATGCAGGCCTCGCCCTGGGACTCGAACCCGAATACGAGGGCGACCTCGACGACTGGGAGACCATGATCGACACCAATATCAAGGGTCTGCTCACCATGACACGCCTCATCGTACCCCAGATGATTGCGCGCAACAGCGGACACATTATTAATATAGGGAGCGTGGCGGGCGATGCTGCCTACGCAGGGGGTAATGTCTACTGTGCCACAAAGGCTGCTGTAAAAGCCCTCTCCGACGGTCTCCGCATCGACGTGGCCGATACCGCTGTCCGCGTCACCAACCTCAAGCCCGGCCTCGTAGAGACCAACTTCAGCAACATCCGCTTCCATGGCGACACCCAGCGCGCAGCCAAACTCTATCAGGGCATCAAGCCCCTCACGGGCGACGACATCGCCGATGTGGCCGTCTTCGCAGCCAATGCCCCAGCCCACGTGCAGATAGCCGAGGTGCTCATTCTGGCCACTCATCAGGCCAGTGGCAGTGTCATCGTACGCAAATAACCGACGAAAAAGATAAAAAATATTAAAATTGGCACTATATCATCGAAATTATTCTTATCTTTGCAGCAGAATTTAACAAACGTTTGTATTTAAAGAAACTAAATTATGAAGAAATTAATGATGATTGCTGCCCTGATGGTAGCTACATTGACCGCCAGCGCACAGGGCCCGTTCATCAAACCCATGGCGGGTGGAACCTTAACAACATTCACAGGCACCGATGTCGATGATCTCAAGATGAGGTTCGGTTTCGTTGGTGGTGTCGAGCTGGGTTATCAGTTTGGCAAGCATTTCGCACTCACAGGCGGTGCCCTCTACACCATGCAGGGAGCCAGAGTCAGCAACGATTACACTAAGTATAACATCAATTTCGACTATATCAACGTGCCCATCATGGCCGCCTTCTACCCCGTCGAGGGCTTTGGCATCAAGGCTGGTGCCCAGTTCGGTTTCCTGACAAGGGCCAAGTGGGGCGATAACGACTTCAAGGATTACGTCAAGAAGACCGACTTCTCCATCCCCGTGGGTCTGTCATACGAGTTCGAAGAGACCTCCATCGACCTCCGTTACAACATCGGTCTTTCAAACATCCTGAAAGAGCGGGTCGAGGGCGACCGCAGCAGATTCTATGGTGCCAACATCGATGGCGAAATCAAGAACTGCGTGCTCATGCTCACCATCGGCTACAAGATCGCCTTGTATTAAGCGATACTCCCCATAACAAAGCCCCATCCACACCGGACGGGGCTTTGTCATTTTACCTGCAGTCGAAGAGAATCTTCCTGCGATTACATACAATCGAAGCACTATGTGTTACCTGAATGGTCAGGATCAATATAATACTTTCTATTGATCTTGCCATTAAAGGTGCGCTCTACCTTGTCGATGGTGCTATATAAAAGAGGTACCTTGTAAGTTTCCAACTTCGATTTCAGAAAGAGTGCCAAGGCCTTTCGATTGAGCTCCTTGCCTTCTTTCATAACGACCAACAACTTCAACGCTTTGCCAGTAATGATGTGATCAACAGGTATGCAAACACAATCCTTCACGTCGGGGAAAGCAAGGGCAGCGTCTTCTACTTCAGTGGGAGCCACCTTAAAGCCACCGACATTGATGACATCGTCTTCGCGACCCATGAGGTGCAACATGCCCTCAGCGTCAAGCCGCCCGATATCTGACGTATAGATGACCCCGTCTTTTAAGACAGAGGCCGTTCTTTCCGGATCGCCGACATAGCCCGTCATAATGGTCTTGCCTTTACAAGCTATCAGGCCTTTGTCGGTGATGATAATCTGGGAATTCTTCATCGGTTTGCCTAAGCACCCTACTTCACACTTCCCGTCGTTATAATTATAAGTACTGATAATGCCTGTCTCGGTTGATGCATAAGTGTTGTATAGGCGCGTATGGGGCAGTATCCTGCATAAAGCCTTCATGTCAGATTGCGAAATAGCAGCCGCACCTGTCTCGATAAAATCCAGCTTTTGGGATAGTGAGGCCAAGCGTTTTTCAGCGAACTGAATGAGAATACGTATGCTGGCAGGAACCAGGAATGTGGCCATCTTGGGTGCAGGATAATCGAATGCCTCAAAGAATTTATTCAGGTCTTTCATTCCATCGACAATGATGACAGTTGCCCCAAGCATCATCGTAGGATAGATCTTAGACAGGCTTCCGATATGATTCAAGGGGCCGTTAACGACAAACGCCAGCTCATGTGAGAAGCCCTGCCCATCAATCAGGTTCTCGGCATCTGCTAGAATCGTCTGATGACTGATAATCACGCCTTTCGACTTACCCGTTGTGCCCGTGGTGTACAAGATGTCGGCAGAGCCCTCCGGAACGGAATGAGAACATAATTCGCTGGCTATCTTCTGGAAGGAAGCATCAGGCATATCTTTTTCTAAAGGCGCAACCACACAACCAACGAGATGAAACGCAAAGTAATCGACCAGATAGGCCACAGAAGCCATCGCTCTCAAACATACAATCTGCCCTTCATGATAGCCGGCTTCTTTGAGTTCCACCACCCTCCTGCAGATTCTTTCCTGCAGGCCCTGATAGGTCAGCATGTCCTGATCGCAGACCACAGCCATCCTGTCGGGATACATAGCTGCGTTTTGCTCTATATAGCGCTCTATGGTTTTCATATCATTTCTCTGCCAGTTTTCGCTCTACAAGAGCAACAATACTATCCAGTGTCTTTAGATTCTTAGGCGTGGCATCAGTCGCCTCTAATTCTATGCCAAACTCATCTGATAACATCATAAGAATTGTTGTGACTCCGAGAGAATCGAGTTCGCTGAACAGGAAATCGGAGTCGAAATCAATAAGAGGAAGCGCTTCCTCTAAAAGCATTCTTATTTTTTCCTTCATATCTTAAGCTATTTGAATGATCGTGGTAAAATTTGTGGGGTCAAGTTGTATTTGGGCGATATCACCTTCTATAACCGTCAGATTAGGCGCCCGCTTCTCTGCTACATATCTGGCTACGGTTGTTTTATCGACATCGCTGTCTATTCCAATAAACCGTATCTGGGGGTTCTGGAGGGCCAAAAGGAAAGAGAGCTCTCCCCAACCATTATTAATGATATAAACGGTATCTGTATCGGAGTTGATCATCTCGTTGATTCTCTGGGAAACACCATCTTTACGATACTTCCGCAGATGCTTATTGACAGCAGATGATATTTCAACACCTTTATACCGATAACAGTCAGACACGAAACTGACATCATATTTGCTATTTCTCCTGAAGACGTTTTTCAGCGTTATAGGACGCAAGCGTTCCTGTCCCTTTGAGAATACCAGCCATCGGAAGATTAACGGTGGGAACAGATAGGCCATCAGCACCACGGAGAACATGCCAATGATAGTCACTTCGGCTAAAGAGTGAAGAGCCGGGTGTTGGGCAACAATCAGCGCACCAATACCGATAAACATGATCAGCGCTGAGATGATGATGCTATGCTTATAAGAACCAAGCATCTTACGACGATAGGCGTATTCGTACTGACAGCCCTCGGTCATAAAGATGGTATAGTCATCGCCTTGTCCGAAAATAAAGGTTGCCAAGATGATGTTGACCACATTAAACTTTAAACCGAACAGCGCCATGATGCCCAATATCCATACCCAGCTGATGGCCATAGGCAGGAAAGACAATAAAGCCAGTTCTATACTACCTAATGAGAACCAAAGGAAAAAGAACACGATGACACCACACGCCCAGCCGATATAGTTGAAGTTGTCTGAGAGGTTATTTACAATGGTCGACGTGATTGACAAACCATCGTCTGACGGTGCAGAGGAAATGAGTTCGTAGAACGCATCGAAAGAATCGTCGGCAAAACCCTCCTGGCGACCAATCTCCCTTAAACGCTGACAGATTTCAGTGCCCTTACTCTGGCGCCAATCATTCCATTCGCTCAGGTCGGACACCTGAGACTGGTTATTTGCAAACTGCCCCAAATACTTTAAATCATTCTTCTGTTCAGCAGTCATGTAATTGATGTTGCGCAGATCCGCATCGAAAGTAGTCTGCAAACTGAAGTAACCTAACACAATTGTCAGCACCACAACAGCCCATACGATCCATTGCTTATTCTCCAACTGAACCTCTCCCACCCTACCTAGGAAATCGTGCGCAGACGTTGCCGTACGATTCACCATATGCGGCAACCACAAGAGCACGAAAAGAATGGTGCCTATCAGCAAAAAGGCGCTGAAGAAGCCCAAATCGCGTAATGCCACAGATTCTAATGGCACCAGACACAGGAAAGCACCCACTGTGGTAATATTACCCACCACCAGAGGCATGACGATCTCTTTTAATGCCGACCGGATGTCAGCAGCATGAGGCAGATGGGCAATCAAATGAAGAGGATAGTTGACAGCAATGCCCAGAATGACCGAAGAAATACCGATTACGATAATGGACACATCGTTGTGGACCAAAGTGAGACAGCCCATGGCAAAGAGCCAGCCCCAGCCGATACTGAGGGTAATGAGCAGTAAGTTGCGGACATTACGGAAGGCCAGCCAAAGAAGAATCAGAATCAGAATGACAGCTATGGATATCGAGATCATACTGTCTTGCTTTATTTGCTGGGCATTACCGACTGCAATCACCGGGCCACCCGTGAGATGAACCGTTACACCAGGGTATTCACGACTAACGCTATGGCACACCTTCTGCAACCTATCCACCAGCTTTGCATTATTCTCCGTTTCGCTTGCGCCATAGGGCGAATCGATAAGCAGTAATGTCTGACCGACACTTCCATCAGGCCTCAGCTGTTCTATAACGGGCAGAAACAAATTGAGCGGATCGTGTTGGATTTGCAGCGTCATCATACCAGCCGTGGGCAGCATCAACAACTGCTTGTCGTTTTCTAACTGACGGGCTATGAAATCAGGCTCTGCCATCAAGCTGTCGATACGGGCATAATCGTCTTTTGTCAGCATGTAAGGTATGCGGGCATACATGGCATTCAACGCCTCCTGCATCACGTCAGGATCGTCGTTTGTCATATAGTCGACCACCTGTGCGGTATCTTCACGCTCTAATGCCTCACAGAAGAGATCCACAGCAGCCTGACAGGTGCTATCCGGCGTCTGGAAAATGGCATAGATACGACGGGCACTCGACGTGTTCTGATAATCCTGGAAGGCCTGCTGCTGTTCACCGTCAAGAGGAAGGAAATCGGAGATGTCTTCCTTATATGACTGACTGGAGAGCAACAAGCCCAATAAGGCTGTCAGCACCACCAGCGACGTCCAACATAGCAGTTTATGCGCCTTTAACGAATCGAATACCTGTAGTATCAGTTTTGTCATTCTCTTAACCTTATCTGTTATCTACCGGATTTGCGTAAATGCCAATAAAAATCTCTCTCAAGCGCTCAATATCGCATGTTTCCTCATAACGATCGAGTTCCATAAGATGCTGACGGAACAATTCATATTCTTGCTCGGTATACATCGACTGATAGCGGGTATTGCCATACAACATGTCATGAGCGATATAATTGTTGGGGTACAAACGGTAGGCAATGTTAATACGGCTATCGATTAATCTGGCCACCGACTTGTGGTATTCATTATTCGTCTGGTTCTCGAAAGCCGACAGCTCTGCCATGCGGATAGGCTGACAAAGCGCAATATGCACACGGCCTTTCGGCTGAAGGACACCTGTAAGAATGCTATTCAGATCCTCACCAGGCTTTTTGGTATATTTGGTGTATTGAGACTCATATAGCTCCAAGGCTTTCAGAATATCGCACGACTCCCATTCATATGAAATGGCAATAGGTACGATATTCAAGTCGGCCAGCGCTTTGATCTTGTCTTTGCTTTCGCTCATACAAAACATCTTGATGATACCCTGATCCGTCTGGTCGATGCCATTCTTGGTACGTCCGTTTCGCTGGGCAATCCAGACAGACTGGCCCTTTTCCTTGATGGTGAAGCGAATGTATTCCGACAGGTGCATCGAATTGCGATAGAATTCCTTAATATCTCCGCCCGGACGCGCCACCTTAAACATCTTGTTACACTTACCTACGTCGATAACCACAGGATGCATCATTAGGTTGGCGCCAAAGGTAATCTCTGTGGTGTCAAAGCCATTGACCACAAAGTAGTATTGCAGCAAACTCGCATCGAGCATGATATCGCGGTGGTTAGATATAAACAGATAATGCTTATCGGGAGACAAGCGCTCTAATCCCGAAACCGAGAAATCAGTGATGCTCCGGGCAATAATCTGCTCATTCACACGACGCATGGTATCGTGCTGGAATTCACGAACCGTTTTAAACGAACGAATACGGTTACGTACATCTTCCATCTTGTCTGACGGATATACAAACGATGCTAATAATGGGAACACATCGCTATCGGCAATGCGATGCATCGCATCAGGAATCTCCTCTTCATAATATGGACGAATATCGTCAAACCTTGAATCTTTTACCATATTGCTTTATATTAATTCCTTAATCTTTTCAATCCACGCCAGAAACATCGGTTTCCACTGACGGCACTCAACAGAGCCCTTCTCATCACTGGCACCAAAGCCATGACCGCCTGTATGAAACTGAAGATACTGATGATCAATATGCTTGGCGGTTAAGGCAGAATCGAGCAGTTCTGAGTTGCGGTAATCTACAATCGGATCATCCTTGCAGTTGACCAGGAAAACAGGAGGACAGTCTGAAGGGACATGACGCTCTAATGACAACCTGTCTCTTAACCCTTTGTTGCGAGTCCTGGAGTCGCCCATCAACCCACGTCGGGACCGTTTATGAACACACGACTCTACCATCGTCACTACGGGATAAATGGCGGCAACGAAAGCGGGGCGATCCTGTTTGTTGAATAATTCTGCAGCCGACATTGCCAGGTGCCCTCCTGCAGAGAAACCCATCACACCGATTCTTGCTGAATCGACGGCATATTCCTTTGCGTGGGTCTTGATATAATGGATGGCCTGGCATAAATCATCCTGTGGATCAGGATAACGATTGCCCCTGAATATCAGTCGGTAATGCGAAATAAAAGCAGGAACGTAGGCCGTACGATAATTCAACACAAAAGCATTGATACCATTCTTTTGCAGCCACCGTCCTACCTCATGCCCCTCGGTCTCGATATCATGCCAGAAGTAGCTGCCACCCGGACATACCACAATGGTGACGTTGGAGGTATGATTCTGAGATTGGGCTATATATGGTGTTAACGCCACATGCTTATGAACAGGTGAGCCTTCCCAGATGTTTATCTGGGCGTTTGCCACCAGCAGCAGCATGTTCAGGACTATTATGATGACTAACCTACGCATTCATTTATCTTGTTAACAACATAATTAAGCCCTAATATTGCCTCACAGGTATTGATGGCTGTAAGGGGCACACCACAGAACCCATGTATATTATTGTTCTGACCTGTAAGAAGCAGGTTCTGCACCTTGGTTACCACAGGAACCTGTGATAAAACAATATTCTGACAGTCCTTAACATAGCCACAGATGCTGCCCTCTTTTACGCCATAGAAATCGCGAATCGTAAGAGGTGAAGAGGTGTTTATCGCTTCTATCGCCTCAGAAAAGCCCGGATGTATTTCTTCCATCTGTGCCAGCAATTCCTGGGCCCGCTCTTTCTTCCACGCCTCATAGTCAGCGCCACGATGCCCCACAGTGGTGTTTTCCCATTTCTTGACCATCTGGAAAGGCATGGGTGCCGTTACCAGGATCTTGGTGGCATAGTCGCCCTGGTCTTCATTTGGAGGAGTCATCATCAAGAAGCCAAGAGGCCAAGGGCGATCTGTTCTACTGAAATTCCACACATCAGCATACTTTGTCATGTAGTATTCTGAGTGATTGATATAGGGGAAGGTGTTTGGTTTCAACTTAATATACAGAGAAAAGGCAGAATGGGTATTCGGAATCATATTCAGACGCTCACGATAGGACTTCGGGAAAGCCTTTTCATCCATTAACTTCAGCAGCGTACAAGGATGAATATCTGAGATATAGTAGTCGGCTGAAAGTTGCTTACCACTTTTTGTCCTTACATAATCCACCTTCCGATCATGCACTTCTATCCATTCCACGCCCTCATTTGCCAAGACGTTACCGCCGTTTTTCCTGATAACATCAGCCAAGAGATAGGCAAACTGTACACTTCCGCCAACAAACCGACTGGCACCCCTGATGTAGAGTGTGCTGATGATGGCATGTATATAGGCTGGCGTTACATTAGCCCGGCCTCCATATAGAGGGTTCATATAGGCCAGTACACTGCGTAAACGCGTATCTGAAGTGAACTTAGCGATGAAGGCATCTGCAGACATCAGGAAATCATTAGATTCTGCAAAGAGACCCATCTGTCCGTTTGACGGGCGCAGATTAAACAGATCTACCTGGTCTGCGATCGCAAGAACAGCATCCACATACCGCTCCAGGTTGTCACGTTCCTTGGGGAACTGTTTAGCCAACGTATCGATAAAGCCTTCACGTCCTTTGCCTATGGTATAATAGGTTTTATCTTCCGAGAAATAGAGGCGATCAGTACAGTCTTCATCCACATCACGCACCTTAATGCCATCAAGGATGCCAAGATAACGACAGATTTTCCAGATATTTCCACCGAGCTGTAAGCCGCCTATGACATGCATGCCAGTATCAAAATGTTCGCCAAAGCGCTGGAAAGACTGAAGTCCACCACCGATGACAGCATTCTTTTCCAACAGGGTGACCTCAAAACCTTCCTTACTTAGAATAGCCCCTGTGAAAAGTCCACCTAAACCAGCTCCTATTATGATTACCTTTTGCTTCATTTTCTGTTCGCTTCAATAATCTGCTGATAGATCCGTTCGGCTGTTAACAGCTCACTACATGTAACTATTGTACCAACAGTTACGCCTAAGATGCCATGTGAATTGATGTTCTGGCCCGTCTGAAACACATTGGGAATCTTTGTACGATGCGGCACCCTGCAGGCTGCGCCAAGATTGATGTCTCTGGCCACGCCATACATACCACCAGCCTCTGTACCCGTATAATCCTGATAGGTCAAAGGTGTAGAGGTATAATAATGCTTGATATGGTCGCGAAGACCAGGGAACTGGTTTTCGACTGACGCCAGCAGGCGTTCCGCCTTACGCTGTTTAAACGCTTCATAGTCTTTCCCTCTATGTCCCACCTTTGTGCCAATCCACTGCTCCACCTCTTTCATGTGCATATACGACAGAATGACGCCCGCTTTTGCATACACAGGCCTCGGCTCCTGGCAGAAGTGCATATACAGATAGCCTTTAGGCCACGACAGCTCATCGTATTTCTCACAATCCCATGGTGTATCATCATGATAGCCATAGAAGTTGTAGTTCTGATAGGGTACTGTGTCATCTTTAAACTCCATATAGACAGAGAAGCCACCAATGGTCTGGGGAATGGCATTGATACGAGAACGGAAGGACGGGCGTATTAATTTAGAGTCGATCAGTTCCAAGGTTCGCATTGGGTGAGCATCGGATATAACATAGTCAGTGGGCAGGAAATCACTGCCATTAACTTCCACACCAGTGGCATGTTCGTCGTCGCAGACAATACGGGTAACCTTACTACAGGTAAGCACCCTGCCACCATAATGCTCAATCGTGCGGGTCATTGATTCGGCAATCTTATCACTCCCCCCCACTACCCGGTAAGCACTCTGGTTATAGAAATCCGTAATAAAGGCATGGGTAGAGAACGGGGTCTTGTCTTTCTCTGCAGCATAGAGAGGCAAAGAGCCTACAAGAACCTTGGCTAATAAAGGATCTGTGATAACACTATCAATAACCTCATTGATAGAACGCAATTGATATTCTGTATTGATGGCAGCATCGCTCTCTGCATGTTTTAAGGAATGAAGGGATGAGGCACCTGACACTTTCTCTATTAAATCAAAATACTGATTCAACTGCTGACGCTGATGAGGGAAATAGCCTGCCATCTGGTCAACGAAAGCTTCACGACCATTCGCAAACTTATATCTTACACCATCTAAGCATACCACATCATAGCCATTTTTATCGAGTTCTGATAATTGAATATCCTTTTTTACCTCAAGATATTGCAATAGTTTATCAAGCGTCTGCCCTTCTGAGGCACTCCCGATAAAATGCATACCCGTTTCAAAACGAGCACCTCTTCGAGAGAAGCATTGCAGACAGCCGCCTATCTGAACGCCTTGCTCTAATACCGTTACTTCATAACCATTCTTGGCCAGGATGACGCCACACGACAAGCCACCCATGCCACTTCCTATTATGATAACGCGCTGCTTAGACATCTTGTTCTATCCGGTTTGCTATCTGTTCGTATTTATTGATATAGTGCTTGCGCATCTGCGATGCCTGAGTCTTGGTATCGCCCATCGATGCTAGATCTGTCTGGGCAATGGGATCGCCAACTTCTATGAATAATGGGCCCTTTTTCAGATGATATGTCTTCGGGGGAAGAATATGTCCAGGTCCATAAAGGTACATTGGGATGACATCAAGCCCTAATTGTTCTGCTATATGGAATGCCCCTTGATGGAATCGGGTGATACAACAATCCTTAGACCGATGTCCCTCAGGATATACAGCAATACTGTATCCTCGCTCAACCAAAGACTTCAACTTTGGCATCAGATCATCAATACCGTTTGCCACAGGATAGAACTCAGCATTCCGGATTAACAGTCCATACAACGGATTATGCCACACCCATTGATTCGTTAAGAAGATGATATTGGGGGTAAAAATCAACTGACAGGCCAGATCAATATGCGACTGGTGATTACATATTACAACAGACGGCTTGGAGAAATCAACTTTCTCACCCAGCTTATAAGTAAATGTGGTGCCAGGAAAACCATGCTTCAGCATAACAAAACGAGTGGAATAGTAAATCACCTTATGCAGATTCTTACGTTTCCGCTCTGTCATCTTGCCTATCTTAATATAGAGCCATACACCTGGCGTTATAACACAGAAACAGAAGAACGACACAAAAAGTATCGCGTAAACTGTTCTTATGACATTACCAAACCATCTGAATAATCTCAATGGCAAACCATAGACTATCGCCAGGAAACATAAAACCGTATTCAGCACACTGATTCTTGCAAAGTCCTTGCCTGGTCGGAAATGGCTTACACGTTGTTCCTGTGGTGGATAATAAACATTGATATCAATGGGATGTAATTCTACGCCATGCCATGAAGCAAACACAAGAAGCTCTAATTCAGCCTCATAACGCGATGTGAGCAGACCCAATCCATAAAGTTTCTTCAGAGGATACAATCTATATCCTGTCTGGGTGTCTGATAATCTGCGACCCGTTTGTATATAGAACCAGAAGTTGGAGAACTTATTAGCAAAGCTGCTGCCTTTTGAACGTTCGACGCCATCAAGTTTCCGACTTCCAATGATTAATGCACCTGGGTGCTGTTGATTGGCCTTAAGGAATGCCTGTATATCGCTTGGATAATGCTGACCATCGCCATCAAGCGTGATAGCATAGGCAAATCCCATCTGCAATGCGCGCTTGAAGCCTGTTTTTAATGCATAGCCCTTGCCCCGATTCTTTTCATACTCTACGAGCGTTATCCCATTGATAGCGTGTAAGATAGTAGAGGTGTTATCAGTAGAACCATCATTAACGACAATGACATCTTTACACTCAATTAACGCATCGCCAACAACTGCAGCTATTGTCCCCGCATTATTAAAGGTGGGGATGATGACGCAGATGCCTCTGTCGTGTAATTGCTGGCGCTGTTTACCTTTGATGTTGTCTGTCATTGTTATTTACAAGTAAAAGAGAGCTTTGCTAATGAGGTTTCACCTGATGACACTTGCGTCATGACCTTATACGTCTTTTCAGAATCGTCGGGCATGATCTTTTCAAATACATACGTCACATTCGGTGTCGCCAGTGGAGATATCACATTCAGGAACTTCACATTCTTAACTTTCTGAATCTCAAGTCCTATGCCAAGATGCTCTTCCAACAGTTCTTTTGCGATCTGTATGATACAAACACCTGGTGTAATCGGCTCATCGGGGAAATGAGCCTGATATATGAAATGACTGGCATCCAAATGAATGTTATAACGTATGGAAGCGTCAACCACGTCCTTCGACACAATATGATATAGATTATTCAAGAACTTCATCAGCAAGCGGTGTAAATTTATAAGTTATATGATGACGCTCATTCTGATACGCTGTCTCACCCTTCTGGAGACAGACCATCATGTGAGCGAGGTCTTTACGAAGTACACGACGGATATACCACTTATCCATCATTTTCACAACATTATGCAGTTTTACTTTGTTCTTTTTAGGAAGATATGAGAAATCAAGCGCTGTAACACCAAACTCATTAAACAAGCTGCCCTTTATTTCATTGTTATCATTCATTAATATCATGATGCCACTCACGTAGGAACGGGGCATCTCAATATAGGCATTATATTTCATACGTTCCCCCTCGGATGCAGGAAACGTAGACTGGGCATACAGCTTTATGGCAGCCAGCGAACTAACGAATAGTAAACATATTAGCGTTAATCGTTTCATTTGTTTTTATATTCTTCAGTTCAATAACTGTTCTATCACCATTTTTCTCAATCAGTTCCACTTGCGTCACAATGGCCTGCTTCTGATTAAAGTGAAGCACCAGCTTCTGGAACATCTGTTTCATGTCTTTGCGTTGTGGCAGAAGCGTGGCCACCCACTCTCCGCCTACAATAGAGATGGTGCTCTTAAAACTCTTTTCATCGCTCAGGCAATTACCCACAACACTATTCATCATCAATCGGGCAATCTCCTTAAACAACTTATTCTGGTTAACGTCGATGACGTCATTACGTTGTTTGTTCTTTAATAAGACCTTATCATTACTCAGTATAAAAGTGTACGTATAGGGAGCGGTATATTCCCAACGAAGACGATTGCTCTGCTGATAGTACATCTTACCTTTCGAGATCATATCGTCATTCAGCATTTTCAGATGCTTGGTCTGGACGAAATCGCACTGCATGGTTTTCATTGCAGAGGCAGCCTGGCTTATTTTCTGTCTGATCTGGGTCTCGCTCTGTTGGGCCATCATAGCCAAGTGAGCTGACAGAAACAAAAACAGAACAAATATAGTCTTTTTCATATCTATTTTGCTATTAACATACATCCAAGAACAATAAACATAACGCCCAGCCATTTTATGAGAGACACCTCCTCATGAAAGAAAAGGATGGCAGCAAACATGCCAAACACATAACTCAGGCTCACCATCGGATATGCAGAACTAAACGGGAACACCTTTACGATATACATCCAGAGCAGAGATGCAGATCCGAATAACAGTCCACAAACAGCAAACTGCCAGTTGGAAAGCATGCTAAACCAGAACTCGCGTGTCCATGCAAAGGATGGCATGCGATTTAACGCAAACTTCAGAAACACCTGAGCGCCCGTGAGAAGTATGCTTTGCAGGATGGCGTATGGTATTATTTTCCACATGATAGTACAATCGCTATTGAGTGTAAGGATGGTAAATTCTTGTAACCAAGTCGTTCCATTAGTTTGCGATACAGAGGAGTCGTTTCATCGTGACATCCAACAAGCACTGTCTTATATTTCCCACTTCTTAACAGTTGCTTCGCATCGCGCATTGCCCATTCCAGAGATTCATCATCCTGCGTATAGGTAACATTATACCCATGACATCCAAGACGAATTGCTATATTACTACTGATTGTGTTGTGAGTACTCTGCATGAAGTATGTGGGCTTCAGCGATGTCTCACCTTCATTTATCAATTGCATCAACAACTGTTCTGAGTTTTCCAGACAACCCATTGCAGTTCCTGTGATGATGGCATCGGGCTTTTCTATACCAGCCTTATTCAGAGTCTTTAATGATGACAACAAAGAGCTCTTCATAATCTTACCCATACGTCGGGCTTCTAACGGCTTTACATAGTCACGTATCTCTGCCAGTTCCTCTTCTGAAGTGATTTCAACTTTTGAGAGTACCTTTATATCACATTCTGAATGAGACAAGGAAATCGGTGCTGCGGGTGAAAGCGAGAAGACTAGTGAGGTGTCATTTCCGCCAAAGCCAAAAGAATTACAGACCACATTTTGGAGTTGACAGGATTCCTCGCCCATTGTGGGAACGATCACACCTTCAGCAGCCTGCGTCCATCCCAGATTGGCAGGCACAAACTGATGCGTCAGCGCCAGTATGCAGATAACAGCCTCTATACTACCAGAAGCACTCGTTGTATGACCAGTAAAAGATTTCGTGGAGCTAACCAAAGGCATCTGATCGCCAAACAAACGCTTTAATGCGACACTCTCGGAAAGATCATTATTAGGCGTACCTGTTCCATGAGCATTCACATACTGAATATCCTGTGACGCAAGACCAGCTATTGTTAATGCTTCTTTCATAGCCAAGTAAGCGCCTTCGCCATTATCTGAGGATGCCGTTTGATGAAAGGCATCGCATGCGTTGCCATAACCAGCGAGATAGGCATGGGGCTTGACTGCTCTCCGACTGGCTCCGGATGCTGTTTCCATCACCAGGAAGGCGGCACCCTCACCTAGGTTTAATCCTGCTCGATTGGCATCAAATGGACGACATTGTTCATGATCCAGGATCATCAAGGAATTAAAGCCGTTCAGATGGAAAACAGATAAAGCCTCCGACCCACCAGCGACGACTATGTCGGCCTCGCCCTCTGCCAACAAACGAGCCCCCAATAAGATGGCATTAGCTGCTGATGAACAAGCTGTTGAGATGGTGGTATACTCAGCAAAGAAATCAAAATAATCAGCAATCATACGAGTGCTTGTGCCTGCACTGTGGTAATTTAAACATTTGAGCGCATCATCAGATTGTTCCAAATCCTTAAAGAAACTCTCTGTGACATCCATTCCTGCAACTGTCGTTCCAGAAACAAGCACGACTCGTAAGGCTTTCTCTTTTACCATTGCGCCATCAACGCCAGCATCTTCCAAAGCCTGGCGAACAGCGAGCATACCCATCAGCGTGGTACGATTCACCAGCGATGCATTATTCAGGCCCAACTGACTACGCATATCGTCATTCGACATAGGCACCTCGCCTACAGGCAATTCCCTGTGGGTAGAGTTCAGATATCTCATTGTGCCAATACCTGATCGTTTCTCTTTCAAAGAGGATAGCACAGATGGCTTATCAAGTCCGATAGCACAGATGATACCTTCACCTGTAATGACGATATTATCCTTCATCTTTTTTACTTCTTTCTGTTTTGGGATACGTATTCTGCTATTGTACGAACACTCTTGAAGATAGCCTTACCCTCAGCAGGGTTAGCCAATTTGATACCATAATCTTTTTCCATTAAAACGATCAGTTCTAATGCATCGATAGAATCAAGCCCAAGGCCTTCACCAAAGAGGGCGTCATCGGTATCGATATCATCTGGAGACATCTCTTCCAGATTCAAAGCCTGGATAATTTTCTTCTTTAATTCTAAAATCAATTCTTCCATTATTATTTTTTCGTTATAAGTTTAAAATCTGCTTCAAAATTGCCTTCATCCTTATAGTCTAACCATCCTGCAATGATGCTTTGCAGGCTTTGGTCGTTGAATGTTGAGGCCAAAACATTGTGCATCAGTTCTTCGTCCTTGGTATTCAATATATAGAAAGACGTTTCGGAATGATAACCATTGCGAAGGGCTATCTCACCACACACAATATTGGGCAGGGTGTATACAAAGAGTGAAGGACTTGGGAAATAGTCCTCTCCTACCTCAATTGTTCGTTCATATTCTCTGTCAACCCAAACGGATGATGAATGATTAAACAAAACCACTGCTCTATCAGCACATTGCTCCTTACGAGGGTTTTCCTGTTTTAATAAGAGTTCACTTGCAATGAATCCCAACTGACAGAGCTTGTCCATTTTATAAAACTTGGGATAATTGCCTATCTGCTGTTTGTAGATTTCTGTGAGGTCAGAGGGGGATGTTATACGCACATGATGTTCAACAGAATAAGTATTTGCTGTATACTGTTGAGATGGGCTTGGCGCATTAAGTGCACAATAGACAGCAGCGTTACAACCACCAAATCCTGATATGACCTTCACAAATGATTGTTTGCTAATAGGCATAGGTTGAGCGGAGATGTTCACACGTCCAGAGACGCCAATCTCGCTAAATCCCTTGGTACCAAGCAGTTCTCCATGCGCTACGGAGTGCATTGTGATAATTGTCTCAAGTATTCCAGAGGCACCAAGCGTATGACCAAAATAACCCTTCAGCGTATTCATTGGAATCTCAGACAAGCCAGAGGCTGCAATAGCCTTCGACTCCATCTGGTCGTTATACATGGTTGCTGTTCCATGAACATTCACAGCTGAAAGCGTTTGTAGATCTACGCCCTTCGTTACATACTGAATAGCACTGGCACAACCTTCTCCCTTGGGCGATGGACTACTTATATGGTAGGCATCATTACGAAGTGCACCGTTTACAATCTGCCAACCAGTATCTGTTTTGGTTTGGCAACCCAATATCAATGTGGCTGCAGCCTCGCCAAGATTAAGGCCTAACCGCTCTATATCGAACGGGCGACAAGGTTCTGGCGACATGGCCTTCAGCGATTGGAAACCAGACACAACAAAATGACTGATCACATCGCAACCCACCACGATGGCTGTATCATAAGAACCCGCATTTAGCATGCGTTGAGCCGTTATGATGGCTGCCACACCTGAGATACACGCATTACAGACAACTATTGGCTGAGTGCATATTCCCAGCAACTCTGCAATTCTCTTAGCAGACGCTGCTGGTTGTATCTTGTCGTAATCAGGAGAGGATAATTGATCGATATTTGTCTTTGTGGTACTGACAACAAATAATGTACGACTGCTTGCCAAATCAATATCACAACCAGACAAGGCAGTCTTAACGCTATGGTATATCAGAGACTCAAACCAAGTCAGGCCTTTAACCTTCAGCTTCTTTTTTTGCTCGTCGCTGAATCGTGAAGCTATATAGTCGTCTTCTTTCCTTCCTGAATAGCTAGCATAGGAAGAAAGTGCTGAGCGCCCTGATTTCAAAGCCTCATAGTTTTCTTCTGTAGTCGCGCCTAATGGCGTCAGTACATTATCAGCTATCCTATATACCATGCTTTTATTCTTTTGTTATTGTTTCAAGAACCCCCCAACGCTTTCGCCATTCATCATAGAACTCCGGACTGTAAAGCACCAATTGGTAATTGGTATCCATAAAGACCTGAATACTATGACCAGTCGCTATCAGCGATTCATCGTCAGGGTCATGAATCTCATAATCAAACTCTATCTTGGCAGCTTCCGTAGGGCGATAGATAATATCAATACGAGGATGCATGCCATAACGAATAGGCTTCTTGTACTGGAAGCTGAGTTCTACTAACGGTGCAAAATAGCCATGATCAAAGAAACCCATGTACGTCAGATCGTATTTCTGACCAAATAATTCTCTGGCATCCTCGAAGTAAAGTGGATAGGAGCCATGCCAAACCACATTCATCGAATCGACCTCGCTGAACCTGATATCCAATATTTTTGATGCTTTCAACTCCATAACCAATTACTTTTCTTTTATTGCAATTTTCATCTCTGTCGTTACCATCGTTTTCTCACCTTGCTTTACCATTGCAGAGGCCAGGATCATACCAAACACTTCTTCCTTCACATCAACTATCGTCGTAATCTGTTGTCCTACTTCTGGAAGGTCTGTTATCTCCATGTTTCGGATAGCTCCAATAAAACCTATCTGGACAGCCTTCTTTAGCACATACTTATTAAAGTAACCAATACGGGCTGCACAAGTCTGAGCTATATTCTCAATGAGTCCGGATGCAGTAAAGCGACCATCCTCAACAAAGATATTATCCGCATTGATGTCTGTTTCGCATACAGTCCGCACCTTGTCGAACAGCACCAGTCGACTAATCATCATGAATGGTTCCTGCTGAGGCAACAACTCATGGATGTCAATGCTTCGAAGGAAAGCTTCAGACGGGGTTACGGGATCTATCATATTTTCTATAATTTCCAAAAATCAAAGTAGTTATACCATTGAGTGGGATACATATTGAGCATGCGCTCTAATTCTAATACATAGTTATGAGCCAATTGTTCTATCTGCTTTGAACGAGGTGCCTCTTTATCGTAATCGAGGGGCGTTACGAAAATTCTGTACCCTTTTGTGGAATGTTTCATAACATTTACAGCCAACACATCAAGCCCGCGCATAGTTGCTACGCTAAATGGTCCTAAAGGTAGTTTCGCATCAGCACCCAATAATTTATCGATTACATATTTCTTTGATCCGAAAATCCTATCTGCTGGCATACTCATGATCTCTCCCTGCTGTAAAGCACAGTCAATAAGAAACAGATGACTCATATCCTCTTTGACAGGTATCATACGGATGTTCTTGTCGGAGAACATGGTTGACCTGTTTTCCATCACAGATTCCTTCTCTCCAAAAAAGACCAAAGCATTAAATGGTTTATTATGGGATACTAGCGTATATCCAGCCATTTCATAGTTACCAATATGAGAGCTCAGTTGTATGAAAGCCTCTGGTTTATCGGCTAATTGCTGGAAGTACTCATAACCTTCGATTTCGAATTGGAACTTCTTTCCTGCATACATAGCAAATCGGTCAATAACCACCTGTCCAAACATACAATGGTTCTGGTAGGTTTTAACGAATGCTTTTAAAGGAGAACAGCCCCATCGTTCACGGAAATAGCGATAGATATGTTTGAAACCAGGACGGAACAAGCATGGGGGGATGACAAACACATTGGTGAAGATATAGATAATTCTGATATCTATAACCCGTAACAGCGCTATGAGCCATTTATGCATCAGGCTGTTACCATATGTAGTGCCTTCCCACTTTCTTTGTTCCACGCTGATTACCCTACCTTGCTCTCTATGTAGTCACAGAACTGACTCAGTGTGGTTACGCCTGTCATCTCCTCAGGCTTGATCTTAAAGCCAAAGTTCTTTTCTACAATAACCACGATATCCACAAAGTCAAGACTGTCGATGCCCATATCCTCCTTCAACTTCGCATCATCAAAAATCTTATCTTCATCAATTTCGAGATCATCAATGAGGAATGCTCTTACTTTTTCTTCAATTTCTGTTCTTGTCATAATTTTACTTTTATACTTAATATTACATAACTTTTTTCACCACAAGTATCGAATGCCCCTGCCCCAGATGGTCATGGATCGTTTCAATCTCCAGACCTGCCTCTTCAATACAATGTTGCATATCTTCAGTGTTATACATCTTGGAATTACCATTAGCAATCGCTGTAAAATACAAACTTGTCATTGTTAAACAGAAAGCAGCGGGCTCAAAACGTTGTCTGTCCCATAACGTTTCCATTATATAGATTCGGGTTTGGGGGGTCATCGCTTCTTTAGCCCTTTTCAAGATACTAACGATCTCATCCATACTAAAGCAATCGAGGAACTGACTCATCCATATAGCATCAAGTCCACCCTCTCGCTGCGGGAATCGGGCATTGGAATCCAAAAGGTCTATACCATATCCGTGAATACGTTCAGCCCCCTCTTTACCATCAACGTTTTTTTGCATCATAGCAATTTGTTGTGGCAGGTCCAAAATGGTGACATCCGCCTCTTTATTATAGCTGACGCATTGTAGTGCCCATTTTCCTGTATTACCGCCCACATCATATAACGATTGCACATGGTGCTCATCAAAAATAATCTTCAATGCCTCTGGAAAAGAAGAGTCGCTATAGAAATGATCAAAGCCGAACCAACTCTTTTGAACTTGGTCAGGGAGACTGGAAAGGCCTTCGTAAACTGTAGGCCACGTGCCAAAATGTTTTAGTCCTTCTGGTTTACCATTTAAGAGCGATTCCTCAAGCTTAAACCATCCTTCATAATTAACATCATGGTTAAAGTCGATATTAACACGGGTTGCAGGATCGTTCAGCAAGAACCAGCCCGTTTTAGACAGCGAGAACCTATTCGTATCTACATCGACTAAAATAATCCCTATACACAAGGATGCTTCTAACAGACATTTCACTGCATAGTCAGACTTCCCCGTTTCCTTACATATCTCCTCACGGGTTAATCCATTCTTGGAATCACGAATTAAATCAAGGATACCCCATTTTAGCATAATGCGAGAGGCCTGAAAGACAACAGGCCCCCACGCAATAAATTCTGCTAATCTCTGAGCTTCACGAGCCGAAAGAGACTCTTTTGTATATTTCTCTTCTAATGATGGAAACAAATTCATTTAATAAAAACTATTTTGGTAATTCTTTCTTTAAGATGTCACCTAAAGCTTTTCCCGTAAGGGTTGCCCAGATTTTCATTCGGGCCAGTTTTGTTCCTATCATAAAGGCAGGTTCCTTACCACCAGTCAGTTTCTCCAGTGTGAATAGAACATTGCCATCCTTATCTATAATATTTGCATCACAAACAATGTAGCCCTCATCTGTAATGGTGTTTACTTTAACCATTATGGTATAAGATGCATCTTGATAATCTCCAACCGCATACGTTTTTCCAATGCTAAGATTTGCACCAGACCTGAAGTTTTTTACAATTGTCGGTTTGTCTTCTTCCCAATCTTTCTCATATTCGGAAAACTCTTTTTCATTCATACCACAAATAAGGGCCTCAGAAAAATCAGCTTTAAAATTCAGACGAGCTCCCTTTATATCCTTTGGGAAGACGTTTTTAGTCACTGTCTGTGCATGACAATTAAATGCAAAGACTAAAGAAAATAAAATCGATACTAAAAATTTCATGTTTTTGTTGGTTTATAATTTCTTAATTACGAGTGCACTATTTGTACCACCAAAACCGAATGAATTACTGAGTACAGTGTTTACTTCTGTCTCTACAGTCTTGGCAGTGAGGTTTAACTTTTCAGAATACTCATCAGGATTCTCAAAATTTATGTTTGGTGCCACGAAGTTATTCTGCATCATAATGATACTATACACGATCTCACTGGCACCAGCCATCCAGCACTCATGTCCTGTCATTGACTTTGTAGAACTGATAAGTGCTCGCTGACCATTAAACAACTTTCCCAGAGCGATTGCCTCATACATATCCCCTTGCTGGGTAGATGTTGCATGCGCATTAATATAGTCGATGTCATCAAGTTCAATACCAGCATCCTTGATTGCTCGCGTCATCGCTATAACAGAACCATTATCACTGGGTTCTGAGATACCACCACCGTTGCTAGAGAAACCGTAGCCAACTACTTCAGCTAAAATAGTAGCACCTCTGGCCACTGCATGATCATAATCCTCAAGCACAAGGGCTGCTGCTCCGCCACTTGGTATCAGGCCATCACGATCTTTATCAAACGGACGACTTGCCTTTGTTGGCTCATCCATACGTATTGAGAAAGCCCCAAGCGCATCAAACGATGCCATAGAGTAATAGTTGGTTTCCTGGGCTCCGCCACAAAGCACCATTTCCTGCAAACCCTGACGGATAAGCATATAACCAAGTCCTATAGAGTGACTTCCGCTGGCACAAGCTGCACTGATGGTGAAGTTAACGCCACGCAGGTGGAAAATAGTACTAAGGTTCATATTCACTGTCGAGTTCATCGACTGGAATATGAGTCCATAACCCAGCATAGCAGAGTCGTGCTTCTCGTCCATTATTTGGGAAGACTCAATAACTGGCTTTGCTGAGGAATCATTACCAAAGATACAGCCAACCTCGTTCTCACGAAGATATTGATCGTCAATATGCGCTTGCGCAAATGCTTGTCTACTTGCCATGTATGCATATTGAGCTTCTTCGGACATACCTGCTCGGGTATGTCTATCAAGCATCTGTTTGGTTATGACAGGTGTTTCTACAATACCAGTAAGGCCAGACCTATAACCATATTCAAGTCGTTCTGGTTGTAAACCTATACCTGATTTCCCTTCAAAAAGGGACTGCTTAACAGTTTCTATATCTGTTCCAAGGCAGGACCAAATGCCCATGCCTGTAATTACTACACGTCTTGCCATTGAAAATTATGTGTATAAACCTCCGTTAATATTAATTACTTCTCCTGTTATATATGCTGCATCATCCGAAGCAAGGAAGGCAACTAACGCTGCTACTTCTTCAGGTTTGCCAAATCGACCAACAGGAATCAACTTCTTTAATTCTTCCTCTGGTAAATCCTTAGTCATGTCTGTTTCTATGAATCCGGGGGCTATAGCATTTACAGTGATCTTTCGAGGTGCGACCTCTTGTGCCAATGCTTTTGTAGCACCTATTAATGCTGCTTTTGCTGCACTATAGTTGGTCTGACCAGGTAATCCTTTTACACCAGATAACGATGCGATGTTGATAATTCTACCTCCCCGTTTCCGAGGCATCATGTGCTTTAACAAACAGCGAGTAAGATAAAAGAAGCCATCAAGCGTTGTGTTAATGACCTGATGCCATTCTTCATCTGCCATCATAAACATGACATTGTCTCGTCTGATTCCAGCATTATTCACTAAAATAGAAATATAATCATCTGGATGAGATTCTTCCCAATTCAGAATTGCTTTTTCTACTTCTGACTTGTTTGAGACATCGAAAGGTAACAATTCTGCCTTGCCTCCCAATTCCTCAATAAGAGATTTTGTTTCTCCTGCAGCAGAATAATTACTATTATAATTAATCAATATAGGCATATTCATAGAGACCAATCTTAAACAGATTGCTCTTCCTATGCCCCTTGAAGCACCTGTAACAAGAATATATTTCATATAAGAATAGTCTGTTGCCTATTAGAAATTGGCACAAAGGTACTATTTTTTATTGAAATAGAAATAATAGAGCCTCAAAAAATAGTATATTTATGTGTATTTTGCTTTTTTTAGCGATAAAATAAATATATTTTATCCTGTAAAGTAAACATAATGTCATTTATTGTCTATTATCAGAACTATCAATAATGGTTATCTGAGCCAATTATAAAAAAAAGTCTATATTATTTGTGAGTTTCATCTTTTTTTCTTAATTTTGCAGCCGTATATAAACCAACTTTTATTATTTACATTTAAAGTATTAAGTTATGAAGAAAGTTTTTATGATTGCAGTTCTGATGCTGATGAGCATCGGTGTGTATGCCCAGGCTGGTAAGATGGGATTTGGTGCAAACCTGAACTATGGTACTGACGATAATTACAGCCAATTGGGTGTCGGCGCAAAGCTCAAGTATGAGTTTATCGACAACCTCCGTGGTGAAGCTAGTGGTAAGTACTTCTTTAAGAAGGACGAGATCTCATATTGGAATGCCAACCTCAACATCAACTATCTTTTCCACATTGGCGACAAGTTCACGGTTTATCCAATCGGCGGTATTGGTATTCTTGGATTCAAAGTATTAGACTATTCTGATTCAGCCCTTGCATTTAATTTTGGTCCTGGTTGTGAATATTACATTACCGACAAGCTGAAACTCGAAGCTGAAGCTGTTTATCAGACGGGTAAGAAAGATGGAGTGACCTGGGATTGGTATATTTTCTCAGCAGGTATTGTGATTGACTTCTAAAATTAATTTAATCAATAATAAATGGGTGGTATCAACCACCCATTTTTTTTTACATTTGCAAAAAACTTTTCTTCTATTTATCAATAAGGGCGCGCTGTAGTTCGGGTAGCTGCTGTTTGGCAGCTACGACACCCGCCTGAATCATTCGGGCTGCATTCTTGTTGCCGAAACTCGAGGCATCAGCATCAGGAAGGTTCGGATGAATGTAAATATCAGCTTTTTTGCGATTTTCAAGGTATTTCTCAATATCGGGTCGATTGGTAACCCATTCGAGAATGCCTCCAAAACCAAGCAGGTCGGCTAGTGAGGAAAGCATACTCAAGTCAGTCTGCTTGCGAGGTTTCTGTTCATTCTGTTGAAGGTCGATGGCTATTACGATGTCAGCCCCCATCTTACGACAGACATCGACTGGGAGATTATTAAGCATACCACCATCGACAAGCAGTCTGTCGTCGAGCTTGACGGGCTTGAAAATGCCTGGGATGGACATCGAGGCACGCATGGCCTTGCTGACAGAACCTTTAAAGATTACTACTTCCTGAGCAGCCCTGATGTCGGCAGTTACACAGCTAAACGGAATCTGCAAACTCTCAAAATTCTTACAACCCTTGACAGACAACATCGAGTCGAGCATTTGTTCAACACTTTCGCCTTTCATAACACCAAAAATATTGCTATTACGGTCCATCACAGGGAAACCAAAGATGTAGGTCACGCCATTGATCGTCTGGTAGGGCTCATTGCTGAGCGAAGCCTTACGATCAGTCAGCAATGAAAGCCACTCTTGTGTCTGAAACATCGTTTCTAGTTCTTTCGCTGTATAACCAGCAGCATACAGACCTCCAACGATAGAACCGATAGACGTGCCAGCGATATAATCCACCTGAACACCAGCTTCTTCAAGAACTTTCAACACTCCTACTTCTGCAGCTCCCTTGGCACCACCTCCTCCAAAGACCAGTCCTATTTTAGGGCGCACAGCCATAGCCTCGCATACGATAAATAGGGCTATAAGTATTGTAAACAGACGATTTCTTTCACTTACCATGATATTTCTATAATTACATCAACTTGTTATTTCTGTACAAAAGTAGCGTTTTTTCTTGTTATAAAACATGAACTAGCACGTTTTTTTCCTTTTTTTTGCATTTTTTCTTGGAACTTATTGAAAAAAACACTATCTTTGCCCCGATTTATTTATAAACAAAATTATTTTGAGTATGAAAAAATTAATGATGATTGCTGCCCTGATGGTAGCTACTTTGAGTGCTAACGCACAGCAGATGTATATTAAGCCAATGGTGGGTGGTACACTGTCCACTCTGACCGGCGATACAGATGGCGCTAAGATGAAGATCGGCCTCGTTGGAGGTGCCGAGTTCGGCTATAACATCAACGACATGTTTGCCGTTACTGCCGGTGCTTTGGTATCCATGCAGGGCGCAAAGAGCGATGACACCCCGTTAATCAAGGATGTGTCTACAACCCTGACCTATTTGAACATCCCTGTTCTCGCCAATGTCTATGTGGCACCTGGTTTGGCCATCAAGGCAGGTCTTCAGCCCGGATTCCTGCTCTCACAAAAGGCAAAGGGTGATATGCTAATTGGAAACAACTCTTGGGAGGAGTTTGAGAAAACAGGCACCGATGGCTTGAAGAAGTTCGACCTCTCCATTCCTCTGGGTCTGTCTTACGAGATCAGCGACTTCGTGATCGACGCCCGCTACAATCTGGGTCTGACAAATATCAACGACGGAAATGATGAAAAAGTCAAGAATGGTGTGATCATGCTGACCGTTGGCTACAAGATCCCATTCTAAAAAAGAAAGAGATACGATAAAAAGATCCCCGTCAGAGAAGTTTCTGAGGGGGATTTTTTTGTGGATCGCTGTGGGTGTTAAAACAAAGGAGCGATGAGGGCACAGATGGTTTCGAGGTATTGACGATCGACGTCGTCGAATGTGGCGAGGTCGCAGCTGTCGATGTCGAGGACGGCAACCACCTCATCAGCTTTCGAAAACACAGGCACCACGATCTCTGAGCGCGAGAGGCTGCTACAGGCGATGTGACCCGGGAACTGCTCCACATCGGGCACGACGATGGTCTGGCGACGCTCCCAGGCGGTGCCACAGACACCTCGTCCGAAGGGGATGTGCATGCAGGCAACGGGCCCCTGGAAGGGACCGAGCACCAGTTCCTTGTCGTCGGAGCCTGTCTTAGGCATCACACGGTAGAAGCCTGTCCACCAGAAGCCCATGGCCTCGTGGATGGCAGCAGCGACGTTTGCCATCACTGCTACCACATCACGCTCGCCCTCAATCAGAGCCTTGATCTGCTCTACGAGCAACTGATATTTCTCATTCTTCATTATAGTCCTCTGGCTTTAAGCAGGCTGGAGGCATCGGGCTGGGTCATGCCGGTGAAGTCGGTGAACATCTGCATGAGGTCGCCCGTGTTACCACGACTCAGCACCTTATCGCGGAAGTCCTGACCCGTAGCAGGCTCGAGAGCACCACGCTTGGCGAAGACGTCGGCGATATTGACCGCCAGCACCTCCGTCCAGAGATAGCTGTAGTAGCCGGCAGCATAGCCCCCACCCCACACGTGGTTGAAGTAGCTGGTGTGATAGCGTGGCGGAATCGGAATAAAGGGATTCAGAAGTCCCACCTTACGCAACGACTCTGTCTCGAACTCCATAGCCTTATCGGCTGTGGGAATATCCTTCGAGGCGAGCATGTGCCAAGCCAGGTCGACACAGGTGGCAGCGAGGTTCTCACCCAGGGCGTAGCACGGCTGGAAGTTGATGCTCTTGAGCATGCGCTCCTTCAGGTCGGCAGGCATGGGCTCACCGGTCTCGTAATGACGGGCATAGTGATCGAAGATCTCGGGGATGGCCGCAAACGACTCATTGAACTGCGAGGGCATCTCGACGAAGTCGCGGGCGACGCTGGTGCCGCTCAGACGGTAGTACTGACAGTTGGAGAGAATGCCGTGCAGGGCGTGACCGAACTCATGGAACATGGTGGTGACCTCGTCCCAGGTGATCAGCGAGGGTTTGCCCTCGGGAGCCTTCGCGTTGTTGCATACATTAAAGATAATCGGCATCGTGCCGCGCTGGCGGCTCTGCTTCTGGAAACCGTCCATCCACGCACCACCGCGCTTAGAGGGACGACGGTAGTAGTCGCAACAGAAGAGGGCAATGGGCTTGCCGTCCTTGTCGATAACCTCGAAGGCCTTCATGTCGGGATGATAGAGGGGGATGTCGTCGCGCTGCTTGAAGGTGAGGCCGTAGACACGGTTGGCGGCATAGAAGACACCATTGAGCAGCACGCTGTCGACATTGAAATAGGGCTTCACCTCGTCGTCGCTCACGTTGAGCAGCTCCTTCTTCATCTTGGCGGAATAGTAGAAATAGTCGTAGGCCTGCAACCTGAATTCGGGTCCCTCAGTCTTGCGGGCAAAGTCCTCAATGGCCTTGGTCTCGGCATCAGCCTTGGGCACATAGGCCTTAATCAGGTTCATCAGGAAAGCACGGACATTCACCGGGGTCTTGGCCATCGTATTCTCCAATGAATAGGCGGCGTAGTTAGGATAACCCATGATCTCGGCCTTCTCGGCACGCAACTTGGCCATCTCGCAGACGATGTCGAACGTGTTGTACTTGCCTGTGCCGTCAGCACGATGCACGGAGGCCTCGAACACCTTCTTGCGCAGTTCGCGGTTGTCGAGACTGGCGAGGGGCGCCTGCTGGGTGGTGTTGACGATGACGATGGCGTAAGGGGCCTTACCGCCACGACTCTCAGCATCTTTCGCACACTGGGCGATGTCGGCCTCGCTCATGCCTGCGAGGTCTTCCTTCTTGTCGACCCAGACGACGGCATCGTTAGTGGCATCGGGGAGCACCTCGCCCCACTTGGTCTGCAACTCGGAGATGCGCAGGTTGATCTCCTTCATGCGGGCCATCTTGTCGTCGGGCAGAAGGGCACCCTTGCGCACAAACTCCTTGTAGGTCTCTTCGAGCAGTTTCTTGTCCTCGCCCTGAAGCGACTCGTACTGGGCATCGTAGACTTTCTTGATGCGCTCGAAGAGGGGCTTGTTGAAGGAGATCTCGTTCTCGAGGTCGGTGAGCATAGGCTGCACCTTCTTCTCGATCTCTGCGAGGGCTGGTGTCTTGTCGGCCTCGACGAGTGCGAAGAACACGCGGCTCACGCGGTCGAGCAGCTGTCCGCTCTCCTCATAGGCGAGGATGGTGTTCTCGAAGGTGGCGGAGTCGGGATTGTCAACAATCTGCTGGATCTCGTCGCGCGTCTGCTGGATGGCCGTCTCGAAGGCGGGCATGTAGTCGGTGCTGTCGATCTTGCTGAAGTCGGGGGCGCCGAAGGGTAATGTACTCTCCACCAGGAGCGGGTTCTCACGCTGTGCCTGCTGACAGGCACTGAACTGCATCGTCAATGCGGATGCGATTCCTAAACTCATAATCGTCTTTGATAACTTCATAATTCTCAAATTCTATAATTCTTGATACAATCACTCATCGGGGAGGAACAGAGGATCTTCGGGCATGACCATAATGGGCTTGGTGTCGAAGGCCTTGAGAAGATTCTCGGGCACATATTTCTTATTCACCACGAGACGGAACATATACTCACGGAACCAGTCAGCAGTCATAATCAAATAGCCTTGCTGACCACTGTCTGTGCCCCAAGAGTTCTCGACCTTCCACTTCAGGGGCTTGCCCTGGGCGTCGAGGTCGACAGCTGTGAGTGTCATAGCATGCGTAGAGCCGCTGTCGAAAGTAGAGATGCGCTGTGCCTTGTCCATTCCGAAGGTGGTTCCAAAGAGTGAACCATAGTCGAAGTTATCGAGCGACGCATAGCCACGTGGACGATCCAGCAGCTTGCCCACATCGTAAGAGCTGTAGAGCTTACGACCATCCTTGAGCGAGGCGATGGCGAGCTTCTCGATCTCGTCCATCGGCAGGTTGAGGTATTTCCAGTTGGTGCCGTCGTAGACATGACGGTCGTACTCCACCTCGTAGGTCTTGAAATACTCACGACGCGGGTCGTTCATCACCATGATGAAAGTGCCGTTGATGGGTCCGCCCACCACCTCCTGATAGAACGACAGCGGGGTGTACTCCTTCGGTTGGCCGAGAGGACGGCCGTTCTTGTCCTTGAAGGCATAGGTGAACGTCTGCGTGGGGGCGCCCAGCGTCAGTTCGAGCATGCGGTAGATCTGTCCCAGCATCTCAGTCTTCGCCTTGGTGATATCAGCAGGCTTCTGCTTCTTGGCCACCATATCGCGCAACTGGAGACCGAACTCGCGCAGCTTCGACGAAATCAGACTGCGCGCCTTCGAGGTGTTCTCGCTGGTGTAGGTCTCAGGCTGCACATCAGCAGGCACAAGGCCATACTTCGGAGCGAGGTCGGCAATGCCACAGAAGGTACCGCCATCGTTGATGGGATAATGGAAGAAGAACTGCACACGCTGGTTGTCGATGGGGTCCTTCGCCGTATCGATCACACCCTGCAGCATGAGGTTGGCCTTCTCCAGCTGATCATAGAAGAAGAGATAAGCCTGTGAGAACTCAATGCTCACGGAGTCGTGCTGCATGGTATAGTTAGAGCGCAACACATTGAGTCCGCTGAACATCCAACAGCGTCCTGACGACTTCTGATTGGTGATCGACTGCTTACGGGTTTCGATACTGAAGTTCTTGTCGATGGGCTTGGCAGCAGCCTGGTAGTTCTTGGCCAACACATCGATGCTCACGCCAGAGAGGGCGTTCGACAAGGCCTTGCCTGCCTGACAATGTTTCTGTTCCTTCTGGAACTGCTGGAGCATCTCCTTGGAAATGCCCCCACCCTTGGTCTGTGCGGAAACGGTCATCAGGCCACCTGCCAGACACAAGGTTAATACGAGATTCTTTTTCATACAAACTTATTTATTTATCATTCAATATGGGCACAAAGTTACAAATAAAAATGCATATAATACCGATTTATATCGAAAATCTTGCAGATGTGGCTTTTTTTGTGTACTTTTGTCGCCAGTATGGCAAAAGAACAGTCAAGCGTAAAGGAACGACAGCGTGTGGACCTCGACGAGCCGCGACGCTACAAAGTGACCATCTACAACGACGACTTCACCACCATGGAGTTTGTGGTGAAGGTGCTCAGGGTGGTGTTTTTCAAGAGCCAGGCCGATGCCGAGGCACTGATGCTACAGGTGCACCACTCCGACAAGGCTGTGGTGGGCATCTACTCGTACGACATTGCTGTGTCGAAAGTGAACAAGGCCACGCAGATGGCCCGCGACGAGGGCTTTCCCTTGCGACTGACTTACGAACCCGAAGAATAACGATAAGATATGGACATCTACTATACCCAAAAGGTGAACCAAGCCTTTCACGACATGCACGCAGCGGCAGAGAAATACCGCCACGAGTTCACTACGCCCGAGCACTTCATCTACGCCCTGCTGCAGCAGTATGAGTTCAATAAGTCGCTCATTGACTGTGGCGTCGACCTGAACATCGTGAACCATAGTCTGCAGGACTTCTTCGAGAAGATGGAGTGTGTACCTGAAGACGTGGGCAATTACGTGATAGGCACCAGCGAACAGTTGCGCACGGCCCTGCTCGCTGCCTTTAATATCGTACAGAGTTCGAGTGCGCAGTATATCTACGTGCCACATATCGTGAAGAGCATACTAGACCTTAAGGAGTCGTATGCGGCCTATCTGCTGAAAAACCTGCTGGGCGAATACGAGCAGGATTTCATGAGCGAGCTGGTGGCGCGCTATGAGGAAGACCACGATCAGGTGAGCACGGACGACGACATGGCGGAAGACACAGAACAAGACAAGGAGCCCTGGCGCAAGATGGTGACCTGTCTGAACGATACCTATCAGCTGCATAACCCACTGATTGGCAGGAAGGAAGAGCTGCTCAGGACCATCCAGGTGCTCTGTCGCAAGGAGAAGAACAATCCCCTGCATATCGGAGAGCCTGGCGTGGGAAAGACCGCCATCGTATATGGTCTCGCAGCATGGATCGACACCAACCATCCTCAGGTGCCCAAGCGTTTGAAAGGCAGTAAGATTTACCAGCTCGACCTTGGCACCTTGCTCGCTGGCACGCAGTTCCGTGGCGATTTCGAGAAACGTATCAAGGAGGTGATGGACGGCATCATCGGGGAGTCAGACAATAACATCGTCTACATCGACGAGATCCACAACCTCGTGGGCGCTGGTGGCAACAGCGAGGGCACGATGGATGCCTCGAACATGCTCAAGCCTTATCTCGAGTCGGGCAACATCCGCTTTATCGGCTCGACGACCTACGAGGAATACAACCGTCATTTCTCGAAGTCGAAAGGTCTGGTGCGCCGATTCCAACAGATAGACATCGCAGAGCCTTCTGTGGCTGAGACGCTCGAGATCCTCAAGCAGCTGAAGAAGAGCTACGAACAGTATCATGGCGTGTATTATGCGGATAAGGCGTTGGAGTTTGCTGTCAACGCTAGCGCGAAATATATCAACGAACGCTTCCTGCCTGATAAGGCCATCGACCTGATAGACGAGGCAGGTGCCTATCGCGAGATGAACCATCTGTACGGACAGAAGCGTCAGACGGTAGACAAAACCC
Organism: uncultured Prevotellaceae bacterium; assembly: GCA_902785945.1. Taxonomy (GTDB): domain Bacteria; phylum Bacteroidota; class Bacteroidia; order Bacteroidales; family Bacteroidaceae; genus Prevotella. Next base: position 52,196 of record CADAAR010000003.1, read on the forward strand.
TCGTGGCAGACATCCTCGCGAAGACCTGTAAGGTGGACGCTTTGGCGATGAAAGAAGATGACAATGCTGCCCTCGAAACACTCTACGAGCGCATCAGCAGCAAGATCTACGGACAAGACCAAGCAGTGCGTCAGGTGGTGGAGGCGGTGCAGTTGTCGAAGGCAGGACTGCTCGACGACGACAAGCCCTTGGCCTCGCTCTTGTTCGTGGGACCTACGGGTGTGGGTAAAACCGAGGTAGCCCGTGTGTTAGCGAAGGAACTGGGCATTGCGCTGGTGCGTTTCGACATGAGCGAATACACAGAGAAGCATACGGTGGCGAAGTTGATTGGCTCGCCAGCAGGTTATGTGGGCTATGAGGATGGTGGTCTGTTGACAGATGCCATCCGTAAGACACCAAACTGCGTATTGCTGCTCGACGAGATAGAGAAAGCCCATCAGGACATATACAATATTCTTTTACAAGTGATGGACTATGCCAAACTCACCGACAACAAGGGTCGCAAGGCTGATTTCCGTAATGTGATCGTAATCATGACCTCGAATGCTGGCGCACAGTATGCAGGTCAGGCGAGCATCGGATTCTCAGGCAATGTAAGTCGCGGAGAGGCGATGCTGAAGCAGGTGAAGAAGACCTTCAAGCCTGAGTTTATCAACCGTCTGAGCGGTACCGTTGTGTTCAACGATATGGACCGCCAGATGGCGACGCTCATCCTGCGCAAGAAACTGGGCGAGCTACAGGAGAAGCTCACTGCGAAGAAGGTGGTGATGACGCTCACCGACGAGGCGTTCGACTATCTTCTGAAAGAGGGCTTCACCAAAGAATACGGTGCCCGCGAGATGGATCGCGTAATCACAGGCAAACTCAAGCCGTTGCTGATGAAGGAAATCCTCTTCGGAAGCCTGAAGAAAGGCGGAAAAATCACAATATCAGACGAAAGATTAAGAAACAATTAAATTTATAAACAACAAATTACGCGAATTTCACGAGTTTTTGATCCGCATGGCCAATTCGTGTAATTCGCGTAATTCGTTGTCGTAAAAAACTCCTCAGACCTATTTCTTGGTAGACTTCTTTGTTGTGGTAGTCTTCTTGGTCGTAGTAGCCTTCTTGGTCGTAGTAGCAGCCTTAGCCGTTGTCGTGGTCTTTGGCTTGTAATACTTCAAGGCCTCAGGCATCCAACCCTTGATATTCTGAATACGTGTGGCATCAGAGGGGTGGTCGCTCAGGAACTCAGCCGTCTGGTTAGATGACTGTGCTGCCATACGCTGCCAGAAGGTGGTGGCCACCTGCGGATCATAGCCCGCCATCGCAGCGAAGATCAAGCCCATGTGGTCAGCCTCCGTCTCATGGTTGCGCGAGTATTTCAGATTCTTGAAGTTAAAGCCCTGTGCCACAATGGCTTGCACAATCGACTGGGTGTTGGTTCCCATACCCAGGGCACCAGCCACCATCGAACCAATCTGCAGACCATACTGCTGTTTCATCTGTGTGCTCATCTGCTCAGCCGAGTGACGGGCCACAGCGTGTGCAATCTCATGACCTAAGACGATGGCGAGCGAAGCCTCGTCCTGTGTCACAGGCAACAAACCCTCGTACACGCAGATCAGTCCACCAGGCATACACCAGGCATTCACCTGCTTGTCCTGAACCAGATTGAAGGTCCACTTATAGTTCTGCACATCATTTGCCAAACCGTTGCTGTTCAGATAGTTAACCACAGCATTAGCCAGATTCTGCCCCACCCGCTTCACCATCGCGGTATTGGTTTGGTTGGTAGAGAGCTTAGCGGTCTTCATAAACTCCTGATACTGCTGGGTGGAAAGGCTCAACACCTCACCGTCGCTCACCATCAGTGTCTGCTGGCGCCCTGTGATGGGTACCGTGTTGGTAGTGCCACAGCTCACGAAGACGGCTGCCACTACTGAAATCAAAATAACTTTCAGACTTTTCATACTGCTTTTGTTGTTTAGTAATAACGTTTCTGCTTGCAAAATAAGCAAAAAATTCTGAGATATGCAAGTTTTTAGCACAAAAATAGAGGCATCCCCTTCGGAATGCCTCTCTCTTGGTTGATTAATTTAACTTTTCTTTTACTTGTTCAGACCACGGTTGTTAATGGTGGTGTTCAACAGCATCAGGTAAGTGTGACTCTGCTTGTCGTTCAGCACGTAACGCATCCAGGCTACGTTCTTCTCGAGAGCCTTCTTCACCATCTCCTTACGCTGGTCGTCGTTGTAGTTCTGTGCAGCGAACATCATCTCAGCGTTGAAGGTCTGGTAGATGTTGTCAACAGCCTCTCTCTGATCAGCAGTCAGCGACAGAGCCTCAGCAAGTTTGTTCATATTGCAGCTCATGTCATAAGCGGCTACGTTGTTTACACTGTTCAGGTTCTCACCTTCTGCAAATGCCATGGTCATACTCAGCATTGCAACCATTGTCAAAATCATCTTTTTCATCTTTTTACCCTTTCTTTTCTTTACTCGGGGCACGTGTTAGTTTGTTATCCTGTTTGCCCCTACTTTAATTAATAATGTTATCCTAAAAACTTCTTTTGACGGTGCAAAGTTACGGCGAATTTTAGAACAGAACAAGTCTTTTTTGGAATTGTGTGCGCAAACAGCACTTTTGTTGACCCATGTCAAAGAATAGCGGTTATAATGAAAATTTTATATTTTCTGTCGAAAAAGGCGCATTTTCGGATTAAAATGATTACCTTTGCAACCTGAAACATATATATATAATAAGGTATGGAAAAAATTCCCAATAAGTTCATGTCTGTCGAATATCAGTTGTATACGATTGTCGACGGCAATAAGACGCTGCAGGAGGAAACAGGCTCAGAGCGCCCCTTCGAGTTTATCACTGGTTTTGGCATCGCCCTCGATGCATTCGAGCAGCAAGTGATACAGCACGCAAAGGGCGACAGCTTCGATTTCGTGCTCGAGCCAGCACAGGCCTTTGGAGCCTACGAGCCTCAGGGCGTGCATAAGATCGATCGTCAGGTATTCTCTGTCAATGGTCATTTCGACCACGACAATATCTACCCCGATGCCGTGATCACCCTGACAGACGCTGAGGACCATCAGTTCATGGCCAAGGTCGTGAAGGTGGAGGAAGACGGTGTGACAGTCGACACCAACCACCCTCTGGCTGGTAAGACACTTAACTTCACTGGTACCGTTCGCGAGAACCGCGACGCCACAGAGGAGGAGATCAACAAGACCATCAAGATGCTGACTGGTGGCTGTCACGGTTGCGGACATCATCATGGCGAAGGCTGTGAGGACGGCTGCTGCGATCATGATCACGAGCATGGCGAAGGCTGTGGCTGCGGACACTGTCATTAAGATGGAAGATGTAAGATGGAAGAAGGAAGATGAATACGTTTGGAAATATATTCAGGCTGACCACCTTTGGCGAGAGTCATGGTGAGGCCATTGGTGGCGTTGTCGACGGCATGCCTGCAGGCATCGACATCGACATCGACTTTATCCAAGCAGAGCTCAATCGTCGTCGTCCTGGACAGAGCAAGATCACCACTTCGCGCCAGGAACCCGATCAGGTGGAGTTGCTCAGTGGTGTCTTCGAGGGTAAGTCGACGGGCTGTCCCATCGGCTTTATCGTACGTAACACCAACCAGCACTCGCAGGACTACGAGAACATGCGCAACGTGTTCCGTCCCTCGCATGCCGACTACACCTATCAGCAGAAATACGGCATCCGCGACCATCGTGGAGGCGGGCGCTCTTCAGCGCGCATCACCATCAGTCGCTGCGTGGGTGGTGCCTTGGCTAAGTTGGTGCTCAAGCAACTGGGCATCAGCGTGCAGGCCTATACCTCACAGGTAGGCAACATCGCCCTTGAGCGCGACTACCATCTTTACGACCTCTCTCAGACAGAGACCAATGCCGTGCGCTGTCCTGATGCGGAGAAAGCAGCCCAGATGGAAGCCCTCATCACCCAGGTGAAGGGCGAGGGCGACACCATTGGTGGTGTGATCACCTGCGTCATCAAGGGTTGTCCTGCTGGCTTGGGAGAGCCAGAGTTTGGCAAGCTGCATGCAGACTTAGGTGCTGCCATGCTGAGCATCAACGCAGTAAAGGGTTTCGAATATGGCGAGGGCTTCAGTGGCGTCACAGCCCGTGGCTCTGAGCAGAACGATATTTTTATCCCAGGTCCCAACGGCATTACCACTGCCACCAATCACAGTGGCGGTATCCAGGGTGGCATCAGCAATGGTCAGGATATCTATTTCCGTGTGGCCTTCAAGCCCGTCGCCACGCTGTTGATGGAACAGGACACCGTCGATATCGAAGGCAATCCCACGACCTTAACAGCCAAAGGGCGTCATGATCCGTGTGTATTGCCCAGAGCTGTGCCTGTGGTGGAAGCGATGGCTGCTATGACCATTTTAGACTACTTTATGTTCCAAAATAGCATAAATGTCTAATTTAAAAGGGGTTTCGCACAAATTTTCGTTAAAATGCTTGCAACTTTCAAATATTACATGTATATTTGCACAGCATTCGAGGGTTTGTGAAAATCCCGAACTGCTTAGTTAAGTCTAGTTTAGTTTTTGTGTTGGTTGAGGGCTGGCGATTGCCAGCCCTCAGTTTTTTTCCTCACAAAAACAAATGTTTTTTAGTCGCGTGCAATTCTGCGCTTGATCTTCTCGATACCTTTCAGCAAGTCTTCCGTAGGCTCGATGATATTGTCGTTACCCCAGAAATCCGGATCGTTGAAGTAAACCACCTTATCATAGAAATTATCCTTTCGGTTAAAGGTATCACGGGTTCTGATGGGTTTGAGTTCCTTCCCCTCCTGACGGTCTGTCACCACCATCTCCGACGTCACCGTGAAGTTCGACTTGAAGAGCTTGCGCTTCCAGTCACAACGGAACCGGATCACATTGCGGATATAATTGATGCGCGTAACGCCATCGTCTGTCTTGTAATCGATATAGATCGACATCTCATGGGGTGTAAAACGCAGACTCAGGGGTTTCTTCTTCAGAATCATCTGCGTCACCTTATCGGTATCGCTCATGTCCAGGCTCAGTTCGATACGGGTAAAGGCAAGCGTCTCCTGATCGATATACAACCGTCCCTGCCAAAGGGCGTAGGGCACTACGAGCAGAGGTCTGATCTCAACGACATACTGATTGCGCTCGTCGGCCTTGCTCATCGTGACATAGCGGAAGCTGTAGTTGTCGAGCACTTGAGGACTCAGCAGGATGTCGGGATCCTTCACCACATCCAACGAGATGGGCAGCACAGGACCGCCCTGCAGCTTCACCGACAGCGTATCGCTGGGACGCTGGCTCAGCAGTCTGCGACCTTTCAGTATGGCCACACCATCGCGCCAGTCGGTGCCTCTTGTGTACGACGTCTTGTAGACATCGACCACACCTTCAGAGATACTCGTGAAATGGCTGCGTTTCTCCACCGTCTCGCGATAGAAGCCTCGCAACATATTGGGCACCGACGGATAGTTGTCAGCAATTTTCTCTATCGCTTTCTTCACCAGTTCCTTGGCATCGTCGCCCCGCACCACGATCTCGTCGAGCATCACAGAGCTGGGCTCCATCCTCACCTCTACCCTGACGCCGTTCATAGCTGCAGCAGAGAGCTGTTGCGTCTTGTAGCCTAAGCAGGAGAAAGTCACCGTCTGTGGTGCCTTGGGGAGCTTGAGCACGAACTCACCCGCTTCGTTGGTCACAGTACCCACGTTACGGTCTGTCACACTCACATGCGCCATCGCCTTACGCGTCTTGGCATCTGTTACCTTTCCGCTCAGGGTCCACACATCAGCGTCCTGCGCCATCGCACACAGGCTGCATAGCCATAGGGCCACAATCCACAGATAAGATTTCATCATTTCCATTTCCTTCAATTTTTAATCTATCACGCCTATAATTTCCTGAACCGACTTGCAGCCATGACTGTCGAGCCAGTCGTTGATACCGTCGCGCACCTTGATGCTCACGGTAGGATCGAGGAAGTTGGCGGTGCCTATCTCTATCGCTGTGGCACCAGCCATCAGAAATTCTATGGCATCCTTCGCGGTACAGATGCCACCCAGACCCACAACGGGAATCTTCACCGCCTTGGCCACCTGCCACACCATACGGAGTGCCACAGGTTTCACAGCTGGACCACTCAGTCCGCCTGTATTGATGCTCAGCAGCGTCTTACGTTTCTCAATGTCGATGGCCATACCCATCAGCGTATTGATGAGCGACACGCTGTCGGCACCCTCCGCCTCTACTGCACGGGCTATCTCAGCGATATTCGTCACGTTGGGCGAGAGCTTCACGATCAGCGTCTTGTGATAACGCTCACGCACAGCCTTCACCACACTCGACGCCCCAGCACAGGTCACACCGAAGGCCATACCACCGTCTTTCACATTCGGACAGGATATATTCAGCTCGATGGCGGGAATCTTCTCCAGCGCGTCGATACGGGCTGCACATTCCGCATAATCCTCTGGCGACGAACCACTCACGTTCACAATCATGTTGGTGTCGATGTCCTTTATCTGCGGATAGATATGCTTGCAGAAATAGTCCACGCCCTTGTTCTGCAGACCAACGCAGTTCAGCATGCCACTGGCCGTCTCCGCCATTCTGGGGTAGTCATTACCCTCGCGGGCCTTCAGCGTCGTGCCCTTCACGATAATGCCACCAATACCGTCCAACGGCATCAGGTCGGCAAACTCCAGACCATAGCCAAAGGTGCCAGAAGCCGTCATCACGGGATTCTTCAGCGCCAGATCCTTGATCTTTACATTTAATCTTGCCATAACAGTCTTCGAATATTAAACACTGGTCCATCCTTACACACACACAGATTACCCTCAGTGGTCTTCTCCACACAACAGAGACAGGCACCCAGTCCGCACGCCATCAGATTCTCCAACGATGCCTCGCACTCCGTATTCGCCTGTCGCGCATAGCGCGCCACCGCCTTCATCATCGGCGTAGGACCACAGGTGGCGATACGGTCGAACTGCTCCTTCTGCAACAGCGAGTGATTGGTCACGAAACCCTTCTCACCCTCAGAGCCATCCTCCGTCGTCACACACACACGTCCGTATGTCTGAAAGGTATCCAGCATCAGCAGGTCCTTGGCCGTTCTGGCGCCCAGCAGGAATGTGGGCTTACAACCCATCTTCGCCATCTCGGCGCCCATATAGAGCAACGGTGCCACGCCTACCCCACCGCCTACCAGCAGAATGCGTTCTTCTTTCTTCTGGGGCATTGTAAAGCCATTGCCCAGAGGCAGCAGACAGTTCAGCTTGTCGCCCTTCTGGAGCGCAGCCAGCTTCCGTGTGCCATCGCCCACAGCAGCTACCAACAGCCAGAGCTCGTTCGCCTCTGTATCCACGAAATTAATAGAGATAGGTCGGCGCAGGAAGGTGGTCGGCGAGCCGTCTACCCGCACTTCCACAAACTGTCCTGGCAGCATCTCGGGCAACGGTTTGTCGTCTGTCAGCTTGATGAGCACATACCGCTCATGAATCCTTTCCACCGACCTCAACGTAAGGTCTAATAAATATTTCTTCATATCATCTTCTAATTACGCTGCAAAGATACGAAAAATCATTTAAAAAAAACGGGAAATATGAATTATTTCATAAAAAAAACGTAACTTTGCGGTCGCATTTATAGAATACAGTTATCAATATGAGATACGGAATCATCGGCACTGGTGCCATTGGTGGATATTACGGAGCAAAACTGGCTCATGCGGGACAGGAACTACATTTCCTGCTGCGCAGCGACTATGAGTATGTGAAACAGCACGGCCTGCAGGTAGACTCCTGCGACGGATCGTTTCATCTGGATGATGTCAATGCCTATCAGCATACGGAGGACATGCCGAAGTGCGACGTGGTGCTGGTGTGTCTGAAGTCTGTGAACAACGGCAAACTGCAGTCGTTGCTGCCACCATTGCTCCATGATAATACGCTGGTGGTGCTCATCCAGAACGGCATTGGCGTAGAGGAGGATGTGCAGAAGATGTTCCCCAACGTGCAACTGGCTGCAGGACTGGCCTTTATCTGTTCGGCGAAGACAGAGCCAGGCATTGTCAACCACCAGTGTTATGGCAGCATCAACCTGGCCAACTACTCCTGCAAGGACGAAGCGCTGATGCAGGCTGTGGTCGATGAGTTCCGTCAGGCCGGCATCGAGACGGGACTGGTGGAATATCATGAAGCACGATGGAAAAAGGCCGTGTGGAACATGCCGTTCAACGGTATGACCGTAGCCCTGCACACGCAGACCAACCTGCTGCTGAAGAACAAGTCAACCCGTCAACTAATCCGTGAGCAGATGATGGAGGTGGTCAGTACCGCCCAGCATTTGGGCATGAAGAACCTGGATGTCGCGTTTGTCGATAAGATGATAGATATGACGGATAACATGACGCCCTATTCACCGTCCATGCGACTGGACTACGATTTCCACCGTCGTATGGAGATATATTATCTCTACACCCGTCCCCTGGAGATTGCCCGCGAGGCAGGCTGTCCGATGCCGAAACTGGAGATGCTGGAGGCGGAACTACAATTCCTGGAAGAAGAACGCTTGAAACGCAGTTGAAACATTTCACATTCCATCGTCGGGTTCAAAAAACGAAATCAATACCTGCAATGAATCGCGGGTTGCTTTTCAGGAAATCATTACCCCACAGATAAAGGTTCCAGTTCTTAAAGGTATAATAAAAGCCTGCAGCGACATCAACATCCTGATCGAACTTCCAGGAATGTATGGCACCAACCATAGGCGTAATGGCCCGATTGTTTTTCAGAGGAATGGTATAGCCCAGATAGTCGTAATTGGAGAAGGTGTTGTCGGAGCCATCATAAACCACCCACCAGGTGTTCGAGCACCAGAACAGACGTCCATCCTGGCTGATAGCGCCATTCATGTACAAGGCCGAGGTGAGATAAGAAAACTTAAAACTGTTGTTCAGATCAAAAGACGACGTCACCTCAGCGCCTACGTTAATCCACTTATTTATATTCAAGCCATAGCGCACCAATCCACCCCAATAGGCGCAGTCTGGTCCAGTATACAGATCGACACCCGTGGCCCAATGGTCACCTAATCCATACTGGAAGGTGGAATAAGTTTCCTGATGATTAATACCTGGACGCACCTTCAGCGACGTGTAGCCATAGAGTTTGCCATCGCCCACTGTCCCTGCAAAATATGGAATCTGCGCAATGGCCCTGACTGACCATAATAATGCGAATGAAAAAAGAACGATCTTTCTCATCTTATTCTACGACATATCCACCAGACAATGATAACCCCCAGAACAGTAACCAGCAAAAGAGCAATGCCCGACTTTATCAATGGTTTTATGACGCCCTGATCGGGCACGACGAGAGCCACCCACCAGTCAACATGTTCTATCGGAGAGAGATAGACGGTTGAAAGCACACCGTTGATTTTTATGTCAATCTTACTGCTTTTCTTCGTTTCCAAGATACGACCCACCTGTTCTTTTGTCAACGCCACGTTCTTGCCTTCCGAGTTGGCAATACAAGTACCATCATTATTGATGACAACAGTATAGAATTCAGCTTCACTAAACGATGAAAAACTGTTCAGCAACTCGTCGTTCCGGCTCTCACGGTCAATACGCGCCAGCTCCTTCGCCAGCCACTCGAAAGTCATGTCGGCACCACACACGCAAGCCAGCTTACCTGTCTTGTCATAAACAGGCTTGACAAACGTGGTATAGTGGCCACTGATGTTCGTACCATCAAAATAATAATAAGGATCCGACCAGAAGCTCTCATTGGAGTTCTTCGCCCGTATATACCAATCCGACTTATGATAGTTATGACTGGCTGAACCCACCTGTCTTACCACAAAATCGTCACTATCCACATGGTGTACGTAAGGCTCGAACCATTCTCCCTCCTGTGGAAAATAGTTGGGTTCAAAAGCAGCGAAATAACCTCTTACCTCTGGGTTCAAACTTGTTTTACTTTCCAAAGCAGCAATCACGGATTCAGGAGAGTCAAGATGTTTCTCCACCTCGTCGAACTCATTCATGGCATTCATCTCCGCACCACTGATGGTATTGGCAATCTTCTCAGAAGCTAAGTTCATCATGCCCACATAGCGCGCGTGACCTTCCGCCTGAATGGTTTGTTCGCATACCCAGTAGGATACTAAAAACAGAATTAACAAGATTGCCAGCATTGTCGGCAATAAAACTCTCGTGATTATCTTAGTTGCTTTAGAAGCCTGTTTCACAGTTGTTATAATTATTAGTAATGTATATTTCTTGCAAATGTACTGCTTTTTATCGATACGATGCACCTCCCTTCTCCATAAATTAACAAATTTTAAACCGCAATTCTCCTATAGAACAATAATATGTTCTATTTTACAAATCGGTCATTGCCGACGAGACTTTTCGAGTAGCTCTTCAGCACCACCAGCGAGGTGTCCTGAACATCGTAATTCCTTATTTTTATTTAAAATCCTGTTTGCTGAATAAATAGGGCGATTCATTGAATGAATTTGCCTGGGTCAAAAACTCTCCTTACCTTTGCACTGTCAAAACAAGGAAAGTTAGTTTTTTCATACATAGTTGGTTAGTAATTAGTTGGTTATTAAGTACCCTTTAGGCTCGCAGCGGCGGGCCTTTTTTCGACTTTGTGACTTTGACTTTGTGACATTAAGGAGGTTCACAAAGTCAAGGAAGATTATTAGAATTATATAATATTATAATATTATATAATTTATAGTATAATAGGAGCAGCTTTTATAGATGAATTATGCAAGGTGCTTAATGTCACAAAATCACGTGTCACAGATTCCATATTGAATCATAACAGATTTTCACACTACGGAGGGCACACATTTTTGAAAAGCAATGAAAATTTCGTACCTTTACATTGTCAATTAAAAGAGTCGCAGTGGCGGATATTAAGGATTAAAATTGCGAGGATTAAATCTAGAAATTGCGCGCATTAATAGTAGCAAAATTTTCCTTTAATGGGACTTTGATGTAGCTGAAATAGGCAACAATGGTAGAACTAATAAATTATTTTACAAAAAAATCAATTGAATTAAGGCTATTAAAGTAATTGCACAACGATCTATCGCTCTTTATTTATTAGAAAGGTAGGCGTAGTATTCGTTGACCAGGCTGCGGTAGCCTAACTGTTTGAGCTGGGCGTAGTCGGTCTTGTAGTTGGTCTTGTTGTGTTTGCCCGTGCTGAGGTAACGGATGTTCTGCTGCAGGTAGTGGTCGATCTCCCTGAGGCCGTCGGCCTTGTTGATAACGGGGAAGAACCATCGCGACCAGGTGAGCGTCTGCGTGTCGTCGTTCTCGAAGAAGACACGGTTGAAATGGTGGATGAGCCCCTTCATCGCTTTCTCAGGCTCCATGTGGTTTCTGACCTTCCAGCGCATGAGCGAGCGGGCGGCCCGTCGGATCTTGCCCTTCATCTTCTGCTTGGTGGCCTCGGAGATGTCGATGTCGTGGGCGTGGCACTTGAATCCCAGGAATTCGAAGGGCTCGTCGGGCGAATAGATATGCTCCTTGTCGGGGTTGACCTCAAGGCGGTATTTTTTGAGGAACTCGGCCATCAGGCTTTTGTAGGCCATGAGCGTCTCACGGTCGGGCGCGAAGAGGATGATATCGTCGGAATAACGGGCGTAGACGACCTGCGCATCGTGGAAATACTGGTCGACCTCCTTCAGGTAGACGTCGGCCAGGAAAGGGGCTGTGGGAACGCCAGCCATCACACCGTGGGACTCAAGGATGGTCTCACCGTTGTATTCGACCCGGTTGTCGGTGAGCATCTTCTCGAAGAACCGGTAGAGAGGCTGGTCGCAGGCCATCATCTCTGCCAGCATCGGCAACAGGATGTCGATGGAGATGGAGTTGAAATAGTCGTGGATGTCGAGTTTGTAGGCCCACATCGGACGGTCGCCGATGGCACGACGGATGGCGAAGACGGCGTCGCTGGCCTTGACACCGCGACGGAACGCGTAGCAGTTGGGCGCGAAACAGGCATCGTAGTCGTAGAGTTTGAAGGCGAGGAGTTTGAGAATCGTCATCTCGTCGGGGGCGAAACTGTAGACCACGCGTTTCTTGCCCGTGCCCATCTTGTTGACGATCTTCTTCCTTGGAATACCCAGGCCTGCACCTTGTACGATCTGCTGTGCCAGCGGGAGGTAGGCTTCACGTTCCACATAGCTGTCGGCATCCTTGAACTCATGCCAGTTGAAGCGGCCTTTCATCAGCCGATAGGCCAGAAACGCCTCCCAGGTCTCTTGTCGGACGAGTTGGTTTAAAATGCTTTCCATCGTGAGAAAAAAGAAAAAGGGGAATGATTTTGAATCCGCAAAATTGCGGATCACGAGAGGATACCTTGCCCTGTTGCCTGCAAAACGATAGTTGGTGGGTAAGGCTGCCTCCTTTAGCAGGCGCAGCGATGCTGCATCCCCTTTTTCAGTTGATATCAACCCATAAACTTGTGGATGCGACTGATGACGTAGTCACGCTCGTTGGGCATCTGGGTGTAGAAGTTGATGTAGGGAAGACCCAGTTTCGTGGCGTACATACGCGCAATCAGGTACTTCACACCTGCGTCGTGGCTGTGGCCGCTACCGAGCATTACCACGCCCTTGGCTTTGCCATCGCTTTCGAGCACGAAGGTGTAGGGCTGGCCCCATTCGGCCTTATAAGCCTGCGTAGGACGCGTCTTGTAAAGTTGGCACTCGTCGGCAACGAATCCAACGAGATCCGTCACCTTCACGTTTTCACGAATGGTGTACGAGGAAAATTCGCTCATCAGGATATCCTTGAAATAGGCATTCCATTCAGCAGGGGTCTTTTCCCTTTCCACACGTTGCGGCTCAGGAGCGGCATAGCTCTGAGTAGACCGGCTCTGTTGCGAGGGCTGCGACTCCTTGTTGGCGTTCTCAATATAATCCTGGGCAGCATCCTTGGCGAGGCCCAAAAGCTTTAGCAATAATTTACCAAAATCCATAGTTGTTGCAATTTTATGAGTTCATTAATGAATAGATTGCAAATATACGACATTTTTTGGTAAGTTCCAAATATTACCTTATTTATTTTTAATTCCTTATTTCTTTTGGGGGATGAAGGTTTCCCAGGTCTGATCGTCGTAGAAGACGCGAATTTCGGTGATACGACGCTGCGGCTTGTCAATAGTTTTTACCTCCGAACGCTCCAAATCCAATCGTGTATTTCTTACACTATTAGAATTTTGGGGCTGTGAGATCGTATTTTGAGGGGTAGGAGATGGGACTGCATCAAAATCGAGCATCGGATTTTGGATCTGAAGCGGGGTTTCAGCCCCCGTTTCAGCCAGATTCTGACCCTCATTTTCGGGCAAATACATGTCGCCAGCACCAAACATGAGCCAATCGGTACTGATGTTAGGAATTTTCTTTTTTATGGCCTCGACGATGTTGAGGGTAGGACGGGTACGACCATTGAAGATGCTACTGAGAGTAGCGGGTGACTGTTGGATGTAGTCAGCGAAGACCTGTTGCGTCATGTGCTGAGACTCCATAATTTGCCTGATTCGATCCTTCATATTTTAAATAAGTGCGATTTTGGGGCATAATAGCCGGTTTTACATTACGTTTACAAAGGTAAAACAAATAATTGAGAAAAACAACAAATGTAGAGAGAATTTAAGAATTAATAATTTTAATTTGCAGTTTTGAATTTTAAAGTTAAAAGTGTAGATTGCTAAATATTTGGCTTTACGATTACAAACGTGAATTTTGATTCATAAACTCTTACAAAGCATTTGTAGAGCCTATTTTTGCAAGTAATTGGCTATTAATATGGTATTTACGCATAATATACCTATTTTAGGGCCATATACAGGCGTAAAGGGTGTTTTGTTAGGGTTGTATTTATATGATTTTCGAGAAAAGTATGCATAACATGGTGATTTTTAATAGTTTACAAAAAGAATGCTGTAGTTGTATATTTATGTATATAGAAAAGTGAATATGAATATTTTGATTTCGATATCTGATTATATATTTGAATATATACGATTTAAAACTATATATTTACAATCACATATTTAAATATAACATCTCTAGAATTAAGATTTAGACATTCGAATTGTGGAATTTAAATGTTAATGAATGCAAACACTAAATTCCGTCTCGCCAAAACGAGCGGATTTTTTCATTTCTGCGTTATTCTGCACGAGCGGACGAACGGCTGGAAATACGCGAGTTTTGAGGGGGTCGAAATCGCTGAAACCCCTATAATTTACAGGCAGTTAGGGCGAAAAAAAGCGTCTCAAAAAGACGCCAATTTTAGAAATTCTAGAGTGAAAAAGAGCGGAAATTAGTGCAAAATGTAAAAAATCAGTTCCTTCATCAGCTCGCCTGGAGGGGTGTTTGGGTTGTCCAAACCCTTACTTTTCGCATCAATTTCACGTATCTTACCGATTATCTGCATCACTTTCATTCCAGTGTAGTTTCGCATGCCTGTCATGTAGTCTTTCGCAGCCCATGCATTTCTGAGTTCCAACCACTCTGCAACTGCCTCCTGGCTCTTATTATTTGGCGCATAATACGCGATCATTAAATTCTGGAAGTAATTAAAGAGCATTGGGAGAAACGCATAGATGCTACCAGCCTTTGGATTATCGTCAAAATATTTGATGATCTGGTTTGCTTTGAACACATTTCGGTTGACAATGGCGTCGCGAAGCTCGAAACTATTGAATTCCTTGCTCACGCCTATCTGATCCTCGACCACCTCGGGGGTCACTCTCCTACTCTCTTTTGGCAAAGAAAGCACCACCTTATCCAGTTCGCTGGCCAACCGACTGAGGTCGGCGCCTATGGAATCGGCAATAATATGGGTGGATTTGGTGTCGATGGTGACCTCGCGCGCCTTGAGATAGTTCTCGATGAAGACAGGCAGGTCGCGATCGCGCAGTTTTTTGCTCTCAAAGAGTACGCCAGCCGACTGAATGGCCTTTATATACTCGCGCTTACGGCCATCTACGGTGCCGTTTTTATGGCATATGACGAGGATGGTAGAGGCCAGAGGCTGCTTGAAATACTTCTCCAAAGCCTCGGTATTCTTGATATTCTGCGCCTCCTTGACGATGACCACCTGGTGTTCGGACATCATGGGATAGCGACGGGCGTAGTCGGCCACCTGCGAGGCGGTAACGTCGGAACCGAACACGACGGTCTGGTTGAAATCGCGCTCTTCTGGCTGCAAAACATGCTCAGCAATGTAGTCGCTGATCTTGTCGATATAGTAGGGCTCATCGCCCATGAGATAATAGACGGGCGCGAAACGGCGCGCCTTGAGATCGTCGATTATGCTGTCAAAACTTGCATTTTTTGCTTCTGCCATAGCGTTATTTCGAAATTTATATGTACTTTTGCAGGTGCAAAGATAATAAAATGTTTCGATTAAACCTACCACAATACGAAATAAAAATCGGCGAAAAGGACGGTAAGCATACAATTTTCGACTTTTTACGTCGAAAATACGTGGCTCTGACGCCCGAGGAGTGGGTGCGACAGCATTTTACCCACTTCCTGATAGCACAGAAAGGCTATCCGAAGGGACTGATGGGCAACGAGGTGGAGCTGCACATGGGCGACAAGCGGCTGCGCTGCGATACCATCTTATATAATAAGGAGGGACAGCCCCGGATGATTGTTGAATACAAGGCCCCTACAATACAAATACAGCAGAAGACCTTCGACCAGATATCGGTCTACAATCTTCTGCTGCATGTGGATTATCTCATCGTGAGCAACGGGCTTCAGCACTATTGCTGCAAGATGGATTACAACAATCAAAAATATTTATTCCTTCAGGATATTCCTGATTACGAAAATCTTTGATTATTCCATGTCGTTGGCATCGGTAGTCTTCTTCGACGAAGCAGACTTGCGGATGGAGCGCTTGCGCGTCTTCTTCTCCTCTGTACCGAGCTTCTCGACCTTCACGCCAGCGAGCTCCGGATCGATCATGATACGACCGCAGTACTCGCAAACGATGATCTTCTTGTGCATCTTGATGTCGAGCTGACGCTGGGGCGGAATCTTGTTGAAGCAACCACCGCAGGCATCACGCTGCACGTAGACGATACCCAGACCATTGCGGGCATTCTTACGGATACGTTTGAACGAGGTGAGCAGACGGGCCTCGATCTTCGACTCCAAATCCTTCACCTTCTCCTTCAGCTTATCCTCTTCGGCACGGGTCTCAGCGATGATCTCGTCGAGCTCGCCCTTCTTGATGTCGAGGTCTTCCTGACGCTGCTGGATAGTCTCCTGGCTGGCCTGCAGCTCTTCAGACTTCTCCTCGATACGGGTATTGGCCTCGCGGATCTTCTTGTTGCACAGTTCGATCTCCAGTGTCTGGAACTCAATCTCCTTCGAAAGGGTGTCGTACTCGCGGTTGTTCTTCACCTCGTCGAGCTGGCTCTTGTAGCGTGCCACACTGGCTTCTGCGGTAGCAATCTCACCTTTCTTCTGTGTGATAGCCTTCTGGAACTCGCTGATCTCATTCTGGATTTTCTCCACGCGCGTGTTCAGACCTTCGATTTCGTCTTCCAGGTCCTGAACCTCCAAAGGCAGCTCGCCTCTCAATGCCCTTTTCTCGTCGATCGACGACAGGGCTGTCTGCAGCTGGAATAGCGTCTTCAGCTTCTCTTCCACTGACAGATCTGTAGGATCTTTCTTTGCCATAGATTAATTTACAATTTAAAGATTTACAATTTACAATTTATTTTACTATTTTCTCATTTACAGATAGAGGATGGGATTGGTGCAGGTCTCGGCAATCTCCGTGCGAACACCAGGACAGTCCTTCTGGATGATATCGCGGAAGATCTCCGCAGTGAACTGCTCACTCTGATAGTGGCCGATGACGCAGATCTGGATGGCCTGCTCATAGCCGAAATACTGGTGATAGTGCATCTCGCCAGTGATAAAGGCGTCGGCACCCTCTGCCAGGGCTGCATCCAGGAGGAAATCCCCTGCCCCACCACAAATGGCGATTTTCCGTACAGGGCGCTTCAGCAACTCGTTGCAGAGCGCACATTCCACGTCGAAGGTTTTCTTCACCTTCAGGATGAAATCGTCGGCTGCCATTGGCTCGGACAGTTCTCCGATGACGCCACTCCCCGCCTCGATACCGTCGACCGTCTTAGGCGCAAAGAAACGCACCTGCTGCAGCCCCAGTTTCTCAGCGATCTTGAAGTTCACACCGCCACGGGCATTGTCCATGTTGGTATGCATCGAAACAACGCAGATGCCCTTCTGGATGGCCTTCATCACGGTGCGCTGCACATCGGTGAGGTCGCTGATGGTTTTCAGTCCACGGAACAGCAAAGGATGGTGCGACACAATGAGGTTGCACCCTTTCTGGACGGCCTCGTCGACGATGCGTTCGTTGACGTCCAGACACAATAATGCCCCTGAAACCTCCGTCTCTGTCAGTCCAACTTGCAAGCCAGCATTATCCCAGCTTTCCTGCAAGGGCAGAGGCGCGAAACGTTCAAGGGCGCTCAGCACTTCTTTTATTTTCACGCTGCAAAGGTACGAAAAAAAGTGAAGAGTGAAGAGTGAAGCGTGAAGAATTTGTTTCCGCTTTGGCATTTTTAACGTTTTACCACGCTTTCAGGTCGCTTTCGGCCTCAATTCTATCCTCTGTCTCATCGTCAAGTGCAGGGAAGAAGTCGATGCCTGTAAGGGCCTCTATCTCATCGACAGAGCGCAACGCTTCAGCCTTTGTCTGCTTCACACCCTCGTTGCGATAGATGAAGCCGATGGCCTTAGGTTTGCCCTGACGACAGAGGATGACCTTGAAGAAGGCATCAGGCACCCATACCTTGTTGCGACCGATGGTTTTCTGATCGCCAGTGGAATTATAAATAGGGCCACAGACGATGTCGATAGCACCATATTCGCGGGCCCAGTAGCGACACTGAATCTCGAGGTCGTTCCACTCGTATTTGTTCAGTCCGTGGTTCTGCGGACAGATGTTCGTAAACAGAAACGACTCACGCATGGCCTGCGCATCCCATTTGTTATCGCCAGCAGGACACATGTGACCACGATCGTAGCGCGAGTTGTAATAGTCGTTGTCGGTAGCCCGCTGACCGCGCTCGATGGTCTCGTCTTCGAAGAACACCTCGTTCTTACGCTGGTTGTCGCCATAGGTATGGGCCTTCGTCAGGTGCCACGCCACCCAGTTGGGATTCTTCGACTTGTTGTTATACGACGTGGTGTAGCCCTTTCGCTTGAGGATCTGTTCCGGACGGTCAGTCAATGGTGCGGGCTGCTCATAAAGGGTGATGGTCTTCGCCTTCTTTACCTCCTTTTTCTTCGCCTCAGCAGCCATGCTGTCGAAGAATGGCTGACTCTCCTTTACAGCAGCATCTGCTCCTGTAACCTGAGCCTTCCTGCAGGCTGAAAGCAATGCCATCAGCACACATAATATCCACAAATAACCAGTCTTTTTCATCCTTTACCTTGTTTTTTTCGCCACAAAAGTACAAAAATATTTTTAAATATCAATCTTTTTATGTAATTTTGTACCGAATAAGCTAGAAACATTGAGATATATGAAGAAGATTATCCTGTCGCTGGCCGTTGTTTTTGCGGCCCTGTTTGTTACCACGTCATGCCAGAACAAGAGTCAGAACCAGGCTCAGGACGAGGCAGGACAAGTGAATAATTTCCGCATCAAACGCGGTACCAACGTCAGCCACTGGCTCTCGCAGTCGGAGCAGCGTGGTGAGGCCCGTAGGCTGCATATCCAGGAGGACGACTTCGCCCGTCTGGAAGAGCTGGGCTTCGACTTCGTGCGCATCCCCATCGACGAGGTGCAGTTCTGGGACGAGCAGGGGCAGAAGCTGCCTGAGGCCTGGGATTTGCTGAACAATGCCCTCGACTGGGCCAAGCAGCACAACCTGCGTGCCATCGTCGACCTGCATATCATCCGTTCGCACTATTTCAATGCCGTGAACGAGGAGCAGCAGGCTGCTAACACCCTCTTCACCTCGGAGGAAGCACAGGAAGGGTTGCTGAATCTGTGGCGTCAGTTATCAGAATTCCTGAAAGACCGTAGTTGCGACTGGGTGGCCTACGAGTTCATGAACGAGCCTGTAGCCCCAGAGCATGAGCAGTGGAACCAGCTGGTAGCAAAGGTGCACAAAGCCCTGCGTGAGTTAGAGCCTCAGCGCACATTGGTGATTGGTTCGAACATGTGGCAGGGACACGAGACGATGAAGTATCTGAAGGTGCCCGAGGGCGACAAGAACATCATCCTCAGCTTCCATTACTACAACCCGATGATCCTCACCCACTACGGTGCCTGGTGGACACCATTAGGAAAGTATAAGGGCAAGGTGAACTATCCTGGTGTGCTGGTATCGAAGGAGGACTTCGACGCTGCACCTGCTGAGATCAAGGAGCAGTTGAAGCCGTTTACCGAGGAGGTGTGGAACATCGACAAGATCCGTGAGCAGTTCAAGGATGCCATCGAGGCTGCGAAGAAATACGACCTGCAGCTGTTCTGTGGCGAATGGGGCGTTTACGAGCCTGTAGACCGTGAGTTGGCCTATAACTGGACACGCGACATGCTGACCGTATTTGATGAGTTCAACATCGCCTGGACCACCTGGTGCTACGATGCCGATTTCGGTTTCTGGGATCAGCAGCGTCACTCGTTCAAGGATCGTCCACTCGTGGAGCTCCTGATGTCAGGCAAGAAATTAGGAGAATAGAGAATAACAACAAGAACCCCTCAGCCAATCGGTTGAGGGGTTTGTTTTTTTATTGCAGTTTGCCGAACTTGTCGAACAGTTGTCGATCAGCAAGCCAGAGGGTGACAGCAAGGGCGATGACAGAGGATGCCAGACAACCAATGATCAGTTGCAGCGTCACCACAAAGGCGTTGACAGGTGCGATGCCTGCGATGAAGATACCACAGAGCAACAAGGGCATGGCGTAGAGACCCATCACAGACAGATTGGCTGCTGTGGGAGCGAACACCTGTTGTAAAGCCCTGCGCACAAAGGGCAGCACAGCATGCAGATGATCGGTACCATTGCCACGCAGGAACTCATATTGCTGTTCATCCGCCTTCAGAGCCGACTGATAGGTGCTCAGGCCACGAATGAGCGTGGTCATGTTCTGTCCCACCAGCAAGGCCATGACAGGCACGAACCAACGGGCACCGAAACCATTCTCAGCAGGCAGACAAGCCCACAATAGATAGGACCCTACCACGAAAGCACTCACCAGCAGACCTGCGCTGACAGGCAACAGGAACCGGGCTACGGAGAACTTCATACGACGGAGGGCCAGCACGCCTGATACGACAGCCAGTAACACCAGCCACAACAGGCTGAGCCAGAGCTTGTCGTACTTCACCAATGCCCAGACTATCAGACAGAGCACCAACAGCTGAATTGCCATACGTGCTATCGCAATCCCTAATGTACGCAGCAGCGAACGATCGAAAAGATAAAGTGCTCCTGCGGGGATGAGCAAAAGGAGCAGGGCTAAAGCAATATGTAATACCATCGTCATTACGTGTTTTGATTCAAATTTATGACCAAGTCGGCATCGTCGACCAACAACGGACGGCGACTGGCTATCAGCACCGTCTTGCCAGCAATAACCTGACTACGAAGCAGTTGCAGCATGCGATCAGCCAACTCCGGGGGCAGCTGTGCAGCAGGCTCGTCAGCGATAATCATCTGCTTGTCGTTTGTCGTCTGTAAGGTCTGCTCTGCAAACTGGTAGATCTCCTCAGGCGACAGAAGCACAGGTTGGCTGGCCTGAAGGGGCACGGGCAGCAGATCGTTCCACACACCAAAGTCGTCAGCCTCACAGACGGGAGCCTCAGGCGCCTTGAGTTGATGTCGCAGCAGCTGAATCTGCTGAGGCAGATAAATCATCAGCCTGCGGAAGGCCTGCGACGACTTGACGGTGAGCAGTTCGCCATCGACACTCACGAAACCACTGCTGACAGGCAGAAAACCCATCAGCGTGCGCAGCAATGTGGTCTTACCAGAACCCTCTGGACCCGTGATGCAGGTGAGCTGTCCGTCTCTCGCCATAAACGAAAGACCAGTTGCCAATATATGGCCTCCAATGGCTATTGTTGCGTCTTTTACCTCTAACATACCAATAATTTGGTGCAAAAATACAAAATAATTATGAATTATGAATTATGAATTATGAACTTTTTTGTACCTTTGCGCCAAAATATGAACATCAAGGCAGAAAATAGGGCCAAGAAATGGCGACTTCCAGCCGAATGGGAGCCCCAATGGGGTGTGCAGCTCACGTGGCCGCATGCCGATACCGACTGGGCCCCAATTCTCAACGATATCATTGCGACCTATCACGAGATGGCGCGAGAGATTGCCAAGCGCGAACGGCTCATCGTAGTGGCACCTCAGGATGCTGCGAGGGATATGCTGCGCTTTGTCTGTGACACTGACGACACCTGGGCGCGTGATCACGGCTTTATCACCCTTACGGATGATGAAGGTCACCACCGTCTGTTGGACTATCGTTTCAACGGCTGGGGAGAGAAATTCCCCGCTGACAACGACAATGCCATTAACCGTAAGATGTACGAGGCAGGCATCGTGGAGGGAGAATACGCAGACTGTCTGGATTTCGTATTGGAAGGCGGTTCGATAGAGAGCGACGGTAAGGGCACCATCTTCACCACGACAGGTTGTCTGCTGGCGCCTCACAGGAACCAGCCTCTTAAAAAAAGTGAAATCGAACAACGGCTGATGCAAGATTTAGGGGCCAGCCGTGTTATATGGATAGATCACGGTCAGCTGACGGGTGACGATACTGACGGACATATCGATACGTTGGTGCGCATCTGTCCTGACGACACAATCGTATATGTGGGCTGCGACGACCCAAACGACGAGCAGTATGAAGAGTTGCAGCTGATGGAGGAGCAACTGAAGGCCCTCAGGACCCTTGAAGGCAAGCCCTACAGGCTCTTGAAGTTGCCGATGCCCCACCCCATCTATGAGGACGACTACAGGCTACCTGCGACGTACGCCAACTTTCTCATCCTGAACGGGGCTGTGCTCTGTCCTACCTACGGACAACCCGACCTCGACAACGAGGCTATCCGCGTTATCGGTGAGGCCTTTCCTGACAGGGAGATGGTACCCATCGACAGTCAAGTGATTATCAAGCAGCATGGGTCGATCCATTGCTGCACCATGCAGTTTCCAGAGGAGTGAATAGTGAAAAGTGAATAGTGATATGAGAGAATTGAAGATAGGTTTTTTGCAGCAGCACAACACCGCTGACACCAAGAATAACCTGCTGAGACTGGCAGAAGGTATCAGCGACCTGGCCAAGCGAGGCGCACAGCTCATCGTGCTCCAGGAGCTGCACAACTCGCTCTACTTCTGTCAGACAGAAGATGTGAACAACTTCGATTTAGCCGAGCCCATACCAGGTCCCTCAACGCGATTCTTCGGTGAACTGGCAAAGGAGTTTGGTGTGGTGATCGTCACCTCGCTCTTCGAGAAACGTGCACCAGGATTGTATCACAACACAGCCGTCGTATTGGAGAAAGACGGCAGCATAGCAGGCACCTACCGTAAGATGCATATCCCTGACGATCCTGCCTACTATGAGAAGTTCTACTTCACCCCAGGCGATATGGGTTTCCACCCCATCCAGACCTCTGTGGGAAGACTGGGTGTGATGGTATGCTGGGACCAGTGGTATCCAGAGGCAGCACGATTGATGGCACTGCAGGGGGCAGAATTGTTGATCTATCCCACAGCCATTGGCTATGAGCCAAGCGATACCCCCGAGGAACAGCAGCGTCAACGCATGGCCTGGCAGACAGTACAGCGTGGACATGCTGTGGCGAATGGACTGCCTGTCATCGCAGTGAATCGTGTGGGGTTTGAGCCTAGCGGAGATTCCGGCATTCTGTTCTGGGGCACATCGTTTGTGGCAGGACCTCAGGGCGAGCTCATCTACGAGGCCTCGACGGATGAGGAAGAGAGCATCATCGTGGAACTCGATCTGGACCACTCGGAACAGGTGCGTCGCTGGTGGCCTTTCCTGCGTGACCGTCGCACTGACGAATATCAAGACATTTTAAAAAGATTCATCGATTGATATGAGAAAGTTTTTTGTATTGGCTCTTGCAGCCATCACCCTCCTGCCAACATCTGCCTCGGCACAAGAGTCAGATAACGACTGGACTGAGCTTGACTTTACGGCAACCGTCTCAGCCAACCTCGTCAGCCGTTATATGTGGCGTGGTATTGACAATGCAGGTCCCAGCTTCCAACCTGAGCTTGAACTCGGCTGGAAAGGACTGTCGCTGAATATCTCAGGCAGTACCCCACTCCAGAAGAATGACGGCATTCAGGATCTGGATGTCACCCTCGGCTACAGCCTTTATGGCTTCAACATCGGAGTGATTGACTATTGGACGGCCGACGTTGATCCCAGAAACCGCTATTTCTATTTTGGTGGTGAGACGGAGTGTCCCCACCAGTTGGAGGCTAATATCGGCTATAGCTGCGAATATGGTTCGCTGCAGGCCTATACGATGTTCTATGGCAATGACTACAAAATTGATGGCAAACGTGCCTACTCCACTTATATCGAACTGAACGTGCCCTTCCGTCTGGGAGGTCTTCAGTGGGATGCCTGTGTTGGTGTCACACCTTTTGAGAGTGCTGGTACCACCTATGAAGAAGAGTACCAGACTGCAAGCGGCAAGACGAAGACCCACACACGAGGCGACTGGATGTATGGTGAGTCGTTTACCTGCAATATGGCCTCGCTGCGTGCCACCAAAGAATTGGAGTTCAAGCATTTCAACGTGCCAGTGTTCGTGGAACTGCACACCAATCCCTATCTGCAGCGCGCCAACATTGTTCTTGGCGTTGCCATCAAATCTCTGTAAACTTTAAACAGTTATCGAATGAGCAATCTTAGATTCCAAGTTGTTGAAGAGGCATTTAAGAAGAAAGCCTTAGAAGTGAAAGCCCCTTCAGAACGTCCCTCGGAGTATTTCGGAAAATACGTGTTCAACCGAGAGAAGATGTACAAATATCTGCCAGCCAGTGTATATACGAAACTCATCGACGTGATAGACAACGGTGCCCGTCTGGACCGTTCCATCGCAGACGCTGTGGCAGCAGGCATGAAAAAGTGGGCCCAGGAGATGGGCGCCACCCACTACACCCACTGGTTCCAGCCCCTCACCGAAGGCACAGCTGAGAAACACGACGCCTTCGTAGAGCACGACGGCAAGGGTGGTATGGTAGAGAACTTCAGCGGTAAGCTGTTGGTTCAGCAGGAGCCTGACGCCAGCAGTTTCCCCAATGGTGGTATCCGTAACACCTTCGAGGCCCGTGGCTATTCAGCCTGGGACCCCACATCGCCAGTGTTCATCATCGACGATACCCTCTGTATACCTACCATCTTCATCGCCTATACGGGTGAGGCTCTGGACTACAAGGCCCCGTTGCTGCGTTCGCTCCACGCTGTGAGCAAAGCAGCTACTGACATCTGTCAGTATTTCTACAACGATGTCACCAAGGTGCAGGTGAATCTGGGCTGGGAACAAGAATATTTCCTCGTGGACGAAGGCTTGTATTCAGCCCGTCCTGACCTGATGCTGACAGGTCGTACGCTGATGGGACACGAGAGTGCGAAGAACCAGCAGATGGACGACCATTATTTCGGCACCATCCCTGATCGTGTGCAGGCCTTTATGAAGGATCTGGAGATACAGGCCCTCGAGCTGGCCATCCCCTGTAAGACGCGCCACAACGAGGTTGCTCCCAACCAGTTTGAGCTGGCACCCATCTACGAGGAGTGCAACCTGGCTGTCGACCACAACATGCTGCTCATGTCGCTCATGAAGCGTGTGGCTCGTAATCACGGATTCCGTGTGCTGCTGCATGAGAAGCCCTTCGACGGTATCAACGGAAGTGGTAAGCACAACAACTGGAGTCTGACAGCAAATAACGGTACTCTGCTGCACGCCCCTGGCAAGACACCAGAAGAGAACCTGCGCTTCGTGACCTTCATCGTAGAGACGCTGATGGGTGTCTACAAGCACAACGGCCTTTTGAAGGCCTCGATCATGAGTGCCACCAATGCCCATCGTCTGGGTGGTAATGAGGCACCTCCTGCCATCATCAGTTCGTTTCTTGGCAAGCAGCTCACGGAATTGCTCGACCACATCGAGAATTCTGACAACAACGAGCTCATCACGCTGAAAGGTAAACAAGGCATGGAGATCGACATTCCACAGATTCCTGATCTCATCATCGACAATACTGACCGTAACCGCACGTCGCCCTTTGCTTTCACAGGCAATCGTTTCGAGTTCCGTGCCCCTGGTTCCACAGCCAACTGTGCCTCAGCGATGATTGCCCTCAACTCGGCCGTCGCAGAAGCACTCGTCAGCTTTAAGAAGCGTGTTGATCAGAAGATTTCTGAATACTCTGAGAAATCCGAGTATTCTGAAGGCACAGGCCACACCGCCCAATTCCATGCCATCATCGACGTTCTGCGCGAGGATATCAAGACCTGCAAGCCCATCCGCTTCGACGGAAACGGCTATAGCGACGAATGGGTGGTAGAGGCTGCAAAGCGTGGACTCGATGTGGAGAAATCATGTCCTGTGATCTTCGAGCATTACCTCGACCCAGAGAGCATCCAGATGTTTGAGAGCACAAAGGTGATGAACCGTAAGGAGCTCGAAGCCCGTAACGAGGTGAAATGGGAGACCTATGTCAAGACTGTACAGATAGAAGCCCGTGTGATGGGCGACCTGTCGATGAATCATATCATCCCAGTAGCTACCCACTATCAGAGCAAGCTCATCAAGAACGTGCAAGGCATGAAGGATGTGTTCTCACCAGAACGTGCCGAACGTCTCTCTGTCCGTAACCTGAAACTCATTGAGGAGATAGCAGAGCGTACAGAGCATATCGAACGCCTCGTGGATGAACTGACGGAAGCCCGTCGCCTGGCGAATCAGATTGCCGACATCCACCAACGAGCTATCACCTATCACGACACCGTCTGTCCGAAGATGCAGGATATCCGTTACGAGGCCGACAAACTGGAAATGATTGTGGAAGATGGTCTATGGACCCTTCCGAAGTATCGCGAACTATTATTTATTAGATAAGTATATGAGAAAAATTCTTTTTATGGCCCTGTGCTGTATGGCTGCTATGGGACTCACTTCCTGTCTCTATGAAGAAGACGAGGACAATCACGAAATCACCCCTCAGGAGATTGGTCAGTACCTTAACGCAATGAAGGGCAACTATAGCGGGAAATTATTGTTTCAGGCTAACAACCCCAACGATCCCCAAGATGATCTCGACACGCTCGACATTGCCTGGAACGTGACTACTGATACGATGGTCATCGTCAATGAGTTTCCTCAGGCCGTTTTCATCGACCGCATCAACGACCCTCAGCTGAAAGAGGCAATGGAGGAGGCTGCTCCAGCACCACTGAGAGCAAAGCTCGCTTTCTACAAGGCTAATCCCGTCAGTTTCCTGGTCTACCCCGCCTCAGTCATCTACGACATTGAGTACGAAGGTGCTACCCATCAGGCTTCGCTGGTTTTCTGGATCAACACCTCCTATTCATACGGTCTGTATGACATCACAAACAAAACCTTCCAGATGCAACTGATGGGCGCAGGTCTCTACCTCGATGAAAATACGAACCGTAGTTATCTCGTCAACAATGAGTACGATAACTACTCATTCCCCATCGTGTTTACCAACGTCAATTTAAGTCATTAACAATAGCTTCATCAAAGATGAAACAGGAACAAATCAACGAGACGCTGCGCCGCAATGTGGGCGTGCTCTCAGAACATACTGAGGACGAGATCCGGATGATGCCCACATCGACGGAGACGCCACTGCCATCGGTAGAGGACGTCAAGCAGATTGTGAGCCTCATCAAGAGCATCATCTTCCCAGACTATTTCAACAAGCGTCAGCCTGATGAGCAGTTAAGAGCTTACCAGATAGGCGTGAGTATGGAAAGGCTGTACCAGTTGCTGCGTCAGCAGATAGCACGTGGACTGCAGTTCTGCGAAGAGTGTTCTGAGGACGATGTCAAGGCTTCTGGTGAAGAACTGGCACTGGAGTTTATCGACTCGCTGCCAGAAATCAAACGTCTGCTCTATACAGATATTCAGGCGATGTTCGACAACGACCCTGCTGCTGCCACCTATGGCGAGGTGATTTTCTGTTATCCTGTGGTGAACACCATGACCCACTACCGCATTGCCCACCGTCTGCACGAGATGAAGGTGCCTGTGATTCCACGTATCATCACAGAGCAGGCGCACTCGAAGACGGGTATCGACATTCATCCTGGTGCCCAGATAGGAGAATACTTCTCGATAGACCACGGTACGGGTGTGGTGATTGGCGAGACCTGTATCATCGGCAACCACGTGACCCTCTATCAGGGTGTGACCCTTGGCGCCAAGAGTTTCAAGTACGACGAACAGGGTAATATGCTCAATGTGCCCCGTCACCCGATTATCGAGGATAATGTGACGATTTACTCCAATGCCTCAGTATTAGGTCGCATCACCATCGGACACGACTCAACCATTGGTGGTAACATATGGCTTACACACGACGTACCGCCCTACTCTCGCATTCTGCAGAGCAAGGCGGTAGACGCAGGTTATCAAGACGGTTTAGGAATCTAAGCCGTCTTTTTCTTTCCAAACTCAGGATCGATTTTCAACAACGAGGATACGATATACGTCATTGAGCAGGCTATGATGACAATCAGGAAGAACGTGCCATAACCCACAGCTTCCTGCAAGGCACCAGCAAAGAGTCCTGGAATCATCATCGACAGAGCCATCAGGGCCGTACAGAGTGCGTAATGGGCCGTCTTGTGCTCACCCTGACTATAATAAATAAGGTATAGCATATAGGCCGAGAAGCCGAAGCCATAGCCAAACTGTTCAATAAACACGCAGATGTTGACGATGAACAGACTCTGAGGCAGGACATAAGCCAGATAGACATACACCAGATCGGGCAGCGTGATAGCCATCACCATCGGCCACAGCCAACGCTTCAGACCATCGCGGCTCGCCACAATGCCACCAAGGATACCACCCAGCGTCAGGCCGATAACACCCACAGTGCCCTGCACCAGTCCGTATTCTGCTGGTGAGAGGCCCAAGCCACCATTGTTTGTGGCATCAATCAGGAACAAGGCACTCACCTTGGCCAGCAAACCCTCTGGCATGCGATAGAACAGCATAAAACAGATACCAGCCCACACCTGAGGCTTCTGGAAGAAAGTCTTCAGCGTGACCCAGAACTCCTGCATGATCTGCGCGCCATGCATCTTCTCGATACCCTTATCCTCTATGGGGCGTGGAAGGATATAATGATGCCACAGCCAGAAGGCGATAAATAGACCCGCCATGCCATAGAACATCAGACTCCACGAATACCTGATATTTCGCGTCAACACCTCCAGATTGCCTGCCAACATCACCAGCAGACCTTGTCCTACAATCGTGGCGATACGATAGAAGGTAGAACGGATACCCACGAAATACGCCTGCTTGTGCTCGTCGAGTCCCAGCATATAAAAACCATCGGCAGCAATGTCGTGAGTGGCACTCGAGAAAGCCATCAGCCAGAAGAAGGCCAATGACCCCTGCAACCAATAGGGACCAGGAATTGTGAAGGCCACACCACCTAAGGAGGCGCCTATCAACAACTGCATGACGACAATCCACCAACGCTTGGTTTTGATGATGTCGATGAACGGGCTCCACAATGGCTTGATGACCCAAGGTAGATAGAGCCAAGAGGTATAAAGCGTGATATCGGTATTCGAAAGACCAAGACGCTTATACATAATCAGAGAGATGGTCATAACTGCCACATACGGCAAACCTTCTGCGAAATAAAGGGTGGGCACCCAGGCCCAAGGATTTCTTTTATTCATATAATTGTTTTATTGTTGCATTGCGATAATAGAAAAGCAGAATCTCATCATAGGTCTTGCCTTGCTCACCCATGACGGCAGCACCAATCTGACAAAGACCTACACCATGACCCCAGCCAGAGCCATGAAGGATAAAGCGATCGCCTTGTTTCTCTACATCAAAAGCTGAGGAATAGAGATGGGTCTCGCTCAGGGCACGACGGATTTCGAGTTCCTTACCAATGGTAAAACTCTTCTTGGTACCCACAATCTTCAGTTTCCAGATACGACCACTCTTACCACGCTCCAAAGGAATCAAATCGGTAATGGTGCCGAAGTCGTCCTTCAGTTTGCGATTCACGAGTTCTGAAAGCTGCTCTTGCGAATATTCCACCGTCCAACGATAGAAATCGGGTGTCTCTTGATCGAAATCGTTCAACACCTGCGAGAGGATATGCTTGTCGTTGGTATTGCAATAGGGATCGTGGAATGACAAGAGGTAGGGCTTCGGTGTATCTTCCCAACAATACTGGAACTCCTCGGTTTGTCCTCCACAGCACTTCGAGAAGCGCGTGTCGCAGATTTCATCCTCATAGGCCAGGATCTGTCCACGTGTGGCCTGAATGGCCTGTTCCACAGCAGGACTCGACTGTTTGGTAATGCCCTGATAACGCTGACAATGATCATCGGCACAAACGTCGAAGATGGTATGGTCGTCGCGATCGTACCAACGAATCATCTCATCATCTTTCTTGATAAACGAGAAGAAAGAAGCGCCTCCCTTTTCCTGTCGCTGGCGCTTTGTCATCTGCGCCAAAAGCCACGAACGGGAGATAACGGCATGGGCCTTGAGAAACTCCAATGAGGCTGTGGCCGACATCTCGCTGGAAATGACACTCGTAAGATAACGCTCTACCGGCAACTCATTGATAGCCACAATCTTATCGGCCTCCACCACCAGGCGAAGGGTACCACAGAACTCCTGTGTTTCCTTGCGCTCCCAATGGAAATTCACGCCGATGGTGACATCATGCAGTGAGAAGGAAGCATCGTCTTCCTGAGGTGTGAAGGTGAGCTCACGATACTGATTACCACGCCACAAGATACCACCCTCAAAAAATTCCACCGTCTGAAGACCCGTCAACATCTCTCCCTTAGCGGTATAGGGTTTGTTGAGTACAAACGATATCTTCTCGGCACTGACAATTCCCACAGTCACATTAGGCTCTTTCTGAGAAGAGAATTGAGAGTGGATAGTGGAGAGTTTGCTGCCGCTCTGGGCTTTCAGCGAATTTATCAACTGTTGCAGCGCCTCACCCTTCAAGGTTATCTCATCGAGTATACCTAATGCAATCTCTGGCGTCAGGCGCTCATAATCCTCCTGTCGAGGCGTGATGATGAATCCTGCCATATCGAGGGCACCTGGCGAGATAATAAACTGCTCGTTACCTTCTTTATAATAACAGTCAGGACGGTGTTTCGTACGAGGGAACACCACCGCCAGAAAATCGTCGTTACAACGCCAGGCCACGATGTTCATCATGGGCTCAGGCTCTGTGGCGGGCAACGCCTCGTAAAGCCTACGGAACAATTGTTCGTCGCCATACTGCGAACGGCTTCGTATCAGCAGAGCCGTACAAGGATAGTCGTCAATCATCGAGATATCCTCATCGTCGTTCAGGCTGACGAGTGTGGTCAAGTTACGCGACAAGCGCTGCCACGACATCTGCAGGGGCAGCAGACCACTGGTACCAGCCTGGAAATGAGCATGATCAGGGGCTGAGGCACCACACTGCGGACCATTATAAAACACCATCATCTCAGGATATTCCTCCAGCAGTTTATGGATCTCGCCATACGACTCAAGAATCCGTTGTGGCTGGTGCTTCAAGGAAGGAATGGTGAAGTGCTGCTGCAGGATCGGGAAAGGATTCACCAACAACTCATACTGGCCATCCACCTCTTTCTTAATCTGCTCTTTGGGGCGATTCTTCTCACAGAGGAAGCAAGGGCGCTCTGCGATGGTCTTCTGGTCCATCTTGGCACCTGTCGACACCATTCGGGCAGGATTCCACTGCACCTGAATGCTATAGGCACCCACTGCCAGTTCACGGGTCTTGGCACTGCGCAGGTCATGATAACGCTGACGCGCAGCTTCCCACTTCTCTAACTGACGGTTGAAGAAACGCTGCAACGGAGAGTCGGCCATCAGTTCCTGCTTACCCTGAAGCATCTGCTGACGCGCAGCAATCTCCAATGTACGCAGACGATCCTTATACAGGTTGTTGGCATTGATCTTGTCGATACTGAGGGCCGCATCGCTATTGCCGCCCCAACGACGACACAGATAGAGTTCGGTATAGATACGTCCGATGCGATAATGACGTGAGAAAATCAGGCCGAGGGCATAATCCTCGCCATAACTGGTATTAGGAAACTGAATCTGTCGCAGCAGAGGTGTGAAGAAAGCACGTGGTGCCCCAAGACCGTTAATGCGCAAAGCATTGTTAGGACCATTGTCATCTGTCCACTCCTTATGGTCAATCAAGCCTGGAGGCAGGGTGTTCAGCTCAAAGTCGCACATGCGATAGCTACCCACCACCATCGCAGCATTCTGCTTATAGAAGGCATCCACTATCTGCTGCAGGGTCTTCGGCGAAGAATAGAGGTCATCGGAATCCAATTGAACCGCAAACCTACCACATCTATCATCATTGATGGCCACGTTCCAGCAGCCACCAATGCCCAGATCATAACGTTCAGGTATGATATGAATCAACCGCTCATCGTGCATGGCATTCAGCAACTCCGTGGTCTTGTCGGTAGAATGATTATCCACCACAATAACGTTGAACTTGAAGTTAGCTTTCTGACCCAACGCACTATTCACGGCATCCATAATGGTCTTCTCGCGGTTATAGACGGGAATCACCACCGAGGCCTCAATATCAAAGTCCTGCTCGTTGAAGTCTGGCCGACGATAGAACGAGGGATCAATCTTTGCTCCTATCTCTGCCAGATGGGCCGTAGCAGCATGTTCCATCTCGATCTGTACCTCGCGATTACGGGGATTCACATAATCGAACTGCTTCACGCCCGAAGCCCTCAGATCGGTCTCCTCTTCGGTATACAGACACTCGTTGATATGGAACAACTGGCCCTTACGACTCAGAAACAGGCGCAGGGCATAGAGTCCGGCATATTGGTAGTCGTGCTCACCAGCCTGCATGGCAAAGGTATGCAGCAGCGAGGTCTTAAACAGCCACAGACTACCGAAATCGAAGTCGTCGCGGATGCTGCCAGGGAAATAGTCGATCACGGGATGACCGTTGTAATCAGAATACACCATCGCTGCATTCGAATCACTGGCCACACGCAGCATTCTGTCGAGGGCGCCCTGTCCCAACGTCACCTTTACGGGTTTCGTCAGCAGCAGCACATAGTCGGCCTTCGCATTCTCGGCCACCTGCATCAGCGCATTACTACTCAGTAATCCGGTTTCCAATTGGGTGATATTCTGCACGGTCTTGCTATTACGCAGTTGCTTGACGATTCCCTCTGCAACCTGCTCGTCCATAGCCGGCAAGAAACAATCTATCTTTTCTCTCATGGTCGTTCTTATGCTTACATATTGTAAATTTGTGGCAAAGATACGCATAATTTTTTAAAAACTCGAATATAATTTGGTTTTTCGCCCGAATTGCACTAACTTTGCACACGAATTCTAAAAATCAAACCTGAATGGACAGTGGAAAGCAGATGCTCATCGGACGGACAATCGGCGAACTGAAAATCGTCGTGGGCGAACTTGGTATGCCTGCTTTCACGGCCAATCAGATAGCCAAATGGCTCTATCAGCAGCATGTCAGCAGTATCGACGAGATGACCAATATCTCAAAGGTCAACCGCGAAAAGCTGAAGGCCCAATACGAGATTGGCGCCATGCCGCCCATCGACTGTCAACGCTCGAAAGATGGCACCATCAAGTACCTCTTTCCTGTGAGGGCCGGAGAATCCGGATTATCCAAAAATTCCGGAAAATTCGTCGAGACGGTCTTCATCCCTGATGGCGACCGTGCCACACTCTGCGTATCCTGTCAGGTAGGCTGCAAGATGAACTGCCTTTTCTGTCAGACGGGCAAGCAGGGTTTCGAGGGCAACCTCACGGCTACTGACATCCTGAATCAGATCTACGCCCTGCCTGAGTGCGACCAGCTGACGAATATCGTCTTTATGGGCCAAGGCGAGCCGATGGACAATCTCGACAATGTGCTCCGCGCTACGCAGATCCTCACCGCCGACTACGGTTGGGCCTGGAGTCCGAAACGCATCACCGTGAGCAGTGTGGGCATCAAGCATAAGCTCAAGCGGTTCCTCGACGAGAGTGAGTGCCATGTGGCCATCTCGATGCACACACCCCTGCCCGAACAGCGTCAGATGCTGATGCCAGCAGAGCGTCAGATGAGCATCACAGAGACGGTCGATTTGTTGCGTCAGTATGATTTCACCCATCAGCGTCGTTGCTCGTTTGAGTATATCTGTTTTGGCGGACTCAACGACGGCATGACCCATGCCCGTGAGATCATCCGACTGCTAAAGGGGTTGGAGTGCCGAGTCAACCTGATTCGCTTCCACGAGATACCAGGTGTAGACCTGCCTGCCAGCGACGAGAAACGTATGGAGTCGTTGCGCGACTATCTCACGGCCCACGGGGTGTTTACCACCATCCGAGCCAGTCGTGGACAAGACATTTTCGCAGCCTGCGGACTTCTCTCGACAGCGAAGAAGAATGGTTAATTAAATTGTAAATTGTAAATCGTCAAATTGTAAATAACATAGATGGAGAACAGAAAGATACGCGTGGCCATCACGCACGGAGATACAAACGGCATCGGCTATGAAATCATCCTCAAGGCTTTCGAGGATGTAGGGATGCTCGAGTTATGTACACCAATTATATATGGTAATCCGAAGATTGCCACCTACCATCGCAATGCCCTGCAACTGGAGACGCCCTTCACCATTATCAAGAATGCTGAGGACGTCCGTCCCGACAAGCTCAACATGCTCGCCACCTTCGATGACGAGGTGAAGGTTGAACTAGGCGCTCCCACCCCCGAATCGGCCGAGGCTGCCCGTAAGGCTCTGCAGCGTGCAAAGGAGGACCTGAAAAACGGTCTTTACGATGTGCTCGTACAGGCCCCTGTGGTATCCAGCAACACCCCCGACCTCGACGATAAGTCGTTGCTCATCATGTTTGCCAATGATATCCGCATTGCTTTGGCCACCAACCATCTGCCCCTCAAGGATGTTGCCACCAGCATCACCTCCGACAAACTCGTGGAGAAATGCCGTTTGTTGCACACCTCCCTGAAGCGCGACTTCCGTATCAACAATCCACGCATCGCCGTATTGGCCCTCAACCCGCAGTTGGGAGCCGAGGAAGAGAATATCATCAGCCCTGCCCTCAAGACCGTTGAGGAGGCTGGCATACAGGCCTACGGACCGTTTACGGCCGATGATTTCTTCGGCAACGGCATGCAGCACAGTTTCGACGGTATCCTGGCTATGTACGACGACCAAGGTAATGTGCCCTTCAAGACACTGGCCCATGAGTTTGGTGTGAAGATGAAGGCGGGCTTCCCCTTCGTCATCACCACACCCGACCAAGACCCCAGCTTCGACATCGCTGGCAAGGGTGTTGCCGATCCCGCCTCGCTGCGTCACGCCATCTATGCCGCCATCGACATCTTCCGCAATCGCACCCATTACGATGAGCCTCTGGCCAATCCGTTGCCCAAGCTCTATCACGAGAAACGCGAGGATAGCGAAAAGGCACGCTTTGCCGTGAGGGCCAAGGACCAGTTCAAACGCGAAGATTCGGCTCCGAAAGAAGATAATTGAGTTAATTTCTGCCAAAATTGCAGTATTCTCGGAAATATTGTGTAATTTTGTCAGCCAAATGAAGACATCCGAACTACAAAGCATCAAACAGCGCTATAATATTGTAGGCAATTGCGAGGCCTTGAATAGTGCGCTTGACGACGCCCTGAAGGTTGCGCCGATAGACATCAGTGTGCTCATCATCGGCGAGAGTGGTGTGGGTAAGGACATCCTGCCCAGACTCATCCACGACAACTCCCCACGTCGACGCGAGAAATACTTCGCCATCAACTGCGGAGCCATCCCCGAGGGCACCATCGACAGTGAGCTCTTCGGCCACGTCAAAGGTTCGTTCACTGGCGCCATCAACGACTCTCCCGGTTACTTCGGCGTTGCCAACAAGGGCACCCTCTTCCTCGATGAGGTAGGCGAGTTGCCTATGGCCACCCAAGCCCGATTGCTGCGTGTGCTGGAAAACGGCGAATATATCCCTGTGGGTGCTACCGAGGTGCGCAAGACCGATGTACGCATCGTGGCTGCCACCAACGTCAATATCGAGAAGGCCATCAGCGAAGGCCGCTTCCGTGGTGACCTCTACTATCGTCTGAACCGCGTGAACATCCAGATGCCTGCCCTGCGTGATCGTGGCGAGGATGTGATCCTGCTGTTCCGTTTATTCGCGATGGAGATGTCCGAGAAATATAAGATGGACCGTGTGACCCTCACCGACGAGGCCAAGCAGATGCTCATGCGCTACAAATGGCCAGGCAACATCCGCCAGCTCAAGAGTGTCACCGAGCAGATTTCCATCTTCAGCAAGGAGCGCCTCATCACCCCTGAGATCCTCGCCAAATTCATTCCGCAGGATGAGAATACCACGCAGTTGGCCACCATCCATCACGAAAACGGCGACCACTCGTTTGAGAATGAGCGTGAGATACTGTACAAGATTCTCTTCGAGCTGCGTGGTAATGTCAACGATATGCGTCGAGAAATGAGCACGCTCAAGAAACAGATTGAAGACGTACAGAGCGTGAAGACCGTCTCAGCTGCCGATCCGATTTCAAGCACGCAGCTACCGTCTATCACGCCCATACAACCCATCTCGCCCGACCTCGAAGATGCCGAGGCAGAGGAATACGTAGAGCCCGAGAAAGAGCCTGAGAGCCTTAATCTCAACGAGCTCGGCAAACAGATGCTCCAGAAAGCCCTCGACCGCAACAATGGCAATCGCAAGAAGGCCGCTCAGGAGCTGGGCATCAGCGACCGCACCCTCTACCGCCGTCTGAAACAATACGGTCTGGTGTGCCTCATCGCCTTCTGCTGCCTGTTCAGCTTCCCGTCGTGCTCCGTCAGCTACAAGTTCAACGGCGCCAGCATCGACTACACGAAGATCAAGACCATCCAGATTGCAGAATTCCCCGTTCGAAGCAACTACGTCTGGGCACCCATGGGCGCCATCTTCAACAACGAGTTGAAAGACCTGTTCCGTCGCAGCACCAAGCTTTCGGAGGTGAAGCGTAACGGCGACCTGAAGCTCGAAGGCGAGATTACCCGCTACGAGCAGCGCAACAAGGCCGTCTCAGCCGAAGGCTACTCTGCTCAGGTGGAGCTCTCCATCACTGTCAACGTGCGCTTTACCAACAATAAAGACCACAAGCAGGACTTCGAAAAGCAGTTCACCTCGCAGAAGTCATACGACTCTACCCTATCGCTCAATGCCGTGCAGGAAGAGCTCGTCACTCAGATGATGAAGGATATTTGCGACCAGATCTTCAATGCCTCCGTAGCACAATGGTAACCCCCAACACAAAGGAAACAATGGACATAGCTGAATTGACCCAACACCCAGAGCGCCTTGATCGCGACACGCTCTACGAGTTGCGCTCCTTGCTGGCACTCTATCCCTATTATCAGACGGTCCGTCTGCTGCTGCTCCAGAACCTCTATCTGCTCCACGACCCCACCTTCGATGAGGAACTGCGTCGTGCGGCCATCTATATCACCGACCGTCGTGTGCTCTTCCAGATGATCGAGGCCGTGCACTATCGGCACCCCAGCCATCAGAGCAATCAGAGCAATCCGACTACTCAGGATACTCAAAATCCTCCAACCTCCGATAGTCGCACCCTCTCGCTCATCAACAACTTCCTCGACTCCATCCCCCAGGAGGGCGAGACCGAAGAAGAGAAGAAAACCCGTGGCCGCAAGCCCACACCTGCCGACGCTGCCGTCGACTATGTGGCCTATCTCTTGGAAACCGAGGGCGACGTGATGGGCAACAACAGTGTGCCTCAGATGAAAGGTCAGAGTCTGATCGACGATTTCATAAATATTGACAAAGGCCGCTTCGTTCTCAGCGAAGAGCCTCAGAGTCCGCAATTACCCAAAGAAGAGCCCGAAACCGACGAAAACACCTCCAATGAGGGTATCTTTACCGAAACTTTGGCCCGAATTTACATAAAACAGGGCAAATATTCGCAAGCTCTTGAAATTATTCAGCGATTAAGTTTGGTTTATCCGAAAAAAAATGCTTACTTTGCAGACCAAATCCGCTTTTTAAAGAAGTTGATTATTAATAATAAAACAAAATAACAGTAAAAAAGATGTACACATTATTTGTAATTCTCATCGTAGTTGCAGCCGTGCTGATGATTGGCATCGTGCTCATCCAGGAGTCTAAGGGTGGAGGTTTGGCTTCCAACTTCTCCTCCTACAATCAGATTGGTGGTGTTCGTAAGACCACTGACTTCATCGAGAAGACCACCTGGGGTCTCGCAGCCGCTATGGTTGTGCTCAGCGTTGTCTGCGCTTATGTAGCTCCTCAGGGTTCTTCCACAGGTTCTGTGATGGAGAACATCGAGGCTCCCGCTACCAATCCCAACAACCTGCCTGGCTTCGGTGCCAGTCAGCAGAAGAAGGAAGCTGCTCCTGCCAAGGAGGCCGCTCCCGCAGCCGAGGCTCCTGCACAGGAAGCACCTGCACAGCCTGCACAATAACTTAAAAGAGGGTTTCGATTTGAAACCCTCTTTTTTTATTCCTTTCTTTACTGACCGATGTGCTCAATGCGGAGTTTCAACATGCCCGCAGGCACCTTCACCTCTACCACATCCCCCACCTTCTTATTCAGCAACGCCTGTGCAATGGGCGAGTTAATCGATATCTTACCCTCACGGAGATTCGCCTCGTGCGGACTGGCTATCGTGTAGGTCATACGGGCATTGTTGGCCAGATTGGTCATCTCCACCTTGCTCAGCAGCTGAATGCTGTCCGAACTGAGTCGCGACATATCCACCACCCTGGCATTCTCCAGCACCTTCTGCTTAAAGCGAATCTGGCCCAACAGCCTCGACTGCTCACGTTTGGCAGCGTGGTATTCAAAGTTCTCACTCAGGTCGCCCTTGTCACGCGCCTCGGCAATGGCCTCCCTCACCTGAGGCAGGTCAACACTCTCCAACTGATGCAGCTCGGCCACCAACTTATCGTAGCCCTCCTGCGACATATATTCAAAAGCCATAGTCTTCTCTTTTACGTTATAGCTGGGAAATACCCTTTTTTCTTTCGGGTGCAAAATTACGAAATTAATTCCACTAACACAGCGGTTTTGCTAAAAAGATGCAATAAAATTTTGAATTATCCAAAAATCAGCGAGTACTACATGTACCGCTCTACAAAGTCGCGCACCAATCGGAATACAGGTTCGTAGCTGTCGAAGCGGACGGTCTTGTAGGTATCGAAGATGGTGTGGTAATACTGGAAGGCATCGCCCTTCTCGTTCTCCAGGAAGATGCAGGGCACGTGGCGCGTGGCAAAGGGATAGTGGTCGCTGTTAGCAGCCAGGTCGCCTCGATGCAGGGCCTCGAAGTGGTGCTTCTCTGCATTGAGCTTCTCAAAGAGCTTGTAGCCGCGCATACCCTCGTCGCTCACCTCGCAATACTGCGCAGGGTTGTTGTCGCCAATCATATCGATATTAAACAGATACTTGATCTGCGAGAGCGGCACGATGGGGTGCTCAACATAATAGTTGGAGCCACGCAGGTTGGCATCCTCGCCCGAGAAGGCAATGAAGTACATATCGTAAGGCGGACGATGTTTGGCGTAGTAGGCAGCAAGTGTGACGATAGCAGCAGTGCCCGAGGCATTGTCGTTGGCTCCGGCATAGAACACCTTCTTGCCCAGATTGCCCAGATGGTCGTAATGAGCTGTAAAGACGTAGCAACTATCATGCCGCTGTCCTTCAACCTTAGCTATGACATTAAAGCACTCGTAATCCTTCAGGAACTTGTTGTCGACCTCTGCTTTCACGCGCTGCACGCCTTCGATGGCTTCGGGCGTTACCCAAAGGATGGGTTTGTCTACCACCTTCTCGCCGTAGGCCTTAAAGAATTTAATAGGCGCCTCCCACGTGTAGATGAGTCCGGCATTATTGCATTCGCCCGCCTTCTGTAATTTCGAAAAGTCCTTGCGATGCTTGTAGGTGAACCAGAATTCGCAAGCCACAAGACAGTTGGCGTATTCGGGCTTGGCCAAGTCGGCAAACATGCGGTCGGCATCGTAGTTCAGCGTATCGACATGATAGACTGGGAACTCGCCCTTCACGCCAGGCGAATACTCTCGCATCGAGAAATCCACGCCAGCGCGGAGCTTCCGTCCATCAGCCCACATCTGCATCTTGCCGCAGAAGGTATTGATATCCAACTTGAAGGGCTGTAGCGTCACCTCGTCTACCCCAGCCTTCTCGAACTCACGCTGAAGGTATTTTCCTGCCTTATTGGCCCCGTCCTTGGCATAGCCGCGCCCCTGATACTTAGCACTACTCAGGTGCTTGATCACCCGTTTGTAATGTGTCAGGTCCTGCGCCCCAACCACTGTGGCCGCGAGCACCATCAGAATCATTGTAACTGTCTTTTTCATACCATATCAATCATTGTTGACGCCACAAAATTACAAAAAGTTGCGGTATCTGCCAAATTATTGGGACAAATAGCAAGAAAATGGATAGAAACTATAACAGGTTTCGAGATTTTTTTTGTATCTTTGTCGCAAAAACAGAAGAATATGAAAAAACTATTATTAATGTTCGTAGTCGCCCTGA
This sequence comes from uncultured Prevotellaceae bacterium, assembly GCA_902785945.1. GTDB lineage: Bacteria > Bacteroidota > Bacteroidia > Bacteroidales > Bacteroidaceae > Prevotella. The sequence continues at coordinate 92,230 of CADAAR010000003.1, forward strand.
TGACCATCTGTGGCGCGGCGCTGTTCACGGCCTGTTCAAGTGACATTGTTGACAATCCCGTTAATCCTCCAACCGATCTTTCGGATCAGATCGACGAGTTTAAGGATGTGCCTGGCAATGCGGGCGATCCTGCTGTGGTGGCCGCCCTGCAATCCATAGAGAACGTGGAAGACCTGAAACCCTTTTTCAACGTAAAGCTCGGGCAGGCTTACTACTTCAACTACAGGCAGCTGATTGATCACAACAATCCCTCGCTGGGCACCTTCAAGCAGCAGGTGGTGCTGACCTTTGTCAATAAGGATGCGCACACAATCCTCCATACTCAGGGCTATTCGCTGATGGGGTTTTCAGGAGATGCGCGCAATCACAACCGTCTCGACTCGATTAGGGCGCCGAATCTTCTTTGGCAGCTCTCAGCGAATAAAGGTAAAGACATGCAATTCGACCTGAACTGTGTGCAGGTGGAGTATCGTTATCACGGATTCTCGCTACCCGAGGGCGACAAGGACTCGTTTAAGTATCTGAGTGCCGAACAGCAGTCGAAAGACCTCCATGCCATTGTGACCGATTTGAAAAAGGCCCTGATTACCGGTAACGGGAAATGGCTCAGCACAGGTGTCAGCAAGAATGGCATGACCTCTGCACAATATGCCTACTACGACGAACAATACGGATGGGACGATATCGATGTGTATGTGCCCTTCGTGGCGCCCATCCCACCGCAGGAGTGGGATATCCGCATCGGCGAATACATGCTCACACAGTCGTCGAAAGAGGCGCTGAAAGATTTGGAGAAGGCCTACAGGACACTGGTGGACGACCAGGCGGTGGCCGATGCCACCATTGCTGCCTATGCCAAGGAATATGAAAGGGAGAATGATCGGGAAATGCCTAAGGATTCAGCTTTCATCTTTACGCTTACCAAGGTTATGAATAATCTCTTTGGGGTACAGTCATACGGCGACTTCGCCACATGGTCGCAGTTTATCCCCAATGAAAACAGCAAACCTGAGGACTATGCAGCGTTTTTCATGCTGAGCGAGGAAGATGAGTGTATCTTTCGGAAAACGAATCTGACACGTGGTCCGTTGACCAGACGTCAGGATCCCTTTCAGGTTCAGATAGGCATTGATCAGGGTAATCTGGCCTATGACTTTACATGGTTCTTCGATGGCAAACTGCTCCCGGAATCAGACAAACAATTTTTGAAGGATGTAATGGAAGATAACAGGAATTCCAAAACCATTGAGCTCGAGGTTAACTTGTTGAAGAACCTGGAAACCACCAACAAGAAACTGATCTTTGTGTATGGTGAGGATGATCCCTGGACGGGCGCTGCTATCCCTGATCCTGTGAATCCGAATGTGAAGAAATATATTGTTCCTCATGGCACGCATACCGACAACTTTGAGCAATATGGTTGGTATGATGGCGGTAAGGAGGTCGCCAAGCAGATATTAGACGACGTGATTGCACTCCTGAATCAGTAAGTTATCTCGGGGCTAATAATCAACAAATAAATTACCCCCGCTCGGTTGAGCGAGGGTAATTATTTACCTGCAATCAAAGAGGATTTTGCGGCGATTGTCTTTGGGGCGCACCGCGAAGTGAATCCAGTAGGTGGTGCCGCGCTTCTCTTGGATCAGTTCATCGAAATTCTCACAAAGGGGACGGTCCCTATTGTGAGATTTTTCGTTGTCGATGTCGAGGAGGATGGCAGCATAGCGTATCATCTGCTCCGGCCCCAGGCACCTGATGTCCACGGCGCAGCCCGTCAGATGGTTGCTCCCCTTCGCCCCACCACATTTCATATTCACTTGCTCCGAGCGGTATCCGCTGTTGATAATCACAGGCAGCTCCTCTCCCGACCTATCACTGGGGCCAGGCCCCAGCGATAGATTTCCGTACTTCCGATTATACCTCTCCCGCAAAATCTCCAGCCACCCACAGATCCTTTTCAGGTTCTCAATGGCCACATGCGAAGGAATATTCCCATCACTCGTATAATAACTTGTCTTGGTGAGCTCTCCCAGCGAAAAATGCGGGGAGAGCTTTGCTTGTTTATTCAATTTGATTTTGACTAAATGACTAATGACTAAATGACTAACTCAGTTTTCTATATTTTTTGTTCTCTATCAACTCTATCAGCCCTTGCTTGCGCCAGTTCTTCAGCATTTGCTGAACACTATTGCGGGTTACTCCGGCACCTTTTATAGCCACAGAGTGCTGCATCGCCTGCTCTTCGGTAAACTGCAGATCCAGTCGCGCAAAGATTGAATCATTCTTGCCTGATTTCAAACGTTCTCCGCTCATACCGCCGCCAGCATAGTCACGACTACGGAAAGCATTCTCAATACGGTCGCGGAAGAAATAGAGGGCATTCTCTATCAGCGAGTCGGCTATCACGTCGTAGAGTTCCAGCATCTGTGGTGTCTGCGCCTTCAGCAGCTGCTCCTTCCAGAGGTTGGGCTTCTGCTTCAACTGACTCTCAGCGCCACTCAAGCCGTGCTTCTGAATCAGCCCTTCACACACCTTACAGAGCATCACGCAGCAGGTCATTCGCTGCGCCGTCACACAGACGCGGAAACGCTGTCGGGCCTTCACCCTGTCGTCGTTCATCATCGTCTCCAGACGAATCTTCTCCAGCCATTCCCTTCCTCGCGCTTCCAATTTGGGCAGCACCACCTCACCCTGCATCAGGGGCAACAGATGGGCTATCTGCTGAATGCGTTCCGTCTGCCTCTCAGTCAGCACTGGGGGATTCAGCTCCAGCTTGGCAAAGGTATTGTCAGGTGTGCGGGCTACGGCGATACGGCTCTGAAAACCATCCGTGTAGTTATTCACCACGCGATACAAAGCATCGGGTGTCCCGCACATCACCACATCCCACAGCAGGTGCTTAATGTGTACACTGACGGCTTCTGCGCTTTTGGCTTCTCGGTCGTATCTAGAACCGTCGTAGCTCTGACGCAGCATAATCGAAAAGTCGCTCATCGCCGACTTCCACTTCTGCGCCACCGTGTCTGCCTCGGGTGTAAACGAGAAAGCGTGCTTGCCTTCGATGTTCGCCAGACGTTTGGCCAGGTTGGCCACTGTGTTGTTCAGGGTGATGAATCTCACGGGCAGATTGATTTCCTCGGGCTGGTCTTTCTTGTTCTTGGCGGCCAGCTTCTTACGGGTCCATTCCTCCTCCTGCTTCACATACATATCGTCGAGAGCTATCACCTCGCTCATCCAGGCTTCAATCACCGGGTCAATGTTTCCCTTGCCTGAGGCAAAGTCACCAACGATATAAGCTATCAGGTTCAGCCCGCGCTTCTGACCGTGAACGTCGAGCACCACGCCCGTCGCCAACGCACCAATAGCAGGACAGACAGCCGTCAACACCGGCATTGCCAGTTGCGGACCCGCCGCATCAATCGATTCCTTCACACCCTGCGGCAGCTTGCGAGTTGCGAGTTGAGAGTTGAAAGATGAGAGTTGTTCATCCTCTGTTTCTGATGTCTCACCAACCTCATCCATCTTCCCTCTACCATCTGCCATCTGCAACGCATTCAGTGCATTGCGCAGTCTGGCCGGAAACGCCTCCAACTCCGAATTCAGCGCACTCTGAATCTTCTGTCGCTTCTCTTCGGGTGTAAACCCGTCGTAGCAGGGAATCACCTGATCCAGCCAATCGGCATTCTTACCGCAGATGTGTCTCAAGTCACACGCCAGCTGATACGTCAACGTATCCCGATCGCCCTCCGTCGGCTCAAACCCGCGATTATTCACCTCCCAATACTTCTTCAGTATCTCCGTAAACGGAATCCCGTGATAGTCGTTGGGAAACTGCTGGGGCACACTGGGGTCTGGCACAACTGTGCTATCTCCGATGGCACTGGGGTGCCTGACCTCATGTGTGCTCCCCTCGGCTACCGTACGCCCTTCCTCTTCCCACGGCCTATAATGCTTATTCGCCTTCTTCGCCCCCTTGGGCACCTCCTCCAGATTTTTCCTTTCACGCTCCTTCAGCACCTGATACTCCTTTTCGCTCTCCTCTACCGTCAGCGGTTCCTCGAAGATAGCATCATCCAGATAAAAGAGGTTATCCTCGGTCGCAGGCCCAGTAAACATCACCCTTGCCAATCCTCTCGCGTTCGTATCATACTCCGTGTGCGTCGCCATACTGATGGCATACTGACACTCTCTCACTGTTCTCCCGGGCTGACGACGACAGACGGCATGCAGTCCGTAACGGGCAGAGCCCGACAGTTCCAGCAGACCTATTTTGTCTTTCATTGCCAGAATTTCATCCTTCAGGCGCACCTGCTCCTGGGCGTCGCCACAGTCGATATCGTGAGCAAAAGTAGACGAAGGATGCTTGCAGCCTTTCAACACCCTATCAGGCAACAGATCGTTGTAATTAAACTGAATCTGATTGCCTTTGGCATTCTCATCGCCACCTCGGGCATCATAGAAGTTCTTGGCGTTGTCGGGGGCGTTCCTCAGGGCGATATACTCTTCCCTCGAAGTAACGGGACGGGCCAACTTAGGCCCTTTCCCGTCTTTTTGATAGATGTAATTAATCATAGGCTCTTACTTCTTGTTCTTGAACTTGTTCCTCATGTACTTAATCACCACAGCCCCCTCTTTCTCCAGCCAGTCGGCGAATTCCTCGCGCTGCTCCGAGGGTACATAGAAGATGAATCGGTCGATACCGTCCCTGCCATACGACAGTGTGCTATGCGGCTGCTTCAGTTCAGCCTTACCCCTGATGCGCCTCTTGCGTACAAAGTCAAACTGAGCAGTGCCCTGCAACTGGGCGTGCCCCACGCCGCTAAACGGCTTCACCAGTCCTTCACATGGATTTTCGGGCATTACCTGCACCAAATCCACTCCATTCTCACTCCTGCTGATCACCATCTGGGCGTTCAGCGTAATAGTCTTGTTCTTTTCCATCTTTGTTGAAAGATTGCGAGTCTAGGGTTTTGAGCGAAGTAGTTTGCTGTCGACAATTTAAACCTGGTACTCTTCCCTCACCCGTTACCTTTCAACTCAGTTAATACTAAAAGGCCTTTACCTCGTTAAGTTTCACAATGCCCTGAGCCACAACGTCCTGATAAACAGCACCGTTGTCATTATTGACATGTGTGCCAAACCTCAGACTAACCGCCACCAGCTCGCCTTGCTCCAGCTTCTGAGTGGCATTCTCTCCGAACGCTACGGCATAGAACTCTTCGGCATAATCACCGCCGATGCCCTTCAGGTGTACGTTACACTTGGCCAGTTGGCCACCATCCTGTTTCTTACTCTGTACGTAGACGGGGTCCGTCTGCGATACAACCTTAAAAATCTCTGTAATCATAAAAATAAAAAATTAAATTGTTAATAACTATGGCTCTACGTAAATGGAGCCGTTTTTTTCTTCAAAATCTTTCCGAATCTGCTCGAGAGATTTGTGCGGAAACTGAATCTTCAGCTGATCTGCCAAAGACTCGTCTTCTCGAACTTCCAGCACATACTGCAGATACGCTTTCTTCTTTACTTTGCCTCCAGACGAACCAGCAGCCTGCATCTGCTCGCTCATCTCCCACTGGCTGCAGCATTCTCTAGGCTTTACGCTTTTGCAATGCTTCGTACAGTATCTGGCTAAAATAAGTCTTGTTAAATCCTTGAACGCGCACGAAGCACAGCACATATTGACTTCAATCCCATGTTGATTTCTAATAACCTGATACTTCATAATACTTTTCAATCAAATATTCGTCAAGATTGAATGGCGCAATAGTGCAACTCTTCTCGATGTGGTTCGCCTGTTGCATAAGCTTATAACCGATGAGAGAAAAGACTGACGAGAACGTATTGTACCAAACTTTATTCAGCCTGTCTTCCGAAAAACGCTCTTCATCCGACATATGTCCTTCCATCACAGCTAGCCTTAAAGCTATTACAAAATAGACTGTAAAGAGAGAAAATGAATACAAAGAAGCCAACAAGTCTTCAACGTACCAATGGGCAGCTTGTTCCTTAACCTCGTCCAGATCGTACAATTCAAACATCACGTTACCGGATTTCATCTCCTTGTAGGTCAGAGGCCCCATTGTATCAGAATTCACTATAGCAACATACTTACCCGGATAGATGTCACATACCAAGCGCTTACCTACACTAATACAGTCTTCATGCTCTTTAATCAGACTGATCGTTTCTTCATCAAGTTTGTAAATCAGGTTATCCCAGTCCACGTGACCATAGACTACTCTCAGATGGGTTGCGAGGTCTGCCGTATCAGCTCTCTCATCAGCATCCATCAGATTGACAATCATCTTTGTTTTACATTCCAAAAAATCTGGGGTATTCTCGACCCCGCTACGAAAATTTTTCATAATTTAATCCTTTCTTTTTTATTATTAATAATGTGAATAACTCTCTATGAAAACCCACTCTATTCTCCCGAACCGAGTGGTAGTGCGGCGACGCTTCACCGCTAAGCTCAAACAAGAAAAAATGTGTTCCTTGACTCTATATCTTTATCATCCTGAGGCCTTCCTCAGCGATTCTACTGTTTCAACATTTCAATGATCAATTTGTCTTTCGACGATGCAAAGATAGGGGTATATTTTGGGACTATTATTATGAAAAAACGCATGTTCCGTTATTTGTTCAGCCCTTAATAGCTTTTGTTCAGCTTTTTGTTCAGAAGGCAGTTATTTAGTCTTGTTCAAAGCACTAATCAGCTGTCTGACTACGTTTTTTCGTCTCAGGATTTCCTGCGGATCATCGGTGTCTGTAAACTCCCAATCAGGATAAGCGCCAAATACATAATTATTAAATGTACTTAGCGTTGTCCGGCTCGGAATACGCTCAACACCCAAGCTGCCCAGATAATCCATAAACGACTGAGGCGACCTGAAACCGCCCAGACCGTTTATGACGCCATCACCGATAGCCACCATAATCCAGGTGTAATCATAGAGATAACGGATTGTCTTGTTTTGCTTCAACACCTCTAATGCCAAAGCCATACGCCTGTCCATATCACCAAGACCGTAGTCTGTTGACTCCTCACGACAGACAATCTCCATCTCGGGAATGTGCTTAACCCACTCCACTAACAACTGTGCCATATCATCCGGCACACGAATTGTGATCTCTTTCATCTTTCCAAGATTTTGTGAGATAAGCGGAGGTGTTCGAACTTGATCTCATGAGGACTCTCACAAACCTCGGATTAATAAATAATGTTCACGTGCACCTGCAAAGGTACGATGAATCTATTAGAGTAAAAAGGAAATCAGAGAAATGGGGTCGATGGTAGATTTAAGCTATATTTCCATAAATCCGCAGGCTTTTCAGAAGCTTTTCCGCAGAAAGAACCACTTTTCCGCAGCGACACGGATTCTTTTCCGCAACAACAGGCAAAATTGCGGAAAAAAATAGTTCACCAAGAAGAAATCTGCGGAAAGGACACAAAAAAAGTAGATGGACTGTGTTAAAATCCATCTACCTGATTATTGCTATTTGCGGAAAAGTTATCTAGAAATTCGAAGCTTCGCCAAAAATCGGCAACTCTTCTGCCGTTAGCTGGTTCATACGTCTTTCAAAAGAGTCGATCAGTTCTTGGTCTGTAAAACGGGAAATCTCCCTTAGCTCTTTACGTTCCTTACAGATAGTAGACCATACCAGCGGTTTGAGATCCCCATGATAATTGTCACAGAAATAACGATAGAGCCGTTTTTCCTTATTCTTTTCAACATCACACCACTTGATAAACTCCACAATCACCTGACTGTTGAGCTTACCCTCCTGCCCTTTTATGTCTTGCAGACAATGGAACATCGAGATGACACGCCTCACTGCTTCCACCTTATCGTGATTCTGATGCCAAAGATAAGTCTCCTCACTGGTCAGGCCATCACTCTGACCCTGTTTCACAGCCACAAGCCAGACGTAAGTCTTAAACTCTGATTTATTCACGTTGTGGTATTCTTTCTTCAGGAACTCATCCTTGGAACTGGCCTTCGACCTCCGCTTAATCAATTCATTCTCTGGCAGCGTCTTGGTGGTGTTCATAAAGTTCGAGAACTCCTTGACGCTGCACATCAGGTTATCGCAGCTCTCTTCATAGATAGAACGCAGAATGTCTGTGTTCTCCCTCACAAAGTCTTCCTGTTCTATCACACGCTGACAGGCATTGAGAATGCTTGTAGCAGTGGTCAGCAGCGTATCCAAATCGTTATACAACTGCTGCACCATCTCATCATACGATTCCAGTCCATACATATCCAACTGATAGACATCATTCGACAAGGCCGAACGCTCAAATACCGAAGGATTCTCCTTACCTGCCGGCAACTGCTTACGTGAGGTCTGACAAGTTTTCTGGAACACCTTTTTCAGGGCACAAAGGGTACTCCTGATTTTCTTGAAATACCGCTCGGCATTCTTAAAACATTGGTTGTTATCTGTGGCAAACTGACGGATAAATGTCTCGGAGAAATGAGCCAGAGCCCTTCCCTCCACATTCATTCTCTTCTGATACAACTGTACCATCTCGAGTGTCTGCGCTATCTCATATTTTGAAAATCTGCCTGCCTGTATACCCGCCACGAACCTCTCCTTTTCAAAGAGGTCGAGCGCGTCAATGATCTGCTGTAGAGCGCTTTCATTTTTTTCAACAATAGTGGAATAGATCATTTTAATATGGGTGATTAATTATTCATTATTACTCAAAAACGGCAGCAAATTTACAAAAAGAAAATGGATCATCCAAATGTCAAACCACTCTTTTTCTGTTAAATAATCCTTTCTTGCACAAACCAGAAAAAGTGTGCATAATATTTGATTGCATTGTCATATGATTCCTTTCATAATGCATATAGTTTGGTTGATTAATGGTTAATAATGGTAATACTAAGGTCTCGCAGCGACGCGAGACCTTAGTGCGTTTTATGACTTACGTGACTGAAACCACGAGGTCATAATCTTAATCGATATAACAACATAATTAGTATTTCTATCTGACTACAACCTTATATACCATAGCCTTCGATTTTCCTTTCTGTATACTGACGAGATATACTCCTTTCTTAGGAACACGAATGGCAGCATGTTTGTTCATAACGTTAAGTGAAGCCAATTCTTGGCCTTCGTAATCATAAACATGACATGTTGCACCCTCAGCACCATCAACAATCAGCAAACCATTCTCGTAGTACATATCAATATTCCCACTTGTCTTAGTACCTTTGATATTAGAACCGCCATCAAGCACATAAACGAAAGTAGCGACATCGCTATCATCCATACCATCTTTAACAGCAATGGCTTTCACAATGACATCAGTATTGATAATGATAGGTGATTCGTACTTGATACGTGCACTCTCATCACATGGACAAGATCCGTCAAGTGTATAATAGATAGTAGCACCTTCAGTACTACAGCTCAGTACCAACTGAGTACCGGACTGCACAGTCTTTCCATTTTTGATGGAAGCCTGAGGCGTTGCCACAAGGTTATTTTCCATCACTACCTTCACCTTCGACAGTACAGACAAATCCGTTCCATCAATACTAAACGTCAAATAGGCACTGCCTGGCAAATTGCCGTTTACGGTAAATGTTGCAGTACCGACAGAATCCAGTTCTGCTTCAGTCTCGTTGAGCGAAACAATAAGGTCAGATGATGACTTTACACTCACCTTCTTGCCTGCTACGGCCTGGTTGGGCAAGGCAATCACCTGCATAGTTTTTGAATTTTGATAGGGAACGGACACGACACTATCCGCGAGCAGATCATTAATGTCAGCCTCTATTTTCACAGTTTCCACATGATCAGCAGTCATCTGTACGCCGCAGTAACTCTCCACCTCTTTGTGAACAGTTACAACAACTTCGTCCGTCGTGTTAAATGACATCTCAGGCACAAACTTCACCTTCGATACAAATTCTGCGTCATCTGTCGGAGACTTCTCCAGATTGAGAGTCTCTATTGTTCCATTCGTTGTCATTCCATTACTGGTTACCGAGATTGTGTTCGTGTTCAACGTCGCAGGCAACATATACTTGCTCATGTCAATGGTAATGCCGCTCGTGTTACCACGCATTTGTTTCACCATCGGAGGTGTCGTCTGCTTCAGACCTACGTTCACGTCAAGCTGAGGAGGAGGCACAGGCAACCACTCTGTATAAGTTGTTTCATAACCATCCTTCTCGTATTTCACCTGCCACTGACCCATTGGCACATCCCAACGATAGAATCCGTTATCGTCCGTCACTAACGGATTCTGCTGTGAATAGTCTTCAGCATTCCATTTCACACCAGCCCCATTTACTTGCTCATACACCGTCGTTGTCACCCCAGGCAAACGATTGCTGAATACAGCCTCATAAACATAGCCAGAGGGGTCTTGCATCACTTTTACTTCTTTAGAAAGGAACTCGGGTATATTCTCTGTTTTCTCATCTACAGGTTCGTCTTTTACTTCATCTTTATTATTATCACATTTAATATAATTATCCATAAGATATTGACAGGCATTATTATATTTCAAATTCAATTTAGAACTTTCAGTTGGGACCCACGTCATAATATCATCTCTAATGGATTCAAAATCTGCAAACTTGGGATTAACAATGACATCTACAGCACCAGTTAAAGTTCCAAGTAAGTTGTCAGCAATTCTTGTTACAGTGCCTGGATCCATTGCCGTTCCTGGAATCTTTGATATCCATGAGTTAATTTTATTCACTTTGTTCACTCCGAATTTAGTAGCTTTCCCAACTAGTTTTAGGCCTTTTAGAGCTGCAAAGGTTGCGACATCATATAGGATAGAAGCATTAAGTCTATTACCATAAGATATAAGTTTATCACCCCAATTATGTACAAATGACAATTGCTCATCCTCTAAATCCATATAACTATCAAATGCTTCAGCACGTACCAATAGGTTACCGGGAGCAAAACGGTATTTTCCATCTGGACATTTTGCATAATATAATCCTTCCCATGCATCGCCCCATTTATTAAGTGTTGTATTATATGAATCAAAAGTGTTAACCATTAATTCAAAATCTGGAATAACAGTAAAATACTTTTCAATATCTAATATATCCATTATTATATCAGTTGCTCCAGATACTCCAGCAACGAGGTCACCTTTTTTCCATAAAGTGATGGTACCTTCCTTCATAAATTTTATTATTTTACGTAGTACTTTTATTGTTGATGAAAAACGACCAAAAGCAGCACGTTTGAGATATCGAACACAATTCACATCATCAGACCATATGCATATTTTAATTGCAAGTTCAGATTCTATGTCAACAGAATAAACATTGGTTTGGCCATTAGAATCATCAACATAATAGCACATCAAACCTTCATCGGTCTTTGCAAATTCGAATTGTACATTATCCATCATTGAAACAGCTGATTCATAATCCAGTATTTTAACAGACAGAAATGATTTCTTCATATTATCTGTAAAGTATTGAAAAGTAATCTCATCCTGAGTCTCAGAAATAATGTCGAAAGATACTTTTTCTTCAAAATAATCACGGATGGCTGTTGCTACATTAATAAATGTACCTATTTGATCATTCAAAGTTTCTGAATGATCTATTGGCTTTTTTTGAATTATGTCATACTCCACCATTGCATTCTGTGGCAACCTGCTAGAGCTGGCATACTTCGTAGTTGCCACCCAACAATTCTGTTTCCTGTCATAATAAGCTGGTAATGTTCGAATTGTGCCATCAGTATTTAAAACTTTGATGTTTACATTATTTATTAGAGTACTATCATTTCGATCAAAATCAGCAAGGAAAATAAAGTCCTTCGGCTCTGTTTCCCCAGTCAACCACCAATCGGACGAGCTCTTATAAGGGAAAAAATAGTAGTATGATGGAGTTGTTGTTCCATTTACAAGATCGAAAACAATATTAAAAGTTTGGTCAAACTCATGATTATAATACAGCATCCTCACCTTTACTGGTTTTACAATATTCTTGTCATATTCCACTTGCTTTACTACACTCGTTAGTTCCATACCATTTGAGGATGAAACTTTTGCATAAATATTATGGAAAGAATGAGAATATGGTTTATACAATTCACATTCCGTCTTCCATGAACCATCCGCATTAGACATCGCATTCCCAATGAGCACATCATTATCAAAGACTTTTATATTACTATTTGCTTGAGCAACTCCATTAATTATTATCTTTGTCTCATTCGTCTGTTTAGGAGCGCTCAGTGACAAACCTTCAACATCAAACTTCGCAGTACCGATTGGGTAATCGATTTGCCCATTTATGTCGAACGAAGCTATTGCAGTTAATGTATAACCTTTATTTAATGTCGGAATAATACAGAAACGTATTTGATTCTGCCATTGTCCCTTATTGAGAAAGATTACCAAATGATTGTCACTAATCGTATATGGAAGAACCTTCCCATTCGCAATAACAGAGTTATCAACCATCTGACATCCTTCTGGTAAATCAATGGTCAGCTTCACATCACCTATCTTATCAGCATATTCTTTCTTAAAGTCCACATGCGAATTGAGTATCAAATAGTTTCCTGCAGTTACAGAAGACATATCCGCATTGAAATATGTATTACCCGTTGTGTAATAGAACTGAGTCTCTGTCAAATGAGGCACATTAGGAACATTCAATATCGTAAGTTTACCATCAACCACTTCCACTAGTGTTGTCACAAAATCAGTTCCTTCATACAGACCAACTGATGCATAATCGGTAAGTTTTGACAAATTTCCAAACAACAAACTATTACCTATTGACACTAAAGTATAAGTCCCACATGTAAGATGGCTTAACCTAAGTGTTTCACCTATATAGCTACCTCGCGCGACTAATTGTCCTTTTCCATCATATAGATAGCCAATTGTACTACTATTATCACTTGTAACACATGTGGCCTCCAATCCACCGAGCTCCTTCAGTATTATATCGACTCTATTCGTCCCTTCTATAATAGGAAACTCTGTTGATTCATCGACAAATATCCCCAACTTGCTCTTGACAATCATAAGGAGTATATCTCCTGCATCAATACCGGTCCTAACAATCAAATTATTATTTTGTATGGTAAAATCGTTAATTGTTGTTCCTTTCGTATTGTTAATCAATACAAATTCCATGTTACTCAACCCTTCTGTCCATGTAGTTATTTCACTATCTTCCCCTTCTTTTACAGCCTTTTGTATAGAAATGTTGGTTTCAATAGTGATGCCTGAAATCAGGTTTACTAGGATAGTACCAACATTGCCATTACCATTGAAGTTATCGCGATGTAAATTGACATCAAGGTAGCCTTCACCACTTATAGTAATATTTGTCACATCATCGTACAAATCAATCTTAAATTCGCCTCGCTCATTGGTCAGTGTTTGAGAATTCTCTTCCCATTTACCATTTAGCATTTGTTTGACATTGACATTCATTGTAACCTTATCTATATCTATAGCAGAGACACGACCTTCTAATAAAACACGTCCGATCTTCTCCAATTGGCAGATTTCTTTGTTGTCATTTGCCATCACCTTTTGGTAGTTAATCTCTCGATATTCGCGGCCTAACATCTCATCTAACAAAACAGAATAATAGACAGTCGCATTTTTCTCTATACCTCCCAATGAACTACCCGAGCCTATCTGTTCTTTCGCCTCGTTATACCATAAAATATTTACGCTATTGGTAATGTCTGTGCCCGCATCGTTTTTCACTTCCAATGAAACTGTTGATGTATTATCAGCACCAACAGTTTTTATATTATAAAAATTATTCCATCCTGCTGTGTTCCTGTATGCATCAAGTACATAAACAGGAACATAAAGAGTGGCATTACTGTAGCATTCATTGGAGAAAACATCAGAACTGATAGGAAACGGTTCCATTATAAATGAAGTTATACTCGTTAAGTTATTACAATAAAAAGCATAACTGTCAATACTCGTAACAGAACCTGGTATTTCCATACTCGTCAAATGAATATTACCATTAAACGCATTCTGAATAATATTTGTCACTCCATCGGGAATAATATAACTAGCATCAACCTTGGCTATAGGGTAGTCTATGAGCGTTGTACCGTCATTATTGAACAGTACACCGTCTATACTCTTGAAATATGCATTCCCATCATCTACATTATAAGCAGTCAGGCCAGAACATCCTTCAAAAGCAGATCTCTCAATACTAGAAATTGTGCTGGGAATAGAAATACTCGTCAAATCCGTACATCCCGAGAACGCGGAACTACTAATACTAGTCACATTATATGTGTATCCATCAATTGTAAAATCTGACAGTAATTCAATATTACCCGAATACTGAATGCCAGACACGGAAGGTATAACAAATGCATTGGGATTTCCCTTTTTATATCCATAACAAACCTTTGTTATTGAATCTTCATAATATAAACCTGGCATTTCCCTTATGTTTAAAAAGTTTTTCCAACCATCAGTATTTTGGTATGCTCCTATTACTGATGAAGGGACGTATAGGGTTGCATTACTATAATTCTCGTCTGCAAAAACATCTTTATTGATAGCAAAAGGAACTTCAATATATGATTTGATTGTTGATAGATTATTACAATAGAATGCAAAGCTACCAATACTTTGAACGGAATAAGGAATCTCTATTGTTGTAAGGCTACTACAATTTGTAAATGCGGAATTGTTTATAGTAATAACAGAACTAGGTATATTAACATCGGTCAAATTGGTACAGCCAGAAAATGCGCAACCTCCAATGGTTGTAACAGAATTTGGGATATCCACACTTGTAAGACTAACACAATTATTAAATGTAAATGGCTCAATAACTGTTATTGAATTAGGAATAATCACATTTACCAAGTTAGTACAATCCTCGAAAGCATAAGCACCAATGCTAGTAACAGAACCGGGAATATCCACATTTATCAAGCTACTACATTTCTTAAAAGCGTAATTACCGATTGTATTAACTGAATTTGGGATATTCAAATCAACTAAGCTATTGCAAGCTTGAAAAGCGTATTCACCGATGGTAACAACAGAATTGGGTATAACTAAATTTGTTAAGCTATTACATCCAGAGAATGCCCAATCATTTATTGTTGTAACGGAACTTCCTATTACCGCACTCTCTAAACTAGTACAACCAGAGAATGAACTTTTTCCGATGACTATAACCGAGTTCGGAATAGAAATGCTCTTCAAGTTGCCACAATCTCTAAATGCGTATTGATCAATTAATGTAACAGAGTTTCCTATGACAACATTCGATAAGCTACTACAATTCAGAAATGCAGAATATGGGATAGTAGCAACTGAATTGGGAATAATCACGTTTGTCAAACTATTACAACTAGAAAAGGCAGATTTGCCAATACTAATTACAGAGTTTCCTATATCTATATTAGTCAGACCGCTACAACCAGAGAATGCCTCATCTCCAATGCTGGTTATGGAATTATTCAAATTCAAACTTATTAATCCGCTACAACCAGAGAATGCTCTAGAGCCAATAGACTTAACTTCGTCTTCAAAGATTAATTCTTTTATAGACTCATTTTGACTAAACCATGATTTAATCTCCTTAGTGTAAAATGTAATACTAGTTAGAGCATCACAATTACGGAATGCATATGTTTCAATGTTTTCCACTGATTTACCAATACTAACACTCTTAAGATTGGTACACCCACTAAACGCAGCGGCTTCAATTGTAGATACCGAATTACCAATAATAGCGTTCGAGAGATTAGTACATCCCAGACAAATAGAGTTACCAATGGAGATAACAGAATTAGGTATGGTTATTTCTGTTAATCCTATACAATTCTCAAATGCATGACCTTTTATGGTAGTCACTGCGTTGCCAATATGCACACTGGTTAGATTACTACACCCATCGAAAGCTAATGCACCAATAGTTTCAACTTCATCACCTATTATTACAGCCTGAAGAACTTTATTATTTCGGAACCAATCTTTTATTTCCTTACAATTAAATGATACACTTGACAAATTATCACACCTAAGAAACGCAGAACTACCAATACTGATAACGGAGTTAGGTATTGTGATACTTGTTAGGCCACTACAACTTTGAAAGGCAGATCTACCTATATTGGTCACTGAATTAGGAATGACAATACTGGCAAGGCTGCTACAATCTTGAAATGCACTCGCATTGATAGTAGTCACGGAGTTGCTAATAGTCACATTTGTAAGACCACTACAACCATAGAAAGCATAGGAACCAATGGTTTCAACTCCATCGCCAATTATAACATTCTTAATAGTATTACTATTTCTAAACCAGTCTTTAATTTCTTTACAATAGAATGTCACATCTGTCAAGCTACTACAGCCATAAAAGGGGTGACTTCCAATACTTGTAATAGAACTTGGTATGATAATATTTGTAAGGGCACTACAATTATAAAAAGCATTACTACCTGTTGTTGAAACAGAATTTGGTATAATAACATTTGATAAGCCACTACAATCCTGAAATGCATTATTACCGATGCTAGTCACAGAATTAGGAATGGTAACACCCGTCAGACCAACACATCCTCTAAAAGCTGAAGGTCCTATGCTAGTTACTGGGTAAGTCGATCCTTCATATATGACGGATTCAGGAATAATAACATTACCAGAATACTCATCTGAGTTTGTAGAAAAGGACCTTCCATAATAACTTACTGCCAACTCAGTTTTATCATTATTAAAGGTGTAATAGATAGTTACTCCATCAGAATTAGCCACCTCAATATCATGTGCGAACACATTAACACCCAACATGCTCAATAGCATGATTAACAAGATTGTAATACTAGGTCTATTCATATCTGTAGTTATTTTGTTTGTTTTTAGTTCTAATGGTGCAAAGATAGTGTTTTTTTTAAAAACTTCCAAATTTTCATCAAAAAAACCGCCACATGATTCTCTCGCGCTTCGCTTTGCCGCATATATGAGCGCAGCGAGTGTTAAGAATAATGCAGCGGGGACAATCTATTCACCTATATAGGAACCTATTATCACATGATTCACGAACAATGCTACAGACACCAAATGATGCCCATGAGCAGACTGGTGAACAGAAAAAGATGTGGAAAACGAAGATTTATCAGAAAAAAGACAAAAGTTTGCAGATTAATCCCTAACTTTGCAGGTGACAGCATTTGAAGTTGTCAACTCTTTCAGGAAACTGTCAACCGAAATCAGAAAAAGACAATAATCTGTGACATAGATTAAAATACCGCGCAAAGGTACGGACAAAATCTCAGTCCAGAAATACGGGGTTCACTGATGGTTTACCGACTACCGTCTCCTAACCAACTCTGCTCTTTTATAATGGTGCTACTTTACTATAATCTTTTTTGTCTTTCCATCACTCATTCTTAGAATATTTATTCCATGAGTAGGAGAATTGATTTTATGACCGTCTATAGAATACAAGGTATCTCCATGGGGCTCTTCAGAGTCACATATTGTTCTAATTCCATTATCAATTGTTTTATCAATAACGATATTTATACCATACAATTTTATTCCATTCGCTGCTACATGATTATTTGCGGATATCGTTTTATCTTGTGATGCGTATATAAGGACATAAGTGTCATTTTTCAGTTTGAATGGGACGTCAACAGTGGTTCGCTCTGCTGATGTAAGAAAAATAGGTTCATCCTCACCAACCTTTACACAAAGCTGTTGATTGCCATTTGTTTGAAAATCAAGCCCAAGTGAACCGCATGATTTGTTATCCTCACTATATGTGTCAATACCACAAGTTTCGCCACCTCCCAAATATACAATAATTCCACTATAAGCATATGGAACAAAATGGTTCAGGGCTACACCGTTAGTAGATTCATCCGCGGAAAATGCAATGTCACCTGCAGTCTCTGTAATAATAAAATCTTCCATAGGTGTATTCATCAACAGACAACCATTTTCAGTATCATAGCCATTCTTTCCATCTTTTTTCAATGAATAATAAATGTTATTGATCGCTTTGCCATCAAAGTCAACGTTCTGGTTTAGTAGATTAGAATAGTCCAAATAGGTGTTCTTGGATATAGGAGATATTGATTCTGATTTATCATCCCAGCTGAATAGTCCATTATACCATAAATCGCAATCAAGAATTTTCGATATTGGATTAAGTGTCCAATTGCTTGTATAGAACAACTTACAAGGATTATCCCGATCACCTACACCTATAAACACGTAGTCATCTATTTTTTTTACAGCTGAAAGAATTGTAACCTTTCTTAAATCTTTGCAAAATTCGAACGCACTTTTTTCCATAGTTATTACAGAATTTGGAATTAGCAATGATTTCAAACTTTTACAAAAACTGAATGCCTCCTCCTTAATTGTCGTTACAGAGTTAGGAATAAAAACAGATTCTAATCTGTCGCAACTTGAAAAAGAGCGTTTTTCAATAGTCATCATTTTATTCGAGATTGACACTGATCTTAAATTTTCACAGCTCCAAAACGCTTCCTCCCCGATTGCAGTCACTGAGTTTGATATTATGATAGATTCTAATTCTTTACAACTCCGAAAGGCGCGTTCTCCAATATTCTTCACTTTATCCGGGATTGACACAGATTTCAAGCTGATACAGCCATAAAAAGCTCCTTCCTCGATGGACGTTACAGAATTCGGAATATCCACAGAATTCAAGTTTCCACAGTGACTAAATAAATTTTTCTCAATTTTTGTCACTTTATTTGGAATTGATACAGTTTGCAAATTACTACACCATGCGAAAGCACTCTCACCGATGGATGTCACAGAATTCGGAATAGTCACAGATTCTAAAAGACTACAGCCAGCAAAGGAATATTTTTCAATAGTCTCTACAGAATTGGGCATCGATATCGTTTTAATACTGCTACAATCATAGAATGCTCCTTGCTCTAAAACTTTAACTTCACTTCCTATTGTAACTTGTTCAATCCCATTACAATACCCAAATGCATATGATCCAATACTCGTCACAGAATTGGGAATCAATATCGATTTAAGGCTGAAACATTTATAGAATGCATAACTTTCGATTGACGTAACAGAGCTTGGAATTGATATTGATTTCAGGTTGTTACATTCATAGAAAGTGAATTTTCTAATTATTTGAAAACCATTACCTAAATTTACTTGTTCCAAGTTGCTACATCCATAGAAAGCACTATTACCTAATTCTCTCACAGAGTTTGGAATCGAAATCGATTTCAGACTCGTACAATTATAAAAGGCATCAAACCCAATATCCCGAACAGAGTTTGGAATCGTCACAGATTTCAAGTTGCTACAACCAGAAAAGGCGAGATCACCTATTCTTGTC
The DNA here is from genome assembly GCA_902785945.1 of uncultured Prevotellaceae bacterium. Lineage (GTDB taxonomy): Bacteria > Bacteroidota > Bacteroidia > Bacteroidales > Bacteroidaceae > Prevotella. The sequence continues at coordinate 111,603 of CADAAR010000003.1, forward strand.
ACAGAGTTTGGAATCGTAATACTTTCAATTTCTGTGTGATTCTGAAAGGTAATAAAACATACAACACGAAGCATTCGATTTTCATACACATCTTCACCATTTTCTGTACCAATACATACAGGAACGACAACTTCTGAAGGGAAATCAATATGTCCACTATATGATTCTCCACTTATGGGCCCTAAATTACATGTATTATCAGCAAAGACAAGAACGTTCCATTTATGCCCATTGGCATATGCGACCTCAGCTTTTATTCTTGTATTGCTTGTTATTGCAAGCAATATCACAAAATATAATCTTAATTGCTTTAACCTCATAACTTTTTTATTTATCTAACAATAACCTTATACACCATACTCTTTGAGTTTTTTGTCTATATGCTGGCGGGATATGTCTCGTCGGGGTCAGGACACAATGTGACAGTCACAGATTCTCCGATTCCCATTGTGACATTATTTCTTTCGTTCACGAAAAGCCTTTACCGCCTCTTCATCTATTCCAAATCTTTTACAATTCCCCTCTGTTATAAAATCTGGCATATTTGAAAAATAGCCTTGACAGAATCCACGATAGCTTGTATCTCTACTACAAAACCTAAAACTATTTGAACCTATTTTTCTAACAGTAGATGGTATATATATTTCTGACAAAGATTCTTTAGAAACGCCTGCTGCCCAAAATGCATCATCTCCTATTTCCTCTAATCCTTCTGGTAGTATGATTTTTGTCAAGCTTTCACAATTCGCCATCGATTTTTTCCCTATTTTTTTTAAAGTTGAAGGTAGTTGGATAGTTCTTATAGTAGTTTCCATATAAAAAGCTTCTTCTCCTAATTCAGTAACACTATAAGTAACATCGTGAACTTGAACATACTCAGGAACGACATACTCTATTTCGTGATATTTACTCTTAACAATAGAAAGTGTTCGTTCTGCCTCAGAAACGATCTGGTAAGTCAAAATATGTCCATCTGGGGTTTGTGCTGTAAAACGTTTACCTTCTTTGTGGCTATATATGTTTGATGTCATTTGGGCCGTCACCGCTTTACGACTTGGTGTTTCTTTCTTTTCAAGAGTTTCGTCTCCCAAAAAATTTGTTTTTGAATTCACACCATTTTTCTTAACAGAAAAAACTTCACTTTTATTAATCTTGAGAATAGCAGCATCTGAAGATTGCTCCAAAGAATAGTAGTACGAGTTGTTACTTTCTTCTAAGTTATAAACTTGGATGATAGATCCGTCTTTTTTAACAATAATGTCTTGTCCCATTATTACGTTTGAAAAAATGGCACATAAAAACAAGAAAAGAATCCTGATAATCATAATACTATTTTTTATAACATATAATTCTTACACATTAATTCATTTCACAACGATCTTTATCGTCTTCTCGCCAATCTTTACTAGGTATGATATTATATATTTTTCCTTTATTCACCATCACTACCTTCAGCATATAGCTGCCAGTATTCCGGCAGCGAAGATAGCTACATATATTGTCGTGACACTTCTTTATCATAATTTTGTTAGTCATATACATAATATTTTTAGTTTCGATGGGGCAAAGATAGGAAAAATCTGCTAAAGTTCCAAATTTTGAGGCCATTATTTTTAAAAAGACAGAACTGCATGCCACAGAAGGGACTGGACATTTTGTGACTGTCACAGATTATCCTGACACCAACGTGACACAAATTTACGAAAACTTTTCGAAAACACCTCATTTCCTCTATACCTTTTTTATAATAATAGGTGAATCGTTCACAATCCTTCCCTGAAGAACGAAAAAATTTGAGGCCTAATTCGTTTTGATTTCACAACCGTTCCAATACGGAATTACCACAACATTATCGCGATTTTACCGAAGAGCCAATATCCGTTTGTGACCCCATCGTAACATGTCCTTACTTTGACCCGTTGTAATGGCAAATACATAGTTTTTCTCTCATTTTCTTGCAAGTTTAGAGATTTATTCCTAAATTTGCATTCGAAACATATGGTCGTCTAACCATCAAAACAATAATTAACACCTTATCAAACGAATTATATGGTTACAAAGAATCAATTTGTTGTCAGAGCGTGGATTGCTTTTTTCATGCTTATTCCTTTAGTACTACATGCAGCTACTTATGATCAAGGTACAGTGTATGTGGAATATAATAAAACAACGACGGTGCAATTGCCAGATTACCTGATTAGCGAATACAACTACCATAGTGGTGTGCCATATGGTGGTGGCGGAACTCTTTCGTGGTCGGTGTCGAACGATGCACTTGTGATTGAAGGTACAAATCAATATTTCCAATGTAAAATCCGTCCACGAAGTGGGAGGACATTTCCAAGCTATGTGACTCTCACTGCTCAGTTCTTTTCATGGTATGGTACTCAAATGATGGATACTAAAGCGACTTGGACTGTTAAGCTGAAAGGGTCAGGCTCCGATACTAATACTGTCTTAGTGACACAGATATTTATATCTCCTTCATCTCTTAATTTGGAAGTTGGAGATGTTAAAGGACTCTATGCGCTTGTATACCCAACGAAAGCTTCTAACCAGTCTGTGTCATGGTCTTCTGAAAATCCCAATATAGCATCTGTAGATTCTAATGGCAAAGTGACTGCCCAAAATATGGGGACCACCAATATTATCTGTAGCGCGAAGGATGGTAGCGGGATAAAGGCTATATGTCCTGTTGAGGTGGTTGCAAAAAATGGAGAGTTTACTGCTCAAAATTCAGATGGAATAGAGATGCTGTTCCGTGTTATAAGTGAGGCAAACAAAACATGTGGTGTGGGTAGTGATTATTCAGGCAAGAGAGCCATTGACATAAATACTACGGGCAAGATAGTAGTACCGCAAATGGTAAAGGGATATACTGTAGTTGCTGTTTTGGATAAAGCATTTCTCTCATGTGCGTCAATCACCTCTGTAGAACTGCCTTCTACCGTTAAGAAGATCAGACATGATGCGTTTAATGGGTGCACATCTTTGTCACAGATTACAGGTATCAGTAACGTTGAGTATATTGAAGCTTCTGCCTTTGGATATACACCATGGTACGATTCTCTTCCAGATGGTCCTATATATATAGGTAGGACGTTTTTCACCTATAAGGGAGAAATGCCTGAAAATACGACAATAAAAGTAAAAGAGGGCACAAAGAGTATTGCAGAATATGCTTTCTACAAAAATAGTGCTGCAGGAAATAGCCATGGTTGTAATGAAAACTTAATTGCTGTAGAAATACCTTCCAGTGTGGTTCAAATAGGCAGAGAAGAAATGGTGCTGAACCAAGATAAACTGATTTTTGAATGCCCTACTATCGTAGGTGCTAATCCTAACCCGTTTTATTGCCCTCATTTACAATCTATAGTCATTGACAGTGGTAACAAATATTATGAGTCACCAGAGAACTGTAATGCCATTATAGAGAAACAAAGTGGAATTCTTATAGCGGCTTGTAACAATACCGTCATTCCTTCTTCTGTCAGGATCATTGCACCAGGAGCCTTTGGCGCTAGTGGAATGGATGAGATGACATCATTAATCATTCCAGATAATGTGGAAATCTTTGGCGGCATTGGTTGGTGTGATAATTTGGAGAATTTGTTTATAGGAAAAAATGTAAAAAAGATTGGAAGATGTATTCGGAACGATAAATTGAGTACTATATCAGTTTCTAAAAACAATAGCTATTATGATTCACGTAATGATTGTAATGCGGTTATTCACAAAGAAACTGCTACACTCATATTAGGATGTTCAAGCAGTGAAATCCCATCTCAAGTAGAGATCATTAATGATAATGCATTCCGAAATGGACATAATTATGAAAAACCTCTTAGAATTATTCCTGATGGAGTTAGAAAGATAGGAAATAGTGCTTTCTACGACCCAAGTTTTAGAAATTTAGTTATTGGGAAAAACGTGGAAATAATCGAAGACAATGCTTTTGGAAGTAACAGCAAGAGTATGAATAAATTAACATCGATTTATTCACTTAACGAATATCCCACAGAAATCAGTGAGAAGGCATTTTACGCTGACACATACGAAAAGGGAACACTATATGTACCGACCTCCTCGAAAATCAATTATATGGGAACAAAGGGGTGGAACAAGTTCCAGCATATTGAAGAGTTTGATCCTTCAGAATTCGACCCAACAGCATTAGGTATTTCAACGATACAATTGGACAATAAGGATAATAATCGCATATTCAGCCTCTCTGGGCAGCAGTTGACAACTCCCAAGAAAGGTTTAAACATTATCAATCGTAAAAAGGTCCTGACGCATTAGTCAGGATCATAGGACATGGCATAAAAAGCCCCGTTGGCGAACAGGGCTTAATAGGGGTACGACAACTTACGGGACTGTCCCCGTGAGTCTGTCCGTGTGAGTCATTTCACGATAACCTTGCGACCGTTGATGATATTGATGCCCTTACGTGGCTGCGATAACTTGCGGCCAAAGAGGTCGAAGACAGGAGCATCTTTGTCTGCATCCATCGTAACGTGTTTTCCTAACGCGGACGGATCAAACTCAACGATATTTTGGAAGTTTTTCCATCCCTCAGTTGACTGATATTTTGCCTTAGTACCAGTAGGAACATACAGAGTGGCACCTGTAAACCGATAAACGGCTTTTCTATTAACAACACCTTCATAGTTAGTGAAAGCTAAAGAGTCCATCTCAAATGGCTCCATAATATAAGATGTAACGCTTTTCAGATTCTTACAGTTCCCAAATGCATAATTCTCTATACTGCGTAGAGACGCAGGAAGGACAATATCTGTGATTCCATCAATATAAGAGAAGGCGGAACGTCCAATAGCAGTTATACCATTGGGAATATTGGTCGTCTTGCATCCGGCAATGAGTTTTTGGGAAGATTTTTCTATAATTGCATTGCTTCCGTCTGGCGAGTAATAATAGGCATTATCCGGATCAACGACTATAATTTCCAAATCATCACAATCACGAAAAGCACCAGTTCCGATCTTCGATATATACTTTGAGATGTAGATGGAATTAATTGCACTTTCGTAAAACGCATAATTACCAATAGTGGTCAAAGTGGATGGTAGCGTGACAGATCTGAGTGTTCTATTATTGCTATATAAAGCATATTCACAGAGGTTTGTTACGCCTTCAGGAACCACAATCTCTGTAATCATCCTATTATCATATGGACTATAGAATGCATGTTTCCCTATGCTAGTCAAAGAATAACCATTAGGTTTGGCAGGAATTGTAATTTTTCCACTGACATCCAAAGGCGATGTTATCAACTCGCATAACTTAGCCGATGCATCTGTTACGATGAATGTCAATTCTACACCTTCCGTACTTTTGTCGGTGAATACAGTTCCCTCAGGCATGGCATCATCTGCAACCTCAACAATTTTCTTGAATTTGTTCCATCCAATAGTTGTCATGTAATTAACTCTACAGCCAACAGGTACGTATAGAATAGCATTATCATATACCCTGTTAACGGCTGATTCAGATCCAGTAAACACACTTTCATCAAGATCGAAAGGCTCTTCTATGAATGATCGTATATAACGAAGAGAATCTGCTTGTATGAATGCACCCTTACCAATTTGTTTTACACTTTTGCCAATGGTAAGTGAGCGAAGACCGTTATATAAATATGGAAATGCATAATTACCAATACTTTCAACCTGATCGGGTATAGATATGGATTTAATTGTAAGATTATAGAATGCATAAACTCCAATAGCTTTAGTTGATGCTGGAATTTTTGTCGCGGCACACCCTACTAGCAACTTGCCTGTACTTTTCTCAATGATGGCATTACAATCGTCACGCGAGTCAATGTAAGGATTGTTTGTTGCCACACTGATACTCCTTAGTTTACGGCAGCCATAAAAAGGATTGTTGACAATTTTTCTCGTACCTTTCCCAATGAGGACGGTCGTTAAGTTGTCGCACTGTGCAAAAGCGCCATCGGCAATGCTATCTACAGAGCTGGGAATAACAATTGATGTAAGACCAGAACAATATGCTAAAGAATAATCACCAAGTGTGGTTACTGTATTCGGAATTGTAGAGGTTTTACATCCATGAATCAATGTATTGGTGCTCGTTTCAATGATGGCATTACAATTGTCTCGGGAATCATATTTCTTATTGCCAGGAGCCACTATTATCTTGCTAAGATTGTTTTCATAAAAGTTACCACTTTCTATTGTGGTAAGACTTTCTGGAATAGATAGTCCTACAAGTCCTTTACATTCGAAAAGAGCACGATAGGCAATCTGTGTTGTACCCTCTTTTATGTTAATGGTAGTATTATCTGGCATAGTACCCTTGTACATAAACAATACTTTGCCCAAATATAGAAGGCCATCAGGCAGATCTTCTAACCATGGCGTTCCCCTAAATACATCTGAGGAGATATATTCAAGCTTATTGATGCCGGTCACAGTCGTTAGTGAAGTGCATCCATCGAACACACGCCACTGTAATTTCTTAACACCGTTGTTAAGTGCTACTGTTTTTAAACTTGTGCAATTTTGAAATCCGTAATTAGCAATATCCTCAACGCTGTTGGGTACACTCACTTCAGTAATTCCTGCACAATCTTTGAATGCACTATGATCTATCTTGGTTACTTTTAGCCCTTCCACTTCGCTTGGAATGGTTATTTTTCCCGTGGTATTCTTGTCGATAGCTGGTTGACCATTCACATTACATATTCCACTGCTAACATCATCTACATGGAATTGTATCTCAACGCCTTCAATGGTTTTTGCTTTGAAATTACTGTAACTTTTTACTCCCGATACTGTGATTTCGCATGTAGCTAGTTTGCCACTTCCATCATTAGCTTTACAGGTGATTGTAGCTGTACCACGTGACTTAGCGGTAATTTTGCCGTTGTTGTCTACAGTAGCAACACTGGTATTGCTCGACGACCAACTGACCGTTTTATCAGTAGCATTGCTGGGCGAAATAGTAGCTGAGAGTTGTTTCGTATCGCCAGCAACCATCGATGCAGAAGTGTAGTTTAAGGTAATCCCCGTTACCTTTATCGGGTCAGCAGCAGTCACTGTCACAGAACATGTGCTTTGTTTGCCACTTCCATCGTTGGCCTTACAGGTGATGGTTGTATTGCCCGCCGCCTTGGCTGTTACGAGTCCATTACTGCTAACATATGCGATACTGGTATTACCTGATGACCATGAAACGCTTTTATTTGTGGCGTTGCTTGGTGACACGGTGGCTGATAACTGTTTGGTTTCGCCAACCTTCAATGAGGTGGAGGAGGGACTAACAGAGATACTCGTGACCTTAATCTCTGCATCAACCACTTTGACATAATAATATCCTGTATATTCCCATATAGCATCGTATAAAATCATGTTTCCAGAGAAAGTAAGCTTGATGTTGTCACCTTTTTTATCTCCTCTTATTTTACATCCTGTCATTGACTGAGATACCATAGATACATTATAACTGTTGTTGCTCAATACCCATTTGCCGCTTGGGTAATAAGTCGTGCTATATGTGAGCATGGTCTGTACGACATCTAACAGAGGAATATATTTTGTTTCTCCGACTTTTATTTCTACCGTACCTTGATAACCATAGTCGTTTCTTAAAGCATAGGTTTCTACATGAATTAGAATCTGCATGATGAATAACAAGCAGAAACTTTTGAGTAATAGTTTGTTCATTTGTTATAGTTTTTTGGGTTCAACATTATATATCTGTTGGCAAAGATAAGAATAAAAAACGAAAGTTCCAAATAATTAGACGAATTTTTAATATTCGAAACAAAAAGAATCGGAAAGATGAAGTGAACCCCAAAGTTAGGACAGTTAAACAATCGAAGCTGTAAGCATCTTCCTGTATTGTACGGGCGACATGCCATTAAGCCTCAGTTTTATTCTCTCGTTATTATAGTATTCTATATAATCTATCAGGTCTTTGATGAAGGCGTCTGCTGATGTGTACTTCCCAGAATACAGTAGTTCTGACTTCATGAGACCAAAGAAATTCTCCATCATGGCGTTATCCAGACAATTTCCCTTGCGAGACATGCTTTGGATAATGCCATGTTTCTTTAGACTA